>NZ_JBPYDD010000018.1:0-501 GCF_051847535.1 Psychrobacter sp. 1U1 | reverse complement strand
AGGCGGATAGTACGTTCATCACATCGTTGAAGCTGTCCATGCCTAGCACCATGACGTTTAAGTCTTGCGGGAGTCGGTCTAGCTTAATCTGCGCCTGAGTGACTAATCCTAAAGTCCCCTCGCTACCGATAAACAATTGACGCAAGTCATAACCGGTGGCGTTTTTGATCATCCCGCGATTGAGGTGCAAGATATCACCTTTGCCAGTGACTACCGTTAAGCCCATAATCCATTGGCGGGTCATACCATAGCGAATCACCTTTATGCCGCCGGCATTGGTGCCGATGTTGCCGCCCATTTGGCTCGAACCTGCCGAGGCAAAATCAACCGGATAGTACAAATCCTTAGATTCAGCGAACTGCTGCAGTTGCTCGGTGACCACACCGGCTTCGATCTCTACTAGGCGATCAGCGGGATAAAATGTGCCAATCTGATTCATCTTATCCATGCTGACTACTATCTCGCCGTTAGCAGCCACTGCGCCTGCCGATAGACCAGTAC
>NZ_JBPYDD010000017.1:0-501 GCF_051847535.1 Psychrobacter sp. 1U1 | reverse complement strand
GGCCATGTGAGAGTAGGTCATCGTCAGCTCTCTATTCCTAAAAAGCCCCCGCAACGTTGTTGTGGGGGCTTTTTTTATTCAGGAGTTCTACTTATGTTTTAGTAGAGAGTGTATCTTCTCATAATATAAAATTTGTTAGATAAAGTACTATGTAATTTAATATTGAATGGTTGCTAATCTCATAGTTAGAAGTAGTTCTATGAAAGTTTCTTATTTTATTTCTTCTCCTATATATAACCAACTAGATAGTCTTATATTCTAATTAATTAAGGTTTTCAGTATTATCCCTAGCATAAGTATACTTTGCTAGACTTATTTAAAACTAACTATTTCAATTAGTTATAATATATAAAAAATAAAAGCTAAGATTAGCTTGACCCCCTATTAAAAGCGCGTATAATGCCACCCAGTCGAAAGGGAAGGATGATTGGAGAGTGGTTTACCACTGAACAAATCGGTCCTTGTTTTAGAGTATTTATTTAGTTAAATAAAGACTTTCAA
>NZ_JBPYDD010000016.1:0-5359 GCF_051847535.1 Psychrobacter sp. 1U1 | reverse complement strand
TCTTACTATTTATAGTGAAGACTTCAAGCAAGATTAAACTGAAGAGTTTGATCATGGCTCAGATTGAACGCTGGCGGCAGGCTTAACACATGCAAGTCGAGCGGAAACGATACCAGCTTGCTGGTAGGCGTCGAGCGGCGGACGGGTGAGTAACACTTAGGAATCTACCTAGTAGTGGGGGATAGCTCGGGGAAACTCGAATTAATACCGCATACGACCTACGGGAGAAAGGGGGCAGTTTACTGCTCTCGCTATTAGATGAGCCTAAGTCGGATTAGCTAGATGGTGGGGTAAAGGCCTACCATGGCGACGATCTGTAGCTGGTCTGAGAGGATGATCAGCCACACCGGGACTGAGACACGGCCCGGACTCCTACGGGAGGCAGCAGTGGGGAATATTGGACAATGGGGGCAACCCTGATCCAGCCATGCCGCGTGTGTGAAGAAGGCCTTTTGGTTGTAAAGCACTTTAAGCAGTGAAGAAGACTCCACGGTTAATACCCGTGGACGATGACATTAGCTGCAGAATAAGCACCGGCTAACTCTGTGCCAGCAGCCGCGGTAATACAGAGGGTGCAAGCGTTAATCGGAATTACTGGGCGTAAAGCGAGCGTAGGTGGCTTGATAAGTCAGATGTGAAATCCCCGGGCTTAACCTGGGAACTGCATCTGATACTGTTAAGCTAGAGTAGGTGAGAGGGAAGTAGAATTTCAGGTGTAGCGGTGAAATGCGTAGAGATCTGAAGGAATACCGATGGCGAAGGCAGCTTCCTGGCATCATACTGACACTGAGGCTCGAAAGCGTGGGTAGCAAACAGGATTAGATACCCTGGTAGTCCACGCCGTAAACGATGTCTACTAGTCGTTGGGTCCCTTGAGGACTTAGTGACGCAGCTAACGCAATAAGTAGACCGCCTGGGGAGTACGGCCGCAAGGTTAAAACTCAAATGAATTGACGGGGGCCCGCACAAGCGGTGGAGCATGTGGTTTAATTCGATGCAACGCGAAGAACCTTACCTGGTCTTGACATATCTAGAATCCTGCAGAGATGCGGGAGTGCCTTCGGGAATTAGAATACAGGTGCTGCATGGCTGTCGTCAGCTCGTGTCGTGAGATGTTGGGTTAAGTCCCGCAACGAGCGCAACCCTTTTCCTTAGTTACCAGCGGTTTGGCCGGGAACTCTAAGGATACTGCCAGTGACAAACTGGAGGAAGGCGGGGACGACGTCAAGTCATCATGGCCCTTACGACCAGGGCTACACACGTGCTACAATGGTAGGTACAGAGGGCAGCTACACAGCGATGTGATGCGAATCTCAAAAAGCCTATCGTAGTCCAGATTGGAGTCTGCAACTCGACTCCATGAAGTAGGAATCGCTAGTAATCGCGGATCAGAATGCCGCGGTGAATACGTTCCCGGGCCTTGTACACACCGCCCGTCACACCATGGGAGTTGATTGCACCAGAAGTGGATAGCCGAACCTTTTAGGACGGCGTTCACCACGGTGTGGTTGATGACTGGGGTGAAGTCGTAACAAGGTAGCCGTAGGGGAACCTGCGGCTGGATCACCTCCTTATAGACGGCATTCACTTGGCAAGAATTCACAACAAGTTGTTCTTTAGTTTTAAGCTAGTTTACTAGTTAGAGGTATATGCCTCGTACAGGCCTGTAGCTCAGCTGGTTAGAGCACCGTGTTGATAACGCGGGGGTCGGCAGTTCAAGTCTGCCCAGGCCTACCACTTACACACGGGGCCATAGCTCAGTTGGTAGAGCGCCTGCCTTGCACGCAGGAGGTCAACGGTTCGACTCCGTTTGGCTCCACCATTAGTAAACAAGTGCTTTAGATATAGTAGTTACATGAGTATCAAATAGAAACGAATGATTCGCTTACCCTAAGTATTAAAAGGTAAGACTGATTATTTCTTTCTGTTTTATACAGAACTTACTACTCGACGAGAGAGTAAGAACTATTTAAAAACATAGATATGAGTCTGGGTTAAGAGTGACATGTTCACGTGTCACTTTTAACCTTAATAATCAACCTTTTAACGACATTGTTTGTTATCCCAAGGGTTGATTATTAAAAAAGTAAAGAGAACTGAATCAAGCGTAAACATAGGTGATATCGTTATAATTGCTGACAAAGACCCTTTGGGGTTGTATGGTCAAGTAATTAAGCGCACATGGTGGATGCCTTGGCAGTCAGAGGCGATGAAAGACGTGACAGCCTGCGATAAGCTTCGGGGAGGCGGCAATATCCTGTGATCCGGAGATTTCTGAATGGGGAAACCCACTTACCATAAGGTAGGTATCCTAATTTATTAGGAAGCGAACGAGGGGAAGTGAAACATCTCAGTACCCTTAGGAAAAGACATCAAATGAGATTCCCCAAGTAGCGGCGAGCGAACGGGGAGAAGCCGATTGATACTAGAATAGAAGAACAGTGTGGGAAAGCTGGCCATAGTGGGTGATAGCCCCGTATTTTAAATTCTAGTGTTGACATATTAAGTAGAGCGGGACACGAGAAATCCTGTTTGAAGATGGGGGGACCATCCTCCAAGGCTAAATACTCCTGACTGACCGATAGTGAACCAGTACCGTGAGGGAAAGGCGAAAAGAACCCCTGTGAGGGGAGTGAAATAGAACCTGAAACCGTGTGCGTACAAGCAGTGGGAGCCATCTTGCATGGTGACCGCGTACCTTTTGTATAATGGGTCAGCGACTTATATTCTGTAGCGAGGTTAACCGTTTTGGGGAGCCGTAGGGAAACCGAGTCTTAATAGGGCGACTAGTTGCAGGGTATAGACCCGAAACCGAGTGATCTATCCATGAGCAGGTTGAAAGTGCCGTAACAGGCACCGGAGGACCGAACCCACTGTCGTTGAAAAGCCAGGGGATGACTTGTGGATAGGGGTGAAAGGCTAATCAAACTCGGTGATAGCTGGTTCTCCCCGAAAGCTATTTAGGTAGCGCCTCGGACGAACACCATTGGGGGTAGAGCACTGTTTCGGCTAGGGGGTCATACCGACTTACCAAACCGATGCAAACTCCGAATACCGATGAGTGATATCCGGGAGACACACAGTGGGTGCTAACGTCCATTGTGGAGAGGGAAACAACCCAGACCGCCAGCTAAGGCCCCAAATTCCTAGTTAAGTGGGAAACGAGGTGGGAAGGCATAGACAGCTAGGAGGTTGGCTTAGAAGCAGCCATCCTTTAAAGAAAGCGTAATAGCTCACTAGTCGAGTCGGCCCGCGCGGAAGATGTAACGGGGCTCAAACTAGGAGCCGAAGCTGCGGATTTGAATTTGTTTTCAAGTGGTAGGGGAGCGTTGTGTAAGCCTGAGAAGGTGCATTGTAAAGTGTGCTGGAGGTATCACAAGAGCGAATGCTGACGTGAGTAACGATAATGGGTGTGAAAAGCATCCACGCCGGAAGATCAAGGGTTCCAGTCCAACGTTAATCGGGGCTGGGTGAGTCGACCCCTAAGGCGAGGCCGAAAGGCGTAGTCGATGGGAAATCGGTTAATATTCCGATACTTGTTTATGATGCGATGGAGGGACGGAGAAGGTTATGTCAGCCTAGTGATGGTTATCTAGGTGAAAGGATGTAGGTTTATAGCTTAGGTAAATCCGGGCTATTATATACCGAGATCTGATAGCAAGTCCTACTTGTAGGACGAAGTGGCAAATACCAGGCTTCCAGGAAAAGCTTCTAAGCGATAGTCATAAACGAATCGTACCCTAAACCGACACAGGTGATCAGGTAGAGAATACCAAGGCGCTTGAGAGAACTCTGCTGAAGGAACTAGGCAAAATGGTACCGTAACTTCGGGAGAAGGTACGCTGTTGATGGTGATAGGACTTGCTCCTTGAGCTGTTGGCAGTCGCAGATACCAGGCTGCTGCAACTGTTTATTAAAAACACAGCACTCTGCAAACACGAAAGTGGACGTATAGGGTGTGATGTCTGCCCGGTGCTGGAAGGTTAATTGATGGGCTTAGCGTAAGCGAAGGTCTTGATCGAAGCCCCAGTAAACGGCGGCCGTAACTATAACGGTCCTAAGGTAGCGAAATTCCTTGTCGGGTAAGTTCCGACCTGCACGAATGACATAATGATGGCAGCGCTGTCTCCAGCAGAGACTCAGTGAAATCGAAATCGCAGTGAAGATGCTGTGTACCCGCGGCTAGACGGAAAGACCCCGTGAACCTTTACTACAGCTTTACATTGAACTTTGACCTGACTTGTGCAGGATAGGTGGGAGGCTTTGAAACCGAGACGCTAGTCTTGGTGGAGCCAATCTTGAAATACCACCCTGGTCATGTTGGGGTTCTAACTCAGGTATAACAATACCGAGGACAATGTATGGTGGGTAGTTTGACTGGGGCGGTCTCCTCCTAAAGAGTAACGGAGGAGTACGAAGGTGCGCTCAGAACGGTCGGAAATCGTTCATAGAGTATAAAGGCAAAAGCGCGCTTAACTGCGAGACCCACAAGTCGAGCAGGTACGAAAGTAGGTCTTAGTGATCCGGTGGTTCTGTATGGAAGGGCCATCGCTCAACGGATAAAAGGTACTCTGGGGATAACAGGCTGATACCGCCCAAGAGTTCATATCGACGGCGGTGTTTGGCACCTCGATGTCGGCTCATCTCATCCTAGGGCTGAAGCAGGTCCTAAGGGTATGGCTGTTCGCCATTTAAAGAGGTACGCGAGCTGGGTTTAGAACGTCGTGAGACAGTTCGGTCCCTATCTACCGTGGGCGTTGGAAATTTGAGAGGATCTGCTCCTAGTACGAGAGGACCAGAGTGGACGAACCACTGGTGTTCGGGTTGTCATGCCAATGGCATTGCCCGGTAGCTACGTTCGGATGGGATAACCGCTGAAAGCATCTAAGCGGGAAGCCCACCTCAAGATTAGATTTCCCTAAAGAGCCGTTCAAGACTAGGACGTTGATAGGCAGGGTGTGGAAGCACAGCGATGTGTGTAGCTAACCTGTACTAATTGCTCGTTTGGCTTGACCATACAACACCCAAGTGGTTTGTAATTATCTATAGAGTGACGATTATGCGTCTGTCACGCACCTTCAATTACTTGAAGGTCCCTTGACAGACAAAACGCGCAATGGTTATTCATAGAATGGTCAGCATTATATCGATATCACCTTTATCCTTGATTCAGTTAGGATAAGTGATACTTAGTCAAATAAGTAAAACAACACAGACTCATATCTAACCCCCTTTGCTGACGACAATAGCATGATGGCACCACCTGATCCCTTCCCGAACTCAGAAGTGAAACATCATCGCGCCAATGGTAGTGTGGCTCCGGCCATGTGAGAGTAGGTCATCGTCAGCTCTCTATTCC
>NZ_JBPYDD010000015.1:0-5711 GCF_051847535.1 Psychrobacter sp. 1U1 | reverse complement strand
ATAAAGCTACGTCTATCGACCCATAAAGCTACGTCTATCGACCCATAAAGCTACGTCTATCGACCCATAAAGCTACAGTGTATATAATTTTGTAGCTTTATGGGTTATAGTGCTTATATCATTCACTATGGAAAGTATGAAATGAGCGATAAGCAGTTAATAACCAAAGATAATAAATTAATCAGTGCTAGTTACTCCCTTGGCATACCTGAGCAGCGCCTCATTTTTCTAGCAATCATTGAGGCTAGGGAACAAAAACAGTTGATTGACGCTAGAGGTGTTCTTCAAATTAAAGCAAAGAGCTATCAAGAGCAATTCAAGGTGGAGAAGCATACTTCATACGATGCCTTAAAAAGTGCTACAAGTGGATTGTTTGATGCTCATTTTGAGTATGAAGACATTCACGAACAGACAGGAAAGTTAGCTCGCCATGTGATTAGATGGGTGCAAAAAATAACCTACATTGATGCTGCTGGTCTGGTTGAGCTGCAATTCACAGATGCAGTTATTCCGCTTATAACAAGACTTAGCGAGCAATACACTGAATATGAGTTGAAGCAGGTTAGTGAGTTACAAAGCGAGTATTCAATCAGGCTTTATGAGTTAATGATGCAATGGAAAGCAATTGGTAAAACTAACAGAATATCAGTGGATGATCTACGCAGGAAATTAGGTGTTGAGCCTGAGCAGTACAAGAAAATGAATAACTTCAAAGCTCGAGTTTTAGACCATGCTATCAATCAAATAAATAAACATACAGATATTCAAGCCGAGTATGAGCAACACAAAGATGGACGTGTAATTGTAGGTTTTACATTCAAATTTAAGGTGAAGAATGATAAAAGAAAAACCACTACTGAGCTTAAGAAAAGAGATGTTGATACAGCAGATATGTTCACAGTTGAAGGATTAAACGATAAACAGTTAGGGCGTATTGCTCGCAACCCTCAGTTTATTACTGACTATAATCACATGGTCAGCCCTACCAGTGCAGCAGGACAAAGCGATAGTGGTTGGGAGTTTGAGATGACTAACCGCCTAAAAAAAGACCCTTCTCAGTTCAAGAAGCGTCCAATCAGGGATTATTTAGATTATTAATGCTAGCGGTCTATTATAAGTGGTTCCATTATAGCAGTCTGTTTTAAGTAGTCTGTTAATAGGTTTGAAGGCTGAAATATTTGGTTCCCTTGGGGTATGGTTTATTGATAGGGTCTTTTTCTCTGCGCACCTATTTTAGCTCCATAGATTATGAAGTGAATTATCCATGAAAAAATCAGATATGGAGTAAAAAGTATTAAAAATACTCCGAAACCATCAATAATACGAATGAAAGTATAATTCTTAAAATACGACTTACCCTCCTCCGCTATATTATTGAACGCTATTTCGTCTTCTGGATTGATAAACTCTATTCGTCCATCCGACACAAAGTTAGGTTGGATTTTTTTGCGATGATGGCTACAACTGATTCTGTTCTGTGGCAATATTAAGCAATTACTTGTTTCTAATATTTTACCGTCTACTAAACTGCTTACGTCTTGCATTCCATTGTCAGTAGTATTGAAATAAACCTTCATTGGGACATCAATGTCATACAACCCCAAAAACCTATCTGGGGAATCAACGAAATACTTTAAATGTAAGTCAGATTGGAACTGATAAGTATTTATCATTGGAGAACAATAAGCCTTACTCACACTACATTGTACAAATTGCCCTTTTGGATGAAAAATACCTTCTTGTCCTACGTAAAGACTAAGAGCTAAAGTTGGAACAGCTAATACTATTGATAACCGAACATATTGTTTTTGATTCAAATCAACCTCGTAGATATTTTTTTAATTTCAAATAATTAGTAGTAATCATGCTAACCAATTCCCTAAAAAACAATGTAAATGCTTGATATTTAAAATAATAAATTAGGATAGTTTTTGGTTTTTTAATCGCATTATCAAATCCCGATACTAATATAGGACTTTCTGGATCTTCCCTAATCTCTGGAAAGCTTTTCTTATCTAAGCTCTTAGCTTTATTATAGAAAGTACCAACGGTATTTTTGATTTGTGTCGCTATAGCCCTTTCGTTACTGGCTAACCCACTAAACGATATAGCACTATTGCAAATTTGACGAGCAATCAATCTAAGTTCTTCCAATTTAGCTGTGTTGTCGTCTTTTAATGGTTTCATCATCTCACTATCTAGATCAACAAGGTATTCCCTATATTCTTCCAGAAGAACTAAGATTTTTGCAGCCTCATTTGACATTATTTCACTGCGTTTTTGACCTCTCCATTGGTAGAATATAAATAAAGCAACCGATCCTGTGATGAAGGGCGCAATAGCTTTCCAGTCCCAGCTACAAAAATCCATCTATAAACCCTATACCAAGTATAATTTTCATTAGAGTCTCAAATTTATATTTTTTTAATTATTAGAACTATGATACTTCTCCACTGTCACAGTTTTCAGATTCTTTACCAAGTCTAACATTAAATCCTTATCTCCCTGTCTGGTCAGGAAGTTCAATAGATTATCGGCTGTATATTCCTTTAAACCATTTACTGCATCCTTCTCTAAGGCATCTACAAGAAAAGCACCCAGTAGTATTTTTTGCCGTGTTAGCTTCTTATCTAACTTCTGCTTCTCTCTATTTATCTTAAGCTCAAGATCATTAATCTTCTGCTGCTCTTTCAAATCATTACCACCAAGTAAGCTCATAACTCTTCCTTAAATCATCAAATTATAGTTCTCTTAACTATAGCAACTTCGCTAATACCTAACAACAGTTTATGATATAGTTAATCGACGGATGGTTGAAGTCCCACTGACTAAGTGCGAGTTTTCGACTTTACAAATGTTTATCCCTAACGGTCACACATTTATAAAATCAAAACACGTTAGGGGAAACCCCTAAAACCCCACTACTAACAGAAAGACGTTAGTGGCAAAAACTAAAAACCGAGCAATCAATAATGGCTATTTTCATCGCATCGACTAAATCCATATCACGAGGTAACGGACAAAGTGCTGTTGCTAGTGCGAGCTATCGCGCAGGAGTAGAGCTTGAAGATAAGCGATATGGCAAGACCCATGACTATTCAAAAAAGCATGGCGTGATGAGTGCCGATATTATTTTTCCGACAGCGTTGGCTGCTGCCAACGCTGATATTGATCGTAGTGATTTATGGAACAAAGCGGAAGCTGCCGAGAAAAGAAAAGATGCGCGTGTGGCTCGCGAATGGCTGGTTAATCTACCGTACGAGCTGAACGAGCAAGAGCGTAAGGAGTTAGCGCATAGCTTCGCCCAAACCCTAGCGGATCGTTACGGTACGATTGCCGACTGTGCTATCCATCAACCCACACAAAAAGAGATTGATCGGGGTGCAGACCCTCGCAACTTCCATGCTCATATCATGTTCACCACGCGCACCGCAGCGCTTGACGATAATAACGAGATCATACTAACCGACAAAGCGAGCATTGAGCTGTCCGATAATAAGCGGCGCTCGCTTGGCATGGCGCGAGTCAGCCATGAGATTACAGACGTTCGCCAAATATGGGAGCATATCGCCAACGAAAAACTAGCCGAGCATGACCATAAATTGATTGATAGTCGCAGCTATGCCGCGCAAGGAATTGATATTGAGCCACAGCTCAAAATGGGGTCAGTGGCTACCAAGCTAGAACGTGACAAATACGAGCGAGAGCTAAGAAAAGCAGAGCAAGCCAAAGAAGAAGGCAAGCACTACGAGATTGATAAAACGCCAGCAACACAGCTTGGCACCATCAACGAAATAATTAACGAGCGTAACGAGCTAGTTTGGGGCGTTGAGCTTGCCAAAAATCAGATCGTGAATGATGCCGCTGATGCCATTATCTTGAATGGTCATAAGATTGAAGACGTTGAACACAGCACACCGCCACCAACAAAGGCGATCAGTATTGATTTACCCACGCCAAGCAGGACAACCACAGCAGATGAACCCATCAAAGAACCTGAATCGCTACCTGCGCCAAAGCCTAAAGCGCCTACGCTAGATGCGGTTGCACAAGCTATGGCGATGGCAAAGGGCATTAAGACTAAGCGCGAGAATGAGCAAAAACAAAAAGACTTAGCATTGGAGCAGCAGCGACAGCGCGACCTTGCCGACCAACAAAAACGTGAACAAGCCGAACGTGAGCGCGTTGAACAGGCACGAGCCGACAGAGCAAGGCAGCTTGCGCTTGAAAACAAGCAATTCCTTGCCGACAAAAAATCACTGTATGCAGCTGTAATGGCACAATTGGAACAGCATACGCAGAAAGGGATTGATCCAAACAGCAAGACCGGCAAACTTATTTTAGCGATTTCAGTCGCTAATGAAGTCATGCACAGCCTCGATAAATACACGGATAACCCAAACACCACACAAAGACAGCGCGAGCTTGCGTCAAATGAGCGTGGCGCGTTAACGGACTTAGTTAACGACAAATCACAGCAAGCATTGAATGAGATTAAAAATATACACTATACCAGTGAGCGTAAAACGCACACAGCAGCCCTACAAGGCGTTTTAAGTGAATTTATAGACAATCACAGCCAAACTATCGAAAAAACTCAGAAGCAAGCACTACAGAGCGTCCAAAAAGAGATTACAGACTACAGTAACGAGATTAATCGCAGCCGCAGCTATGGATTAGGAAGATAAAAATGTCAGAGACACCCAACCTTGAAGACCTACTTACCGCCATTGCCACATTGACAGAACATAATACTGCCTTGTTAGAAAAAATAGAGGCAACAGATCAAGCCACCAAAGACAGAGACGAAGCAACCGCCAAGCTGGTAAACAATCTAACAGCTCAGCTCAATGATTATCAAGAACGAGAGAATGTCATCAAATCAGCGATTGCTATTGGTGCGGCTAAAGAGGTTAGCAAAGAAGTGTCTGCGGTGCTTAATCACTACCATAACCAGTTAACGCAAGGCGTTGGTGGTCATGTTGAAAAGGCGAATCATCACTTAGTACAAACCGTGAACCTAGCCACCACCAGCATTAATGATTTATCCATATTATCGTCAGATATGAAAAAAACCTTTGATGCCAACTTTAAGAGTTTAAGCTTTTTTTCTACTGAGTTTGAGGAACAAAATCGGCAATTAGCCAATGATGCCAAAAACACGTTAATCAGTGTTAGAAAGGAAGCTAGAGAAGGCGCTGAACGATACACCAAAGAGTTATCAGATGAGTTTGCTAGATCACTAAGTTGGAAGGCTGCTGGTCTGGTAGGTGCTATATGTGCTTGTATATTTGCTCTTACTTTATTTTCTGTTTGGTTACTTGTGCCTAGCAAAGCAGACATTGCAGAGCGTCAAACTAAATACAATAGTTTAGCAGCAGCTAAGATTGCTCATAATGTGGTTAACGGTCCAGATGGTGAATTTTATGCGAGAGTCACTCCGAATACTTGCTTTACAGGTACAGATAAGTATCGATACTGCAAATTTAGATAGGTAAAAGCTCTTGTTCTTTTAGTTAATAAAAAAAAGAAAAAAGGTTTTTAATGTTTTTAATGTTTTTAAAAGCTTTTAAGCTCTCGCTATCCTTTGCTATTTAAGGGCTGTAGCATCAATAAAGCTACGTCTATCGACCCATAAAGCTACGTCTATCGACCCATAAAGCTACGTCTATCGACCCATAAAGCTACGTCTATCGACCCATAAAGCTACA
>NZ_JBPYDD010000014.1:0-18567 GCF_051847535.1 Psychrobacter sp. 1U1 | reverse complement strand
TCAAATACTCAAATACTCAAATACTCAAATACTCAAATACTCAAATACTCAAATACTCAAATACTCAAATACTCAAATACTCAAAATTATTTTGAGGATCTGTAATAACCTTGTCAAATAAAAATTGTCTGTTATCAAAGTTCCTCTAATATATTCTGTTTAAGTAAGAAAAATATTGATTACGTTTCAGGTGACAGTATTTTAGCCGAATCTTTTATAAACGAATCATTATCGTAACGATGACACAAATACTAGCTTGAGCTTGATTATTAAGGCAGACTTTCCTGCGTATAGCAGAGTTTGTTCTAACTATTCAAACCATTTGCTTCATCTTTAAATGTCTCTACAACCACAGAGAAAATATCGTCCCAAACCTCATCATTTGCCAAAAACGGATAATCTTTCAATAGCTTATTACTTTTAGCACCCTTATTCTGCAGCATGCTACGAATGATTCTATCGGCATAGCTGTTGGGCATCTCAATAATCTCTTTTATCGCCAGTCGTGCATGGTCATGTTGTCTTAGGTACTGTGACTCGTTATGCATCTCTTTTTCAATAACATGCGCAATCAGTCCTGATAAGTACTGAACATGAGGCGTCAGGTCCATAAAGCGCCATGCCGGTTGAATAAGGTGACTGTCTTCAAAATTTAAGTTTGAGCGAATACCATCAGGGTAAGTAATCGCTTGTTTATCAAAGCTGTAATGATCACGGATTTGCTCCATAAGTGGCACGGATACACGGTCTAAAATTTTATCATAGGCATGACGGTCTGAGGGATGCTCAGCGATGGCTTGCGATATAGGTAAGATAATCGGCTCATGAATGATCTGGTCGCGTCTGAGTACATCGTTAATTAGGAAGCGATGTACTCGGCCATTGCCATCCGCTAGCGGATGAATATACACAAAAGCAAAGGAAGCAACCGCACTACGTATCAGTGCCGATTGTCCCTCGGTCTTTTCCATAAATGCCTGTAACCCTTTGAGCTTTTCAGCAATGTCATCAGCAGGTGGCGCAATATAGTGCACAATCTCTTTAAAGCCATTGACCTGAGTATGCGACACAAAAACTGGAGATTGACGGACGCCATACTGCTGGATGACCGTTTTGCTACCAAGTATCTCTTGTTGCAACTCTGCTAGCGACTCAGGATCAAGCGGAATATCGCCCTTGCCGGTACGCCGTGCCATCACATCGGCGAAACGTTCAATACGTTTTAACTCTTTCCCTTCACCTTCTATAGTAAAACTGGCTTTACTCTCTCGTAATGTCATCCATACGGAGGCACGCATCAGTAAGTCTTGCCCAAATTCATCGTTCAGCTTGTCAACCATTGTGGCAATATCGAGTGCAGCGGCTTGCGTAAACAACTCTGTTTTTACCAGCATCGGACAGAAATGACGGGTTCCTGCTAGATTGTCATTGATACGCCAGCGAGCGTTCTTGATGACCTGCGAAGGACTTGAAGTAACCAACTTCTTGGTAACCAAAGCATCCACATAGTTACCGCCTATATTACTCGGTACCTCTAAATGCTTATCCATGAGCCACTCATACAAGAAAGCCATTCTACGGGCATAGCTGCCTGTCGGCTCAGCGTTTACCCATGCTTGCACGTCATTTGCCCCTATCTGCTCAAATAGACGAACCAGTAACTCTAAATTCAGTACTTCATGACGCATGTGAAACTGTAAGTGCGCAATGATTGTGTCCAGTGGACGCGCGGTTTCCTGATAAGCGTTATGAATGACGTCACCGTCTTTATAGGTTTGCCTGCGCCCACCGATACTACTGCTGACATATAAAGGCGAAACCAGCTCTATGCTGGCATAACGGACAAGCCATGCTGCGCCAATAGGATCTGAGATAGGGGTATTCATCATGAGTGGCTCAAGCGATTATAGATAAGCCATTTTGCGCAAAAACAATTATGAATGCAATATAATGATTATTATAAAGCCTTATTGCATTAAAACGATTTTCTTATGACGTTGCGATGCCTTTAAATCAAGACCAAAGGTCACGTTGAGTCGATATTTAAAATACCTCAGCTATTGACCTGCTTTAAGACACGATAAACGGTAGCTACGCCAACACCAACCGCCTTAGCGATCTCTTCTTTTGTCATATTGTTTTGACTAGCCAATGCTTTAATACGATTGTGTTTTGCGGTATTGGCTTTCTTACCAGTGGGTTTATAGCCACTGTTGGCCAATCCTTGTTTAATGCGCTCTCTACGCTTGTCATTATCAAGCTTTGCCATGGTCGCTAATAAATCGATCAGCATATCGTTAATCACTGTTAGGATCTCACCTGTCATACCGTCACTCATCGTATGTGTGGTTGGTAGATCAGCCACCACCAATCGTAAGCCCTTATCTTTAATACGCTGCTTTAGAATCGAAAAATCATCTTGAGATAGTCTGCTTAATCTATCCACGCTTTCAACCAATAAAATATCGCCTTGCTCGGCGTCCTTTAGCAACTTAGCTAAGATTGGTCTATCGAGCTTTGTACCACTGAAGTGCTCAACGTAATCAACATAGCTATCACCATAGCGGCTACTGAAGGCAACCAAATCTATTAATGCTCTAGTAGCGTCTTGATCCTTAGTGCTGGCTCTCACATAAATACGAACGGTCATAATACCTCTTTGTATCAGTTAGACTTAATAATTGATGTTCATTGATAATAGCAAGATATTACTATCATTTAATATCAAATAAAAGTCAAATGATAGATAGGTTGTCGTTTAGAAGTTTTATGTTTTGGGTATAGTCTAGTGATAGGTCGTTTAAAGTGGTTTCGTTATAACAGTCTATTTTAGATAGTCTGTAAATATATTTGAAAACCATCAAAGGATGGTTCCAATGGGGTATACTCATGTAGAACTGCATGTAATAACACTAATTTGGACTTTGATAATGAAAAAGGATAAACCATACATTGTTGTGGTTTAATATTGTTGTAACAACGGTAACTTTACTTATTTAATAGAAGAAAAAACAAAATCAATTAGCGATGTTTAAACTGGTATTCATTGATGGTCACTTTAATTAGATATAAAGTAAGTAAACAAAAAGTCAGTAAGGTAATTGATAACGTGTCTAAACGAACCATAAGTATGTTGGCTAAAGAACTGAGTGTAAATGTCGAAACAATTCGCTTTTATGAACGCAAAGGCTTAATTAAACAACCACCAAAGCCTATGCAGGGCTATAGACATTACCCGAAAGAAACGGTAAATAGAATACATTTTATCAAGCGTTCTCAAGAATTAGGTTTTACGCTAAATGAGATTGAAGGGTTACTTGCGTTAAACGATAGTCCATGTAGTAAAGTACAAGAATTAGCTAATAAAAAACTGATCGCAGTACAAAAAAAGATGGCTGACTTGTTGTTGTTAGAACACGCTTTGGAAGAACATTTAGGACAATGCCAAAATAATGATGACGATAGCCACTGCCCAATAATTGATTCGTTGCAACCGAAGTAAATGATTCACTTAACTACCATTTCCCACTAAAACAGCATATCCAATTTTACTTCTGCGCCTTAATTCAAGTTAGCTTATTCCCCGTATCTGTCGTAGCAGATTATCAAAGATAAATTTTTTATAAATCACCCTTGACTCCGTACTTAGGTACATGCAATACACTTGCATTATCTAATGAGGTATCTATATGAATCAAAAAGAATCAAACCTTCCAATGATAGGAGGCATCATAGCAGCATTAGGCGCAGGCGTATGCTGTGTAGGTCCTTTGCTCCTGTTATTACTTGGGGTAAGTGGCTCATGGATTGGTAATTTAACTGCATTTGAACCCTATAGGCCATTATTTATCGCATTTGTAGTGTTGTTGTTTGGTTACTCAGGTTGGAAAATTTACCGTCCTGTAGAAGAGTGTGAGCCGGGAACGGCCTGTGCAATTCCTAAGAAACAGCAACAACGAAAAGTCATTTTCTGGCTGAGCGCTATAGTTGCGACAATTTTAGTGACCAGTAATTATTGGATACTTTTGTTTGCTTAATATACAGATCAAGAAATTTATAACATTTTAAAATTTGGAGCTAATTATGAAAAAATTATTATTAACCGCACTGCTTTCACTTTCTAGTTTTGGTGCTTTTGCTGAAGTAAAAACAGTTACACTGGAAGTGCCAACGATGAACTGTGCGACATGTCCAATCACAGTTAAAAAGTCATTAGAAAATGTTGATGGCGTTGAAAATGCGAAAGTTACCTACAAGCCTAAGCTAGCTGTTGTTTCTTTTGATGACACTAAAACCAACATCAATGCATTAATTGCAGCGACTACCAACGCTGGCTACCCTTCAAATTTAAAAAGTGAAAATAAGTAATATTTAGCCCCTTAGAACTAGTTACGCGTATCGGAGATAAAGCAGGCTCTATAGGTGCACTTGTTTCGGCAATGGGATGCGCCATGTGTTTTCCCGCGATAGCTAGTCTTGGTGCGGCAATTGGGATGGGATTTCTTAGTCAGTGGGAAGGGGTATTTATCAATACGTTGTTACCACTGTTTGCAGTATTAGCGCTGGTAATGAATATCTTAGGCTGGTTTAGCCATCGTCAATGGCACCGTAGTTTTATCGGTTCAATTGGCCCCATTTTGGTTTTACTCTCTTTATACCCTTGGTTCCAGTACGGGTGGAGTTCATACGTTACTTATACGGGGCTAGGACTAATGGTTGCTGTATCAATTTGGGACATGGTTTCTCCTGCGAATAAACGCTGTGATGATGAAACTTGTACCGCTTAACTTTTTAAGAGGAATAAAATATGTCAACGAATAGTTGTTGCTCGCCAAATGACATCCAGCCAGAACAATTACATGTAGCCATTATTGGTAGTGGTTCAGGGGCCTTTGCCAGTGCGATTAAAGCAGCAGAAGGCGGAGCAAGAGTTACTATCATTGAAGGAGCCGATGTAATCGGAGGTTGCTGTGTAAATGTCGGCTGTGTTCCTTCAAAAATATTGATCCGTGCTGCGCAATTAGCGCATCAGCAACGTACTAACCCGTTTGATGGTTTAGAAAATATTCAGCCACAACTTAGCCGCTCCTTATTAGCACATCAGCAAAACGCTCGCGTCGAAGAACTACGCGATGCTAAATATCAACGTATTTTAGAGAGTAATCCCGCGCTATCTTTACTTAAAGGTTATGCACGTTTTAAAAATCAAAATACCTTGCTAGTTCACAAGTCTGATGGTAGTGAAGAAGAGCTGGTTGCAGATCGCATTTTAATTGCAACAGGCTCTACACCAAGCATTCCGCCAATTAAGGGTTTAGTTGATACACCTTATTGGACATCAACAGAAGCCTTATTTGCAGAAGAGTTACCGAGTAGTCTAGTTGTCATCGGCTCCTCCGTTGTTGCTCTGGAAATTGCGCAAGCTTATGCCCGTTTAGGTAGCCGTGTGACAATTCTAGCCAGACATACCCTTTTATATGCTGAAGATCCGTTATTAGGTGAAAAACTGGCAGAGTGCTTTGAAAAAGAAGGTATTAGGGTACTTAATAATACGCAAGCAAGTCATGTTTCTTATGATAGCAATGGTTTTTCATTGGAAACTAACGAAGGAACATTAATCGCTGAAAAATTGCTTATCTCTACGGGTCGCCATGCAAATACTGGAAAGCTTGGTTTAGAAAATGTTGGTGTTGAAACAGATAAAAGTGGTGCCATTGTTGTTAATAGTATGATGGAAACATCAACAGCTAACATTTATGCCGCTGGAGATTGCTCCAATATGCCACAATTTGTTTATGTTGCTGCTGCTGCCGGAAGTAGGGCTGGAATTAATATGACAGGTGGAAATGCGCAACTCGACTTATCTACCATGCCTGCTGTTATATTCACCGACCCACAAGTTGCTACGGTAGGTCTAACCGAAGTACAAGCTTCAGCGGTAGGAATAAATACGATAAGTCGTGTACTTGATATGGAAAACGTACCAAGAGCTTTAGCAAATTTTGAAACGGATGGTTTTATCAAGTTGGTAGCTGAAGAATCCACGGGAAAACTGATAGGCGCACAAATTTTAGCCCATGAAGGCGGAGAACTGATTCAAAGTGCGGCTCTTGCTATTCATAATAAAATGACAGTCGAAGAATTGGCAGGTCAACTATTTCCGTATTTGACGATGGTTGAAGGATTGAAGTTATGCGCTCAAACCTTTAGCAAAGACGTTAAAGAGCTATCTTGCTGCGCAGGGTAATCATTTAACGGTAATGTACTTACAGAAATGTTAATGGAGTGCCATTAATAGCTGTTATTTCAAATAATTTTCTAGCGGTTTTTTCTCAAAATCTGAGACCTTCCTAAATTTTGTGTAAGTATTTAATCTAAACGTCAGTTACACAGAATCTGGGATGGTCTCCATAACAGTACTTATAGAAATCAAAAATAAGCTAATTCACTCTCGAAAAACTCACTGGATGTACACAACGAAGTACACCGATGTTGCTTCAATAACTCAAACTATTGCTATCATTAGCATACAGTCCAAGATTCAAGTCCTCACTAGGGTGCCATCCTTATGGCTATAAGAATAACTATGCTAAATACTCAACGCAACTGAACTTAATTCGCTCTATTTATCTTATTGACGCTTAGCTATTTACTTACATGGCATTTCCGATTATTATACATCAAATTGATGATAATATATCGGAAATGCCATGTTCTCTTTACAACCATCGTTTGATG
This sequence comes from Psychrobacter sp. 1U1, assembly GCF_051847535.1. NCBI lineage: Bacteria > Pseudomonadati > Pseudomonadota > Gammaproteobacteria > Moraxellales > Moraxellaceae > Psychrobacter > Psychrobacter sp. 1U1. Next base: position 11,829 of record NZ_JBPYDD010000014.1, on the reverse strand, counting down.
CTATTTCAGACAAATTTATTGATGAAAATTCTGAGGTCGTTAGCGCTCTTGCTGCCATTCACCCCAGTCTTACAACTCAACTAGTTTACGAGGTGATTCTGGCCGCTAATGAAAAAACTCAACATGTTGGAAGCTCTTTTCCAGCTAATGCTCCGTTAGCAATGTGGCAATTTCACATTACAGGTTTTCTTAGAGAAAAACTATGTGCTCTTGGTTGGACTAAAGTTGATGGTAAAGGTGGGGTTGCATACGTAATATCGCCGTGTAAGGAGCATGCAATTCGTGTTTTTGCAGGTAACAAGTATGTAGGTTTACGAGATGGAAACGTAAGCAATAGATCAATTAAGGGAAATACCCTTAAAGATGATATTTATCCGCTATTAAACTCTGATAAAGGAACGACCATTTGGACTTTACTTCATTACCGATTTGGTGAGTTAATGAGATTAGAGCTTTCGCAGCCAAAATCATTTGCAAAAGGTAAGATCAATGACTGGGGTACGCGGATCAAAATCCCTGATGTTAAGTTCAACATTCCTACAACACCGCGTATGAAAGAAAAAGTTGAGGTAGGAGTAGTTCCTGTCAAGCGTAAGAAAAAAGCTTAATCAATTCAAGGCTAATATATGTTTAATCCAAATCGATTACAGTTTGCAATCGATAGGCGAGCTGTGAGCAAAGCTGAATTAGCAGAAAAGCTAAATATTACTCCTAGAACATTAACAAATTATCTAAAAGGAAATACTGAGCCTAATTTAGTTGATATTTCAAGGGTGCTAAGCTTCCCTATCGATTTTTTTAAAGGTAGTGACTTACCAATCATTGATGAACATAGTGTTAGTTTTAGATCTCGTTCTAGAATGACTAAGAAAGTCAAAGCCGAAGCTTTAACTTATGGCATTACTGGCTTTATGCTTAATGATTGGTTTGAAGAGGAGTTTGAACTTGTTCAATCAGAACTTCCTGATTTATCTCATCTATCTCCTGAAGAAGCGGCTAATTCGCTCCGTTACGACTGGGGCCTGGGTGATAAACCTATTGGGAACTTAATTGCTCTATTAGAGTCAAAAGGTATACGTATTTTTTCTATTTTTGTAAAATCGGAATATATTGATGCTTTTAGCGTTTGGTATGATGACACACCTTTTATCTTTCTTAATAACCAAAAAACTATGGAGAGAAGTCGTTTTGATGCATGTCACGAACTAGGTCATTTAGTTAGAGATATATACAGTATGAAAATGTCTGAAAGTTTTAGTAAATCACTTGATGAAGACTTGGATTCAAAAGTAGTCGAAAGATGTGCAGATGAGTTTGCATCTGCGTTCTTGATGCCCGAAGTTGCATTAATGGAATATAGACATGTAAATCCTACCATCAACAATCTTATTGAGCTGAAAAAAGTGTTCGGCGTATCTTTAGTAGCACTGGCATATAGAATGCATAAGCTAGGGTTCATAAGTGAGTGGGTTTATACAAGAGTGCTCTGCCCAGAAATAGCAAAATATAATTATCGTAAGTCAGAGCCTTATCCAATGGATAGAGAGACTTCCCAAGTACTCAATACAATAACTAGTGAGTTAACTTCAGAAGGAATTAGCCTAGACGATATTGCTAAAAAAATTAATCTTAGAAAAGCTGATATAACTCCATTGCTATTTCAACTTGCTGAAAGCACAAAGCCTTTTCATTTATTTCAAGTTTTAAAATAATGTGTGAAAACATGAGTAAAGTTTAGCTACTAGTTTGATCAGCTAAACTTTGCTCGTTCTTTTAATCAAGTATTTATACAGCTTCTTTAGCATTCATTAAATCAATAAACGCCGCCTCAAGCACACCAATCGCCTCATCATCAACGATTAACCCCTCATCTATCTGGCGCTGTACCCATACATGAAGCGCCTCATCATTATAGAAAATCGGATTCACGTCCAATATTTTGGCCAGCTGTGAGCCTTGCTGTATTTGTAAGTTTTGAATCAGTTGCTTGGTTAAAACCTTCACTTTGTGATCAAACCAAGATGACGTTGTTGGTTGCTGCGCTGACGTATACATAATAACCTCCTGTAGATTAATTAGATTTCTTAATTAACTAAATGTTCTGCTACAGGTAAAATTATACACGCATTTTGACTCATTGCAAGATAAAATAACCTACTGTAGGTTATTTTATGTGTTTAGAGATTAGATGTCTGAATCGTCAGTAAGTTCATATAGATCGCCTACCTCAATTTTAAAATAGCGGCATAGCTTTTCAATCACTTCTAAATCTACTCGAGTGGCTTCTTCATGATACATACGCGTGATTGTGCCTCTGTTGATAGAAGTTTCTCTTGCAACATCTGCAATTTTAAGGCGCTTTTCACCCATTATCGTTGATAAATGACACTTAACCATTACCCTCTCCTATTTCAAATATAGTGCTATTAGCATACAAATTATTCGCTAAACACGCATAGCGCTATTAAGCAGTGCATTTTACTACGTGTCATATCGGTTTAATAGTAAGACCTATCCAATACTAATAAGCTCAATACTTTCAGTTGTGCTTACTAGCCCTTTGCGATAATATACTTATATGAGTACTTACTCATTTGAGTGTATGAATATATAATCATCATAAGGCCTTTACCATGAAAGTAATCGCAGTACTGAACCAAAAAGGCGGCAGCGGCAAGACCACGATAGCCACGCATTTAGCACGTGGGCTACAACTTCAGGGTCATAGTGTGCTACTCGTTGATAGTGATCAGCAAGGCAGTGCTCGCGATTGGAGAGCCGTTGATGAAGACAATCCTGTTCCTGTTATCGGCCTTGATAGACCAACGCTTGATAAGGATTTAAAAAATGTTTCTGATAAAGAGTTCATCGTAATTGATGGCTCACCGCAAGCGACCAATCTGGCACTATCTGCAATCAAAGCCGCTGACTTTGTGTTGATACCCGTACAGCCAAGCCCCTATGATGTGTGGGCGACCAATGATTTGGTTGATTTGGTGCAGCAGCGCATCGAGATGACCGATGGTAAGCTCAAAGCCGCCTTTGTGGTCTCTCGCGCGATCCAAAACACTAACATCGGCAAAGAAGTTGCCGCAGTGCTACAAGATTATAATCTGCCCGTTCTTGATGCCAGAATTGTGCAGCGCGTCAGCTATCCAAATAGCGCTTCAGTCGGCAAAACGGTATTTGAGACAGAATCTGCTAAGAGCAATGCCGTGACTGAGATCACGCAACTGGTTAACGAGGTTAAAACGTTTTTTGATAAGGAAGTAGAGTTATGAAAGCTGGCCGCCCAAGTAAAGATAAAAAAGACGCTCTTGAGTTGTCTGACGTCACTGATAAGTCCAAAAAGACCACACGAGTCAACTTCAATCTTGATGAAGATACCTATTTTGAGCTCAAACAATACGTGCTCGATAATCGCACAACCGTCACTAAACTGCTCACTGAGATGATTGAATCACGGTTGAATGAGCGTTGATAACAGACCTATATTGTTGATTTATAATAATTTATTATAAGGTGTATATACACCTATACACCTATACACCTAACGATGTTAATTTAGGATAATCATGAGTCAATCACAACAGCTTCAACAACTAAAAAAGCAGCTTTGGAATATTGCCAACGACCTACGCGGTAAGATGGGTGCAGATGAGTTTCGGGACTACATACTAGGATTTATTTTTTATAAGTACTTATCAGATAAGTTCATCCGTTTTGCCAATAATATCTTGGCTGAAGAAGGCGAGGGCTTTGATAATTTTGCAAGTTTTGATATCGGTAATCCTGATCATCTTGAATATATCAATGAAGTCAAAGAAAATGCTATTGATGAGATCGGCTACGCGCTATCGCCCAATCAGTTGTTTCACCAACTGGCCAAACGCGGCAAACAAGACCAGGCGTTTATCCTCGATGATTTAGCTGACACGTTAAAAGCCATCGAGCAGGGCACATTAGGCACAGACTCAGAAGAAGATTTTGCCAACCTATTTGAAGACATAGATCTTACCTCAACCAAGCTTGGCAACAGCCCTGATGACCGCAATGAGCTGATCGTCAAAGTGCTAAGCCACCTAGATGCCATTGATTTTGATCTTAGTAACACCGAAAGCGATGTGCTAGGTGATGCTTATGAGTATCTGATCGGTGAGTTTGCCAGTGGCGCAGGCAAAAAAGCGGGAGAGTTTTACACGCCGCAGATGGTATCCACGTTACTTGCCAAAATCGTCACCAGCGGCAAGGACACCATAAGCTCAGTCTATGACCCAACGTGTGGCTCGGGTTCTTTGCTGCTGCGCGTCAAGCGTGAGGCGAATGACGTAGATAGAATCTACGGTCAAGAGATGAACCGCACCACCTATAACTTGGCACGCATGAATATGATTTTGCATGGCGTGAACTTCACCAAGTTTGATATCAAACAAGAAGACACGCTCAAGCGTCCACAGCACGTTGGAATGCGCTTTGATGCCATCGTGGCCAATCCGCCATTTTCAGCGCACTGGTCGGCTGATCCCTTGCTGCTTCAAGACGAGCGCTTCTCAGACTATGGCAAACTTGCGCCCAAGACCAAAGCCGACATGGCGTTTGTCCAGCACATGCTGCATCACTTAGACGATGACGGCACAATGGCAGTGGTATTGCCGCATGGTGTCCTATTTCGCGGTTCAAGTGAGGGCGATATTCGTGAATACATCATTAAAAACCTTAACGCCTTAGACGCAGTGATTGGACTCCCTGCTAATATCTTCTACGGCACCAGTATCCCGACCTCTGTTTTAGTCTTTAAAAAGAACCGCAAGCACAATAACGAGGTCTTCTTTATCGATGCCAGTGACTGCTTTGATAAGCAAAAAAATCAAAATATGCTGCTGCCCGAGCATATCGACACCATCATCAAAACCTATCAAGCGCGTGAAAATGTCGATAAATTCGCCCATGTCGCCTCTTTAAAGGACATTAGCGAGAACGGCTATAATCTCAACATTCCGCGTTACGTGGACACGTTTGAGGCTGAGCCTGAAGTGGATCTCGCAGCCGTTGCCAAGGCATTGCAAGATTTAGAAAAAAAGAGCCAAGCAACTAATGCTACCATCAACGACTTTTGTAAAGAGCTGGGCATCAAATCGCCTTTTAAAGCAGCGCTATAGGGCAAAGATAAGGATACGATGATATGGCAACGCCAAAATTGCGGTTTAAAGAGTTTGATGGGGATTGGAAAGCACTAAACTATAAAGACGTTTTAAATATAAAGTACGGTAAAGATCATAAAAAACTGAATAGCGGTGATATTCCAGTATTTGGAACGGGCGGCGTAATGCGTTATGTCGATCAGTTTTTACATGATGGCGAGAGCATATTAATTGGGCGTAAAGGTACTATTGATAGCCCTAAATACGTGAACGAGAAGTTTTGGACAGTCGATACTTTGTTTTACACCGAAATCAAAGAACAAGCAGTGCCAAAATTTGTTTATCAGCATGCTTTACAAGTGAACTGGTTAAAACTTAACGAAGCAACTGGCGTACCCAGCCTAAACACGAAGTCAATTAATAATGTGGCTATAAACCTACCACCTTTAGAAGAACAAACCAAAATCGCTACATTCCTATCCGCTGTCGATACTAAGATCGACGAGCTGACCCAAAAGCATGAGCTGTTAGGCGAGTATAAAAAAGGCATAATGCAACAGCTTTTTAGCCAAAAACTGCGCTTTAAAGCGGATGATGGTAGTAATTTTGAAGATTGGGATGATATAACACTAGGTGAGATTGCTTCAAAAAGCTTAGTAAAAAATAAAGATGAAAGTATCGCTGAAGTTCTAACAAACTCTGCTACTCAGGGAGTTATTAAACAAAGTGATTATTTTGAAAGAGAAATAGTAACCACTTCAAATTTAAAGGGTTACTACGTGGTTGAGATGGGTGACTTTGTATATAACCCAAGAATTTCATCTCAAGCGCCTGTAGGGCCAATCAAGCGTAATAAACAGTGCTTAGGTGTCATGTCACCTCTATACACCGTCTTTACTATTAATGAAGGTGATATAAATTACTTAGAATACTTCTTCGAAAGTAGTGTTTGGCACGATTATGTTAAGAGTGTGTCTAATTCAGGGGCAAGGCATGATCGAATGAATATCAAGAATCAAGATTTTTTTGATATGCCTATTCTATATCCTTGTTTAGCAGAACAAACCAAAATCGCCAACTTCTTAACCGCTATTGACCAAAAAATCGATAACGTCGCTGAGCAAATCGATCAAGCTAAAACTTGGAAAAAAGGCTTATTACAGCAGATGTTTGTATAAGGTATAACATGACTGAGCAAAGTGAGTACCAACTCGAAGATAGTCTGATGGCGCAAATGCAGGACTTAGGTTATGAGCGCGTTACCATTACCACCGAGGCGGCACTCCTTGCCAACCTAAAGACGCAAATCGTCCGTGCCAATCAGCTGGATCAGCCATTATCTGATGATGAGTGGAAGCAAGTCATCAGTCATCTTGGCAGTGGCAGCGCCTTTGAGCGTGCCAAAAAACTGCGCGATAAGTTCAACGTCAAGTTCGATGATGGCAGCTCACGCCATATTCAGTTTTTTTGGCCAGACGCCAAGGACAACATCTGGCAGCTGAGCAATCAGATTATGATTGATCACAGCAGCCAAAACGGGCGCACCAGTCGCTTTGATGTCACTATCTTGGTCAACGGTTTACCCCTTGTACAAATCGAGCTCAAGCGCCGTGGCGGCATCGAGATTGCCGAGGCGTTCCATCAGACTATGCGTTACTCAAAAGCTGCCTACAAGGCAGGTCACGGCTTATTTGAGTTCATTCAGCTGTTCGTCATCAGTAATGGTGCAAACACGCGCTATTACGCCAAAGGCACACAGCATTTTAACTTCACTTTTCCATGGGCAGATAGTGACAACAAGCCGATTAATGAAATCATCGATTTTACTGAGGTTTTTCTAACCCCCACGCACCTTACCGAGATGATCGCTCAGTTTATCGTGCTTTATGAGTCCTCAAAGACCATGATGGTACTCAGGCCCTATCAGGTCCACGCAACCAAGCGCCTAATTGAGCGCGCCACCACATCAGATAAAAACGGCTATATTTGGCATACCACAGGATCAGGCAAAACGCTGACCTCATTTAAAGCCAGCCAAATCATCATGCAACTACCTGATGTCGAAAAAGTCGTGTTTGTCGTCGATAGAAATGATTTGGACACCCAAACCGCCAATGAGTTCAACGCCTTTAAAGACGGCAGCGTAGACAGTACCACCAACACCAAAAACTTAGTCAAGCAGCTCGGCGAGACCCACGACAAGCTGATCGTCACCACTATTCAAAAGCTCAACCGCGCTATCAAATCAGAACGCCATCAAGAAAAAATCCGCTACTTACAAGACAAAAAAGTCGTGTTTATCTTTGATGAATGTCACCGCAGCCAATTTGGTGAAACCCACCAAAACATTAAACGCTTTTTTCAACAATCGCAGATGTTCGGCTTTACCGGTACACCCATATTAGTTGATAACGCCCATAACAAAGCTGGGCTAAAACTCACTACCGCCTATCTATTTGATGAGTGCTTGCACCGCTACACCATCGTGGATGCCATTCGTGACAGAAACGTGCTGCCCTTTCAGATTGACTATGTGGGTAAATTCACCAAAAACGACAGTGCTGCCGATGAAAAAGTCACCGCCATTGACACTCAAGAGGTCTATAACGACCCTAAACGCATTGATGATATCGCTCGCTATATCATCGAAAAGCATGACACCAAGACCAAACGCCGCGAGTTTAACGCCATATTTTGCGTTAGCTCCGTTGATATGCTCACGCAGTACTACGACGCTTTTGAGCGTATTCAAGCGCAAAAGCAAGCCGACGACCCTACATTCAAGCCACTTACCATTGCCACGATATTTTCTTACGCTGCCAACGAAGCGACCGATGCCAGTTTCGAAGAAAATGGTTTAATTGAAGAGTCGAGCTTTGAAACCCCTGCCCAAATCGATGAGAGCAGCCGCGACAAGTTAGATCGCTACATTGGCCAATACAATCATACATTCGCTACAAACTTTGATTCAGGCAAGAACTACTACCCTTACTATCGTGATATCGCCACCAAAGTAAAACAGCGCAAGATTGATGTTCTGATCGTTGTGAATATGTTTTTAACAGGATTCGACGCTAAAACCTTAAATACGCTATACGTGGATAAAAACCTAAAGTATCACGGATTAGTACAAGCCTTCTCACGCACCAATCGTATTTATAACGACAAAAAACCCTTCGGTAATATCGTCTGCTTTCGTAACCTAAAGCAAAACACCGACGACGCTCTAGCCCTGTTTGCTAACAAGAAAGCGAAAGATATCGCCGTCATTCCTGAAATGCATGAGCTACGAAAGCACTACGATCAAGCCGCTAAGACCCTTTTAGACATCTGCGCTGATTATAAGGCCGTTGACACACTAGAGACTGAAGACGAGCAGTTGGCATTTATCAAAGCATTTCGAGAAGTGATGCGCTATAACGAGCAGCTAGGCACTTTCGTGGACTACGACCAAGCTGATACAGATCTGAATAAAGAAGACTTTGCCAATTTTGCCAGTAAATATATAGATCTATACCGCAATATTCGTACCCAAAATAAAAATAGCGAGGATAAAACCTCAGTACTAGATGACATTAACTTCCAGATTGAGATGCTGCACAGCGACCGCATCAACGTCAGCTACATATTAGAGCTACTCAAGCAAGCCAATAAAGAGCAAGACGAGGGTAACGAGGAAAAGGCAGCCCAGTACCAAGCCCAGGTGGACGACTTAATCATGAATGAGCCGACCTTCCGTGACAAGCAGGAACTTATCCAAAAGTTCATCAATGAGCAGATGCCTAAAATGCCAGATGGTCAGACAGTAGAGGAGGCTTTTGCACACTTTTGGGACGTAGAAAAAGAAGCCGCCTATCAAGAACTATGCAAAGACAACAACCTAAAAGCCGACGTCATGCAAGAGATCCTCAGAAAATATGAGACTAGCAAGAGACTACCTGACCGTAACGAAGTGAAAGCGCTACCTAACTATAAAGTTAAGCTATTTGAGCGCAAGCCCCTTCACGAGAGACTCATGGGCAAGACTCGTGACTTTATCCAGAAGTTTTATGCTGATATGTAAAAGACTATCCATGATCCTGTGCAACTGCACTTTAATCTAAACCCATCACCAGGGCATCATGGTCAATACACGTTGGCCATTTATGTAATAGCTCATCAGCATCAAAACCTTCTCAGGGGGCAGAGTCAGCTCTTTAGTTGTTCCATTGAGATGAGTTATGCAAGTGATATCCTCTGTATAAACCTTAGTCTTTTTATCATAAAACCCAAAAATTCCACCAACTAGCCGAACATCACGAGACCATCCCGAATTCTGTGTAACTGCCGTTTAGATTAAATGCTTGCTGATACGATCATCAAACATAATCATAAAGCGATTAAGGGCAGACGTCCAGTTACGGATTGGCATCGACCACTTTTTAGAGGCCTGCTGGGTTGCCAGATATACTACCTTGAATGCTGCCTGATCAGAGGGAAACACCTTACGCTTATTCACCGCCGTTCGAATCACACTGTTTAGCGACTCTATCGCATTGGTGGTATAGATCACTCTTCTGATGTCTTTAGGATAACCAAAGAACACCGTTAAGCCCTCCCAGTTATTGCGCCAAGACTTGATGACATGCGGGTACTCTTTGCCCCATACTTCATCAAAGTGCTCAAGGTTGGCCTCTGCCATCTCAAGCGTATCAGCACCGTAGATGGCCTTTAAATCAGCCGCTATTGCCTTCTTATCTGCCCAAGGTACAAACTTCATCGAATAGCGCACCATATGCACAATACACAGCTGAACCTGAGCGTTGGGGTAGACGGTGTTAATGGCATCAGGGAAGCCTTTTAGGCCGTCTACACAGGCAATAAGAATATCTTGTACTCCACGGTTTTGTAGTTCAGTGAGAACGCCCAGCCAGAACTTGGCGCCCTCATTCTCTGATAGCCACATACCAAGCAGCTCTTTTTTACCATCAAGAGCAACGCCTAAGGCCAGATAGATAGCTTTGTTGATGATCTGCTTGTCCTGACGAACTTTGACGACAATGCAGTCTAAGTAGACGATAGGATAGACGCTGCTCAGTGGCCGGTTCTGCCAAGCGGTGATGTCATCCAAGATGTTGTCAGTGACTCTGGAAACCAAGCTGCTTGAGATGTCGACGTCGTAGATGTCCTTGATGGTTTCGACAATCTCAGTAGTGGTTTGACCTTTGGCGTATGAGCGAGGATCAGCAAGTGTCTGGGAGACACTTGCCCGAAGCGCAAGACGGAAGGCTATGCCTGTAGTGAAATATGATTTTGTCATCAAGACCTGAAATACGGGTTTGATGCTTACTGACAAGTACAGGATCAAAGCTACTGTCGCGGTCTCTGGGGGTGGAGATCTCAAGCTCGCCTGTGTCGCTACGGACTCTCTTTTTAGTGTGCCCATTGCGCTTATTAGGCCTGTCTGCCTTTTCATGCTTGGGGTAGCCGAGATGCTCTTCCATTTCTGCTTCTAGGGCAGTGTCGATGAAGGACTGCATGAGCTGCTTTTGAAAGTCTTTGATGTCATCGAAGCTTTTCATGCTGCTGGCCATTTGCTCAGCCAGTTTCTTGATGTCAGATTGGTTAGTCATTGCTTATTCTCCTGTTAGTGGATTATAAGCAGTTACACACTTTTTAGGAAAGGCTCAACATCACTCAAAAGCTTTGCATGTTTTTTATCCACTGCCTTACTTATGGTAAGGGTTCCTAATGGCTCATCAGCTATTAGCATCAGAGTAACGAACTGCATCACACGATCATATAATTTTGGATTTTCCATCATCTCATTGTAAAAAGCGTATGCTTGATCGCTTGTGCAGAAGTTTTCAAACAAAGTAAATGCACGAGCTACCATTTCCGCAACGCTATGATCATTTTCTGCAAATTTAATGGCTATCGTATTTCTTGCAAGTGGTAGCATCACAGATAAAGCGCCTTCACTATCTGCCACTACACCATCGACCATATACGGCTCTATATCTGCGTCAAAACTTGATAGCGCAGCTTTGTGGCTTTCAATAAACATAACCTATTACCCATGATAGTGTGGATTACTTCCACCAGTAGCATGACTATTGTCATCTAGTAGCGAATCCTGTTCTCTATAATTAGCCAGAGAGTCAGATTGCGTTTGGTTATTGCTATCAATATTTCTGCCTTCAACGCCTGTATTTTGAGCAGTAGCTTCTTTATTATTTTCTTTTACGTTGGCTAAAAATGGATCCTCTTCCTCACCCAATCCTATATCACCACCTAAACTCTCGATCATACTTTTGAATAAAAACTTATCTGACTTTCTTGTTAAAAAATCTGGAAAGTGAATGGCGAAGTAATCTCGAATCATTTGCTCAGTTTCACCTTCAGTTGCCAATACTTGACCCAAAAACGCCCCCATCAGAATTTTCTGCTTGTTCAGTCGTTTATCAAGCTTTACTTGTTGAACCTTAGCTTGACGTTTTAATTCTTCTAATCGTTGGCGTTCTTTTAACTCATTGGAATCTTGGCTATCGAAAATAGATGTAGGTGACTTACTACTAGATGCTGACATCAAACTTATCCTTAATGATTAATTTTATTCAGCATAGCAAGCACTAAACAACAATTCAATAAATTATGATATGCTTTAACACAGCTGTATCTAGCTCCTAGAATATTTTATTTTTGCGAT
>NZ_JBPYDD010000013.1:0-22088 GCF_051847535.1 Psychrobacter sp. 1U1 | reverse complement strand
TGCTTTAACACAGCTGTATCTAGCTCCTAGAATATTTTATTTTTGCGATTGATGGTGGCGTCTCCCTGACTAAGGGCTAAACAACAATTCAATAAATTATGATATGCTTTAACACAGCTGTATCTAGCTCCTAGAATATTTTATTTTTGCGATTGATGGTGGCGTCTCCCTGACTAAGGGCGAAGTAACGACTCATTTATTAGTATATCCACTTCGTTACTATACTAATAAATGAATCATTATTCGTTGGGGGAACCCCAAACCCCGCACACCACGAAAAAATGTGGTGTGCAAAAAGCTAAATTAGCAGGTTCATCCTTATGACTATGGTGCATATTGCGACAAAAGCAATTTCTCGAAAAGCGGGGCAGTCTGCAGTGGCCTGTGCAGCCTATCGTGCTGGAGATATTCTTGACGATACCAAATATGGTAAGACCCATGATTATGGTAAAAAGTCTGGGGTTATGAGTAGCGATATCGTTTTACCGTTTTCGTTAAAGGCGCTAGGTGTGAGTGTAGATAGAGAGACACTTTGGAATACTGCGGAAGCAGCAGAAACAAGATCCGATAGCCGTGTGGCTCGTGAATGGCTCATTAATCTGCCTTACGAGTTATCAGAAAGTGAGCGCCATCAGCTAGCAATAGATTTTGCCCAAAAGATTTGTGATGATATGGATGTAATCGCTGATGTATGTATTCATCGTCCTGTAATGAAACTTCCATTCGATCCGAACGCTGAGCCGAGCTCGAAACGATTACGTGAAGGAGAAGAAAATCCTGACCCACGTAATTTCCATGCCCATATTATGGTAACCACTCGAGCGCCCACTATTGGGCCTAATAAGACATTGGCCTTTGATCCAAAGCTCAAAGTACCATTTGAATGGTCCAACAAAAAACGTAAGGCTCATGATCTGCCATCATCAATGCAAGAAATTAAGCGTATTCGTGAACTCTGGGTAAATACCGCCAATAAAGTGTTAGCCGAATATAATCTGCCGTTAATGGATGCACGTAGTTACAAAGATCAGGGGCTTGATCAGCAACCCACCATTAAAATGGGCGTAAAAGCGACAGCAATGGAACGCCGCGGCATTATGACCGAAAAAGGCGATATTAACCGCGCTATTAAAACACGCAACAACCTAGTGGCTGAGAATCATATTAGACAGGAAGCAGACAATGAACGACGAATTAGCGCACTTAGAAAAGGACTTGCTTGGGCAACTGAGAAAAATGCAAGACTACCTGGACGCATTGGAGGCACAAAACAACGAACTGACTTTGCAAAACAACTCTCTGGAAGCTCAGAACCTCTCATTACATACTGCACAGGACAGTCTCATAGAACGGCAGCTCGAGTTGACGACACAAAACGATGCGTTGAAGACGCAAAATCAGGCATTGCTTGGGCAGCTAAACGATGCGAAAACCTACCAAAGCGATGTGATGACACAAAACAAAGAATTAATGGCACAGCACAAGCAAATGATAAGCTCACACAACGAATTGACGACGCAAAACAAGCAATTGAGGGAATCACTGAAGCTATCAGAAAGTCAGATATTGAAATTAACAAAGCAACTGAGCGAAGCGCAAAACCAAACCCCAGCCCCTTCGATGACAACGCACGACGAACAAGAGCTGCTCGACTTGATCGACAGCAAAGACAAGTTGATCGAGACACTCGAGCAAACCGTCACAAAGATGAGAGAATCTTTGAGTATGCTGAACGTATGAAGCTGCACTTAGCCATGCGTTTAATTCAACGCCATCACAATTCAATGGCAATCAGCTGGGCACAAGGAGAAACGATAGAGGATGCCCCTGATAAATTTGATCAACGTCAAGTTGCGATACTTAGCGAGTTTGCAAAGCGCCTTGGTATTGAAGATAAAGATAAAGCGCTAGGGTTTAGAGATCACTTACAGCAAGTGGGCAAACGTTTTGATTACACGCTGGTTGAGAACAACAAATCCATTATCAAGCTTTTGCGTGATCCTAAAGCTGAACGAGAGCAGTATCTGGCATTGATTCAGCATTTTACAGATTTCAGAGACAATATCGATCAAAAACGAGCGGCATTTAATACCAGTATCATCGACAAGTTGGGCGGTAGCGCAGGAGAGGTTGGCAGAATGACTCGGGACATCATCTCATCATTTAGCTATACCGAAGGGTTAACGTATTATATCAATCAGGATAACCACCCAGCTGAGGCAAGAGATGTTGCTAGAGAACATTTAGCAGATACCTTGGATAAAACCTGTCAGCAATTCAAACTTGCGTTGCGCGATGTTAACTCCCTACCAACAACCCAGCGTAAGACCTATTCAGAGGCTCTTAAAGCCACTTTAGAGACGTTTACTGAGCAATATGGCAAAGATCTGTCTGAAAGCCAACACAGAGCCCTACAGGGCGGTTTAGAGTCGTACCAACATCAAGTTAATAAAGCACATTCACCTAGCAGAGGATTTAGCCCTTAATCTACTCCTCAAAAAACCGTTACTGAGGGATAAATTGCTTAGGCAAGCTACGTTGTTTAAATGATGATTTTTCACTTATCCACAAAAAAATTTATCACCCGTTTCTTTAAGGGGTTTATTTAATCCTGTTTGCTCCTGTTTAATCCTGTTTGAGAGCTATTTTTCCCTGTTAAAATCAATACCTTACAAGAAAGAAAAAGAGTAAATGAGCAGAAAACAGAGTAAATGAGCAGAAAACAGAGTAAATGAGCAAAAAACAGAGTAAATGAGCAAAAAACAGAGATAAATAAAAAACACTCTTTTTATAACTCTATTTTATGATAATATCTTGTTAAATGTAACTATGGGCGCAGAGTTGAAATGGAAAATAACTTAGTTGTTCAGTCAAATGATTTAATCCTAGCAACGTACACAATGCAAAAGACGGATAAAGAGCTCATGCTTGCTTGTATTAGTCAGATTGATAGTAGGCCTGATGCACCAAATGTCACGCAAGACACAGAATACAAAGTAACAGTTGATGATATTAAATCATTGTTTTTTGGTAAGAAGTCTAAGAACGAACAGAATGTTTATCGTGACATAGAGAACGCAAGCAAACGTTTATATGACGTCGATATTGTTATGAGCTTGCCCGAGAATAAAACGCTTCAAACAAGGCTTGTTAGTAGTATTGTCTATGATCCGGATAACGGAGAAGTCGTATTATCATTCGCAAATAAAATACTGCCATATTTGACGCAACTTAAAGCTAATTTCACTAAATACAAGCTATTAGAAATAGGTGAGTTATCGAGTATTCATTCAATAAAAATGTATGAATTGGTGGTAATGTGGGTTAATCAATACCAGTACAGCAAAGAGTTTACGATAGAAGAGTTTAAACACGTAATGTGTGTTAAAGATAAGTATAAGCAATTTAGTGAGTTGCGAAGATATGTTATTGAAACAGCTATCAATGATATAAATGAAAATACGAATTATAAAGTCAGTGTAGAGTATCAAAAAAAAGCAAGAGGGAAGGGCTATAAAGGCTTAAAGCTCAAATTTCACAAAAAGTTATTAGATAAAATTGCTGGTAAAGACGGTAAATTGTCAGAAGATAAGATCAAATCAATTGTTGATAATGTGCAGTTTATGAACGACTATAACGATCACCCAGGTTTAAGCTATGACGGTAAAATGAGTACTGATAGTTTTAAGCGTGAAATGATTAACATCATACAGCGGGAGCCTGAAAGCTTTAACAAGCCAAACAAAGCGCTTGAGAGCTACTTACCAAAAGTCAGTCAAGGTAAGTAATTACTATGTTTACTACCAATTATGATATATGGCTTACTTAAGAGTCAAAGGCCAATGCTTTTGCAGTGTTTGAAATCTATGGCCTGAGGTTATACGCATTATCTCTGCCAGGCGTGCCAAAAAGATTGAAAGGAGACAATATGAACAAGGTTAGTTATCACATAGATAAGTTGCCGCCATTAACGGCTAAGCAGCAAGCGGACTTAGAGTACTTAGCAACGCTTAGCGATGACGACATTGATCTATCGGACATTCCAGAAATCACCGACTGGTCAGGCGCGATCCGTGGCAGTATCAAACCACAAACGCTTACTACAGAAGCCAGTGTTATCAGCCCAAGCATTCTTGCTAAGTTTAAGGACAGAGCCAAGCAGACAGGCGGTAACTATCAGGACATGATCAATGATGCCCTAGAAGAATACCTAACTGATCATTAAGTCTTAGCCAACAAGTTATAACCTCAAGACGACTTGGGGTTTTTTTACACCTTGCATTGTAGTATGTTGTATATTGTATTATACTATATACAACATACTACAATGCACTATCAAGGAATACAAAATCATGGCACTCACCACACAAGATATTCATGCAGCAGCTGACCGATTACAGGAGCAAGGGATAAAGCCGACACTGGCAGAGGTGCGTAAGGCGCTAGGCGGTGGCTCATTCACTACCATTAGTGATGCGATGCAGAGTTGGAAGCGAGAACAGCAGGAAGAGCAAGAGCTGCAACAAGTGGATTTACCTAGCGGTATCACTGAACGCTTGCACACGCTTGGCGCTGATATGTGGCAGACAGCTATTGATATGGCGAACGATAGGCTGTCTAAGGAGCGTGAAGCTCTAGAGGTGGTTAAGGTTAAGGCACAAGCAGAGACGGACGAAGCGCAAGAAGCAGTTAAAACCTTAGAGGGTGAACAAGCAGATCTACTACAGCAGCTGGACGAAGTGGCCACTACTGCGGAGACAGCAACTAAAGCGGCTCAGCAAGCCACAGCTGACCATGATGCTACCAAACAGACGCTATCAGATACTAAGCATCAATTAGAGCTTGAACGAACTAAAGCAGAAACAGCACAATCACAGCTTGTAGAGACACGTAGCGCATTAGATAAGCAATCTGTAGAGCTTACTAGTAGTCTTGGTGAGGTAGCCACGCTTAAAGCTACAGCTGATAGCGATAAAGCAGAGATTGCACGTTTAAAGGCGGAGCTTAAAGCCACTAAGTCAGAGCTAAAGACGGTCACAGCTGAACGCAATGAGATACAAACTGCTACCGCAGAGATCAAAGGAGAGCTAAAGGCGGTAACCTTTGAACGTGATAAGCTATCAGGACTTTATGAGCAGCTGACTCAAATACAGGCTAAACTTGAAGCTGAACATAGTATATTGAATAAGCAATATGGCGAGCTATCGAGCCGTCACCTATCAGAACAAGAACAAGTGACTGTGTTACAAAATAAACTCAAGAAAGCTCAAGATAATCTAATACTTATTCAAAACAAAGATAACGCCTTGGATGTTGATTAAATAAAAGTATTCAAGGTTCCAAGATAAAGAATAGTTATGAGCTAGGAAGAGACTTTACCTAAAGCGTAGATCTCGTTCTATTCACACTAAGCTTATGAATCAACTATGACAATATCGACTCACTGAATAAATGACTGTTGTATAAGAACTATTCTAAATTTTTCTCTGAAGTCTAATAGTATATAGCCTAGTGGGCTATATACTATTTAAATTAGCCTAAGTAAGTTCCGATGCTGATTTTGGAGCCTTGAGCAGATTTCAAGGAACACTCACCCTAAAGCATCTATGAGTATTTTCTAGCATACTCACAAACACTTTAGTGCATTCCTTGGATTTGATGTGATTAGTCATGCCGACTTCATCGCCCATCGCGTCATCAAGACCGTATCACTGTATCAAGCTACGGTTGTTAAGATTACGGCTGATAGCACCGCCTAGACACGCTCTTAACCGCTACTGTGCTGTCATACGCTAGCAAGGGCAATACACCCAATATACCGCTACGATATGCACAAATAACCACTCATTGCGTTGCTCAATATGTCTAGAACCCCCTGTCGAGAGCTTTACCCTTCTGTCAAACGCAGTCGTCGCCTTAGCCTGCCACCCATTTGACGGGTAACGGTTATAAAGAGAGCAGCACGAGGATGTAACGAGCGAACAAGCGGTTTTTAAAATGTATAGTGAATAAAGTTGATATGAAAGCAAATTTTGGATAAAATGCACCTACACGGGCATTTAATGCTGTTCAAATAACGCAGTTCAGGTGCTTATTTGTTCGTTACAGTGTGCGTCAACACGCTGTAACCGTTAGCTATATTTAAAACTAAATGCCTCTGGGAGTCAACTCCCAGAGGCATTTTTTTGTTTGTCATGTAGATTGGGTTTTTATTATCTACTTTTTCATTAGATTGCTTAGGCTTTTTTTGTCGTCATTTAGCGTAGGTATTTCAACCATTTTGAAGTTAGCACTTAGTACATCCTCACAAGACGTTAAGTTTCTGACAATACTGGGATAGTTTACTATGAAGACCGGCTTAGTCGTCAGATGCAAGGTTTTACACGCGCTGTTAAGAAGCGGTAAATCATCTTTCTGAGAGAATACGATAATGAAAAGACAAACCTACACTCCTGAGATTAAAGAACGCGCCGTTCGTATGCTGATTGAAGCATTAAACGATTACACCTTTATGTGGTCATGTCATAAAAAGCACACTAATGAAACTATACTAACCAACATTCAAGACTAAGCTACACATACTAAAGAGCTTGAACATGAGAACAAGAAGCTTACGTAAGCCAGTTAGATTACAGTAAAATCCGCTTTTTTCGCCCAAGGAGAGATAGGACACACAATCAAGTTGTGGCTCAGTTTATTGATAAAAATAAGTGGGTCTACGGTATTAGAGCAATATTGACTGTGCAATATAGAAAATATGCAATAAACTTATTTTCTACCTTTAATAAAATGCAGCAACCTAAACAAGGGTAAATTATGAGTAATTCAGATAACCACAGTCATCAAGCTCCAGACCCTAAAAATATGAATAAAGCTTTTTATATTGGGATTGGTCTAAATTCTGCATTTACGCTCATCGAGTTTATAGTGGGCTATTCAACTAATTCATTAGCTTTAATCGCAGACGCTAGCCACAACTTAAGTGATGTTGCCAGTTTAATAATCTCGTTAATTGGAATGAAATTAGCACAGAAAGCATCTACTACGCTTTATACCTATGGCTACAAAAAAGCTTCTATAATGGCGTCTCTTATTAACGCCATATTGTTAGTTACAATCGTTATAGGTATTGCGTATGAGGCCTTGGGTCGATTTGATACGATACCGGAAGTTGCAGGAAAAGTTATTATTATTACAGCTCTAATAGGTGTATTTATAAATACTGTTTCTGCTTTTGCATTCTACAAAGGTCAAAAAGACGATATTAATATCAAAGGTGCTTTCTTGCATCTAATGGTAGATGCATTGGTCTCTGTAGGTGTCGTTATCTCGGGCATTATTATTTACTATACAAGTTGGAATATCGTTGATCCTCTAGTTAGCTTGATTATTTCAGTCGTTATACTGTTATCGACTTGGGGTCTACTAAAAGAGAGTATCAAGCTTGCTATCGACGGAGTACCTCAAAATGTTGATCTCAGTAAAATCACTGCTATCTTAGAGAGCTATAATTTTATTCAAAACTTTCATCATTTACATATCTGGGCTTTGAGTACCACTGAGAATGCTCTTACAGTTCATATTGTACCGAAGACCGATATAACGTTTGAAGAGACTATTACTATGAAAGAAAACATCAAGGAAGATTTGGCGCATCAGAATATACAACATGCAACTATTGAATTTGGTACTAAGGCAGATGACAATCAAAAATCGCGTGCATTAAATGAAAGTATCAACTAAAAGATGATAGACCGTATATAGCTATCTCTTTTTAAGTATGAGGCGCGTGCCTTATGTCAACATAATTTTTTCAATCAGTTCTTATGTGATCAATAGTTTAAAACTTTTATATTTACGTGCGTTAGGACGTTACCTAGAAAAAATAAAAAACTTACGCTGATTAAATTATTATGATTAAGTTTACTATTACCCTCGTCTTCTAAGTGTGGTTAGACCTTTGCCAAAATAGCTTATTAGTAATAACAGGGTTATTATTATCAAGATAGGATAATTTCCCATAAGCATAAAGGGCGTGTTACCAACCCGTGCCTGTATCTCACCACGTAGTACAGTACGCTCAAACTGCGGTGCGCGTTTTACAATACGACCTTTATGGTTAATGATAGCGGTAACACCAGTATTGGTCGCTCGAATAAACCAGCGCCCGTTCTCAAGCGCGCGCATTTGTACCATTTGCAAATGTTGCAATGGTCCTGCTGAAGTGCCAAACCAGGCATCGTTAGAGACGGTCAACAAAAAGTCAGTATCGATGGCATTTTTACGCGTGGTATCTGGATAAGCTACCTCATAACAGATAGCCGTCCCTATATTGTGTTCACGCACCTTTAGCGGTGACTGCTGATCACTACCACGACTATAGCTCTTAATATCCTGACTACCGGCCAAACTTGGGAAAATATCGAGCACGCCTTCAAATGGAATATACTCTCCAAAAGGCACTAGACGCTGCTTCTTGTATAGGCCTTCCGCTTCTACACCTCGAGCAATCACGCTATTGTAAAATGGGGGATACTTATCCGTACTGGCATTGAATGCCGCTTTATCCTTATAAGGGATACCAGTTATCCATGTCGTATTGGTCGCATTGGCCATTTCTATCATTTCACTAATAAAGCCCGCAGCCTCATCCTGAAACATCGGAATAGATGATTCAGGCCACACCACCACATCACGTCCCCACTCAGTGCGCGTTAACTTCGCATAAATCTTTAGCGTTTCTACTTGATATTGCGTCAGCCACTTTATATCTTGTGAAATATTACCTTGAATCAATGACACTGACAGATCAGGTGTGCCCTTAGGTTTTGTCCATTGCGGATTGACCAGCCATAATGATGTGCTAATGGCTAATAACAGTACAGAAACGACGGCATAACTACTGCGTCGAAGCAGTAGCTCTACTAAACTTGCAGCCAATAGTATGGCAACAAAAGAGACGGCAAAAACACCAGCAACGGGTGCTAAGGACGATAACCAATACTCTTCAGTAAATGCATAACCAACAAATAGCCACGGAAAGCCTGTGAATAACCAAGTTTTTAACCATTCTTGTAGCACCCAAAGAGCAGCAAATGAAAAGGGTTGTTTGCCTACCATACGGTTAAAGACTAGTGCTAAAAATCCATGAAACAGTCCCATACCGAGACCCATCAATCCAATCATAATCAATGCGAGCCACGTTGGAGTATCGCTATAATCATGGATGGCAGTATAGAGCCAAAAGCCGCCGACGCACCATAGCCCCATACCGTAAGCTTCACCGATAATAAAAGCGCGACGACCACTCATATTTGGTACCAACAGCGCATATAAAATCGCTGGTGACACTATTGCTAGCGGCCAGAACCCATGAGGCGCTAGCGCAAATAAAAAAATAGCCCCTGCAAGCCATGCTGCTACTAGCGTAAACCATAGCGGTAATTGATTTGAGTGAGTACTCAAACGCTTTTGTAGATTAATAGTAGACAGGCGCATCGCAAATTATCCAAAATTATGAGTTTTGAATTTTTAGTCAAAATCCAAAACTCGGATAGACCTGTTAATACTACAGGCAGCATTTCAAAATGAAAACTGCTTATGATACCAGTCCGCACTGCTCAATGGATAAATTTACGTACTCCGTTTGATGGGTTATTATGCTACATTACCAAACGATATGAAGTGTTACTTGACCTTCTATAGCTCACAATATCTACAGTACATGAGAGAGCACTATGACCCCCTTAAAAATAAAATCCAGTCTTATATTCAATCGTTATCTGTCTAAGGGGTTGCGTAGTACGTTAGTATTACTTGCCGCCTCATCACTATTTGCTTGTAGCCAACCGAGTAGTGGCGTATCTGATGCAAGCACAACATCGGCATCAACTGAAGATGTAGTGACTGTTCCGAAGACAGCTGAACCAAACGTTATAAATACTCCTATGATGACATCAGTAAGTAAACCAGACCTACTAAAAAACGTCTCAGCCACTGTCTATAAAGATGCCAATTGCGGCTGCTGTAAAGAATGGATAAGTCATGCAGAAGATAATGGTCTAAGTGCAACCGCGCAAGATGTTGCGGACTTAGCCGTATTTAAAGAGCGCTACAGCGTTCCAAATGAAATGCGTTCTTGCCATACTGTAGTCACTACTGATGGTTACGTCTTTGAAGGTCATGTACCCGCTAAATATATGGCGCAGTTTTTAGAAAATCCGCCAGTACAAGCTATGGGTCTTGCCGTACCTGGCATGCCTGTTGGTAGCCCAGGTATGGAGTATCAAAATAAATTCATGCCCTATCAGGTTATGCAGCTCAATAAAGACGGGACGACCCAAGTTTATGCTGATATTGAATCGGTAGAGCAGCAATTATAGTGTGTTAGCAGTTAAGAATACTTTGATTATAGTGTTAGCGTTAAAAGTAAATGAGGCAGGTATAAGACTGTTCTATTGCTTATAAAATGATTCTTCATCAAAAAAATCATTAGCTATTGCGACTTTAAAAGCAAAAATAACTTTGAATTTGTAACTTTTGATGACAATGTAAGCGGATTTATCGGTTATTAACCCTTAAAATAGATAAATAATTAAGGGTTAATACAAGAATATACAGGATGTATCGAAACAATTACGTAATATTACATAAGCCAGTAGGGAATTAACATCTATATTAATATTATAAATTATTATATTATCTTAATAATTAGTTAGACCCTATATAGGGTAATTACTTCATCCAATAGAAAAACGTCTGAGGGTTAAATCTAAATTATAGATTTAACCCTCAGACGTTTTTTTGCTTATAAAACAGTAGAAATTGTGGTCAATCTAGTCAGCTATATTCTGTACATGTTACACAAACTTACATTGTAAAATGTGGGATATTAGCAATTTTTTCGACATCAAAAAAGTATTTTTGGGGTTTTTAAGGGGAATGACAGGCTAAACAACCTATGCTAAAGTCGGCTTTGTGTTTTGGTCAGCAGCTTGATTTGTAACAGCTTCGTAAGACTTCAATGAGCTGTGATCGCCAATAATCATTTTTTATATGAATAATATGCAGCAGAAGTATCAGTCACTATGACATATATATACTTGAGTTATTGAGATTTAATTGACTGCGCTGTTGTTGATAACAGACGATTTTGAATTAACCGTAGGTATTAGATTTATGAAACAGGCTTTATTGATTTTGTCAGTACTGGGTATGGGCATAGCACAAACGAGTGGTGCTGCTATCACAATCTCTCAAACAAATAATACCATCACCAATACTTCTGTGGCATCAAACTACGGTTCATCAAAAAACATCTATAGCACCAAAAGTGGTGCTTATGTTTCTAATAATGATGAAATTAGTCAAGCAATTAGCAACCTAAGTGCGCAGGCCAAGCAAAAAGAGAATCAGCTTTCATCATTAAACAGCCGCTTATACGCTGAAAAACAACAGCAGCAAGTCAATACAGTTCCTGACAGCAATTCAGCCCCCGCTATCGCTGCTGCTCGCGCCTCAAAAGTGGCTTTATCTGGCAGCTCTGGATATTGTGCCCGTTACGTACGTAAAGCACTACAATCAGCTGGTTATGAATTTACACCCAATCCTTCAGCCTATCAGTACGCCACTCGTGGCACGCTTGATAAAGCAGGTTTTAGCAAAATCAGTAATGATATGCCAACCCAAGTAGGTGATGTTATTGTCTATGATCGCTCATCAAAGCGCCCGCATGGCCATATCCAAATCTTTGATGGCGAAAATTGGATTTCTGATTTCCGTCAGAACAGCATCAGCCCATACAGTGGTGTCTATGCTTATACGACATGGCGCGATTCAAAATACGTGGATGACGCATCCGCATCAGATCGTAATATCCACCTTGCTATGAATGATAAATAAGACTTTCTAAGTCAGCACAACATAGTTGTTATTTCCTCCAACCCAGTAGTGATCTTAATATCATTGCTGGGTTTTTTTGTGCTTAACATCAGGGCGTATTTAACCTTTCATGATTTGATCCGTCAGAAATGAACACTACTGATATCATTACTCATGACAGGAGTTATCGACAAGCGCGTTTAAAATGCCACATGATGACGCTGGTGCACTACTTGCACATTTCTGGCGCAAAACGGTCAAGTGATGCTTTAAGTGCATCAGTTCTTCCATTCGTATTTCCACAGCATGAATGTGCTCATCTAGCAAGTTATTCACATCGCCGCAGTCCTTGTCAGGCGACTCCCAGTATTCAAGTAAGATTCGCACATCATCTAAAGCCATATCGAGCGTACGGCAATGTAGGATAAATTGTAGACGCTCAATGTGCTCTTCATTATATAAACGATAATTCCCTTCGCTACGAAAAGGCTCGGGTAATAAACGCTCTTTTTCATAATAGCGAATGGTTTCTACTGTGGCACCTGTGCGTTTAGCGAGCTCACCAATTTTGATTGTCATAACAACCTCTATGATTTAAATAATTAAAGTGGCTGTAAAGACTAGCGCTAGAGAAATTAAAATTACGAAACTGTAGATAAATAACCTTGACTCTAAAGCCACTATAGGGTTCATAATATCATTATTCAAAGGGTAAATTATTATGAAATATCATATTGAAGGTATGGACTGTGCCAGTTGCATCGGCAAGATTGAAACAGCTTTGAAACGTATGCCTGGGGTTTCTGATGTTCAGCTGAATTTCGCTACAGAAACGCTAGAGCTAAATTTAGCCCCTGGTGCGCCGACTCAGGCTAGTGATATCGAAAAAACAATCAAAAGCCTAGGGTTCGGTATATCTGCCAATACTGGTCAACAAACTGTATCGGCTATTGATATTGACAGCGACAATCAGATGGCTCCGCAGGATAAGCGGTGGTGGCAAACTCAAAAAGGCAAACAGGTTGTTGGTCTCGGTATTTTGATGGGCAGCGCTTATGCACTGTCACTACTGTTCCCCGCTTATGGGATATGGGTGTTTGCCATCGCTGTGATTGTAGGCGTTTTTCCATTTGCACGCAAAGCCTTAGCACTGGCTAAAACAGGTTCATTCTTTTCAATTGAAACGCTGATGTCCGTCGCCGTGCTTGGCGCACTTATCATTGGTGAAGCTGAAGAGGCCGCAGCGGTTGTCTTTTTGTTCTCAATCGGTGAACTGTTTGAGAGTATCGCTGCTGATCGCGCTCGCGCTGGCATCAGAGCCTTATCATCGCTGGTTCCGAAAAGTGCGATTTTACTTGATGCTCAAGGTGGGCAGCGTAACGTTCCAGCGACTTCACTACAAGTGAATGACCTTGTGCTGGTGCGTCCTGGAGATAGGGTATCTGCTGATGGTTCCATTGTTCAAGGTGCGTCCAGCCTTGATGATTCGCCCGTGACGGGAGAGTCTGTTCCTGTTGCCAAGACGATGGGTGACAATGTATTTGCAGGGTCAATTAACATCGATGGTGTGCTCCAAGTGCGCGTAGAAAAGACAGCCGCCGATAACACTATTTCGCGCATTATTGATTTGGTAGAGCAAGCGCAAGCTTCCAAAGCACCCACTGCCCGTTTTATTGAGAAATTCAGTCGTTACTATACACCGGCTGTGATGGCTATTGCCGCCCTAATTATCATCGTCCCACCGTTAACCATGGGCGGAGATTGGTCAACTTGGTTATATCGAGGTCTAGCCTTATTATTGATCGCTTGTCCTTGTGCTCTTGTGCTCTCAACACCAGCTGCTATCGCCTCTGGTCTAGCGGTCGGTGCGCGCCGCGGCTTGCTGATCAAGGGCGGTAGTGCTTTAGAAACCATCGGCCAAGTGAAGACAGTCGCTTTTGACAAGACAGGCACTTTAACTGAAGGCAAACCACGCGTGACCGATGTTGTTGACATTACACAAGAGTATTCAAGTGTTCAAGGTCAGGATTCTCAGGATCAGGGTTCTCAAGGTAAAGATAAGGTATTGGCGCTCTTTGCCAGTGTGGAGACAGGTTCTAGTCACCCGCTTGCTGAAGCTATTGTCAGTCATGCCAAAGCCGCCAAAGTTGTCATACCTGTGGCTTCTAAAGCTTCTGCTACTGCGGGTAAAGCGGTACACGCAACTATCGCTGGGCGCGCGCTAGCTATCGGTTCGCCTGTTTATGCCGCAGATGAGGCATCAATTTCAGCCGAGCAACAGGCACAAATCGAGGCGCTGCAAAATGAGGGCAAGACCGTCTCAGTTCTTTTCGATGAGCAAAGTCGAGAAGTGCTTGGATTGGTCGCACTAAGAGACGAGTTACGAGACGACGCTCATGAAGGTGTGGCTCAACTTAAAGCGATGGGTGTGCGCTCCGTCATGCTAACAGGCGACAACCGCTTAACCGCTCAAGCACTTGCCAGTAATTTAGACGTGGAATGGGAAGCTGAGCTGTTGCCTGAGGACAAACTGCGCTTGCTTAACGAGATGAAGAATAACAGCAAAATAGCGATGGTGGGTGATGGTATTAACGATGCGCCAGCACTAGCAACCGCTGATGTTGGCATCGCGATGGGTGGTGGTACCGATGTGGCCATTGAGACGGCCGATATCGCATTATTAAAAAGTCGTGTTACAGACATGGCCCATCTGATTGCACTTTCGCGTGCCACCATGCGCAACATTCATCAGAACGTCATTTTCGCTTTAGGTCTCAAAGGCGTCTTTCTGATCACGACCGTATTCGGCATTACTGGACTATGGATTGCGGTTCTAGCTGATGCTGGAGCAACAGTGCTCGTTACTCTCAATGCGTTACGTTTACTGCGCTTTAAAGGCGCGCCTCCACTGGTAACTCCGCCTAAAGTAGTTAAATAAAACCCTTCGAAATCAATTAAAAACTAGAGATAGCAGCAGATTTCGGGGGTGGGTTCTAATAATAAAAATTCCACCGCTACAGTAAACTGCAACCGCATTAGAGTAAATAAGGTTAGACCGTATGTTGATTACAGAATTGGGCTATTTTGCCTTGCTTACCGCTTTTGTATTGGCGTTATTGCAGGTAATTCTGCCAACTATTGGTGTTATTCGTAACCAAGTTGCTTGGCAACGACTAGCCCCTAGCTTAGCTTGGGCACAGTTTGCCGCCATGATAACGTCATTTGGCGCTTTGATAGCAGGTTTTTATTATAATGATTTTAGCCTCAGTTACGTCGCGCAGCATTCCAATACGCTGTTGCCTTGGTACTATAAGTTATCGGCGACATGGGGCGGACACGAGGGCTCTTTGCTGCTATGGATGACCATCATGGCCACATGGTGTGCACTGGTATCATACTTTAGTCGCGGCTTGCCGTTATCAATGCGTGCGCGGGTATTAGTTATTTTGGCCGGTGTACAGTTAATGATGCTAACAATGCTGATATTTACCTCGTCACCGTTTGAGCGTACCTTACCCAATCTAGCGGTCGATGGCGCTGATTTAAATCCTGTCCTACAAGATTTCGGTCTGATTATTCATCCGCCCATGTTATATATGGGCTATGTGGGTATGGTAGTGCCTTTTGCATTTTGTATGGCGACATTGTGGGAAGGGCGTTTAGATGCTGCTTGGACACGCTGGTCACGTCCATGGGCGCTCGCGGCTTGGGGATTTTTGACCATTGGTATTGCACTGGGCTCGTGGTGGGCCTACTACGAGCTTGGCTGGGGCGGTTGGTGGTTTTGGGATCCGGTAGAGAACGCCTCGTTTATGCCTTGGCTTGTCGGCTTAGCATTGCTGCATTCATTAGCAGTCACTGAAAAGCGCGGGGTGTTTAAAGCATGGACCATCATGCTGGCTATTTTCGCCTTTGCCTTAAGCTTGCTTGGCACGTTCCTGGTACGCTCTGGAGTCCTTACCTCAGTGCATTCGTTTGCCGCTGATCCGACGCGTGGTTTGGTCATCTTAGCTATTCTTGGCATTATCATCGGTAGTGGTCTATTAATGTTTGCCGTTCGCGGTTGGCGTTTAACCGTTGAAAGTCAATATCAGCTGATTTCACGTGAGTCCTTTTTAGTGATCAATAACGCCATCATTTTGATTGCAACCTTAGTGGTGCTGCTCGGCACCCTCTATCCTATTATCGCTGATGCCTTTAGTCTCGGTCAGGTATCTGTAGGGCCTCCATACTTCAATGCGCTGTTTGTGCCTTTGACATGGCTGTTGTTAATCGCTATGGGTATGGGCTCTAATATTCGCTGGAAACAAGATAAGCGTCCGTTACTAGGGGTGGGTATCGCCATTGCCGCTAGTAGTATCGTATTGGCTGCTATTATCGCCTACTTTACCAGTCCATCTGCTATGTTCAATATTGGCGTGACTTTAGCGGTGAGCTTTTGGGTACTGCTATGGATGATCGTTGACTTTAGAGACAAAACCAAGAACGCCCCTAATTTCTTTAAAGGTCTGCGTCAGCTGCGTCTTAGCTATTGGGGTCAACAGACTGCTCATATTGGCGTATTGGTTGCTGTCATTGGCATAGCCTTTACTAGTAGCCTGAGTATTGAGCGTGACGTAGCAATGGGTATTGGCGATACAGTCAATGTTCAAGGTTACGATTTTGAAGTAACTGAATTTTTTGAAATAAAGGGTAGTAACTTTGATGCAACGCAAGCGCAAGTGGTGGTATCCAAAGACGGTCGTGAAGTGGCGAAACTGACTCCAGAAAAGCGTACTTATATTATCAGCACGATGCCAACAACTGAAGCTGCTATTGACCCCAGTCTTATGCGCGATGTTTATGTCGCACTGGGCGAACCTATTGCCGATGGTAGTAACCAATGGGCATTAAGGATTTATGTAAAACCATTAATTCGCTGGATTTGGTTAGGGGCAATTATCATGGCTCTAGGTGGATTAATTAGTATGCTTGATAAACGATACCGCATCAAAAAAATTAAAGCTCCGTTGCTAGTTACTGGTAGTTTGGCTACTTATGGAGTCAATGAGGTAGCTATTGAGCAGGCAATCTCAGTATCGACGATGTCGACACTAAAGGAGAAATAAATGACTATGTCGAATAATACTCCTGAGCAAAAAGATAGCCAAAACAGTAAGCAGCGTAACCCAAAGACAATGAAAAAAAAGCAGACGAAGCTATGGTTCTTAATTCCGCTTATCCTCTTTTTTGGTTTGGTAGTTATATTGTACATGCGCTTAGGTAAACCAACAGACATTGTGACCAATACCGCTCTTGAGCGTCCGGTTCCTACCTTTGAGCTGCCGTTATTAGCAGATACTACCCGTACTATCACCAATGATAATTTGCCGGATAAGCCGTTTTTACTTAATGTTTGGGGCTCATGGTGCCCAACTTGCGTTATTGAGCATCCGTTTTTAATGCAACTAGAAGAGCGCGGCGTTGATATCGTTGGTGTGAATTATAAGGATGAGATTGGTAATGCGCTCAGTTACTTAAACCGAGGCGGTGATCCATTTTCTATGTCTATTCAGGATTCATTGGGTCAGTTTGCTCTAGACTTAGGCATAACTGGTGCGCCCGAAACCTTTGTTGTGGATGGAGATGGCATCATTCGTCAGCATATTGTTGGTGAGATTAATGAAGCCAATTGGCAACAGCGTGTTAAGCCGTGCCTGACAGTACTTAATAAGGCTAATAAGAACAACGATAGTCCTGATCTCATTCAGGTTGAGGAGATGTGCAAATGAACGTTACTCGAATAAGAGCTCCTCAACTAAAACCCAATATAGTTTTAAAACTAGCAAGCTTAATACTAGCGTGTCTGCTTAACATGACGGCAAACGCAGCTATTGACGTATACGATTTTGACTCACCACAGCAAGAAGCTCAGTATCGTGGATTAATAGAAGAGTTTCGCTGCCCAAAATGCCAAAATCAAAACCTTGCAGCCTCTGATGCACCGATTGCACAGGATCTAAAGCAAAAAGTCTATGATTTAATTAAAGATAGACGTAGTGATGCTGAAATACGCGTCTATATGCAAGAGCGCTACGGTGACTTTATTAGCTACAAGCCGCCTATGCGACCATCAACATGGATCCTATGGTTTTTTCCACCACTATTATTGCTCGTCTTAATTATTGGTTGGTTTTGGCAAAGTAAGCGTCGCCAAGTTGTTGCCCGTGGTCAAAGCGGCGTCACAGTGAACAGTACTGCTGCCTTGACCTCTACGGAAAAGGCTGAGCTTGATCGTCTATTATCGCAAGCTGAGAGTGTCGACCACGACATTACTAGCCTAGAGGACAAAAAATGACTCTATTTTCTACTTTTGGCTTATTTGTAACTCTAAGCTTGCTGATTGCTCTTATATTTGCGCTGATTGCTATTATGCCATGGCTACGAGCACCGCGTTTGCAGTCCAAACCAATAGACAATCAACTGCTAGATATTAATGTTGCAGTATTTCGCGAACGTTTAGCTGAGCTACAAACAGATAAAGACAGCGGTACTATTAATAATAGCCATTATCAAAATCAAAAGCTGGAACTGGAGCGTCAGCTATTAGATGTGCAGCGTCAGATAACACCTATGGTCACCCCTGATGTCAAAAGCCGTTTAATTGTCGCAGCTTGGATCCCAATATTGGCTGCAATGGCGTATTTACTAATAGGCAATCGTACGCCCGTGTTTGATTTGTGGACAGCTGAGGACAAAGTAGGACAAGTGGCTGACGACCTATTGACAGCTAAAATTGACAAGCCGCCATCATGGGCGTTTGAAGATGGTCGTCAACTGATTAGCGCCATGCAAACCAATGTTCATCGTAATGCTGATGATCCTAATCGCTGGATGCGCCTATCCGAGCTTTTCTTATCTATGGAGGCAACTGATTCTGCGCTGGAAGCCTTATCTCGTGCCTATCGTTTAGCTCCTGAAAATGAAGAAATCGCCACCACTTATGCTCAGACTAGCTTTTTCGTTAATGAAGGTCAGTTAGACGCCAATATTCGCCGTGTATTACAAGCTATATTAGCTAAGAATCCGCAGCATGAACGGGCTCAAATGCTCATGGCAATGGGTGAGACTCGTAGTAGTAACTTTGCCCAAGCGCAAGGTTGGATTAAACGCTTACAAGGCAGCATTGTGGCCAAACCAGGTGATCATACTAAAGCTTTAGCAAGCTTAGATGAGTTAAGCAACTACGTTAGCACGCAAGAAAAGCAAGCGCTAGAAGGTATTGACGTGACAGTGAAAATTAACGCTAATTTATTACCGTTAGTGAAAGCTGATGATGTGTTGTTTGTTGCGATACGTGACGTTAAAGGAGGTCCACCGTTTGCCGCCAAACGTTTACCCATTAGTATTATCAAGCAAGGTGAGGCTAGTATCCGCTTAAGCAATCTTGATGCGATGATGCCAGATCGCACGTTAAATTCAGCTCGTAGTGACAAAACTCAGTTAGCAGTCGTTGCTCGTATTAGTCATAGCGGTAATGCCATAGCAGAGTCAGGCGACTTATCGGGTAATCCTATAGTGATTAGCGCTGAACAGACTCAGGTTAATGTTGAAATCAATCAACAGATTCCCTAATAAAAAATTATTACCGTAAGTTTCATAACACCAGAGCGGTAAGTGGAGCCGTTTATAAAAGTGGCGCGATTAATAGTCGTATACCAAAAACATATACGTTTAACATTGTTCATTGTATAAACACAGATAAAGAAAACAACTATGACTGAATCTACCGACAGATTAGATAGTACTAAATTGAATAGCGTTGAATCGGCTAGTACTAATATTGCTGACAATAAAGTACCTATAGCTGTGAGTAGTACTCATCAATCGATTGACTCTAAAACCATGAATCATACGCCTAAAGCTATGTACGTGACTTCAGGCAACTCGATAACACCTAAAGGTAAGTTGGATAAAATGCCAAAAATGGTTGCCAATGGCAGTCGCGCTTTTATCTGGTATTTGTTGGCGATAATGGTGTTAATACTTGATCAATGGACTAAGTGGTTGGCCCAAACCAAATTAGCGTTCAATGACCCCGTACCGGTCATTGAACCATTTCTCAACTGGACACTCGCTTATAACTATGGGGCAGCATTTAGCTTTTTAGCCGACGCTGGCGGTTGGCAGAAATGGTTTTTCTCAGGCTTAGCTTTTGTAATGGCTATCTTTTTAACGATTTATTTAATCAAAGCGCCACGTACAGCCAAGCTATTGTCTATGGGGTTGGCCTTAGTGCTTGGCGGTGCGATTGGCAACTTAATCGATCGTTTAAGAATTGGCAAAGTGGTTGACTTTATCCATGTGCATTATGCTGATGTCTGGAATTATCCTATTTTCAATGTTGCAGATATAGGTGTCTGTGTCGGTGTAGCGTTGATTATAATTGATATGATATTTTTGGAAAGTAAGCGTAATGAATAAACAAGTGAATATTGATCAGTACAAATAAAAAGAACTAGCGTCATAGCTGCTCTATACGGAAAGATACTTTTTATACTCAAGTGTGTTTATAAAAATGCGAACTGGAAGGTGATATATGATTAATACAAATACTCTCTCATTCTATATCCCAAAACCCAATGCATAATTGTATGCGAGTGAACGCAGGATGATTTTGAAGTGGCTAGACGAAGGCGTGACGTGCTAAGTGGTAGATGACAAAAACCAGTACTTCAAAGCTCTGGACAGGGCCATTATTATAAAGACATTGAATACCGCCTAAATTATTTATTGAAATAACAAAAGGATAATATAGTGTCACATGCTCAGCTAACTATCAAACAAATACATAATCTTAGAAAAAAACAAAGTGCCGCATTAAAAAGCCTTACCATTATAGGCTACCTAGAAGGCACCTCTTTCTTATTATTGCTCTGTATCGCCATGCCACTAAAATATATGCTGGACATTCCAGAAGGTGTGAAATACATCGGTATGGCACACGGTATATTGTTTATTACCTATATCATAATACTTATAGGCTCAGCTATCAAAATGAAAATGCCTCTTTGGGCAATACCTGCGGGCGTACTCGGCTCACTCTTACCTTTTGGCCCGTTTATATTCGATCATTTACTAAAAAAGAATTTACAGGAAAGTGTAAGTAAAGAAGCCTAGAACAAGCCCTGCTGCAAATGCTACAAACGTACCTTATTACTCAAGATTATTTTTCCTAACTAAATCACAAGCCGCCATCACTCATCATGGCGACAAATGAATAACATTGAGCAGAAATTAATCACAATAAAATTTTAATTCAGACCCAGTATGAATAATCTAACACTCTAGTCACTTTTCGAACTTATCTTACATACTATCGACAAACCCGTATTGTTTAAAAGCTAAACAGGTTTTGTCATCCGCGATGGATTTCCTATTATCCTAGGGTATACCCCAGGGGCACTATCAAAACAGGTCTCTTAATCAATTAATAGTCTACTTATAATAGACTGCAATAATGGAACTACTTATAACAGACTATTTTAGGTGTTTATGTTTATCAGAGCATAGAGCGCCAATCAAAGATCAAGATGCCAAGCGTGCCAAAAGTGAGCTCATATAGCTTGCTGCTGATCATGGTCACAAAATTGCCGCCTTCTATGTTGAAAACGAGTCAGACGCAACTTTAATACGTCCACAGTTAATGTAACTGATAAATGATGCCCATGAAGGCGATATAATTTGGTTGAGCAGATTGACCGCTTAGCACGTTTAAACCAAGCTGATTGGGATACTCTCAAAAGAATGCTATTAGAAAAGAAGCTGGCGGTAGTATCAGAAGAGCTACCGACCTCTTATATAACGCCTCAATCTGATAGCAGCATTGAATTTATGAGCAGCGTATTACAGGCCATCAATTCGATGATGCTTTATATGCTCGCTGCTATTGCTAGAAAGGACTATGAAGATCGACGTAACCGTCAGATGTAAGGTATTTCTCGTACTAAGGTAGAAAGTAAATATTCAGGACGTAGGAAAGATACCGAGAAGCGTAAGATTATCGCTAGCCTTCTGAAATCTGGGCGTAGTTATTCTGAAATACAAGCTACAGCTAAGTGCTCGCGTCATTTGATAGCTGTATAGCTAAATAAATACTCAAATACTCAAATACTCAAATACTCAAATACTCAAATACTCAAATACTCAAATACTCAAATACTCAAATA
>NZ_JBPYDD010000012.1:0-28168 GCF_051847535.1 Psychrobacter sp. 1U1 | reverse complement strand
TCATCGCGCCAATGGTAGTGTGGCTCCGGCCATGTGAGAGTAGGTCATCGTCAGCTCTCTATTCCTAAAAAGCCCCCGCAACGTTGTTGTGGGGGCTTTTTTTAGCTTCATTTTATCTAAAATTACTATGTGTAGTATTCCACAAACACTATTTAATCATAATTAAATTTTGTAGTTACTAACGTTACTATATTTTATCAGATAATCAGTATATTGACTCAAAATGATTTGACTTATATCATTATAGCTGATAATTTCAAATGTAATCTTTATCTATAAGTAATAATTGCTTTACGATGTGATAAAAAGTATTGTTTATGTATATACTTAAAATATAGCTTCAAATCTATTATATTTTAAGTTTTATATAATTATTCACTCGAAATTCTTTCTTTCCATATAATTATCAAAAGGAATTGATAATGAAGTTAGCTCCTCTTTTTTCAATAGGTGCCTTAGCGGCCATGAGTATCATAGGCTGTTCTAATCAAACATCTGAAAGTACTGATGCTTCATCAGCTTCTTCCAAAGAAACCACTGTTTTGCGCTTCTCGCATTTTTGGCCAGCCACTTCTTCTATCAGCAAGGAAGTATTTGAACCTTGGGCCAAACAGATTGAAACTGATTCTGATGGTCGATTAAAAGTCGAGCTCTACCCCTCAGCAGGTCTTGCTAAAGCTGATGTCACTTATGAGTCTGCTGCAAAGGGTACAATCGATATAGGTTCTCAAGCACATGGTTATACCAATGGTCGTTTTCCTTTAACTCAAATTACTGAGCTTCCTGGTTTGTCTAATTCGGCTACTCAGATGGGTTGTATGCTACAAACTTTATATGATGATGGTACGCTTGCTGGTGAATATGAAGATTCACATCTGTTATTCATGTATGGTGCTGGACCTGGTTCTCTACATACTACTGATAAATTAATCCGTACACCTGAAGATATGAAAGGCATGCGCATTCGCAGACCTTCAGCAGTCGCTGGTGACATTATTGAAAGCGCAGGTGCTTCACCTGTCGGCTTACCCGCTAACGACATGTATACTTCTTTACAGAGAGGTGTTGTGGACGGACTTAGTTTCCCATGGGAAGCAGTCACAGCTTTTAAGATTGATGAAATAACGAAGTATCATACTAACATTCCTTTTTATAGTTCAGCACTTATGGTTACTATGAATAAAGATAAGTATGAAAGTTTACCTGATGATTTAAAACAGGTACTTGACAATAACTCAGGTATGGCGCTTGCTAACAAAGTCGGTGAAGTTTTTGATAAGCATGATGAGATGGCCATACAAGCAGCTAAAGACAAAGGCGATGAAATCGTTGAAATACCCGATCCTCTAAACGACCCTGACTGGAAAGGTCCTCTATTAGACGGTACTAAGAAATATTTGGCCGACGTCAATGCTTTAGGTTTGGATGCCGATGGCGTATATGAGAAAGCCAAAGCTGCCAGCGCTGCCTGTAAAGTCTAACCTATTAAAGGCAATCTCCCATGGCATTTTTAGTCAACCTCAGCACTCTCATCTCAAGGCTGTGCCAGTTTATTGGCGGCATCAGCCTAATCATCATTGTCTTAACCACTATGCTTGATGTCATTGCCCGCTATGTCTTCAAGCTTACGGGCGGCGAGTTTGGTTTTACTGTCAAAGGTAGCGTCGAGATCGTCTCCTACTTCATGTTATTTGCGCTACTGGCCGCCTTTGCCGCCTTCGTCGAGCGCTCACAGATCATCGTCGACGTCTTCACCCAAAAGATGTCACAAGCCCTTAAAGGCTACATGATGGGCGTGTTCATGATAGGTTTTTTTGTCATCGGTCTCGTCTTTACTTGGGGACTGTATGAAAGCGCCATCGACGCCATCGAATTTGGCAAAGTCACCCAAGATTTGCGCATCTCCATGATGCCCATCTACGCCATCAGCGCCTTCTTAAGTTTACTGCTGGCCATACGCTCCCTAATCGAATCCATCAACATCTTTAAAACAGGCGAATTCTTTGACGCCGAGGAGACAGGCGCATGAGTCCAGAAATGATTGGCGCCATCGGCCTATTGGTCATGATTCTATTGGTTGTCATACGTGTCCCAGTTGCTCTTGCCATGCTTGGTGTTGGCCTGGTTGGCTTTGGCGCTGTTACCTCAGCCGGTGGCGCTTTGCAGATGCTCAAAGACATCCCCGTCGACGTCTTAGCAAAGTACGACTTTAGCGCCATACCTTTATTTATTTTAATGGGCGTCTTTGCCACTCACTCAGGGATGGCCGGCAAACTCTTTGAAGCTACCCGTACCATCTTTGGCGGTGTCAGAGGCAGTCTTGGTATCGCTGGTATCGGCTCCTCCGGCATCTTTGCCTCCATTTCAGGTTCTTCTTTAGCCACTGCCTCCACTATGACCAAAGTGGCCCTGCCGCAAATGGAGAAATACGGCTATCAGCCAGGCTTTGCTTGTGGCATCTTGGCTGCGGGCGGTACGCTTGGCATTATGATCCCGCCCAGTATCGCCTTACTGGTTTATGCCATCCTAACCCAGCAGTCCGTTGGTGACATGTTTATCGCAGGCTTCTTGCCCGGCATGCTTGGCATGCTCATGTACTCGATCACTGTCATGATCATGGTGCGCTGGAAACCGCACTTGGCTCAGCGCGGCGAGTCAACCTCTTGGAAGGCCAAGCTACTCTCATTGACAGGATTGATACCGTTCACCTTTATCTTTATTGTGATCATCGCCGGTATCTTCTTTGGTCTGTTCACCCCAACAGAGGGGGCTGCAGTTGGGGCGTTTGTTTCTTGGGCCTATGCTGCTGTCAAAGGCATGCGTATGGAGGGACTAAAGCAGTCATTGATTGAAACCTTGGCGTTGTCTGCGGTGGTGTTCTTTATGCTACTTGGGGCAGAGGCACTTGGCTACTTTGTCTCAGTCTCTCGCCTGTCTTATTCGTTAGCGACGTGGATTGGGGGACTTGCGGTCAGTCCGATGATTGTTTTAATCTGTATTTTGTTTATGTACTTTTTACTTGGGTTGTTTATGGATGCCCTTGCGATGCTGGTGATCACTATTCCCGTGGTGTTCCCAATTATCTTGGCCCTTGGGTTTGATCCGGTGTGGTTTGGGATTATTGCAGTGTTGACGGTGGAGCTTGGTCTTATCACGCCGCCCATGGGGATGAATATCTTTGTAATTAAGGCGATGGCCCCGCATATCAAACTATCTGATATGTTTCGTGGAGTGGCACCGTTTATTGTCTCTGATGTCATTCGCTTGGTTATTCTGGTTGCGTTCCCAGCGATCTCTTTGGTGCTGCTTGGTTAAAGCTGATGAATAATAAGCTTTAGAATTAATCTCTTTAGGCCATATCGTTATTATAACGGTATGGCTTTTTTGTGGATTTTGTATAAGACTGTTTACTCCAATGCTACCTTGTTAGATTTAGATGGTAATGCTCAGACAAATGATTAATAGTATTTAACATCTTAATTTTACTAATTAAATGATATTGGCGTATCAGTTCTTAAGATTATAAGAACACTGAAGATGTAGTAAACTGGTCACCTAAAATGTTGAATATATGAAATATTATAAGTAGAGATAGTCATGGCAGTTGATTTTAGTAATACCTTGATAGTTGCAATTTCTGCAACAGCGCTATTTGATTTATCAGAATCAGAAAACCATTTATTGCAATTGTTGCAACAAAGGCCTGATAATGCCGTCAAAGAATTTCGTGATTATATGGCAGTACGTGAGAATGATGATTTGAACATAGGTGCAGGTTATCCGCTCATTCAGGCTCTTCTTAATTTAAACAACTACAATCAGCCACCAATAGATTCAGATGTTGAAGCCCCTTTAGTAGAAGTTGTTATTGTCTCAAAAAGTAGCCCTGATACTGGTATTCAAGTACTCAATGCCATACGCGCTCATGGACTAAATATATCACGTTCAGCTTTTATCTCTGGCAGTCCGGTTGCACCTTATATTGCAGATTTTAAAGTAGACCTATTTTTGACTACCAATCGTGACGACGCGCAACAAGTTGCAGATGCTAATATCTGTGCTTGTGCGATACTTGATGCCACGCCTGTAGATACCTATGAGCTTGATACTGAGCAGTTGCGTATAGCTTTTGATGGCGATGCTGTACTGTTTGACGATTCAGGAGAGTTGTTATATAAGCAACAAGGTTTGCAGGCTTTCCATGAACGTGAAGCATTGATGCGTGATTTGCCGATTGAGAAAGGTCCTTATGCTGAACTGTTAATTAAGCTTTCAAGCTTACAGGAACGTTTACCAGCACGGCTCGATCATTGTCCAATAAAGATTGCGCTAGTGACAGCTCGTAATGCACCCGCTGATTTACGCGCTATCAAGACGCTACGTGAGTGGGGCGTAGATGTTGATATGGCATTTTTCTTAGGAGGGCTTGAAAAAACAGCAGTACTTAAGACCTTTGCACCGCATATCTTTTTTGATGACTCCATTCAGCATATTAACGCGGCTCGTCACTTTGTTCCTACTGCATTGGTGCCTTATCACTCAACGTCTTTACTATATGCTAATAGTTATTTAACTGCTAACAAAGATACTTCGCTATTACCCTTTACCTCCGCACAGCCTGTTATTTCTTCTGTAGACCATTAATATAAAGTTAAAAGAGAGGATCAAAGATGAGTTGGCGACAAGTATTAGCATTGGTGATGGTTCGACTTAAGCAGGTTATTGGCTTATATGCTTTTGTACTTGTACCAATGTGGGGGATGTTTTTTTTAAATGAGTTTGTATTATTTGGACTGTGGAATATTTTTGGTATTGTGCCACGTGCATTAGACATAGGCAGTATGATCGGCATAGTTGCTTCATGGACAATGCATGGTAATTTTTCTCACTTACTCGGTAACACAGTAACCTTATTACAGATTTTATTTTTGTTTGGGTTTTTTGAAAACAACGCTTATCGCACCGTTTTTAAATTGGTTGTCGCCTCAGGAGTAGTTACGTGGGTCATTGGTTCGCCATTATCCATACATATCGGTGCTTCAGGGCTGTGTTTTGCCATGCTCGGCTATATGATAGGGGGAGCCTTATTCGCTAAGCGTTGGGGTTACTTACTGGCCTGTATTGTCATGGGAACAGGTTATTGGCTTATTATCAAACAAGGACTGATGCCACAGTCTGGTATCTCTTTTGCCGCGCACTTTGGCGGTTTATGCGCCGGCTTGCTATTAGGAGCAAACTCGAAGCATCATTATACGAGTACGACCGTTCGTAGTTAGGCTTTAGTGGGGCAGACGCTGGTATATAGTAGCTCATCTTTTGCCAAGTCTCGCCATGCAGTTGTTTGTCTCACATGCTCATCAATTGTAAGCGTACTGCCTTTTTCTGGTAGTACGTAATCTGCACGTGCAGGAACACTACAGTCTATAACTTGTGGAATTTTCTGCACACTCCTACGTCTTTCAAACAAATACAAATTGACCAAATATATATCCGAGTTGTCCAGCTGTACGCTCGCATTATCAACATCTGCTGCTATAAAGCGTAATATTTGTGGTTTAACGTAAGACCATGGACGAAACCATTCTGTACTTTCAGCTGTTTTAATAACGGTTACACCTTCAGGGAGCTTAGCGACTTGCTGATGATACCAGTTATATTCTTGATGAATCTGAAAACTAAAGATACCAATAGCGGCAAATAGAGGGATTAGCCATTTTGGTGCGCGTTTACCAGCCAATTTACTGAGGTGAGTTATGATAAGTGCTAATCCAGCCATACCAAAGGCAGCAGCTATGGTGGCAATAAACTCAAAAAGCATAAAATATTCCTTAACATAATAGCCATGTTTGATAAGAGGCATCTAACAAAGTAGAACATATCAACTCTTGTGAGATAATTATTAATTATGAGATAAAAAAATCACTCACAAGCAGTTACTGCCTGTGAGTGATATATAATAACAAAGCATATATCATTGTACGTAAGACTAGTGATCTATTGCACCACCAGCACCGCGCGGAGAACGTACGCTCTCAACCAATTCTTGAATATGCATCGGTGGAGGCGCAGTAGCGTAAGATACCACAAAGGCTACGATAAAGTTAAGTAGCGCACCAATCGCACCAAATGATAATGGCGAGATACCAAACAACCAATATTCAGCAGTATCAGGGAAGTTGGCAGTACCACTAATAAAGAACCAGCCTTTGAAGACAAATATGTAAACCAAGGTCGTAAGTAGGCCGGTAAGCATGCCACAAATAGCGCCTAAGTTATTAATGCGCTTGGAGAAAATACCCATCATTAGCGCTGGGAACAGTGAGGCACCTGCAATACCAAAAGCCAATGCAACGACCTGTGCGGCAAATCCAGGTGGATTTAGTCCGAGCCAAGTAGCCACAACAATAGCGACCGCCATAGAGATACGAGCGACTTGTAACTCACCTTTATCAGTGATGTTTGGATTTAAGTTACGTTTGATTAGATCATGACTAATGGCTGATGAAATTGCGAGCAATAGACCTGCTGCTGTCGATAATGCTGCTGCCAGGCCACCTGCAGCAATTAGACCAATAACCCAAGGTGGAAGCTGTGCAATCTCAGGATTCGCCAATACAATGATATCATTGTTGACATCAAGCTCGTTACCAGCCCAGCCAGCATCAGCAAAGCGACCATCAAGCTCTTGATCATGAGCGTCTTGTGCTTTTGCTACCGCCGCAGTAGCTGCAGCAACGTCGCCTCCTTCAGATTCAGCTGCTGCTAATGCCAACTTAGCATTACCAAGACCACTATCAAAGTATCTTTGAATACGGCCATCGTTATTTAGATCATTATACTTAATGAGACCTGTATCTTCCCAAGTTTTCATCCAATCAGGACGCTGATTGTACTCAAGCGCAGGCTGATCAACCCCTTGCGGGTAAATAGTATCGTTTAAGTTTAGACGCGCCATAGCACCAACTGCAGGGGCTGTAAAATATAGCAAAGAGATAAACACTAGCGTCCAACCTGCAGTCCAACGCGCATCAGCCACCTTAGGTACAGTGAAGAAGCGAATGATAACGTGCGGTAGACCTGCTGTACCGATCATAAGCGACAAGGTAAATAACACCATATTAAGCTTATTAGGCACATCAGCAGTATAAGCTTCAAAACCTAAGTCAACCACGATCTGGTCAAGCTTAGTTAATAATGGAATACCTGATTCTACGTGTGTTGAAAATAAGCCTAATCCTGGAATAGGGTTACCAGTTAGCTCAAGTGAGATGAAGACCGCAGGGATAGTATATGCAATCATCAAGACCACATACTGCGCAACCTGTGTATAAGTAATCCCTTTCATACCACCTAGTACGGCATAGAAGAAAACCACGACAGCAGCAATAATCAGACCCGTATCATTCTCAACTTCTAAAAAGCGTGAGAAGGCAACACCAGCACCTGTCATCTGACCGATAACGTATGTGGTAGACGCCACAATCAAACAAACCACGGCAATCATAGCTGCAGTCTTAGAATAAAAGCGATCGGCAATAAAATCAGGAACGGTAAACTTACCGAACTTACGTAAGTAAGGAGCAAGTAACATGGCTAGTAGAACATAACCACCAGTCCAACCCATTAAATAAGTGGACGCACCATAGCCACCTGCTGCAATAAGACCTGCCATAGAGATGAAAGACGCCGCACTCATCCAATCAGCCGCGGTCGCCATACCGTTGACGACAGGGTGAACGCCGCCGCCTGCCACATAGAACTCACTGGTCGTCCCAGCTCGAGCCCAAATAGCAATACCGAAGTAGAGCGCGAAAGATAGCCCTACAAAAATAATATTAATGACATACTGACTCATGGCTTATTCCTCATCTACGCCGTATTGTTTATCCAACTTATTCATACGCCAAGCGTAGAAGAAAATTAAGATAATGAATATACCAATGGATCCTTGCTGCGCAAACCAGAAGCCTAAGTCAGCACCACCGAATTGAATTCCTGCAAGTAGCGGACGTAATAAAATAGCAAAGCCATAAGAACATAGAGCCCAGATAACAAGGCTACCTAAGATGAGACGGACATTGGCACGCCAATAACCGGATGGGTCGTTGTGGTTTTCCATAGGACAACTCCTTTTGCCTGACATAAATACAAGACTAATAATTGAGTTTTAATAAGTCATTATGGTTTAGCATATACTGTCTAAAGCTGTATCGTTTATAGCGAAAGAATAGAGCCACAGGGTACAAAAAACTAAAACAGAATGACCAATCAATATTATTAATCAAAAATTACCAACAACATGGATAAGCTTGAGGCGATTTCTTGTAACACTAAAATCTTATAAAGATATAATCACTGGTGCAATATCGCTGACAATGTAACGTAGCAACGTATCTTAGAGAACAGCGTAATTTAAAAATTCAAAGGAGGTTTATATAAATTAACACTCCGTCGTTTTTATCCAACCTTTTGAATATTCTGTTTGTTAAACTCTATTTGACTTGTATCTGAGGTAGATAAAGTTAACAATACAAATTTGATCATAAATAAGTTTATTATTGATTAAACAACATCACTGTAATCGTTATTTTTACACATATGTTTTACACTTGCCAAAACTAAAAATGTATATAAGAATTATAGACAACTACAAAATCTGTACATCTGTTATAAAAGTCAAATAACAATATTGTTATTATTAAACTGGTTAGTCATAAACTTATTAGGAATATATACAATATTTACTCAATTAACAATAATTAAATGTAAATTACTTATTGTAACTAAATGTTTATTTAGCAGAAACTTAATATTAATTATGGTGCTGATTGGAACAAAAACGATTTCTCAACTATCGTTTTAGACTGAAAAATAGTAAATTTCCTTGTTATCTTAATGGTTATATTCACTTTCCGCCATTTATTTTATAAAAAAATTAACGTAAGTAGTAACGTAGGTTGATAGGGGGCACGCGAATAATGATAATTTGACTAAATTCTTTGTATATTTAAGAGAATTATGTTGGTTTAAGCTTATTGCCTTCTAGTCGGTTAGAGTAAAAGAGCCAAAACACTCATAGTGAGTTAAAATATAGATACAGGAATGTTCGGTTTGGTTACAGCCAATGTAATCATATAAGGCATTTTAAGAAAAGATCGAAGATAACCTTCGTAGTAACGGTTACTGATGGCGTTGCGCTCTGGCTTTAAAGACAGCGCTAACTACAAAACCATCGGACAAA
The DNA here is from genome assembly GCF_051847535.1 of Psychrobacter sp. 1U1. Lineage (NCBI taxonomy): Bacteria > Pseudomonadati > Pseudomonadota > Gammaproteobacteria > Moraxellales > Moraxellaceae > Psychrobacter > Psychrobacter sp. 1U1. Next base: position 18,927 of record NZ_JBPYDD010000012.1, on the reverse strand, counting down.
CAATATAAGCTTATGATGCAGTTTACAGCATCACTAATATATGAAATGAAGGTGAAAGTATGGGCGAAGGGATAGCAAGTTGGTTTAACAATATCGTAAATTACGGTGTTAGTATCATTTGGGGTAATAACGATTGGTTAATTGTTAATAACCCTTGGTACGGATTATTAATGTTCGTATTAATTGGTGCAGGTCTTTATTTTACAGTGGTCACACGCTTTATTCAGTTCCGCCATTTTGGACATATGTGGAAACTATTACGTGTGTCTAATCAAGGCCGCAAAGATGGTGGTATCAGCTCGTTTGAAGCTTTGATGACCTCTCTTGCTGCACGGGTTGGTACGGGTAATTTGGCAGGGGTCGCGATAGCCATTTATCTTGGCGGGCCTGGGGCTGTGTTTTGGATGTGGATGACTGCAATCGTTGGTATGTCGACCAGTTTTATCGAGTCGACTTTAGCGCAAGCATACAAAGTACCTCATAGCGATAACGTGTACCGAGGCGGACCCGCTTACTATATCGAAAAAGGCTTAGGTAAACGCTGGCTTGCGATATTTTTCTCCATATGCTTGCTCGTTGCGTTTGGTTTGGCTTTTAATGGTGTTCAATCAAATACTATCGCACAGGCAACCAACGAAGCATTTGGTATTCCTACGTGGATGACGGGCGTAGTATTGGTGGTATTGGTCGCACCAGTAGTCTTTGGTGGATTACGTTCGGTCGCGCGTATTGCAGGTAAAATTGTCCCAGTAATGGCCATTTTATATATATTATTAGCGCTATTTATTATCGTCACTAACTTTAGTCAATTTCCATCTGCTATCGCATTTATTGTCAAGTCCGCATTCGGTTTTGAGCAAGCAGCAGGCGGTGTCATTGGTTATGGTATTGCTCAGGCAATGATTAACGGTATCAAGCGTGGTCTTTTCTCCAACGAAGCCGGTATGGGTTCAGCACCTAATGCTGCGGCAACTGCTAAAAGTTATCCAGATCATCCAGCGGTGCAAGGCTTTATGCAAATGCTAGGTGTCTTTATGGATACATTGATTATTTGTACTGCCACAGCCTCCATCATTATTCTGTCAGGTGTGGTTGATCCAAACGTTGAACAAGAAGGTATTCAGCTAACGCAGTTGGCTTTATCACAGTATGTTGGTGATCTGGGTGTTATATTCGTTGCTATTGCTATTTTCTTTTTCTCATTCACCTCTATCATTGCTAATTACAGTTATGGTGAGTCTAATCTTGAGTTTATCTCTGGTGCCAAAAACGCCAAAGTTATGATTATGATTTTCCGCTTTATGGTATTAGGGATGGTGTTCATCGGTGCCATCGCAAGTCTACCTGCGATATGGAACTTTGCTGATTTATCTATGGGGCTTATGGCCTTAACCAACTTAACAGCCATTCTAATCCTATCACCTGTGGCACTTAGAATATTACGTGACTATGAACGTCAAGTAAAAGAAGGCAAAACTGGAGACCAAATCAAATTTGACCCTGATGACTTTGTTAAGTTGAAAGATGAGGCAAATCGTGATGCTTGGACCGACTAAGCTTTATTTTAATAATTAGATAGATAAGTATAAAAAACCGCCCTTAACGATAAGGGCGGTTTTTATTGGAAAGTAGCTAGCTGTTTATAATGAAAATTATCTAAAACATGATTTACATGTTTGGATAGTTAGGACCGCCGCCGCCTTCTGGCGTTACCCATGTAATGTTCTGTGACGGATCTTTAATATCACAAGTTTTACAGTGGACACAGTTTTGCGCGTTGATAACAAACTTTGCGCCTTCAGCGTCTTTTGTCACTTCATAAACACCAGCTGGGCAGTATAAACGTGCAGGTTCAGCATACAACGGTAAATTAATAGACACAGGTACTGTCGGATCTGTCAGTTTCAAGTGTGTGGGCTGGTTTTCTGCATGATTGGTGTTGGAGATAAATACTGAAGACAATTTATCAAAGACCAGTTTACCATCAGGTTTAGGATATACGGGCTGATATGCATGAGCTGCACGCTCTAGCTGATCGTAATCCTTTAAATTATCATGAATAGTCAATGGCATTTTGCCACGTAGGATATTTTGTTCGATGAAGTTAAAGGCACCACCCATCCATTGGCCCATACGGTGCATCGCAGGCGCGAAGTTACGTGCTTCATAATTATCTTCATAAAGCCATGATTCTTTGTACATCGTGCTGTATGCCACCACATCATCATGCTGACGATCGGCTTGTAGTGCTTCAAAGATGGCTTCAGCTGCAAGCATGCCTGACTTCATTGAAGTATGTGTGCCCTTGATTTTTGCTGGATTCAAAAACCCTGCATCATCACCCACAAGTACCCCACCTGGGAAAGTGAATTTTGGTAAAGAGTTTAGACCGCCTTTGGTCAAAGCGCGCGCACCATAAGAGACGCGTTTACCATCTTCTAGGATATTGCGAATAAGCGGATGTAACTTTAGGCGTTGCATTTCATCAAACGGTGACATGTATGGATTAGAATACGATAAGTCAATCACCATACCAAAGCTAACTTGATTGTTTTCGTCGAAATATAACCACCAGCCGCCTGTCGACCCCGTGTCAGTTAAAGGCCAACCTGAGCCATGCATGACCACACCCTGCTCATGTTTATCTGGTGCAATTTCCCATAGCTCTTTTAGACCGATACCATAATGCTGCGGATCAGAGTCTTTATCTAGGCTAAAACGGCTAATTAAGCGTTTGCCAAGGTGACCACGACAACCTTCAGCAAAAATAGTATATTTTGCCAGTAATTCATAACCTGGCTCAAAACTGGCTTTGGCTTCACCATCGGCGGCTACGCCCATATCACCGGTCAAGATACCTTTTACTGACCCATCATCGTTGTATAAAATATCAGAAGCTGGGAAGCCTGGGAACATCATAACTTCCAGCTCTTCTGCCTGCTCAGCAAGCCAGCGTACAACATTGGCCAATGAGACAATATAGTTGCCTTCGTTATGCATACTGGCTGGTACGATTGAGTCCATCAGCTTGGTACTTTTAGTCTCAGAACCTAGCATGTAAACACGGTCTTCGATAGCCGGCACGTTTAAAGGCGCGCCTTTAGCTTTCCAATCAGGTATCAATTCGTCCAAAGCACGTGGCTCAATCACCGCACCTGATAACGTATGTGCGCCAAACTCAGAGCCTTTTTCGACAACACATACCATAAATTCGTCATTGCCTGCTTCAATGGCAAGCTGACGTAAGCGAATAGCCGCAGACAGACCTGCAGGACCGCCGCCGACGATAATAACGTCGAACTCCATCGATTCGCGCTCAATTTCAGGCTCTACTGGTTCAGGCTCAGGTGCTGTATCAGCAGGTGCTTTATCAACAAGGTTGTCTTCAGCGGCTTCTTCTTTGGTAACTTCTTCAGTGACAGCAGCCTCAGTTGACGCTTTTTCAGCAGAGTTGTCTTCTACATTGTCTTGTGTATTTTCTGGCGATTCTGTCGTGGATGTATCTACAGTACTTGGTGCGTCAGTATTAACGATATCAGCATCAATGACTGGCGTTTGTTTATCTTGCTCTTGCATACCTACTCCTAAACTCTATAGTGGCTTATCTCTGGGTATCACGTTCGCACTTAAATAATATGCTTGCGACACAAGTACCTCTCAGACATATGGCTGCCCGATAAAAACTGTCTTTGCGGCTTTAATCGACAATATCTTCATTGAGATCATATTAATGAACAACATAATAAAGGACAATCAAAACGACATAATTATCGTCATTTTAATAAAATTCGTTACTCATTATAAAAGAAAAGTCCTATAAACACGATACGCATTTATAGATATCAGTGTTAAGGTAAGACTAATACGATGAGCATCTAAAGTCTAATCGTTTTATCATACCCGAAACTATAATTAATAATAGTGCTGTCGTTATCAAACTTTGATGAATATTAGGAAACAATGCTATGAGCAGTAACACGATTAATGAGACTAGTGATATAGACATGACAGCTATTGATGATAGTAAAGGTAGTAAGGATAGTGGGCAGAGCTCTCAAAGTCTAAACAACTTAGACTCTCTAAGCCACTATCTAAAATCATCCGCTGGTACTCGTCAAGGACGTTCTATACCTCCGCTTGATAAATGGCAACCAGAGCAAACGATAGATATGGATCTAGTCATCAAAGCCAATGGAGAATGGTGGCATGAAGGGGTCATGGTGACCCGGCAGTCATTGATCAGCTTGTTTGCTACCGTCTTATGGAAAGAACAAACCAACAGTACTACTGAGTATTTTTTAAAAACCCCAGTCCAAAAGTTACGTATTCAGGTCGAAGATGTCCCATTATTGATTAATGATGTAGGTATCGTGACTGAAGAGGGGGTAAGTTGGTTAGAGTTTACAACGACGACAGGTGATGTGGTGCGTTTGGATAACGAGCATCCGATTGAGCTGCGTTTATACAAACCAAGCACACCGCAAAAAGAAACTGCAAAAGAGCAAGTGCGCCCTTATATGCTTGTCCGCAATGGTTTAACGGCATTGATTGGCCGTAATACATTTTATCATCTCACAGAAATTGGTCAGTTGACAGAGCAAAACGATGAAGTGATACTGACCTTACAGAGTGGGGGACAGTCTTATCAGTTACTCATGCCTGATAATTAATTTTTACTCATTATAAACATGGATTACCGATTGGGTGCGTCAGACGTTGGTATGCTTTAAAATAAGTCTTTTATCAAACAACATGGCAATACATACATTGTGAATCAACATATAAATCTTGCTAAGCTCGCTCTACACCATGATAGTAGTACTAAGCTATGAGTACTGTTGATGCTGTTTTGCCTTCAGTGACAAATAGACTTGTTACCAACGCTAAAGACATATCGGTCAATTCAACCAACTATAAATGTGGTATGAAGGGCGAAAACGACTCAGCGCCGATTGGTCTTTTCGACTCAGGTGTGGGCGGGCTATCAGTTTATCTGCATTTAGCGCAGCAACTACCAGCCGAACACTATATCTATTATGCCGATACATTACATGTACCCTACGGCAATCGTGAGAGTCAAGATATTGAAAAACTAACGCTAGTAGCAGTAGAATGGCTGTACCAAAGAGGCTGTAAGTTGATCGTTATCGCTTGTAATAGTGCGTCTGCACACGGATTAGAGGCCGCGCGTCGACATTATCCAAACCTTCCTATCGTGGGTTTAGTCCCAGCACTCAAACCTGCTGTCATAGCCAGCAACAGTGGTCATGTGGCCGTACTGGCCACCAAAGCCACCTTAGATGGGACGTTACTCAATCAAGTCATTACTGATATAGCGATCCCTAGCGGAACTCAAGTAACCAAATACTTTGATCCGCAATTGGTGCCATGGGTAGAGTCTGGTATGACAGAGACGTCTGAGGTCGCGCAGCGTTTACGTCAGCAGCTACGACACTTTGCACATGCTAAGGTAGATTATTTGGTATTAGGATGTACGCATTATCCTTTTTTCAAAGATTTTTTGATTCATGAGATCAAAGCCCAACAGTTTGCCATACAGGTAGTAGACTCAGGACAAGCGATTGCCACGCGTGTCCAGTCTTTACTCGCTGAAAAAAAGCTATTGGCTCAAAAATCTTTAGTGGCGACTTGTCATAACAGGCCGCCATTGGTTTTTTATGCAACCAAACATGATGAAAGGCTAGATAAGTTGGTGTCGTGTCTTTTAGGTGAGCATATACAAATACAGTATATACTTTAACTGTTAAACCAATTGTTTAAATGTGCTTTTCTGACAGTTCAAGATATTTAGCAGTTTGATATACTATCGTTACTAGAATAATTGCCACAAATCAATCACAAATCGTCCATACTTTGCTAAGATTGTGCTAAGTTTATATTTATAAAGCCTGCATGTTTGGGCACTTTTTTATGTCATTATTATCACTGTCGTTGTAGGGGTTATATTGCAAAGTCGTCGCTATCACGTCCATATAATATGCGTAGCTCATGAGCAACCGTTGGTACTAGACGGTTTGGCAGTGTTTTTTCAATCTCGTGCGTTCTTGACCTATGACGTCTCACCTAGACTGCCGCAAGCTTCTTTATATGGCCGACAATCTGTTGACGCTTGTGATTACGCGATCGTCGTTATCGGTGACAGCTATGGTACAACACAAAATCTAGGTGTTAGCCAAATGCATCTGAGTTATCTAAGTGCAAGGGCCAAGCTAAAACCTATGTTTGTGCTAGTTAAATCTCAAACTCGCTCTGTCGATGTGGGTCGTCAATTACACGACTTTACCCGCTTGGTGGAGCAACAAGTAGAAGACATCTATTATTATGATGACAATACCAATATTGACGAGCTTCTTAAAATCGCTTATGACAATATAACTGCCGAATTAAATGGGGTACCAAGCCGGACAACAATAGATCGTAGTACCAAAGATTCTATCACTCAGAGTCATGTGACGCCGCGTGACTTTGGGTCAACATCGAGCACTTTTACTAAGGTAAGTCGTAAGCCTCGTGATGATGATAATCTCGATAGCCAATCAGATGAAAGTATTGATGCAACGGATAACATCACACAATCCATTGATTTATCAGAAAAATTTGACATGCAGTACAGTGCTCAAGCCTACGAAGGTGGTAACTTAACTGATATCACAATGTCAACGAGCCTGACTTGGGAGCAAATATTACATGCGCTGGCACGCATGCCTGGAACCTTTTCAAATCATGGTTTGCAAGGTTGTCTAAATCGTCTAATTACCATTAAGGCAGACAAAGACATTAAAAAAATGATGCCTAATGTCCATGCAGTTTCACGCTGCCAAATTGCTCAAAATGATTTGAATAAGTTACAAAGCCTATTGGTGGCTGCTAATTGGATTCAGTTGACAGCGTCCGGTGCAAAGGCATCACAAGAGTTATGGAAAATGACTTTTTATGCCAAAAAAATATATAAAGATAGCAATATGTGAGTACACTAAGGTTTATATGGGTTAGGGCGCAATCATCACGTCATCGTCTAGATTTATTCATGATCATAAATAGGTAGAAGTAACAAACAAACTGTATTTTGCCACAACGATAATAGGCTACGTTTTGTAATACAAAGCATACGAGGCAGTAGTTGTTAATCTATCATAGACTAGCGATAATAAGACAGTAGATAAAGTATATGCTACTAAATAAATGAATGTAGATAATATTTATAAATATAAAAACTTATAAAAATATTTTATTAAGCATAATTTTGAATACTGAACCAGATATTTTAAACCATTAAAGGAGAGCGTAATGACTACTGGCAAACATGATGATTTAACTCATGAACTCGACGGCCTTGAAAAAGCCATGCACGATGCTGATCAGTTTCGCACACTAGAAGAGCAAGTGGCAGATATGAAGCGTCGTGGTATTGACCCTACAAAAGCTTATAAAGATTTAGATAGAAAAGCTGAAGATGAGGATTGGGGCGATGCAACTTGGAAAGAAAACGGTAAGTGGGAGCCTAAGACACCAGCTGATTTAGATGACAAAGCTCGTGAAGAGTGGGGCGGCGACAATGGCAAACCAAACCCTCCCCCTATTGTTTAAATCCTCCTAAGTATCTACTTTATTGACAGAGGTTTTAAAATAGCCTAATAAATCAGCAAAGAAAAAGCCACGTTAGGTATAGCGTGGCTTTTTTTTGACTTGCTATTGCAACCTCTATAGCTACGACCCTTCATCAACTCTGATTAAACGAGTTACGCCATCATTACCAACTACGCGGCGATAACGAATGTTGCTTGAAGGTTGATTTGGTGACGCATACGAAGGCGTGCTTGGCGTAATCGTCGTTTGCTGTTGGATCAGTTGACCCATACGATCAGCAGATGCTGGTGTTAGAGGCCTACTATTTGCGGGCTGACCATAGTGGTTGCTCTCTTGAACCCTATGAGAAGTAGTATTACCCATAATCAAACGATGGAATTTTTGTCCTGCACGGCCATCAGCTGGAAAAATACCACGACTGGTTTGATATTGCTGAATAGCAGTACGCGTATTATCACCGATGATGCCATCGACACCGCCAATATCGTAACCTGCGTTTAACAATGCTTGCTGGATATCTTTGGCTTGTTGACGGCTGATACCTGGGTCATCCGTCGGCCATGCGGTAATGAAGTCAGTTTTGCTACTGTCCTCTTTAGTGATTAAGTCTGATAAATGGGCAATCGCAAGCGCATAGTTTTCTGAGGCATTATATGAGTAAAACGTATCGAAGTTTTTACCCACTAAAAAAGCAGGACCATCCTTGCCAGCAGGCAGTAATAAGCCAGCACGATTCAAGTCATAGGGTAGCGGACGACCGTTAGTAAGGGTTAAGCCTTGATTACGCCAGTGGCTCATCGATTTTTTATCTTTGCGATTGGATGCTGCCCAATAACCATCGGGAAGTTTGACTTCATAACCCCAAGGTTCGCCTGTGCGGTAGCCACGATTGTCCAAGAAGTTGGCGGTAGAGGCCAGCGCATCGGGTACGTTATTGACCAAGTCGCGGCGACCATCACCATCAAAATCCACTGCCAACTCTAAAAAGGTGCTCGGCATAAACTGTGTCTGCCCAAAAGCGCCTGCCCATGATCCAGTCATATCACTTGGTGCAATATCACCGCGTTGTACGATTTTGAGCGCATTAGCAAACTCGCCCTGAAAGTAGCTTTGGCGACGATCAAAACAAGATAAAGTTGCTAACGACTCGAACAATGGTTTTTTGCCTAAGGTCTGTCCAAAGTTGGATTCTACGCCCCATACACCTAGTACATGCTCAGCTTTTACGCCATAACGCGACTCGATTTGACGTAGTGTATCCGACCACTGACGCTTGGCGCGAATACCCTCTTCTACGCGCTCCTTGTCCACTAACGCTGACAAATAATCCCAAACGTCTTTTTGAAATTCTGGTTGATAGTTAAGCGACTGAATGACGCTCGGATCAGGCGCGCTTGGACGATAGTTATTAAAAGTATAACTGTCCACCCCGCGGAACTTACTCGAATTTTTTAAATTATCCAAACATTGCTGAAATTCACTATTAGATAAGTAGGGGGCATCAGGTTTGGCTGCTTGTGAAGTGCTGGCAAGGCTTAAGCCAATTGCAGCGGTTAACAAAGAGAGAGTAGAGAGCTTATTCAAACGCATGAAAGTATCCTATAAAATTTAAAGAGGCTATCAAAAAAGATAGGTAAAAAGGGATAGTCAAAAGAGCGACTAAGAAGAAAAACAAGAAAATATGAGGTGACAATAGTGCATTATAATAGCAGGTTTTAGAGTAACCAATATTACTAGTAAAGAAAAAGTATTGAAGCCTGAAGGTTATAAATAACTACTATATAAGTGGACGAAGGGATAAGGCTAGAGTTATCGTCTATATAATAATGGCAAACACTATAGCTTTTAAATTGGCTCATGTTCTATGTATGTCCAAAACTAATCAATCACTCAAAACCTCATTCAACTCGTCAATAAAACTGCGAATACGCTCAGCATTTGTGCCCAAATCGCTACCGCCAACCCGTGATTTACTGCGAATATCGACCAGATGTTCGCCACCTTTGTCAGTTACCCGTATGACGATATCATCTTTAAAACCAAACCACATCGTCGAATCGGTTGCCTCAACGATACCAGTGCTAGCATCAACATTTACCAAATCCCAGCCCAAGTTATCAGCGGCTTGTTCGGTAGCTTTTATTAGTTCAGACTTTGATTGCGTATAAGTTAAGGTTTGCAGTTCAGGATAAGCGTTGCGTTGTTGCTCTGCGGTCTCTTCACCAGCATATTCAACTGGGTTTGGTGCATCAGCGCGTAGTGGGGCAATAGCCACAAATTCAGGTGGGTTAATCAAATCGGTCGAAATATCATGGATAGGCGGTACGCTTTTGGCAGTATTCATCATGCTAAGCGGAGTAATAATAGCCACCGCAGAAAGTACGACTGCCGTGAGGGCACTACTAAGTCTGACCGTATCACGTTTAAAGAATACTTGTATACCTAGCAGGATAAGGGCAGCGATACCAGCGAACATGCCAAATTTAAACCCTGCAAAGGCAGTACCTAGGTCAACGACACCGTATTTATAAAGCGGACCTGGTAATGCGACCAGCGAAAAGGCGATTAAGCTTACGAGACTAACTATAATTTTCATCAGGTTTCTCCGTTATGATTGAATCATTGCTTAACTACTATTTCGTCGTTAGAGATAGTTAATCTTGTTTATTATTTAATAGCCAAACATGCTCGGTCACTGTCATCTCAGGATTGGCATTTAAGGTGGCAGGTTCACCTTCAAGCTCGGCTATTTGATAGTGATCACTATAATACTGCTGGATTTGATCATGACTAATTGAGAACGGCGGGCCTGCCCATTCATTTTGATCATAGTTTAAGGTAAGTAACAGTTGAGATGCGTGATGGCTGAGCTGCTGAATCTGATCGCTATATTTTGGACGCGTATCAGCGGGTAGGGCGATTAAAGCAGCTCTATCATAAACTGCATCGATATCACCGATATCATCAGCGGCCAGTGCAAAAATATCAGCAACCCATAACGTGATGGTTTGTTCTGCAAGCTGACCTTGATAATATTTGATCGCTGGATTATCCGCATGCTGATGTACCGTAGGGAAGATATTTTGTTCAGCAAAGAATTCTTGTACGGCTGTCTCAACCAATTCAACCCCGACCACATCATGGCCATGCTCTGCTAGCCATACCATATCAATAGACTTGCCACATAATGGAACCAGTACACGACTACCAGCAGGTAAGTTTAAATGGTTAAAGTATTTTATGAGTAATGGATTAACTTCAGACTGATGAAAGCCAATACGACCTTCTTGCCAACGCGATTGCCAGAATTCTGAGTTCATATAACTACCCCAAAAAGATTAATGTCCTAAAAATATCAATGTGCTAAATATTTATCGTTACCAACTATCATACCGCTAAATGCAATAAAAAAGCCAAGCGTATTAACCCTTGGCTTTTAAAGCTTACAAGATGGCTGCCAGTATTTAGCTCACCATGTATTTACTGAATTCTTTACGTAGTTTTGCAAGCTTTGGTGGTATTGCAAAGTTGCAATAGGCCTGTCCTGGGTTTCTATTAAAGAAGTCTTGATGTGCCTCTTCCGCTTGATAGAATTCAACAGCAGGATGTACTTCTGTGACGACATTGACGCCCATATCGCGCAGTTTATTAATGGTACGGTCGACGGTTGGTTTTTGATCCTCGTCAGTATAGAACACCACGCTGCGGTACTGGCTACCGACGTCATTGCCTTGACGATCCATTGTAGTGGGATCATGGGTGGCAAAAAACACATCGAGTATTACTTCTAACGGTACGATAGATTCATCAAACTCAACTTTGATAACTTCAACGTGTCCTGTATCGCCACCGCAGACCGCTTCATAGTTGGCAGATACCGCATCGCCGCCCATGTAGCCTGACACGACAGATTGTACGCCTTTTACGGATAAAAATACTGATTCGGTGCACCAAAAGCAGCCACCGCCTAATATAATGGTTTGCATAATTTTTCCTATTATTATATCTGTTGTTATAAAGGTGAGCTAAGGTGTTTATTTGGTTGTAATACTTTCATTTTTCAATGATAGATTACCTTTGATAACTTATTGCTTACAATAATTTTTTAGCCTCAGCGCTTGCTAATCAGCTTAGCAGGCGAGCCAAACGCGATAAGTAACAAACAGTAATGTTATAATGGGCTTTTGCTACGTTAGTCTGCTCTGGAACAATGACATCTGTCTTATATAATCAATGAGATATAACATCTGTTCCTTAACAGCCAAATGCTACTGAGATAAACTTTCTTTTCATGCTGCTCTGCCTAGAGGCTGCGAAAAATCCATCTTAATAGTATTTTTTCGGTTTTAAAGAGAATTGACTAAAGCATTAATCGAATTTGCTGAATAATTCCTAAGCAAAGTTCCATTGTTAAAAACCAAAAATGAGCCACCCCATGAGCCAACCCAAGCCTGCTATCAAACATGACACCTTATTTGATAAACCGTTTACCACGCCACTCGATAAAGCGGCGCGTTTTTCTTTCGATGAGCAAGTAGTGGCGTGCTTCCCCGATATGATTCGCCGCAGTGTCCCTGGTTATGGTCAAGTGTTGGCGATGCTGCCCATATTTGCCCGTCGTCATTGTAAATATCGTCAACAGAGCGATAGTGGTCAGCGTGTCAGCCGAATTTATGATTTGGGCTGCTCACTTGGCGCAGCGAGCATGACGCTGGCGGGCGAGTTTGAGCCGCAAGATTTGCAGATTAAAGCGATAGATATCTCACCAGCGATGACAACTGAAGCGACTACTTTACTTAAGGATAATTATCCTGAGCACGATATTGAAGTCATCACCGCCGATATTCGCAACGTCAAGCTTGAGCCATGTGACATGGTGATTTTAAACTTAACCTTACAGTTTTTACCCGCAGCCGATAGAGTAGCGGTATTAGAGAATATCTATAACGCGCTGAGCGAGGGCGGCATACTGGTGCTGACCGAAAAAACCCATGCTTTTGATGAGCAGTACGATGCGTGGTTGGTTGAGCGTTATTATGACTTTAAACGTGCCAACGGTTATACCGAGATGGAGATCAGTGGCAAACGTAATGCGCTAGAAAACGTCCTCATTACCGATACCTTAGATGAGCATCATCAGCGTCTGGCACAAGTTGGTTTTCAGCGTCATCTGACGTGGTTTCAGTTTTTGAACTTTGTGTCGATTGTGGCGTTTAAATAAAAACCATTCTTGGCAATACCGTCTTTTACAGTATCCTTTGATTAACATGGTAATCCGCTTTTATGCTTAACGACACTATTCTCCACGCCGAACGCGAACTATATCTAACACTACTGGAGCTGGCGCAGCAGCAGCCAAGCGCTTATGAGTGGCTCAAGCAATTACCAACATGGCTGGGTGATATAAAAGACAAAGCCAACTATGCGCACGCGCCTGCTTACCAAGCATCGGTGGCGCGTTTACCAGAACTAACTGTCAATAATGTCGATCTAGACAGTGATGTATTGACGATTGAGGCGAATCTTAGTGAGTCTCAGCGCAAACAAACAACGGCATTGCTCAAGCAGCTGATGCCATGGCGTAAAGGGCCTTTTCAAATTGGCGGTCAGATTGGCGATGATGAGTCAGGTATTAAGATTGATACTGAGTGGCACAGTGATTGGAAATGGCAGCGGGTCGCACCGCATCTGGGCACGTTAAAAGGTCGGCGCGTATTGGATGTAGGTGGCGGCTCTGGCTATCACGGTTGGCGTATGGCAGGGGCAGGGGCAGATACAGTCATTATCGTAGATCCGTCATGTCTGTTTTATCATCAGTTTATGGCGATTCGTCATTTCGTTGGTACGGCAGACGCTCATGAGACAGGCCGCTACCGTACCCATTATATTCCTGTACCACTTGAGGCCTTGCCTGCCATTAGCGACCAAGGCAGTCAGCTATTTGATACGGTATTTAGCATGGGTGTGCTTTATCATCGTCAATCACCGTTTGAACATTTGCAACAGCTCAAAGGCCAACTGGTAAAAGGTGGCGAGCTAGTGCTTGAGACCTTGGTTATTGAAGGCGATGCCAATACCGTGCTGGTACCGCATGACCGTTATGCGCAGATGAATAACGTATATTTTTTACCATCGGTGGCGGCATTAATCGGTTGGTTAGAAAAGGCAGGATTCACTGACGTGCGTTGCGTCGATGTGGCAGTGACCTCGACTGAGGAGCAGCGCAAAACCGAATGGATGACGTATCATTCGTTAGCAGATTTCTTAGATCCCAATGATGCTACAAAGACTGTGGAAGGCTATCCTGCACCGATGCGTGCGACCATCATTGCCAAGAAATAGCCTGATTAAGAAATAATATAACCTCTGACGTGTAGCTTTTGGGGCTTAATTTGGTATTTTAAGGTGGGCTTACCGGTGTGATTATTCACTATGTATTGAGTCATGTTTCGTACTCATTGATAATCAAAGATTAAAGTAGCCATTTATCAAAGGCAACTTCCAATAAAATTTTGAGCACAAAGCCCATAAAACCTGCTCCTAGTGCTAAAAATATCCAAAAAGTACCTGCACGGCCCGCTTCGGACTTTTTAGTGATGTCCCAAACAATAAAGAATAAGAATGCGATAAATATAGGTAATAATACGTACAGTCCCCAACTGGTGACGGTACTAGCGGCAATAGCAAACATAGCATAATCCTATAAAGTGGTAATGTGCCCTCTATTTATATCTAAATTTTATAGCTTTTTTTATAATAATCGACCTAATGAACGCGTATTACCACTCATAATATGAGCGGTGATAAATAGAAGGCACGACAAATAAATAGAAGGGTACAATATAAACAGCTATTATAACGCGGAAATACATAGGTATAAACTACCGCTATGGATGAGGCAACAGGAACGCTACAATTGACATGACTGCTCCGTCAATACTACTGGTCAAGGTTACTTAACGCTTCACACTTAAATATAATATAAGCTGAACAATCAGGCTAACTTAGCCATTACAAGACCACTAAATAGACAAATGTACCAATTGATGATCTGCTTTAGTATAAGCATAAGATTTTAGCGCTAATTTCGGTGCAAATAGTGCAATAAAGTGCAAAGATTGTTATATTTACAGGTTACTTATTTTTTTATATTATTTTATTCCTTCAAATGTCGGGCGCTATTATAATAAGCAGTTATCGACTGCGCGCACCCTCCTATTTTATACTGTTTTTTGTTGTTTATTTAACTGAGTTAAAATCCCTATGTCACAAGCCCAAATCGATACGCTAGCATCACTATTTGATGATGCTATTCGCACCCTACAAGCAGATGGCACGTTGCCAAATGATTGGCAGAATAATAGTCAAATTACCCGTACTAAAGACCTTAGTCATGGTGATTTTGCCAGTAATATCGCGCTCACAGCCGCCAAAGCTGCTAAAGCCAATCCACGTCAATTGGCTGAAAAAATCGTCAATGCGCTACCTGACAATCAAAATATTCGACAGGTAGAAATTGCAGGCCCAGGATTCATTAATGTTTTCTTAAACGCCGAAGCTAAGTTTGCGGTATTAGATGATATCTTTAAACGACAAGAGCGCTTTGGTTTAAGCGATCAATTTGAAGGACAAAAAGTACAAGTTGAGTTTGTGTCGGCAAATCCAACATCAAGCTTGCATGTCGGTCATGGGCGCGGTGCAGCCTTTGGTATGAGTGTGGCAAACTTGCTTGAAGCAGTTGGTTATGACGTCACGCGTGAGTATTATGTCAATGATGCTGGTCGTCAAATGGATATTTTAGCGACCAGTACGTACTTGCGTTATTTGGAGGTCAATGGCGAGCAAATAACGTTCCCAGTCAACGGTTATCAAGGAGAGTATGTCCGTGATATCGCCCAAACATTAAAGACACAGCATGGTGATAGCTACGTACATAGCTTTGCCCAAGTCGCTAAAGAAGTAGTAGAAGATGCGCAGTTTGAGGTAAACGCTGATGGTGAAAAAACACTGCTATCAGGTGACAAAGAAGCGCATATTGATGGCTTGATTAACAATAGTAAAATCTTACTTGGTGCCAGCTATGAGCTGTTTTTGAATGCAGCGCTTAGTAGCATTTTGGCTGATATCAAAGATGATTTAAACGACTTTGGCGTACGCTATGAGTGCTGGTTTAGTGAGAGATCGATTGACAGCGAGATTGAGCCTGCTCTACAAGTATTAGATGAAAAAGGCTACTTGTACGAAAAAGACGGCAACATTTGGTTTAAATCGACTGATTTTGGTGACGAAAAAGATCGTGTGGTACGCCGTGCCAATGGTCAGACGACTTATTTTGCCTCTGATATCGCTTACCATAAGAACAAATTTGAGCGTGGTTTCGATAAGGTCATCAATGTTTGGGGTGCAGATCACCATGGATATGTACCGCGAGTAAAAGCAGCATTATTGGCGCTTGGTATCGACGCTGAACGTCTTGATGTAGTCCTCGTACAATTTGTGGCTCTATGGCGTGGCAGTGAAAAAGTGCAAATGTCATCACGTTCGGGTAAATTTGTCACTCTACGTGAGCTACGTCATGAAGTAGGTAATGACGCGGCACGTTTTTATTACGTGGCACGTAAGCCTGAAGTACACGTTGATTTTGATTTGGAGCTTGCCAAATCGCAAAGTAAGGACAATCAAGTTTATTATATTCAGTATGCACATGCACGTGTTTGCCGAGTATTGGAGAAGCTACAAAATAATGGGCTTGTGGTAAACGATACAATTGGTTTGGAGCATCAAAATCTGCTCACCGCTCCCAATGAAGATGAGCTTATTAAATTGCTGGCAGGATATCCTGCGACATTGTTACGATCTGCGACAGGTTACGAGCCTCATGTATTAACCAACTACCTAAAAGAGTTAGCAGCGTTGTTTCATGGCTGGTATGACAGCAATCGTATTTTGCCTGTGAGCTTAACGTCAGGTGAAACACCAACCCAAAGCGAGATTGATTTGATGCAAGCACGTTTGCGCCTATCTAAAGCGGTACGTCAAGTGTTGGCTAATGGGCTTAGTTTATTAGGATTGTCTGCACCGTCTAGCATGTAGTATAAGCGCAGACGACAAAGAGCAATAATTTGATTATGATAGATTCAGTAGGGAGATAAAGATCCATGCTAGCCAAAAAACCTAAAGGTGCGACAGAAAAGCGCAAAACAAGTAGCGTATCAGGCTTATTATGGATGTTAGTCGGGGCTATATTAACGCTTATGATAGGAGTGTTTTTATATCTTTCACCATTATTTGATTTTAGTCCTGCTGATAGCACTGCTGATTCTGATCCTGATCGGCAAGTGCAGCCGCGTGTTGAGACGGATACCGATAATAGCGATTATGAATTTTATGATATCTTGCCAAATCAAGAAATGGCTACTATTCCTGATGAAGACCTTAATCAGAACGGTCAACTAGGTGATTCAGGAGCGTTTGAACCTGATGTCGTGGTTACTCAACCTGAAGACAGCTCTAGCAGCCGTAATGATGACCCGGGCAACTTTGGTATTTCGGAAAGTACCACCATTGAGCCCAGTCGCGGCAACAATGCGGCCGATAATGATAGTGACAATGATATTGTTATTGTTGAAGAAGATGCGACCTACGACGGGACAACGCCTACTAGCAACAATGGCAACAGCAACTCTACCAACCGTGCCAATAACGCAAATTCGGGTACTGCTAGTATACAACCTGCCAAACCTGCGACCACTTATATTCTACAAATCAATAGCTTCGGTGACGCTGATGAAGCCGATCGCCGCCGCGCTCAAGTACTAATGGCTGGTGTTGACGCTAGAGTGGTAAAGAATACCACAGGTAACGGTTTGCCAATTTATCAAGTTATTTCGCGGCCGATGAATACTCGTCAAGCAGTGACCACTGCCCAGCAACGTCTACAGAATAACGGTATTGATTCAATTATCGTTGAGCAACGTCGTTAGATTGGATTACTTGCGAGTGTTTTTATAGTTTGTTACTGATTAAAAAGCGTCGCAATGACGCTTTTTTTATCTCTCGTTTTTATCGAATATATCTTCCCTAGCTGTTTTATTATATCTCTATTATCAAAACGTTCATAAAGAGTATGGCTATGACTGTATCTAACTTGGCACCACCTATCAGTATGATTAAAGCATTTTTTCAAAAATATTTTATTGATGCTTTTACTGGGATGGCTTTAGGACTATTTGTCACTCTAATTGCTGGTCTTATCATCTCGCAAATCGGTGGCTGGTTAGATATGCCCGCCCTTATCGCTGTCGGTAAGCTGGCTTCGATCTTGATGGGCGCTGGTATCGGCGTTGGTATTGCTTATTATCTTAAAGCACCGACGTTGGTCATGCTTAGCTGCTTAGTGGCAGGTATGCTTGGCGCTCATTCTGAAGCGCTAATGGCAGGAACGCTCTTTACGCCGCAAGTGGGTGGACCGGCGACCTTTGTCGCTTTGCCCGGTAATCCGATAGGCGCGTATTTGGCATCAGTATTTGCTTATCGCGCTGGGACATGGGTCGCGGGCAAAACAAAGCTTGATATCTTATTAGTACCGCTACTGGTCTGTGCAGTAGCATTAGCTGTTTGTGCATTACTTAATCCACCTATCGTCGCTGCTGTTGATGCTATTGGACAAGGTATCCAAGCGGCCACTGAGTTACAACCGTTATTAATGGGAATTGTCATTGCAGTCGTAGTTGGTATTTTATTGACGCTACCAACCTCAAGCGCAGCTATCTGTATCGCTATTGGTCTGGGCGGTTTGGCTGGCGGGGCGGCTGTCGTTGGCTGCGCGGCGCATATGATTGGCTTTGCCGTGGCGAGCTTCAAAGACAACGGCGTGAGCGGTGTGGTTTCTCAGGGTCTTGGCACGAGTATGCTACAAATCCCTAATGTACTAAGAAAGCCGTTAATACTATTGCCAGCCATTATCGCTAGCGCTATCGTTGGCCCTATCGCGACGGTAGGCTTTGGGCTTGCTTGTACGGCAACAGGCGCTGGGATGGGTACGGCGGGATTGGTCGGCGTATTTGGCGTCATTGAGGCATCAGAAGGGATTATGAGCATGGGTCAGTTATGGACAGCGATTATTTTATTAATGTTTGTACTACCAGCAGTGATTGCCGGTATCGTCGCTTATATGATGCGCCGTATGGGCTGGTTAGTTGCTGGTGATATGAAACTACCTTAAGCTTTATAAGCTTGAACACTTTTAATGCTTTTAATGCTTTTAATGCTTTTAATGCTTTTAATGCTTTTAATGCTTTTAATGCTTTTAATGCTTTT
>NZ_JBPYDD010000011.1:0-35253 GCF_051847535.1 Psychrobacter sp. 1U1 | reverse complement strand
CTAAGAAGACATTGCAAGGTTTGCTGCATTCAGCTTAGTCTGATGAGTGTGAAGCCTTTAGTCAAAAAGCCATCCTTGTATAAGGGTGGCTTTTTTTTGACTAATTTGTATGTTTTTATGACTTGTCTATTTCGATAGTAAAAATTTACTATTCAAATTGACTCTATGCTTACAACAGGTTGGCCGTAGCATCACAGTAAATCAAACGATCATTAAATGATAAAAAATGGTTAAAATCAATAAATATTGGCTTTCAATTGAGTTATCAATCTATAAGTAATCATGCGTTATAATGTTATATATTTATTCTATTAAGCCTTGAATGCACTTAGTTTGCTAAAAATTTCTTATTTGTTGAATTAAAGTTATAAAATATGGACTTAAAACTTGCATTCTAATTAAAGATAGGTATAATTATCAGCCTTAACACCCATAGGCGATTGGCTCAATTGGTAGAGCATCGGTCTCCAAAACCGAGGGTTGTAGGTTCGAGTCCTACATCGCCTGCCATCTTCTTATCATATCTTTGTTATACCTCACCATCTCCGAAGCGAGTTCTTTATGAGCAACAATCAAGATAACCTCGAGACCAAGTTATCTGATGCCAAGGCGACGGCTAGCGGAATGCTGACTAAAGGTAAGCATGTCTCAGCAGGTAATAAAACAACAGCTGTTGAAGTTGCTAAGACAGGCTCTATCAAAGATTTGATTTTGTGGCTTCTTGCCGCAGTAGCATTAATTGGTGCGACTTTAGTCAACCAATACTTACCCGGTTATTGGCAGCCTGCTAATGACGTTTGGGTCCGTATCGGGATTATTGCCGTGCTTGTCGTACTTGCGTTAGTATGTTTGATATTAACCCATCAGGGACGTGCATTTAAAATATTATTAAAGGATGCGGCAGTTGAATTACGTCGTGTCACCTGGCCTGGTAAAGACGAAACCTTTCAATACACATGGCAAGTGATTGTTGTGATTGCGATTGTAGGTCTTTTTATTTGGTTGTTGGATAACTTTTTTAATTGGTTTGTTGGTATATTTATTGGTTAATAAGAGCGTATTAGTCTCTTTTGACCCAAACTTTTACTTATAGCGATTAGGAGCGTG
The DNA here is from genome assembly GCF_051847535.1 of Psychrobacter sp. 1U1. Classification (NCBI taxonomy): domain Bacteria; kingdom Pseudomonadati; phylum Pseudomonadota; class Gammaproteobacteria; order Moraxellales; family Moraxellaceae; genus Psychrobacter; species Psychrobacter sp. 1U1. Next base: position 34,146 of record NZ_JBPYDD010000011.1, on the reverse strand, counting down.
ATATGCGTTGGTATATTGTCCAAGCGTTTTCAGGATATGAAAAACAAGTACAACGCTCATTAATCGAGCGTATTAATCGTAGTGACTTCGCAGAAAATTTCGGTGATGTATTGGTTCCTACCGAAGAAGTGGTGGAGATGAAAGACGGTAAAAAACGCAAAAGTGAGCGTAAGTTTTTTCCAGGATATGTATTGATTCAAATGGAAATGAACGACAACACTTGGCATATTGTCAAAGACTGTCCACGCATTATGGGCTTTGTCGGTGGCACTCCCGAAACACCTGCGCCAATTACGCAAGTAGAAGCAGATCGTATTCTAAACCGTTTGAACCAAAATGAAACCAATCCGCGTCCAAAAACATTATTTGAGCCAGGCGAAGAATTATTGGTCATTGATGGCCCATTTACTGACTTTAAAGGGTTGGTAGAAAAAGTAGATTACGAAAAATCTAAATTGCAATTAACGGTAAATGTATTTAATCGACCGACTCAGGTTGAGCTTGAGTTTAGTAAGGTTGAAAAGCTAGACTAAACCCGCAAAAAATTCATCAACAGGGGAGCTGTTAATCAATAACGTTACCATATGATATTGATTTGGCGCTATCACCCATTTAGGAGAGTAACATGGCTAAGAAGATTGATGGTTACATCAAACTGCAAGTGCCTGCAGGTAAAGCAAATCCTTCACCACCGATCGGTCCAGCATTGGGTCAAAAAGGTGTGAATATCATGGCGTTCTGTAAAGAGTTCAACGCTGCGACCTCTAACCAAGAGCCGGGTCTGCCGATTCCAACTGAGATTACAGTCTACAACGACAAGTCTTTTACCTTCATTATGAAGTCACCACCAGCTGCGTTCTTATTGCGTAAAGCTGCTGGGATCGCTAAAGGCTCAGGTACGCCTAATACTGCTAAAGTCGGTAAAGTTGATCGTGCGCAACTAGAAGAAATCGTTAAGACTAAAAATGCAGATTTGACTGCTGCTGATCTTGATGCTGCTATTCGTACCGTTGCTGGTACCGCTCGTTCAATGGGTATTACCGTGGAGGGTGTATAATGTCTAAGTTAACCAAACGCCAAAAAGAAATTAACAGCCGTATCGATAACGAAAAGCAGTACACTATTGAAGAAGCGGTACAAATCTTAAATGATTTACCAGCGCTAAAATTCAAAGAGTCTATCGACATCGCTGTAAACTTGGGTGTTGATCCACGTAAATCTGATCAGGTCGTTCGTGGAGCTACTAACCTACCTGCGGGTACGGGTAAAACCAAACGCGTTGCAGTATTTGCTCAAGGTGCTGCTGCTGAAGCTGCTAAAGAAGCCGGTGCTGATATCGTTGGTTTTGAAGATTTAGCTGAACAGATCAAAGCTGGTAACATGGACTTTGACGTTGTTATTGCTGCTCCTGATGCAATGCGTGTTGTTGGTCAATTAGGTACTATTTTAGGTCCTCGTGGTCTAATGCCTAACCCAAAAGTCGGTACAGTAACGCCAAACGTTGCTGAAGCAGTGACGAACGCAAAAGCGGGTCAAGCACAGTATCGCGTTGATAAAGCGGGTATTATTCATACCACTATCGGTCAAGTTGGTTTTACTGCTGAGCAAGTTATTCAAAATGCTCAAGCTTTGCTATCTGATCTAAAACGTGCTAAACCTGCTACATCTAAAGGTACTTTTATCAAAAAAATTACCTTATCTAGCACCATGGGTCCAGGTCTTACAATCGATCCTGTTCCCTACCGTGTTGCTAAATAAATACTATTTATTTGATAAGTTTGAATAACTAGTACCAATCATTTTAAAGAATTAGGTCAGCGTAGCAGTTGCTACGCTGTCTAAGACCGTAGGTAGAGAGCAGTTTAAAAGTATTTAATACTGATTATTAATACTAATGAGCTGCTTTTGTTAATCGACGACAGATGAAAATCTTAGTTGTCCTACGCAGACGGTGACCCACCCAGTTGTTGATAAGAGCCAATAGGGCGACCTATTACTCGATGTCATTCTGATAACGGTGCCGTAATCAGTCGTTATTGGTGAGTTTTTAATTGTATTTAAATTCCCGATAACGTGTCGTATCAAGTCAATTAAAGCCAGTTGTTTAGATGATTAAAGCGTTGTTTTAAACATTCAAATTATTGGCTGATTGATAAGATTAAAGGAGTCAACTTATGGCATTAACGCTAGAACAAAAACAACAAGTTGTGGCTGAAGTGTCTGAAGTTGCTGCTAATGCTTACTCAGCAGTAGCTGCCGAATATCACGGTATTGGTGTTGCAAAGCTTACACAGCTGCGCGAACAAGCTCGTGAAAAAGGTGTCGTTTTAAAAGTGGTGAAAAACACCCTAGCAAAACGCGCTTTTGAAGGCACTAAGTTTGAGGGCATGTCAGACCGTATGACTGGTCCACTACTTTTGGCTTTCTCTATGGAAGACTTGGGATCTGCAGCTAGAGTCGTTTTTGACTTTAGTAAAGAGAACAAAGCTTTAGAGACCAAATTGGTATCAGTCGGTGGTGAAGTTTATGGTCCAGAAGAGCTAGAGCGCGTATCGAAGCTACCAACTCGCGACGAAGCAATCTCTATCTTGATGGCTACTATGAACGCACCAGTGACCAAGCTTGTCCAGACTATGAACGCTGTTCCTAGTAAGTTTGTTCGCACTGTAGCGGCAATCAAAGATGCAAAAGAAGCTGCTTAATTGCTTGTTTTAACGTAACTTTAACATCGCTGATTGCAATTTACTGTCAATTCTATTTTAAATTTTGGCAAGCAATCAAAGTGATATTAGAATTTATTAATTTTTATCAGATAACGGAGAGTTCACATGGCACTATCTAAAGAAGATGTGTTAAACGCAATCGCTGAAATGTCAGTAATGGATATCGTTGAATTAATCAGCGACATGGAAGAAAAGTTCGGCGTAACAGCTGCTGTAGCTGCAGCTGCACCTGCTGCTGCTGCTGAAGGTGGCGCTGCTGCTGAAGAAAAAGACGAATTTGACGTTGTTCTTGCTAGCTTTGGCGAAAAGAAAGTTGGCGTAATTAAAGCCGTTCGCGAAGCGACTGGTCTTGGCCTAAAAGAAGCGAAAGATTTGGTTGAGAGCGCTCCAGCTCCTATCAAAGAAGGCGCATCTAAAGCTGAAGCTGAAGAGTTGAAAAAGAAACTTGAAGAAGCTGGCGCTACTGTTGAACTAAAATAAGTTCAACGCGTTACGAAAAAAAAGCTGATGATGCCTTGCATCATCGGCTTTTTTTTATTATAATTCGTAGCTTGACCTTTTGTGTCTGCCAATATACGTACGCATTAATGCGGTGGATACCTATCAAAAGGACACACGATATACATGTACGCAAACACGCCAGTTTTTGAAGTTAGTTAACGTAAGCTAAATGTCGTTAGACGTTTGGCATTTTTTTGTGCTTGCATACTTTCCTTTTATTACTAGTATTTATATTAATCCTAATTTTAATTCTAAATAGTCTAGCATGGTTTACTACCGGCAAGTGGTTTGTAGACGGCAAGTATTAACGACGATACATTTCATATTGTATATGTTTAATATAATTCAAAGATAAATGCTGGAGTATCTGCAAGGTTTGCTATTGAAATCTTAAGTAAAAGCGCTCATATATTCGTGTTAATGTGTTGAATTTACTACATTATTTTGCGTCATGATAATTGTATTTTAGCTCAGTTAAATGACTATTCTGTTAGAAGCGTCAATCTATATAGAACAGTTTTAGTAAGAATTTTTATTTTATTATCGTTTACGTCGCTAAATCTGCATAATATTTATGCAAGTTGGCCACGCTTTTCATTTGTTTTCACGTCTACTGTAAGGACTCTCGATGGCATATTCTTATACTGAAAAAAAGCGTATTCGCAAAAGTTTTGCTGAATTGCCCACTGTGATGGACATTCCATACTTATTGTCTATCCAAGTAGATTCTTACGAGCAATTTTTGCAAGAGCATAAAAAGCCAAAAGCTCGTGAGAATACTGGTTTGCAAGCTGCGTATTCCTCTATTTTCCCAATTGAGAGTCACTCTGGCAACGCAGAGCTACAATTTGTTGAGTACTATTTAGGCACGCCTGAATTTGATGAGCGTGAGTGTATCTTACGTGGTTCAACGTTTGCTGCACCGATGCGTGTCAAAATTCGTTTGATCATCAAAGACAAAGACAGCAAAGATAAAGACAGCAAAGCGGCTATCAAAGATATTCGTGAGCAAAGTGTCTATATGGGTGAAATGCCTTTAATGACAGACAATGGTACTTTCATCATCAACGGTACTGAACGAGTTATCGTCTCTCAATTACATCGTTCACCTGGTGTATTCTTTGACCATGATAAAGGTAAGTCGCATTCAAGTGGTAAAGTGCTTTATAACGCTCGTATCATTCCTTACCGTGGTTCATGGCTTGACTTCGAATTTGATGCCAAAGACTTAGTCTTTGCACGTATTGATCGCCGTCGTAAACTACTTGCTTCTATTATCCTACGTGCTTTGGGTTTGAGTACTTCTGAGATTTTAGATTTGTTCTTTGATAAAGTCGCGGTTTATAAAGGCGATGAGCAATTTGAGATTGATTTGGTTGCTGATCGTTTACGCGGTGAAATGGCACAGTTTGATATTGTCTCGCCTGATGGTGACGTCATTGTTGAGCAGGGCAAACGTATTAATGCCCGCCGTATCCGTCAGCTTGAAGAAGCCGGTATGACCAAGATTGCGGTGCCTGATGAATACCTATATGAGCGTATTTTAGCAGAAGACATCATCGTTAACGATGAAGTTATCGCTCGCGCCAATACACTTATTGATCATGAATTGCTGGTTAAACTTAGCTCATATGAAGCCAGTGATTCTATCAAAGAGTTCAGTATCCTATTTACCAATGATATTGATCAAGGCAGTTACATCGCTGATACGCTACGTGCTGATAGTACCTCGACTCGTGAAGAAGCACTAATCGAGATCTATAAAGTTATGCGTCCAGGCGAGCCGCCAACAGTTGAGACTGCTGAAAAGCTGTTTGAAAGTATGTTCTTCAATGCTGATCGTTATGATTTGTCAAACGTCGGTCGTATGAAATTTAACCGCCGTCTAGGTTTAGAGTTTGAAGATACTGATGATGCTGACACTCAACGTGCTCGTAGCGTTTTGACCAATGATGATATTGTTAATGTATTAAAAGAGCTAATTGAAATCCGTAACGGTCGCGGTGAAGTTGATGATATTGACCATCTAGGTAACCGCCGTATTCGTTCAGTAGGCGAGATGGCCGAAAACCAATTCCGTGTTGGTTTGGTTCGTGTTGAGCGTGCAGTTAAAGAGCGTCTATCATCAGCAGAATCTGACAATTTATCACCGCAAGATTTGATCAACTCTAAGCCAGTAGCTGCTGCGGTAAAAGAGTTCTTTGGTTCAAGCCAATTGTCACAGTTTATGGATCAAAACAATCCATTGTCTGAAGTGACCCATAAACGCCGTGTATCAGCGTTAGGACCAGGTGGTCTAACGCGTGAGCGTGCAGGTTTTGAAGTACGTGACGTACATGATACGCATTATGGTCGTGTTTGTCCGATTGAGACACCTGAAGGTCCAAACATTGGCCTTATCAACTCACTAGCGACGTTTGCTAAAACTAATAGCTTTGGTTTCTTAGAGACTCCTTATCGCCGTGTGGTTGATGGTAAAGTAACTGATATGATCGAGTATCTATCAGCCATCGAAGAGGTCGGTACTGTGATTGCACAAGCTGACTCACCAATGACTGAAGATGGCGAACTGTCTGATGAGATGGTTAGTGTGCGTAGCTATGGCGAGTTTGTACGTATGCCGCCAGAAAAAGTGACGCATATGGATGTGTCACCCAGTCAGGTTGTATCAGTAGCAGCAGGCCTAATTCCATTCCTTGAACATGATGATGCAAACCGTGCCTTAATGGGTTCTAACATGCAGCGTCAGGCAGTTCCTACATTACGTGCTGATAAGCCGTTGGTTGGTACTGGAATGGAGCGTCACGTTGCGCGTGACTCAGGTGTTTGTGTTATCGCTAAACGTGGCGGTGTGATTGAAGATGTTGATGCCTCACGTATCGTTGTTCGTGTAAACGAAGACGAGATGACTGCTGGTGAAGCGGGTATCGATATCTATAACTTAATCAAATACACACGCTCTAACCAAAACACTTGTATTAACCAACGTATCATCGTCAACCAAGGTGATGAAATTGCTTTGGGTGATATCTTGGCTGATGGTCCATCAACGGATCTTGGTGAGCTAGCGCTAGGTCAGAACATTCGTATCGCATTTATGCCGTGGAATGGTTACAACTTTGAAGATTCAATCTTGCTATCTGAAAAAGTCGTTAAAGAAGATCGCTTTACTACGATTCATATCCAAGAGTTGACTTGTGTGGCGCGTGATACCAAGCTTGGAACAGAAGAAATCACAGCTGATATTCCAAACGTAGGTGAGGCTGCTTTATCAAGTCTGGATGAAGCAGGTATTGTTTATATCGGTGCTGAAGTTGATGCAGGCGATATCTTAGTTGGTAAAGTCACACCAAAAGGCGAGACGCAACTAACGCCAGAAGAGAAACTGCTACGGGCTATCTTTGGTGAAAAGGCTGCTGATGTAAAAGACACTTCACTGCGTGTTCCAACATCAAGCAAAGGCACAGTTATCGATGTACAGGTCTTTACCCGTGACGGCGTTGAAAAAGACGCACGGGCAAGAGCGATTGAAAAATCACAGCTCGATAGCTATCGTAAAGATTTAAAAGAAGAGCTACGTATCTTTGAAGAAGCAGCCCGTGGACGTATTGGTAATCTGTTAGATGGCCAAAAAGTCAGCGGCGGTGCTGGTTTAAAAGCGGGTACGGTTATGGCATTGGCTGATATGAAAGATATGAGCCTTGAGACCTTGCTTGATATTCAACCAGTTGAAGAGGAAATCTCTGAGCGCCTAACGCAAATCGCTGATTACTTGGTTGATAAGCAAAAAGATATCGACGTGAAGTTTGCTGAGAAAAAACGCAAACTAACGGCAGGTGACGATCTACAACATGGCGTACAAAAAATTGTTAAAGTATATTTAGCGGTTAAACGTCGTATTCAGCCTGGTGATAAGATGGCTGGCCGTCATGGTAACAAAGGTGTGGTATCACGAATTATGCCAGTTGAAGACATGCCTTATGACGAGCATGGTAATACCGTTGACATCGTATTGAACCCGCTAGGTGTACCATCGCGTATGAACATCGGTCAGGTATTAGAGACACACTTAGGTATGGCAGCAAAGGGCTTGGGCGATAAGATCGACGGTATGCTTAAAGCACAAGCAGCTATGGCTGATCTACGTGATTTCTTAGATCAAATCTATAACAAAGTTGGCGGCGAAGGCGTTGATCTTGATAGCTTATCTGATGAAGATATCATGACGCTAGCAGGTAATTTACGTGAAGGTGTACCGATGGGTACAGCAGTATTTGACGGCGCTCATGAACATCAAGTCAAAGATTTACTTGAGCTTGCTGGTTTATCAAGAGATGGTCAGCAAACATTATATGATGGTCGTACAGGTCAGAAGTTTGATCGTAAAGTGACAGTCGGTTATATGTATATGCTTAAACTTAACCACTTGGTTGATGACAAGATGCATGCGCGTTCAACGGGTTCTTACTCATTAGTCACGCAGCAGCCGCTAGGTGGTAAAGCTCAGTTTGGTGGTCAGCGCTTCGGTGAGATGGAAGTATGGGCACTAGAAGCCTATGGTGCGACCTATACGTTGCAAGAGATGCTAACAGTGAAATCAGATGATGTTGAAGGCCGTACGCGTATGTATAAAAACATCGTTGATGGAGAGCAGTATATGGATCCAGGTATGCCTGAATCGTTTAACGTACTGACCAAAGAAATCAAATCACTAGGTCTTAATATTGAGTTAAAAGAGACCCACTAAGTTTAAAAGATTCATTGATTCTAAACTTAGGTGTCACACTAAAGGCAGCACGCCACATTGCTGCTGCTTTTAGTTATTTATCTCAACCCTATTCATTGCCTTCATTCATCTTATCCGCTTTACGTTGTATAACGCGGCCAGATGATTATAAAGATAACGGAGAAGCAACTTGAAAGATTTACTCGATATTATGCAAAGCCCTACCGCTAGCGGTAATCGTGAGTTTGATAGTATTCAAATTACCTTAGCGTCACCTGATGTTATTAAATCATGGTCGCATGGTGAAGTTAAAAAGCCTGAAACGATTAACTATCGTACTTTCAAGCCTGAGCGTGACGGTCTGTTCTGTGCCAAAATATTTGGTCCAGTTAAAGATTTCGAATGCTTATGTGGTAAATACAAACGTCGTAAGTTCCAAGGCGTAATCTGTGAAAAGTGCGGCGTTGAAGTCACTACCGCTAAAGTTCGTCGTGATCGCATGGGTCATATTGACCTTGCTAGCCCAGTTGCGCATATTTGGTTTTTAAAATCGTTGCCAAGCCGTATTGGTTTGTTGTTGGATATGACTTTGCGCGATATTGAACGCGTATTGTATTTTGAAAGCTATATCGTCACTGAGCCAGGTCTAACTAGTTTAGAGAAATATCAGCTGCTTGATGATGAAGACTACTATAAAGCGCTTGAAGAGTTTGGTGATGAGTTTGTCGCCAAGATGGGTGCTGAAGCCGTACAAGATCTATTAAAAGACATCGATCTAGATTTAGAGATTGATGAGCTGCGTGAAGCTATTCCGCAGACAGGCTCTGAGACTAAGCTTAAAAAGATGTCTAAGCGTCTCAAATTATTAGAAGCGTTCCGTGATTCTAATAACAAGCCTGAGTGGATGGTAATGACCATCTTGCCAGTACTACCACCGGATCTACGTCCGTTAGTACCACTAGAAGGTGGGCGTTTTGCGACCTCAGATCTAAACGATTTGTATCGCCGTGTTATCAACCGTAACAACCGTCTAAAGCGTCTATTAGAGCTAAGCGCGCCTGATATTATCGTACGTAATGAAAAACGTATGCTACAAGAATCAGTCGATGCGCTACTTGATAACGGTCGTCGCGGTCGTGCGATTACTGGTAGTAATAAGCGTCCATTAAAATCTTTGGCTGATATGATCAAAGGTAAGCAAGGCCGTTTCCGTCAAAACTTGCTTGGTAAACGTGTCGATTACTCAGGTCGTTCGGTCATCGTAGTAGGTCCAACGCTACGTCTACATCAGTGTGGTCTACCAAAGAAAATGGCACTTGAGCTGTTCAAGCCGTTTACTTATTCCAAACTATTGTCACATGGTATGGCAACCACGATTAAAGCGGCCAAAAAGATGGTCGAGCGTGAAGAGCCGCAAGTGTGGGATATGCTGGCCATGGTTATCCGTGAGCATCCAGTACTACTAAACCGTGCGCCAACGCTACACCGTTTGGGTTTACAAGCGTTCGAGCCAGTACTTATTGAAGGTAAAGCGATTCAGTTACATCCGCTCGTTTGTACTGCGTTTAACGCTGACTTTGATGGTGACCAAATGGCAGTACACGTGCCATTGACGCTAGAGGCACAGCTTGAATCACGTGCCTTGATGATGTCGACTAACAATATCTTGTCACCTGCAAATGGTGATCCAATTATTGTACCGTCGCAAGATGTAGTACTTGGTTTGTATTATATTAGCCGTTCATCAGTGAATGCTAAAGGCGAAGGCATGGTCTTTGCCACTGTTAATGAAGCCTTACGTGCGATTGGTTCAAATGACTTGCATGTGAATGCTAAGATAAAAGTACGTGTTACTGAAACGTATGTCGACGAAGAAGGCCACGAAACCAAAGAAGTTACCTTAAAAGATACAGTTGCCGGTCGTCTGCTTATCTGGAATATTATGCCAAAAGGTATGGTGTTTGATGAGTGCAACCAAGAGATGACGAAGAAAAATATCTCGCGTCTGATTAACTCTTGCTATCGTAAGATGGGCGCCAAAGGTAGTGTCATGTTTGCTGACCAATTGATGTACCTAGGTTTTGCTCAAGCAACCTTATCTGGTGTGTCAATTGGCTTGGATGACATGGTTATTCCACCTAGCAAAAAGCAGATTATTGAGACGGCAGAGGCAGAAGTACGCGAGATTGAAGATCAGTTTGAGCAAGGTTTTGTAACTGCTGGTGAGCGTTATAATAAAGTGGTCGATATTTGGTCACGTACCAATGACAAAGTTGCAAAAGCAATGATGGACAACTTGGCTACTGACAAAGTCATCAATGCTCAAGGTGAGGAAGAAGAGCAAAAATCCTTTAACTCAATTTACATCATGTCGGACTCAGGCGCTCGTGGTAGTGCCGCTCAGATTCGTCAGCTTGCTGGTATGCGTGGCTTGATGGCCAAACCGGATGGCTCAATTATTGAGACGCCAATTAAAGCCAACTTCCGTGAAGGCTTAACGGTACTACAGTACTTTATCTCTACTCACGGTGCGCGTAAAGGTCTAGCAGATACCGCATTGAAAACGGCTAACTCAGGTTATCTGACTCGTCGTTTGGTCGATGTTGCACAAGACTTGGTTATTACCACTGATGACTGTGGTACTGAGCAAGGCTTACTTATGACACCGCATATTCAAGGTGGTGAGATCATTGAAAAACTTGGTGAGCTCGTCTTGGGCCGTGTGACAGCACGTGATGTGACGTATAACAATGATGAAACAAAAGTATTGGTTCCAGCGGGTACGTTGATCGATGAGCAGTGGGTAAATATTCTCGATGAAAATGCAATCGATGATATTTGGGTGCGCTCAGTGATTACTTGTAATGTCGCTCATGGTGTTTGCTCTCAATGTTATGGTCGTGATTTGGCTCGTGGTCATAAAGTTAATATCGGTGAATCAGTGGGTGTTATGGCAGCGCAGTCTATCGGTGAGCCTGGTACTCAGCTAACCATGCGTACTTTCCACGTCGGCGGGGCGGCAAGCTCAGCATCTGTCGATAACAGCATCTCTGTGCGTAACGCAGGTCAAGCGCATTTTGAAAACATGAAAACGGTTGAACATACGGACGGTCACTTAGTCATCGTATCGCGTTCAGCTGAGATCGCCATTACTGATGATTTAGGTCGCGAGCGTGAGCGTTATAAAGTACCTTACGGTTCAAGTGTGTTGGTTAAGAACGAAGAGCAGGTTGATGGTGGTCAGACGATCGCTAAATGGGATCCGCATACGCATCCAATCATTACAGAATTTGCGGGTACAGCACGCTTTAGCGATATTACTGATGGTATGACTGCCACGGTAAAAGTTGATGACGCAACTGGTATGAGCTCGTTTGAAATTCTAGCTACTCGTGATCGTTCAAGTACGGCAAAAGATTTACGTCCTGCCATCATTTTGAATACTGATGAAGGCAAAGAAGTTGTTTACTTCTTACCTGCTGAAACGATTATTCGTGTTAGCGATGGTGAGAAAGTAGCCGCAGGTTCTATCTTAGGCCGTGTACCACAAGCAACTTCAGGTACAAAAGATATCACTGGTGGTCTACCACGTGTGGCTGACTTGTTTGAGGCGCGTCGTCCAAAAGATCACGCCATCATGGCAGAGATGACAGGTGTGGTTAGCTTTGGTAAAGAAACCAAAGGCAAAAATCGCTTTATTATTACCAATGAAGACGGCGAAGTACATGAAGAGCTAATCCCGAAATGGCGTCAGATCAACGTCTTTGAAAATGAGACGGTGGCACGTGGTGAGGTTATTGCTGATGGTCCACAAAACCCGCACGATATCTTACGTTTAAAAGGTCAAACGGCCCTTGCCAACTATATCGTTAACGAAGTACAGGATGTTTACCGCTTACAAGGTGTGAAGATCAACGACAAGCATATCGAAGTTATTATTCGTCAAATGCTACGTAAGGTTGAGATCACTGATGGTGGTGATTCAAGCCACTTTAAAGGTGATCAAGCTGAATATGCAGATCTTATCGCATTGAATGCAAAGCTTGCTGAGGAAGATAAATTCCCAGTACAGTATGAGCGTCAATTGCTTGGTATCACTAAAGCAAGTCTTGCAACCGAAAGCTTCATCTCAGCGGCATCGTTCCAAGAGACCACTCGTGTACTAACTGCTGCCGCTGTTACTGGTAAGGTAGATGAATTACGTGGTCTAAAAGAAAACGTGGTTGTTGGTCGACTGATCCCTGCAGGTACAGGTCTTGCGTATCACAAAACCCGCAAAGAAAAAGCGGAGCAAACGCTACAAGACAATGATATCAATGCAGCTTTTGATATGTCTGCTAGTACTGATAGTAAAGACTTTGCCAGTTTTGACGAGGCTTTTGCGCAAGAGCTTAATCAAGATAGCCAATCTTAATCATAGATGCTTAACATATCATTGTAATCAGAGTAAAAAAGCCAGCCATGTTGCTGGCTTTTTTATGGGCGTAAAAACTAAAAAACTAATAGTTTTATCAACCGATAAAATAGTACACTGCTAAAAGCAACTTTATGAGTCGCTCCTATTTTATTATTTATGAGGATAAACATATGGCAGGTAAAGGGCGTGTTGCCAAATACCAAGCTGATCGAACCAATCAAAAGCTGTATTTTTGTCGCCTGGCCTGTCAGGCAGCGGGCGATAGCAATGATAAACAGTTGTATCAAGCTCATTGTGAAACCGCTATTTTTCATTTGTACGGTACTTTTTTAGCGTTTATGCAAGAGCTTGCACAATTTTATAGTCTAGATATGTCAGCGCCAACTTTAGAAAGTATTGAGCTAGCACTTAAAGAACGTACTCAAATATCACCAGAGGTGCAGCGTTTGCAGCAATTGCAGCAGCAAGGGTTTTTGGCAAATGTAGAACGCGCTTATCAACGTTGTTTATATGCAGTATTGCCAGATCGGATTATCGACAAAGGCATCAATATAAATGACTTGGAGCAAGAACCGCGTGACCTCATTGTGAATGTAGTCACACTATCGAATCAGTGGCTACCTGATGAAGCGACTATACGTGAGTGGCGACAACAGTTTTTAGAACTGATCGAGCAATTACGTGCAGGCATGGTAGAGTTTTAAATAGATTATAAAAGTAGAGGGATGAGCTTTTGCAAAGCGGGCTATTGGTAAGCTTAGTAGAAGGGTTTAATATTTAGATATCCAACGTTAAAAAGCTTGCTCAATATTCATTGAACAAGCTTTTTAGTATTTTCATGATCAGCAAAACGACAACCAACTTATTCTGGCATAGGGGGCATACGTTTTGCTGGCGTTACTGATAATGGATTTTGAGGAACACTGTCGTTATTTCCACTTTCTTCTATTTCAATCGGTTCAGGAGCCTTACGCTGCTGCGGTTTAGGTGCCACTGGTTTTGCAACATTGTCAATCTTTTGGTTTTCATCATCAGGATCGACAATCCCATCATCAGTCATCTCTAGAATACGCTGTTGTTGCTTTTTGGATTTGGCACGATTGTTGATCGAAACCCATTGGTAAGGTTGATCTTTTAGTTGTACCTTCATAAAGTCCATCCATACTGGTAGCGCTGCGACGCCTCCATATTCACGTCGCCCTAATGTCGATGGTTGATCAAAGCCCATCCAGACCACAGTGGCACTGGTTGGATGAAACCCTGCAAACCAAGCGTCTTTGGCTTCATTGGTAGTGCCCGTTTTACCACCAATATCGCTACGACCCAAAGCTTTTGCACGTACCGCTGTACCGCGCTGCACAACATCGCGCAAAATATCAGCCATCTCAAAAGCAACTCTTGGCTTTAAGATACGCGGTGCTTGGCTTGCATGTAGGTATTGTACTGCAGGTGCTTTTAGACGATCTGCTTGTGGACTGGCATCATAGATACTTAAATTACTAGTATCGACTGCTTGCTCAGTTTCTTCTTCTAAATTATCAGTATTTACTAACTCATCATTAGAGTTGTCATCTTCGTCTTTAAGCGACTGATTATACTCTTCAACCAGTTTGGCATTAAGGCTGTCGACTTGTTCATTAAAACACAATGCGCACGCTTGCTGTGGATTTGCTTGAAACAACAATTTATTGTCATAATTGTAGATTTGTTCAATAAAATAAGGTTGAACACGGTGCCCGCCATTGGCGAAACTTGCATAAGCAGTGGCCATTTGTAACGGCGTTGCCTGTCCAGTACCAAGCGCTAACGATAAGGTCGTTGGTAGCTTTTCTTTATCCAGCCCAAACTGATCTAGTAAATTGCGTGTATCTGAGATGCCAATGGCTTGTAGCAAACGTATAGAGACTAAGTTGCGTGACAGGTATAGACCACGGCGCAAGGTAATGTCACCTAAAAAACGTTGATCGGAGTTTTTGGGTTTCCATTCACCTACTTGGATAGGGCGATCTGAAACAATACTATCTGAGCGATAGCCTTTTTCTAGGGCAGCTGTATAAACCAGTGGCTTAATCGTTGAACCTGGTTGACGCCAACCCTGCAGTGCACGATTAAACTTACTGTGATTAAAGTCAAAGCCGCCAACTAGGGCGTTGACTGCCCCTGTATCAGGATTTAGCGAAACCAGACTGCCTTGTACATCTGGTATCTGTGCCAGTTTCCAACCACCATTATTAGTCGGTACCAAGCGAATAATATCATTCTCATTCACAATTTGTTTAGCGTTACTTGGGTAATAGCCAATACGATTCGCTGAAAAATACTTACGTGCCCAGCTCATACCTGACCAGTTAACCGTAACGTTTTCACCAGATGGCATTGTGGCTTCAAAGCTACGTGAGTTAACTTTAGTGACTTTAGCTGGATACATACCGCCATAACGTCGAAAGTCTTCTAAAGGCTCATCATTTGCTTCTGCACCTCGCCAGCCATGGCGATGATCATAGGCTATTAGCCCTTTCGATATAGCTGCTTCAGCCGCTTGTTGTGCCTCACTATCGACAGTAAGGCGAACGCGCCAGCCTCCGTTAACCACTTGTTCACCATAGCGATTGACCAAGGCATAACGTGTCATTTCTGCCAGATAAGGCATGTTGACATCAAGCTTTTCTTGATAAAGTTTTAGACCGATAGGGGCACTTATAGCTTCGCTATGCTCAGCATCACTGATATAACCAAGCTCATGCATGCGACCAATAATCCAGTTACGGCGGGTAAGTGCACGATCAGGGTTGGCGACAGGATTATACTTTGATGGCGCTTTAGGTAAGCCTGCCAGCATAGCCATTTCAGCAACGGTCAGACTCTCCAAAGACTTACTATAATATTTTTTGGCTGCTGCACGTATACCGTATGCACCTTCTCCAAGATAAATTTTGTTGACATATAACGTCAGGATATCATTTTTACTCAGCTCATCTTCCATTTTACGCGCTAAAAACAGTTCGGTTAACTTTCTGTTTAAAGTACGCTCAGGGCTTAAAAAGTAATTTTTGGCGACCTGCATAGTAATAGTAGAGCCACCTGTCTGACCTTCATCGTCAGTGACCGCTTCGGTAACAGCGCGACCAAGACCTTTAATACTAATACCACTATGTTGAAAGAACGATGAGTCTTCAGCAGCCAAAAAGGCATTGGTCAAATTTTTAGGAATTTCTTCAAAGGTAACTGGAAGCGATAAGCGATTACCATATTGGCCAATAAGCTTGTCATCACTACTATATATTTGCAGTGGCATCTCAAGGCTGGCTGTTTTTATTTCTTGAGTACTGGGTAAGGTTGGCGACAAATACATAGCCATACCGTAGAAGCCAATTGGCACAGTTAATGCAAGGATAATTGCAAGTGCCAGACAGGCAATAACAATCCCCACCAAAAAGTGAACGAGGCGAGCAGTAGCGTTTCTTTTGGTCATAATCAGGCTTATCAAATAAAATTTGCAACAAATATCTCATTATACAGTGAAGAAAACAGACAGGTCATCCTAAAAGTGTAATTTATCCAAACTGAACCGTTAAATGCTTGAATATGTCTGTTAAGTAAAGTATTGTAGTAAATTATTACTGATAACTATCAGAATGTAACTATATATAAGGTAAAACGTCTGTGAGGCTACTTTCTTCTAAGAATCGGCATTTGGTCGGGATAGATATCTGTGCTACCTCCGTAAAGCTAGTTGATATACGACGTCAGCAAGGAATATTTCACCTTAAGTCATATGGAGTTGAGGGGCTGCTACCCGGTACAGTCGTCGATAAACTTATTGTAGATACTGAAGCGGTTGGTGACGCTATCGCTCGTTTGACAAAACGTTGCCAAACGACAAGTGGCAATGGTGCTACAGCTGTCACAGGTTCAGCAGTCATTACCAAGATTATTGATATGGATCGAGGGCTGAGCGATATCGAACGTGAAGCTCAAATACGTTTGGACGCTGATCAGTATATTCCTTACCCACTAGAAGAAGTCAATCTAGACTTTGAAGTACTAGGCCCCTCATTAGTTGATAACAATTTGGTTCAAGTACTACTCGCCGCCTCTAGATCAGAAAATGTTGATCAGCGTGTTGATGCGCTAACTTTCGGTGGCCTAAAAACCAAAATTATGGATATTGAGTCGCACGCGATAGAGCGGGCTTTTGGATTGATGGCAGATAACTTGCCTAATATGCCAGAGCTGGTTGCACTGGTTGATATCGGACACAATCAGACCACCTTATACGTCGCAAAAAATGGTGAATTTGTTTATAGCCGTGAGCAATTATTTGGCGGGTCACAACTAACAGAGGCGATTCAAGATCGCTACGGTTTGTCATTTGAAGAAGCGACGGTCAATAAACGTGAGCGCGCCCTACCTGATGATTATTATCCAGAAATTCTAACGCCCTTTATCGAAAGTACTATCCAGCAAATCACACGCTCTTTGCAGTTTTATTTTTCGTCTAGCCAATACAATAGTATTGATCATGTACTGCTCGCTGGCGGTAGTAGCTCTATTCCAGGTCTGTCAAGTATGGTAGAGCAAAAGCTTGATGTGCCGGTGACGGTAGCTAACCCTTTTATCAACATGACCATAGACCCCTATATAGACAATGAGCAATTAGAAGCTGATGCCCCAAGCTTGCTAGCTGCCTGTGGCCTTGCGTTAAGGAGCTTTGACTAATGGCTCGTATCAACCTATTGCCATGGCGGCAAGAAGAACGCGAACGTAGTAACAAAGAGTTTATTACCTTAGTAGTCGCAGTGACTTTACTGGCCTTATTGTCTGCATTTGCAGCATGGAGTTATTTTAATAACGAGCTTGAAGAACAGCGTGATGCCAATACTCTCATCGAGCAAGAGAATGTACGCTTGGACAAGGTGCTAACCGAAATTGATAGCTTAGAGCAGCGCCGAGAAGAAATTATCTCACGGATGCAAGTGATTCAGGACTTGCAAGGTCGACGTCCAGTACCAGTTCGTTTATGGGACGATATCGCTAAAGCCATACCTTCTGCGCTTTACCTCAATAATCTAAAACGAGAAGGGGAGCTTCTGACCTTAACAGGTCTTGCAGACAATCCAAATGTGGTATCAAGCTTAATCCGTAATTTAGATAGTAGTGAATGGATGGGTAACTCTGCCGTACGCAATATTCAGCAAAATATTACTGCTTATCAGCCAACCATTGCATCAAATGAAACTATCAACTCCGGCGAGAAGTCCCGTCCTATCTATCCTGAAGACAGTTATGTACAGTTTGTTGTCACAACGCAAGTTCAGTCAGAAAGCACCAATAATGATGAGGGCGCAGAGTCTGGAGGTGGGTTGTGAAACTTATCCGTAAAAAAACGTTAATTAAGACTAAAAAGACTGCAGTAAGTAGCAAGAAGCAGTTTAATTTCAACGAGTTTCGCCGCAGCTTTGAGTCTTTAGATACAGAAAACTATGGCAGTTGGCCGACACCCGTTAAAGTGACGGTACTTGCATTTATCGTTGCGTTTATTGCAGCGCTAGCTTGGGCACTACCTATCAGTAGCAAGATTGATGAGATCACTGCTGCCGAAAGCGAGCAACAAACGTTACTTGATAGTTATCGTCAAAAAGAGTCACGAGCACGGCATCTAGAAGCTTACAAAGCTCAAGTAATCCAGATGGAAACTGAATTCAATACCTTACTTGATCAGTTACCTAAAGATACCCGTGTATCGGAGCTGGTAGAGGGTATCAATATGACGGGTGTCGGTAGCAACATTCGCTTTCAAGATATTTCAGTAGAGCCTGAAATAGAAAACGAGTTTTTCATTGAGCAGCCGATTCGCATCGCAGCTTTAGGTGAATATCATCAGTTTGGTAGCTTTATTAGTGGTCTTGCAGCGTTACCACGCATCATTACCATGCATGATTTCGAAGTTAGCAATCCGCAACCGACATTAGAGGCTATACCGGAGTTAAATCTAGTGCTACAAACCAAAACTTATCGATCAAAAGAAGTGGTGGATGAAGTAACCACGTCAGCTACTGACGATACTGCAGAGGCCAACTAGTATGGATATTAGAAAACTCCCAGCCCTGTTTATGTTAAGTATTGCAGCCATATCGTTGACTGGCTGTACCGATCGGATTGGTATGGCAGGTCAGGCAATGAGTGAGATTCGCAACTCGCCTTCGCAGCCAATCGAGCCGCCGCCAGAAGCCAAATTGGTAGAAGATTTTGTATATAGTGCAAGTTTAGTGCGTAGCCCGTTCCTGCCGCCAAGTCTCATCAACGTGCAGGGGCCAAATATACCATCGGATGGTGTGCGTCCTGATATTACACGAATCAAACAGCCACTTGAGCAGTACGATATTGCACAGCTTACTTTTCGTGGCATATTGATCTCTCCTGAAGGTCAACAGTATGCATTGGTTCAACGTCCAGATGGTTCGGTCGCTAACGTTAAAGTAGGTGATTATCTTGGACCAAACGACGGCCGTATTGTTGAAATCACGCCGACCCAGATTAATTTGATTGAAATTGTGCCAGATAGCCGCGCTGGGTTCATTGAAAGACCTCAGTCGTTGGTCTCACCTATAAATTAAGTTGGCAGATTTTTTGAGGAATAAGTAATGACAGTACGCAATAATAGGGTAATGGCAATGAGTAACTGTATGTCTTCTGCCTTTGCAATACCTGCGTTGGCGATTAGTATGATTGCTATTAGTAGCACAGCTTATGCAGTGGAACGCATCGACAATGTCTCTGTGGTACAGACCGCACCTGCGGTAACCCAGCTGCGTTTAGGATTTAATGGCGCGCCAGTACTGCCTGCCGCTTATCAGCTTGATGATCCTAGTCGCTTAGTTCTAGATTTTGAACAAGTGCAAAATGGTTTGGTCAGCCGATTTAGCAATTACAATATTGGTATGGTCAATGATGTCACAACATTGAGTAACGATAGTACCACACGTTTGATTGTGGGATTAAAGCAGAGTGGGGACTATACGACTGCTGTTGATGGCAATGATTTACTCCTGACTATTACTGATCCAAATCGTATAGTTCCTAATAGTCAAACCGTAACGACTGTACCTGTTACTACAGCCTCTAGAGCTTTATCAAAACCAAATACTACTATTGTTAATGATGATGCGCTGACCACGACAGCGATTGTGACGCCTATCGTCGAGACCAGTAGCGCTGGGGTTACCCCTGTCGTTACCGGCTCAGAAGCCATTAAGGTACAAGCGCCTACTGACACGATGGTTGTTCGCGTTAACCCATTATTAGATCCTAGGCTGGCGTCCTCGCAAGTAAGCCAGCAATATAGTTACGACGGTCTGAGTGCCTTGAATTTTACAGCGGAGAATAATGGTGGCGGTAATGTCAGTATTGTGCTCGCCAATGAGGCCATTCCAGTTGATGTACAGCGCCAAGGTAACAAGCTATTAGTACGTATGACTGGTAGCACCGTGCCTCGAAATTTATTACGTCGTTTAAATATTAACAGTGGTCTTGTAGATAGTGTTGATACCAAAAATCAAGGTCAAAGCGGTGTTATTACGATTAACATGACTGGTGACTATGAGTATCAAGCGTATCAGTCAGGCAATCAGCTAAATATCAGTATTAGCAAACCTGAATTATTGCGTGAACCGACGCTTGAAGAAAAGGTCTATAGTGGTGAAGCACTATCTATGGAGTTTCAAGACGTTGAGATTCGTAGCGTACTAGATATCTTAGCGCAGTTTACTGATATGAACATTGTTGCTAGTGACTCCGTTAGTGGCAATATTACACTCCGTCTTATCAATGTGCCGTGGGATCAAGCCCTAGATATTATTCTAAAAAGCAAAAACTTAGATAAGCGTGAAAATGGTAACGTTATACTGATTGCACCTTCAATTGAGCTTGCAGCACAAGAAGCGCAAGAGCTTGAAGCTCAGCAAGCCGTCGAATCCTATGCGCCATTACGCACTGAGTATATACGTTTGAGCTATGCTAAAGCTCAAGATGTGTTCAACCTTATCTCTCAGGGCAGTGGTCCGTCTGGCGGTAGCTCAAACAGTAGTCGCGTAGAAGATAGCAATAGCCTATTGTCCAATCGCGGTACGGTAACGATTGATGAACGTACCAATACGTTAATCGTCAAAGATGTGGCTGATAGTATTGAAAATATTCATAGGCTTATTAGCAAAATCGATATTCCAGTACGTCAAGTGATGATCGAAGCGCGTATTGTGAGTGCCTCTGATAGTTTTAGTAAAGAGATCGGTGTACGCTGGGGTATCTTATCCAATGGTGCAGCCAATAACCGCAACCTACTGGTCGGTGGTAGTAATCAAACCTTGTGGGATTTAAAAGATTTTGATGTTGAGACAACAACAGTCAATGGTCAGACCGTCTCTTATCCTTCCTACGATATCAGTCGTCCTGACAATCTAAACGTTGATTTGGGTGTGGCGAATCCTGCGGGAAGTATTGCTTTTGGTCTACTGGCTATGTCAGATATCATGCTAGATCTAGAGCTGTCAGCATTACAAGCAGACAACCGCGGTGAAGTTATTTCTACTCCTAAGATCTTAACCGCTGATAAACAAACCGCCAAGGTTTCATCTGGTACACAAATTCCTTATCAAGAAGCATCAGCTAGTGGAGCCACCTCTACCAGCTTTAAAGAAGCAGCGTTGAGCTTGGAGGCAACCCCAAATATTACACCTGATGGTAAGATTGGCCTACAGTTAATGATTACCAATGGCACGCCAACTATCATCAATAATCAAGTTGCTATTGCAGAAGACTCTATCTCGACCAACGTGATTGTAGAAGATGGACAAACCATCGTACTTGGTGGTGTTTTCAAAAACCGTGTCTCTAATGGCGTGGATAAAGTGCCATTCTTAGGTGATCTGCCTTATATTGGTCGCGCATTCCGTAAAGATGTCCGTAGCAACGCAAAAGAAGAGCTGCTTATTTTTGTCACACCAAAACTCATTAACGACGGTATTAGCCGTTTGGATTAAATCTGTTTTGTTCATAGGTCACAAGCCATAAAAAAGCGAGCCCAAGTGCTTGCTTTTTTATGGTCTATCATTTAATAAAATCTAATTTTACTGATAATAAACTCAGCTCATTACTAGCCAGAATAACGATGACGTTGTATGATAGTTAATTTATCTGAGTGAGTGCTATGTTGGAGGAATTGCCATCGGTATTCTTAGTTGGGCCGATGGGAGCGGGTAAGACCACTATTGGCCGGTTGCTTGCTAAGCAGCTAGGACGAGAGTTTATGGACAGTGACTGGTATATCGAGTCACAAACAGGTGCCGATATTGCTTGGATATTTGCAAAAGAAGGCGAGGTGGGGTTTCGAGCACGTGAGACACGAGCAATTGACGAGTTGACTCAGCGTCAGCATATCGTCCTTGCAACAGGTGGCGGCGCTGTCATGAGCGCTGACAATCGAAAGTTTCTGCATCAGCGCGGTATCGTGGTTTATTTGAACGCACCCGTAGAGGTACAAATGGCTCGCACTGCTAAAGACAAGTCGCGCCCATTATTGCAACAACCCAATCCCAGAAAAATACTACAAGATTTGTATAGCACTCGCGATCCATTGTATCGACAAGTGGCACACATTGTATTGCCAACTGGTCATACCTATCCTCGTCATATGGTCAATCAGTTATTACAGCAGTTGAAGACTTTTTTGGTGGCTGCAAGCACAGATTTAGAGTCAACAACACTAAAAGAGCAGGTAACAACCGATATCCAAACACAAGACACAGACGACAAAATACAAACGTCTTCAACGCCAAAGCCGCTTATAGATTAAAAATGCTTTATGCCATCTGGTAATGAGCCACAAATGGACATATCAAATATAGGAAATTTTATGGCAGCGCCACTATTTAACGCAAAGTTGACCGTTCATACTCAAAGCCATGATTATCCGATAGCTATTGTCGAGCAGTGCGATATGGCCATAAGCATTGTGCCTTATATTAATGGTCAGCAAGTATTGATTGTGACTAATGATACCGTTGCGCCTTTATATTTGCAGCGGTTGCAAGAGCAGTTAGCAGAATCATTTACCGTCGCTGTCTGCGTACTTCCTGATGGTGAGCAATATAAAAACCAAGATAGCATCAATCAAATTTATGATGCCTTGATGGCTCAGCATTTTAATCGTGATGTAACCTTAGTTGCTCTTGGGGGCGGTGTCATCGGTGATATGACTGGGTTTGCAGCAGCAAGTTTTATGCGCGGCGTGGATTTTATTCAAATCCCGACCACCTTATTGTCGCAAGTAGATTCAAGTGTTGGCGGCAAAACTGGTATCAATCATGCGCAAGGTAAAAACATGATTGGCGCTTTTTGGCAGCCGAAAATGGTGCTGGCTGATATGAGCACCCTCAAAACTTTACCTGCGCGTGAACTATCGGCAGGATTGGCTGAAGTCATCAAATATGCGTTGATCATGGATATTGAGTTTTTAGAGTGGCTTGAAACAAATCTACCTGCCATGATGCAACTGGATCTGGCAGTACTTGGAGCGGCTGTAAAGCGTTGTTGTGAGTATAAAGCGGCCGTAGTGGCGCAAGATGAAAGAGAAGCTGGTATGCGAGCGTTGCTCAATTTTGGTCATACTTTCGGCCATGTGATTGAGACTCACGAAGGTTACGGTAGTTGGCTCCATGGCGAAGCTGTTGCCGCTGGTATGGTGCAAGCGGCTCAGCTATCACAAATGATGGGCTGGCTAGGTGAAGCTGATGTGGCGCGGATCAAGCGTGTATTGATACTTGCTAACTTACCAATTGACCCACCACCTATCAATGTCGATACGGCTTTAGAGCTTATGGGGCATGATAAAAAGGTGAAAGGCGGACAAATTCGTCTAATTTTGTTAAAATCAATAGGACAAGCGGTGTTAACAGATGATTTTGATACGCAGCTACTTAACGATGTTTTATCATAGACTATACTTATCACTATAACATGAGTCGTTAGATAGCTGAGTCGCTATAGTTTACTAACATGCTTCACCCTATTTTCCCCAAGGAAACACCCATGGTCTCATCGAGCTCAACGACTCGTTCAAAACATACGTCATATCGCAGGCAGGCTTTAATGTGGCTGATGATGACTTTGCTTTTAGGGGTCTTGACCGCCCTGCTTTGGATGTTTAGTCAGACTCCCGCTATCGGTGCCAAAATTGAAAACGCGCCAATAGCAGCGCCAGAAGCCCTCAGTACTGAGCTGGCACAACCCTTGTCTGTTGAAGCGTTACATGAGCTTGATAATGACGTTCAACCGATCAACTTTGAAGATACCATCCGTGATTTGCGCAACTATCCTGATGAGTTTAAAGACAAGCGTTATTTGCTAGCCAATAAAGGTAAATGGACTGTACAAGTCATGAACGTAGCAGAGAACGAAGTCATTACCAGTTATCTGGAAGGCCGTGATGATCGTAAGAGGTTTTCATACTTTCGTTACCGTGATGATAATAATCAACTGCGTTATATGCTGACTTATGGACTAATGAGTAGTCCGCAAGAAGCAGTAGGCGCAGCTAAATTGGTTGATTTTGGATTACCAGCTGACGTACGTGTGCTGCCAGAAGAGATCAGCCGTTATGTCGGTATCGTCGACAATTATGAGCGTCCTGGACCCATCAAAGACTTAAGTACGAGACGTTCAAGATCTGTCAGATTGCAGCCGACTGAACGTGAGGTACCAGCTCGCAAGGCAGATGAAGGCTTGGCAAGCAATGAAGCTGGGAATGGTAATCAAACGGCAAACAATGGCACTGTTGAGAGCATTCGTCAATCAGAGGATACCTCTGCAACGTTGGCAGTGAACGAAGAGCGTACTGTGATTACCGAAGATGAAGGCCGTGCCTCATCAACCACCGCTAAAAAAGAAGATAATGCGCGTAGTTCTGGGTCGGAAGACAAAAGCTTACCAGTGGTTCCTACGCCAAAACCGCCAACTGCGCCAGACAGCAGTGAGAAAAACAGCTCAAGTTCAGCCTCAGCTAATAAAAGCGCCAGTAACGAAACCGTGAAAAACCCAAATGCTGGGTCGGCAAAAAACGATAGCGCTGGAGTAGCTAAAAACAAAGACGATAGCATCAAAGAGCTCATCGAAGAAAAAACTGACTAGCACTTTACCAGCTGATTAGCGCTGCCTTTATCGCTAGTTGCTGTGCCTGCAAGACGTAAGTTTTGCAGGCTTTTTCATGCCGATTTACTAAATGGTTTACTAAGTAGCATCGGAGAGCCGCTATGCTTTTGAAAACTGGTTACCAGTAATCGTTCAATCATGAGTATAAGCCCTTTTAAAATCATAAGAGTTTAAAGAAAAGAAAAAATAACTCAGCAGTATTTTATGAAGATTTTAATATAGCTAATTACGTGTTCTAATACTAAAAGTTTGAAACAACTCTCGATACCATAATTAAATGAATTAATAAAAAAGACTAGATTTTTCTATAATCATTAACTAATATGAATATGGGTGACACTTTGTAGAGTTACTGTAAAGCAGCTATTTCGGTTGGCCTCTGTTTCATGCTGTTGTTGCAAGCTTTTATGGTAGCGTCGTCGCTTCAAGCGTATTGACTGACCATTTGCATTAAGTTTATTAAGAATGGTAGTACAAATCCTCTTATCCTCTTCCTTCCTAGGGTTGTTAAGACGCTTGAATGTAAAGTGTCTGATATTCAAACTCAATTGAAAACCGTGTTATCAGGCTTTCAGTCAGTTGTTGATCGATATATGTGTCATATTGATGCTTATAACTAAAAGCTTTAAATAGCTGCCAAGCAAAGAACAACGTGCTAATACTTTAACGATTAGCTTTTTATCGACGCTCTTATCTTGCTTCTATTAATGCTTAGCAGCCGTCTATTTAGTGGTCTGTCTTAAATAAATGCGACAGTGATGAGTATTTTGTCACTTTCAACGCGCTAAAACCTATTGTTAATCGCATCATTTATTTATCCGGAAATATGAGTATTTATCATTAACCCGTTCTGCCTACGGCATTTAGCCTATGTTCTGCATTGGATACATAGGCTGCCCGTTCACTTAAAAGGACTAGCCATGTCAATGATTTCCTCCCATACGCATTTGGCCACGCCAGATGACTTCTCTGATAACTGTGGTTTTGGTTTGATTGCTCATATTGAGGGTCAAGCCAGCCACAATCTGGTAAAGACTGCTATTCATAGCTTAAGTTGTATGACCCATCGCGGTGGTGTTGCTGCCGATGGTAGAACTGGTGATGGTTGTGGTCTATTGTTAGCAACGCCTACGGAGTTCTTTCAGCAGATTGCCACTGAGCAGCAGCTTGTACTTAATGACAATTTTGCTGTCGGTATGGTCTTTGTTAACGTAGATAATGATAAAGCTCAGTATAGTCAACAAATACTCTCCGAAGAGATCACTGCGCAAGGCCTAGATGTAGTAGGCTGGCGTGATGTACCACTCGACTTAAGTATCGTCGGTGAGATTGGCCGTGAGACATTACCTGATTTTAAGCAAGTGTTTGTCAATGCACCTGATGATCTGGTCGCAGATGATTTTAACCGTAAGTTGTTTGTCGCTCGTAAAAAAGCAGAGCAGCGCTTGGCTGATGACGAGCTGTTTTATGTGTGCTCATTAAGTTGCCAAACTATCATTTATAAAGGGCTTGTGATGCCCTCAGATCTGCCAGCGTTCTTTCTAGACTTACAAGATGAGCGTTTGGCGTCCCATATTGTCGTTTTCCATCAGCGCTTTTCAACCAACACCCTGCCGCGTTGGCCACTCGCGCAGCCATTTCGCTATCTTGCCCACAATGGCGAGCTTAACACCATTACGGGTAACCGTAATTGGTCAGAAGCACGTACGCCAAAGCTAAAATCAGAAAAGTTGCCGAACCTGAATGAGTTGTCGCCATTAGTCAACCGTACAGGTTCAGACTCATCAAGCTTAGACAATATGCTTGAGGTGCTGATGTCAGGCGGTATGAATCTGTTTCATGCCATGTCGATACTTGTGCCACCAGCTTGGCAAAATGTCGATAGCATGGATATGGACTTGCGTGCATTTTATGAGTTTTATTCGCAGCATATGGAAGCGTGGGATGGGCCAGCAGGTCTGGTGATTCAAGATGGGCGCTATGCGGTCTGTATGCTCGATCGTAATGGTCTGCGACCCTCACGTTGGGTGACGACTAAGAATGGCTATATCACGGTGGCCTCTGAAGTGGGCGTTTGGGATTATGATCCCAAAGATGTATTAGCAAAAGGACGCGTAGGCCCAGGTCAGATGCTGGTTATCGATACATTGACTGGTCAAATCTTAGATACTAAAGCTATTGCCACCTTACTTAAAAAGGCTCATCCTTATCGCAAGTGGCTGCGTGAAGAAGCGAAACGTATCCGCGATGATGAGCGTTTAGAAGAAGAGCTAGCAGCGCAAGCATGCCGCGGTGATAAGTTAAAAGCTCTGCAAAAAATGTATCACATTACCAATGAAGAGCGTACTGAAATCATTCGTCCCAATGCCGAAAATGGTCAAGAGCCAGTCGGTTCGATGGGTGATGATACGCCAATGGCGGTGTTATCGCAGCAAATTCGCCATGTTGGAGATTTCTTTCGTCAGCAGTTTGCACAAGTAACCAACCCGCCGATTGATCCCCTGCGTGAGTCAATCGTCATGTCGCTGCAAACGTGTCTTGGTGCTCAAACCAACGTATTTGCGCCATCAGAAAAAGACGCGCATCGCATTATCTTATCGTCGCCAGTATTATCAGCCAGCAAAATGCGGCAGCTTGAAACCTTGGATGATCCAGCGTTTCAGATGGCACGTATTGATCTAAACTATGATCGTACGTTAGAGCTGTCTGAGGCTATCAACGCTATTTGCGAAGAAGTGGCACGCGCTATCCGTACTGGTCATACCTTGATTGTATTGTCCGATAAGAATATCGCTGCAGATAAAGTACCAGCGAACGCCATTATGGTAACTGGTGCGGTGCATCATTACTTGATTGCTCAAGGTATCCGTACTGATGCCAACTTAATCATCGAGACTGGTCTGGCACGTGACTCACATCAAGTAGCAGTATTGATAGGCTTTGGTGCAACTTGCGTTTATCCATACCTAGCCTATGATGTCATTGATGATTTGGTCGCAACAGGGGAGTTGCTTGGCGATCCGATTCAAGCACGGGTTAACTTTCGAAAAGGCTTGGATAAAGGTTTACTAAAAATATTATCAAAAATGGGCATCTCTACCATTGTCTCTTATCGCGGCGCACAATTATTTGAAGCCGTTGGTCTTTCAGAGGAGGTAGTGGGCTTATGCTTTAAAGGCGTACAAAGCCGTATTAAGGGAGCTACCTTTACCGATCTGGCAGCAGACCAAGCGCAATTGGCGGCCAATGCTTTTAAACGTCGCGCGCCACTGGATCAAGGGGGTTTACTAAAATTCGTCTTCAATAAAGAATATCACGCCTTTAATCCTGATGTGATTAATAGCTTACATACGGCCGTACGTACGGGCGATTATGACAATTATCGTAATTATGCCGATTTGGTCAATAGCCGTCCGGTTGCAACCTTACGTGATTTGTTGCAACTCAAAACGGATAACAGTATCGATGTCAATGAAGTTGAAGATACAGCAAAGATTTTGACGCGTTTTGACTCGGCTGGCATGTCGCTTGGCGCGCTATCACCCGAGGCGCATGAATCAATCGCTATGGCGATGAATACCATTGGCGGACGCTCAAATTCAGGGGAGGGCGGTGAGGATCCCACTCGTTATGGTACCCTACGCAACTCAAAAATCAAACAAGTCGCCTCTGGTCGTTTTGGGGTCACGCCTGCCTATTTGCGTTCAGCAGAAGTCATGCAAATTAAAGTTGCGCAAGGTGCAAAACCTGGCGAGGGTGGTCAGCTGCCAGGCGGAAAGGTCAATGCTTTGATTGCCCGCCTGCGTTACTCTGTGCCTGGAGTGACACTCATCTCACCGCCGCCGCATCATGATATTTATTCTATCGAAGATCTTGCCCAGCTTATTTTTGATTTAAAACAAGTCAATCCAGATGCCTTGGTCTCAGTTAAATTAGTTTCGCGTCCAGGCGTTGGTACCATTGCGACAGGTGTAGCAAAAGCTTATGCCGATTTGATTACCATCTCAGGGTATGATGGCGGTACCGCAGCCTCGCCACTGTCCTCTATTCACCATGCAGGCTCGCCATGGGAGCTAGGGTTAGCTGAGACGCATCAGTCGCTACGCGTCAATGGTCTGCGCGATAAAGTACGCGTGCAAACTGATGGTGGCCTCAAAACAGGCCTTGATGTGGTCAAAGCCGCTATTCTTGGAGCAGAAAGCTTTGGTTTTGGTACCACACCGATGATTGCAGTTGGCTGTAAGTACTTGCGAATTTGTCATCTTAATAACTGTCCGACAGGGGTTGCCACGCAAAAAGCTAAGCTGCGTGACGAGCACTTTATTGGTGAAGCTGAGATGCTTATCAATTTTTTCAAATTTGTGGCCACTGAAACGCGCGAATGGCTCGCCGCTCTTGGCGTACGTAGCATGGAAGAGCTGGTCGGGCGTACAGATTTGCTTGACGTATTAGAGGGCAATACTGACAAACAGCGTCATCTTGACTTGACGCCGTTACTATTTAGTCATCCTGCCAGTAGTGGCAAAGCGCAAACTTGTCAGGTTGAGCGTAATGAGCCGTTCGATAAAGGCTTACTGGCTGAGCAGATGATTAGTGATATGCTGATTAATATCCGTAAAGGTAGTGGTGGTGATTATAGCTATTATGTCGGCAACTGTGATCGCTCTATTGGCGCCCGTATCTCCGGTGAGATTGCACAAGTCTGGGGCAATCTTGGCATGAGTGACATGCCTATTAAGCTGCATCTAACAGGTACTGCAGGGCAAAGCTTAGGCGTTTGGAATGCAGGCGGCTTGCATATTGAGCTTGAAGGTGATGCCAACGATTACGTCGGTAAAGGCATGGCAGGCGGCGAGATTGTGATTTATCCGCCAAAAGACTCAAACTTTAGCGCACAAGAAACCGCTATTATCGGCAATACGTGTCTGTATGGTGCGACAGGTGGCAAGCTCTATGCAGCAGGCACAGCAGGTGAGCGTTTTGGGGTACGTAACTCTGGCGCTCATGCCGTCATCGAAGGCACGGGCGATCATTGCTGCGAATATATGACAGGCGGTATCGTCACGATTCTTGGTCGTACAGGACTTAATTTCGGAGCAGGTATGACAGGCGGGTTTGCTTATGTACTTGATATGGATGGCGACTTTTTTGATCGCTGCAATCATGAGCTGATTGACCTAAACCGTATCTCAAGTGAACAGACTGAAGAACATCGTATCCATTTGCAGCAGGTTATTGAAGTACACGTGGAGAAGACAGGTAGTGCGTGGGGTCAGACAATATTGGCTGACTTTGAACACTATGTTCGCAAGGTGTATTTGGTTAAACCCAAAGCGGCGAATATTGCAACACTGCTTAAAACCACCACAGCCGATCCACAGTAATTTGCTGTTTATTGATCTGCTAAGGTTTAAGTAAACATTTAAGAGATTACCTCTCACTGCGCTAATATTGTAGGTAGGTAAGTGACAGTATCGCTAGGTCTCTTGACCTAATATAAATGGTATAAGCCAACTGTCACTACCCACTATAGAAGAGCCCCATATAGAAGAGTAAGTCATTATGGCAAAACGCTTAGATAATAGTTTTCAGTTTTTAGAAGTACCACGGGTTGAGCCGAATAAAAAAGACATTGCGACGCGCTCAACAGAGTTTGTCGAAATTTACAAACCATTTGAGAGTGAGTCGGTGGCCGAGCAGTCCCATCGTTGTCTTGAATGCGGCAACCCCTACTGTGAGTGGAAATGTCCAGTACACAATTACATCCCTAATTGGCTTAAACTTGCCACCGAAGGGCAGATATTCCAAGCGGCAGAATTGTGTCATCGTACTAACACTTTGCCAGAGGTCTGCGGGCGCGTCTGTCCACAAGACCGCTTATGCGAAGGTGCCTGTACATTGAATGATGGTTTTGGCGCTGTGACTATCGGTAATGTCGAAAAGTACATTAACGATACCGCCTTTGCGCTTGGCTGGCGTCCAGATATGTCAGATGTCGTCTGGACAGATAAAAAGGTTGCCATTATTGGTGCAGGCCCTGCTGGTCTTGGCTGTGCCGACATTTTGGTAAGAAATGGTGTCAAACCAGTCGTCTTTGACAAACGCCCTGAGATTGGCGGCTTACTGACCTTTGGTATTCCAGAGTTTAAGATGGAAAAAGACGTCATGCGCAACCGCCGTGTTATTTTTGAAGGTATGGGTATCGAGTTTCGCCTTGAGACAGAAATCGGAACTGATGTCAGTATTGATGAGCTGTTGAGTGATTATGATGCGGTATTTATGGGTATGGGTACATACACTTATATGCGTGGCGGCTTCGCTGGTGAGGAGCTGGACGGTGTCTATGATGCACTAGATTATCTCATTGCCAACGTTAACCGTTGTAACGATTGGGAAAAAGATGCCGACGAATATATCGACCTAAAAGGCAAAAAAGTCGTCATATTAGGCGGCGGTGATACGGCTATGGACTGTAATCGCACCAGTATCCGTCAGGGTGCAGAGCAGGTCGTCTGTGCCTATCGCCGCGATGAAGAAAACATGCCCGGCTCGCGTCGTGAGGTCGTTAATGCGCGTGAAGAAGGGGTTGAGTTTTTGTTTAACCGCCAACCAACCGAAATTATCGGCTTAAATGGTAAAGTGAACGCGGTAAAAGTTGTCACGACCCATCTGGGTGCACCAGACAATCGTGGTCGCCGTCGCCCAGAGCCGATTCCTAACTCTGAAGAGATTATTCCTTGCGATGCGGTCATTATGGCCTTTGGCTTCCGTCCTAGTCCTATGGAGTGGTTTGAGACGCAGCAAGTGGCGCTAGACCCTACAGGACGCGTCGTCGCTTTAGAAGAGCAAACCTATAAGTACCAAACGCAAAATCCTAAGATTTTTGCTGGAGGTGATATGGTACGCGGTTCTGATTTGGTCGTGACCGCCATCTGGGATGGTCGCCAAGCGGCTGAAGGTATTTTGGACTACTTAGAAGTATAGTGTTTAAAGCAAGTGCTCTCTTTAAAAATGCGATAAGTATTGAAGAGTGAGTACATCAGTTTTGTCTATTTTGTACTCGCGCGCTTTGACCTTTAACGTCTTTTGTCTTTTAATAGATGAAAGGCGTTATTTTTTGCTGGTGAGTGAATAGTTATAGTTAATTCACTCCAAAAATGTTATGGCAAAGCTGATATAAATTTTTGTAGCCTCTGTCTGCGCAGGCACAGCAAGCAAGAAAATTTCTAACGGCTTTGCCTACAGATAAAATACATGACACTTTTAGTTAGTATTGGCTATATTAAATAGTAGCTGTCCGATTAATGGCTACGTAGTCAATCATCATCTAATAAGTGCTGTCTATTGATGTTTTTCATTATTGTTATATTTTCTATTTTATAAAAAGAGTGATTCCAAGTGAAACCGACCTTTTGGCAACGATTTACCGCCCCACTTGTTGAGCCTTATGCGCGTTATCAACATGCTGACGTATTGCACGCGATACGTTTGGGCACAGCGGTGCTGACTGCGCTATTATTGAATGAGGTCACCAATCTGCCACATGGAGAGTGGACCACCATTACGGTGTTTGTCATTTTGGGTTTATTACAATACCAAGGTGCAATTTATACCAAAGCCAAAGAGCGCATATTGGGTACCTTGCTTGGTGTGGGCGTCGGGCTTGGGTTTTTGTGGTTAAGTGAAGACATCGGTACGTGGATGTGGATATACTATCTACTTATCGGCATCATCAGCGGTATCATTGGGTATGTTGCGGTTAAACAGTTGGGTTATATTGGTCTATTAACGGGTATTACCATGCTGATGATTGTTTCAAGTCCTGACCAAAGCAGTATCGGTCAAGATGGTCTGTACCGTGCCTTTAATATTTTGCTGGGCGCTGGCGTGGCGGTGGCGGCGACCTTAGTTTTACCCCTCAAGTCTACTTTGATGTGGCGTTTTTTGCTGGCAAGCAATCTTGAGACCTGCGGTAATCTATATGCCGGAGTCGGCAACCATATTGATGCTGACATTCTAGTACCCAAACCATTCAAATACACTAAGAGCACCAGCTCAGCAAGTTTGATTTATCCTACCAGTAGCTCTGTCCCTGATATCCCAGTCAACAAAGCATTGGTTAAGGCGCTACAAAAAATCAATAAGCGACTGTTGGCAGTACGCCCGCACATTGCTGCGACAGAAAGAGAGTCGGGCATTGATAAAGAGACTTTAGAGACGATTCAGCGTACGCATCGAAATATCATCGGAACGATTGATTTATTATTAAGCGCCGCACCGCGCTTGGCTAATATTGAGATAGATGATGAGAATCATACCCTATTGATTCATTATCAGCATGAGCTGACCCAAGCTATGCTACACATGGCAGCAGTGCTGCGTAGCCCAAGTGATGAGGTGTTTCGGCCGATCACACGTATTACCGTATCAGATTATCCAAGTGTGCAAAACTTAGGGTTTGAATGGCAAGGTTATTTTTGGTTGACCCAAACTTTGCAAGTGCAATTACAGCGGCTTAGCGATTTATTACAGACCACCAAACCGCAATGGTTTGCAGCCTCCGGTCTTCGTTACCAGCGCCGCGAACAACGCCGAATTGAGAATAAAGGCGGCAAGACTGATCTACATCTATAAAAAAACGCTGACCCTTTAGAGTCAGCGTTTTTATATGCGTATGTAACCGATTAGAGGCTTGGGTTAATCGTTAAATAGAACGAAGTTGAATTAACGACCAGTTTTGAGCTTATCCCAATATTGCTGATAGACTTGCAGCGCTTCATCGCCCACATCTTCTTGGAACTCAGCCTTTGCCAGTACTTCCTTACTTGGATAAATGGCTGGATTGTTTTGGACGCTTTTGTCCATCAGTTCACGCGCCGCCATGTTTGGTGAAGCATAACCAATCTCTTCACTAACAATCTTGGCATTTTCAGGACGCAATAAGTAATCAATAAACTTGTGTGCCGCATCAACCTGCTTGGCGTTTTTTGGAATAACAAAGTTGTCCATCCAAAGTATTGCACCCTCAGATGGGTATTTATAAACCAAGCTGGTCAGACCTTCATCATTGGCCATGACCGCTTCGCCATTCCATGTCATACCAAGGGCAGTTTCGCCTTCGATATAGGGCATGCGCGTCGCATCTGAATTAAAGGTTTTGACGTTAGGCATCAAAGTGGTGAGCTTATCATAAGCCGCTTTAATCTCATCAGGATTGCTACTATTGCCTGAGTAACCAAGCGTGAGTAGTGCCATGCCAAACACTTCACGCACATCATTAGTCAGCATCACCTGACCTTTATACTCAGGATTCCACAGATCATTCCAGCTATTAACGGTCGCAGGATCGACGCTATCGCCATTGATGGCAAGCCCAGTGCTACCCCACATATAAGGGATAGAGTACTTGTTTTCAGGATCGACCTTAGTGTTGGTAAATGAGGTATCTAGGTTACTAAAGTTACTAAGTTTTGACTGATCAATCTCTTGTAAAAGACCTTCATTGGCCATTTTTTCGACATAATAAGTAGAAGGTACTGCTAGGTCGTACTGACTAGAGTCGTCAAGCAGTTTGA
>NZ_JBPYDD010000010.1:0-54049 GCF_051847535.1 Psychrobacter sp. 1U1 | reverse complement strand
GCTTTTAATGCTTTTAATGCTTTTAATGCTTTTAATGCTTTTAATGCTTTTAATGCTTTTAATGCTTTTAATGCTTTTAATGCTTTCTAAAATCAAAAAGCCCAGTTATTTAAATAACTGGGCTTTTTTACAAGTAAAGCTACTAAACAACACTATTTAGCGGTGCTTGATCTTTTATTACGACGCGGTTTTAGCTTGCGAGAGAGCTTATTCACATCGTTTAGTATTTGACTGTATGTCGATGGAAATACGCGCTGTACGGCATCAATCATTTTGGCATCGTTGCCAATCAAACAGCGTCGTTGATTGGTCGCCGCCGCCTTTAATATAATCCAAGCAGCTTCACTGGCATCAAATTTCAAAAACTTATTAAAACTTCTGATGGCTTTTGGGCCAGTACGCATGCCAATGTCGTTTATGCTGTCATTACCGCGTGCACTATTAGCGATATTAGTTTTGATACCACCTGGATGAATGCAGGTCGCTGACACGCCGCAGCGCTGGATATCTAACTCTTGGCGCAGGCTCTCGGTAAAGCCGCGCACAGCGAATTTACTGGCGTTATAAGCAGATTGTGAAGGCTGAGCAGTTAAGCCAAACAGGCTTGAGATATTTACGATATGACCATGCTCATTAAACTTTCGTGACTTATTGTCTGTCTTAGCAGCGCTGCTTTCAGTTTCACTGAGTTTTACGCTATTTTTAATCAATGGCAAAAATGCCTTGGTACCATAAACCACGCCCCAAAAGTTGATATCCATCACCCACTCAAGCTCATTAATGCTACTGCCTTCTACGGTAGAGTAGAGTGCCACGCCTGCATTGTTAAAGATAAAATTCACTTTGCCATGATCGTTCATGACCTCATCAGCCCATGCTTCAACCGCTTTATTGTCTGAGACATCGAGTATTGTAGTGGTCACTTTGACATCGTAACCAACCAGTAAATCCTTGGTTTGTGCCAGTTGTTCAGCGTTAATATCGGATAGTGCAACATGACAGCCCATTTGCGCTAAATGAATGGCAAGATCACGCCCCATGCCAGATCCTGCACCAGTAATCGCGGCGACATGATCTCGGTAATAAGGGGTAAGGTCACGATCGTTATCGGATGAAAAAGGTAAGTGTTGGCGTAATGAGCTTGCCATAGTGGTCACATTATTCAGCATGGTAAACAGTCCTTTGTTATAGTCATTAATGGTCAGTATCTAAACTCAAGATAAGTTAAACGGCAACAATTAAATATGAGGATTAAGATAGAATATCTACCTTAGCATGATTTCAATTTTATCTACTTCTCATTAATAGACGCCGCTGTCATTTTTGGTGCAATGGACGTTTTGATGATTCAGTGAGAACAAATAAACAGACATAAAAAAAGCGTCTTAGCACGAGATGCTAGACGCTTTTTCTACAGTGATAGCCAGTTAATGATAACTAACTATCTTAACTGAACCATAAGCTAAGCAATTTTAGGGGTTTTACCATCGTTGATCACATGCTCATCAACCATTACCGTTTTGGCATTTTTCATTGAAGGTAGCTCATACATGGTCTCAAGTAGGGCGTTTTCTACGATAGAGCGCAGACCACGTGCACCTGTCTTACGCTCCATAGCCTTTTTAGCAATGGCATCAAGCGCTTCTTGAGTAAAGCTAATATCAGCGCCTTCCATATCGAACAGATACTTATACTGTTTTACCAGAGCGTTTTTTGGCTCAGTTAGGATCTGTACCAATGCTTCTTCGTCAAGCTCTTCAAGTGCTGCCAACACTGGCAAACGACCGATTAGCTCAGGGATAAGACCAAACTTGATTAAATCCTCTGGCTCGACTTGCTGGAGCAAATCTGAGCTGCGACGGCTGTCATCTTTTGAGCTGACATCGGCGTTAAAACCAATACCGCCTTTTTCCGTACGCTGCTGAATCACTTGATCAAGACCTGCAAATGCACCGCCAACGATAATCAGGATATTGCTGGTGTCTACTTGAATAAGCTCTTGCTGCGGATGCTTACGACCACCGTGTGGCGGAATCGCAGCGACAGTACCTTCGATAAGCTTGAGTAGGGCTTGTTGCACGCCTTCGCCTGATACATCGCGTGTGATAGACGGGTTATCGCCTTTTTTACTGATTTTATCAATCTCATCAATATAGATAATACCTTGCTCAGCCTTGCTCACATCATAGTCAGAAGCTTGCAATAGCTTTTGTACGATGTTTTCAACGTCTTCACCGACATAACCAGCTTCGGTTAAAGTAGTAGCATCAGCCATTGCAAAAGGCACATCTAATAGACGTGCTAAGGTTTGCGCAAGTAAAGTCTTACCAGAGCCAGTTGGACCAATCAGCAAGATATTACTTTTGGCTAGCTCAACCATAGCATCATCAGCACCGATCTTGGCCTTTTTACTGTCATTGGCCAAGGTTTGGCTGACTTTTAGACGCTTATAATGGTTGTAAACAGCGACAGACAATGCTTTTTTGGCAGCATCTTGACCGATGACGTACTCATCAAGCTTGGCACGCAACTCTTTAGGAGTTGGCAGTTTTTTATTGACCCATGAGGTATCAATCTCGCCATCAGAGTCATCAGTTGTGCTATCAGCGATTAGATCTGTACATAGTTCAATACATTCGTTACAGATATTGGCATCGTCAGCGGCAATAAGCTGCTTGACTTCACTTTTAGCTTTACCACAAAACGAGCAATGCGGGTTGTTATTTTCTGCCATATAAAGGCACTCCTAAAATTTAATGCTTGTACCATTTCCAACAACAAACTAACGCTCAATCACTAGTACTGTCTATACTTGCTAAACCTATGTACGTGATGCTAATACTTGATTGCTGCGTTTATTTGAGTGTTGGCAATAGTAATATTAGTTTCATACCACATAGCTATCTATCTAGCTGGGTAGGTGCTGTCTTTATAAAGAATCAGGGCGACGTTCTAATACTTCATCAACCAGACCGTATTCTTTTGCTTCTTTAGCATCTAACCAAAAGTCACGCTCAACGTCTTTTTCGATTTTTTCTACTGGTTGACCAGTACGCTCAGCCAAAATCTCGTTTAAGCGTGCGCGAGTTTTTAGAATTTCACGCGCGTTAATTTCGATATCTGTTGCCTGACCTTGAGCACCACCTGAAGGCTGGTGAATCATTACGCGAGAATTGGCTAGTGCATAGCGCTTGCCTCTTTGACCAGCAGCCAATAGGAAAGAACCCATACTGTAAGCACCGCCCATACAAATAGTCGATACTTCAGGCTTAATGAAATTCATAGTATCAAAAATAGCCAAACCTGCACTGACTGAACCACCTGGTGAATTAATATATAAGTGGATATCTTTATCAGGGTTTTCAGCTTCTAAAAATAGCAGCTGTGCCACGATTAGATTGGCCATGTGGTCTTCAACCTGACCTGTCAAAAAGATCACACGCTCACGGAGCAAGCGCGAGAAGATATCAAAAGAGCGTTCACCGCGTGACGACTGTTCTACAACCATCGGTACCAATGCTGCTTGAGGTGCATTTTGCATGCTTTGCACATCGTTATGTGCACTCATTAACATATCAAAATGAGGGTTGGCGGTGATGCGATCATAATCTGTCATAAAATGTCCTATAAATAAGTGTATAAAATAGAGTTACAAAATGAGCTAAGGGTTTATCGTGCTACAGTCTAATAGTGAGATGCAAAATAGTGTATCAGACAATAATATGTAAGCGTTATTAAGTATTACGCCTTGTTCGATATAAATGCTTTGTAATCATTAGCCATAGTAATTAACAACAACTGACGCCATGATAACTGGTTTAATTATGAGGCTGTATTAATTTTCAGTTAACTTTAATAATAATTAATAGCAGTACCCGATAATTAGACGCCTAAAATAATTGCGTCTCTACGTTTGCGTTTATACAAATCCTAAAAAGTAGCGATTAAACGGACAGCGTGACTCATAATAACAACTTAGATGGTTGTACAAAGAATGATTCCCTATTGATAGGGTGTTTGCGCTCAATTATCAAGGGGCAGCCTCATAAACCACGAATAAAAATGCCCCAACAAACCGTTAGGGCATTCTTGTTACACTCTAGACCAATAGCGTGAGAACGCTAATTTACATAGCTTGTTGCTGTTGTTGCTGAGCCGCTAGTAAGTCTTGGTAGCTAACTTCTTTGTCAGTGACGTTACCTTGATCAATGAGATAATCAACCACTTGGTCTTCTAATACGACAGACTCAATGTTTGCACGTTGCTGTTTATCATTGGTGTAGTACTCGATGACCTCACTTGGGTCTTCATAGTTTTCTGCAGCTTCTTTGATGAAGGTCTCAACGCGCTCTTGATCTACTTCAAGGTTTTGTGTGTCGATAACACGGGCAACGATGATACCAAGACGGGCTGCACGTAACGCTTGCTCTTCAAATAGCTCATTTGGCAGCATGTCTTTATCAAAGCTATCAGCATTAGCGCCAAACTGCTGAGAAAAACGCTGCATCATCATGTTGCGTTGACGTTCGATTTCTTGCTCTAGCATCGCATTTGGTACATCAAATTCGTTCTTTTCTAGTAGCGCATCAAAAGTCGCTTGCTTAACTTGGCTACGCGCCGCGTTTTTGATTTCGCGTTCCATGTTTTTGCGTACGTCTTCTTTTAGCTTGTCAACGCCACCTTCAGTCACGCCAAATAGCTCAAGGAACTCGTCGTCGATTTCAGGTAGTTTTGATTTTTCGACCAATTTTACATTGATTTTGAACTGAGCTTCTTTACCCGCTAGGTTTTCAGCTTGATAGTCTTCTGGGAAAGTTACGTCAATGACTTTTTCTTCGCCAGCTTTCATGCCTTTGATGCCAGCTTCAAAACCTGGGATCATCTGGTTGCTACCGATAACCAATTTAAAGTCCTCAGCTGAGCCACCTTCGAACTTCTCACCATCAATTGAACCTTCAAAGTCGAAAGTCACTTGATTGTCTTTGGCTGCCATGCCTTTTTTCTCGACGAACTCTTGACGCTGCTTTTGCAAGTTTTCGATCATAGTATCGACGTCTTCATCTTTAACAGTCGCGGTATGGCGCTCAACTTCGATCTCATCGATACCTTGGACGTCGACTTCTGGGAAGATTTCAACAGTCGCTTGATAAACTAAGAAGTCGTCTTCTAATTTAACATCATCGATGTTTGGCATGCCAACGGCGCGAATGTCTTCAGATTTGATTGCTTCAAACACGGTATCGCGAATCACATCATTGATCACTTCTTGCTGAATACCAGCACCATACTGTGAACGGATATGAGACATAGGGACGTTACCTTTACGGAAACCGTCAATCTTGGCAGTCTTCGCAACTTGACGAATACGGCCTTCAACTTTGTTTTGAATTTTTTCAACAGGAACTTTCACTGTCAGCTGGGTTTCTTTTTCCGACAGCTTGTTGGTTGTGACTTGTAAATCTGTAGCCATGTTAATTACACCTTTATGATTAAAATAACAGGCAATCGCCCCTCTAGATATATAAGGGTTATGCCGATTGCCATTGGAATGAATAGGGGTACTAAAATACTTATATTTCGATACTGATAAGTCGGTCATCAAATAGTGCAAATAACACCATCTAGTATCCAATATCGATAATCCAAGACCAATCTTCTCTACCAAAAGCGCTGCAATGACTATTGCACTTTCATACGTTAGGCTTTTATAAACATTGTGCTTTTATAAATGGTACAGTCGACCAGAATCTTGTAATAAAATTTTAAAAGTAGAACAGTATAATCTATCTGTTAATTAAAGTAAAAGCTATCTGTCAGGATGGACGGTAAGCAAAAGTACTAATAGACAAAAGCACTAATAAAAAAGCATTAATAAACAAGTACAGAAAGTTAAGACTAAAAACCTATTATCGTAAAAAGAACGAGCGCTATTTATGTCAGTAGCCATTATATAAATAGCTATAACTGCTCTAATAACTGCTGGATAGCTTGCCCGCGGTGGCTGATGCTGTTTTTGTCAGTGGCACTTAAGCTTGCGGCAGTTGCTTGCAGCTTGGGTAACCAAAACAGCGGATCATAACCAAAGCCGCCGTCACCATGCGGCGCTTCCAAGATTTCCCCATGCCATAGACCTTGGGCGATAATCGGCAGCGGGTCATCAGTATGACGTACCATTGCCAGTACACAGACGAACATACCTTTAATGGGTGTATCTGGCTGCTCATCACGGATAGGAAGCAAGTCAGTGATGAGCTTAGCGTTGTTCTTAGCATCATTGCCATGTTCGCCTGCGTAGCGCGCCGAGTAGATGCCTGGTGTGTTGCAGAGTACTGGCACACATAAGCCTGAGTCATCAGCAATAGCTGGCAGTCCGCTGATTCGGCTGGCATGACGCGCTTTAATGATGGCGTTTTCAACGAAGCTCAAACCATCCTCGACAGCGTCCTCAATCTCTAATTGCCCTTGCGGTACGATAGTAACGTCTAAGTTGGCTTCAGCGAAGAGT
The DNA here is from genome assembly GCF_051847535.1 of Psychrobacter sp. 1U1. Taxonomy (NCBI): domain Bacteria; kingdom Pseudomonadati; phylum Pseudomonadota; class Gammaproteobacteria; order Moraxellales; family Moraxellaceae; genus Psychrobacter; species Psychrobacter sp. 1U1. The sequence continues at coordinate 47,544 of NZ_JBPYDD010000010.1, read as the reverse complement.
CTTTTAAATTCTGCAAGTTTGCCTTGGTTATTACTGGCAAGCACCCACTGGTTTTGAGTAGTTTTAGATAATGGTAAAGCTGGACTCATAAAATATATCCGTCATTAATAGTCATATATGATTAATAGTTATAAAGTTAACAAACAACATCAGTCCTACGTCATAATTTAATAGTTCTGTTGTACGCCCGACTCTATAGTTAATAAAATGTGCACGAAACAAGATACTATCAATAAAGCTTATAACATTCAGTAACTGATATTGTGCAAATGCTTTGCTATAATAGCTGGCAAGCTACAGTGAATTATAGCTTATAGCTTGTGAATTTAAAGTTAATAATAGCTTTTAAGTCAATCACTTGGCTTTTAAGTGAATAACAATGTTTACGCTAATTTGCTTAAATTAGCCTTTAGATTCATCCTGATGAGCACTAGCACATCAAGCAATAACGTTCATTCATTAACAATAAACTCAGCCAATTTAGCTCGGTATTTTGTGGTGTCTTGTTTGATATACACAAAATATGAGTGGCCAAATAAGCAAGGATAAAATAACTATGTCAAATATTAAACTACCAGATCTTCCTTATGCAAAAGACGCACTAGAGCCGCATATCAGTGCCGAAACTCTAGAGTATCACCATGATAAGCATCACGCAGCTTATGTGAATAAACTAAAAGACTTGTTACCAGGTTCTGGCCTAGAAGACAAAACGCTACCAGAGATCATTGAAGCGACTGCGAAAGACGACAGCAAGCAAACCATGTTTAACCAAGCAGCACAAGTTTGGAACCATACGTTCTACTGGAACTGCATGACGCCAGACAATGGTGGCGGCGAACCTACTGGTGATCTAAAAGGCAAAATCGAAGAAGATTTCGGTAGCTATGATAAGTTCCGTGAAGAGTTTAAAAATGCAGCAACGTCACAGTTTGGTTCAGGTTGGGCATGGCTTGTAACTGATAAAGTCGGTGGCAAACTATCTATTATGAAGACCAGCGATGCTGATAACCCATTGGCTCATGATAAAGTCGCGGTATTGACTTGTGATGTATGGGAGCACGCGTACTACATCGATTATCGTAACCGTCGTCCTGATTATGTCGATACGTTCCTAGACAAGCTAGTGAACTGGGACTACGCAAACGCTAAATACAAAGGTCAAGATGCAGGTGTTGAAGGTAAGTAAGCATTTTTAGACTTGACGAGTAAATAAAAAAAGGACGCTGAGAGGCGTCCTTTTTTTTGGTTTAAAGCATAAAACTATGTGGCGTTAATTGCTTTTCATATGGTTTAAATATCAAAGTACCTCAAATCCAAACTTATCCAAAGCATCCCTAAGCATCGCAATATTATAATAAGCATGCGCATTGACGGTGTTCTGAAAGAAGATGTATAACGTATCAAAATGTTGGCGCTGATTGGCAATTGCTTGCGCCCAGTCCTGCATCTCAGCCTCAGAGTAGCGATAATCATGACGATCACTCGCACTCATCGCATCCCACCAGTTTAGATTATTACCATGCATACGTAGGTAGCCAGTGCGCTGAGTAAATATCAGTCGTGACGGTGGTAGACCGCTGACCTTGGGATAATCGACGCTACACCAAATCAAGCCTTGTTCTTTAAAGCTATCGACTACTTGCGGAGTATGCCAACCGTTATGACGAAACTCGACTGCCAGCGGATAATCTTGAAACCAGCTAACAAGATTGGCTAGATAAAGCCGATGTTCGCGAGTGCGATCAAAGCCATGTGGAAATTGCAGTAGTAGTGGTGCTAGACAATCGGCTTCGATGAGCGGTGATAAAGCGTTAAAGAATGCTTGTGCATGTTCGGCAGTGCCTTTACATCCATGAGTGAAGTCTTGATGCAGCTTTACGGCAAACTTCAACTCGCTATCGGCTTGCTCATAAGCTTTATTAATCATACCAGCAAAGGCTTTTTGCCCGATAGGCGCATAAAAGGTGCTATTAATCTCAACCGCGCCATATTGCTTGGCATACTCTTGTAAGAAGTCCGTCTTTTTAGTGTCAGTTGGATACAGCGTACCTAGTAAGTCAGTATCGCTATAACCGCCAGTGCCGAGGTAAATACGCGGAATAGGGGTACTTTCCATGTTGACCACTCTTTGCTGTTTTTGATGATTAAAGTTTTAACGGAGTTTTTAATCTATAGTCAAGATCAAATAAAACAGATACATGGTTTTATGACGTGTGACTGGTATAAATTTTCCTTGTTTGCTGTGCCTACGCCGACAGAGGCTGCAAAAAATTCATACCAGTCACGCTATATCGTTTCTACATTGAGTTGACTGTATTATTTTTTACGCGACCATAACCATTCTATCAATGCTAATAACGCATTGTTGTCTTCATTACCACTAAGTTCGCGAGTGATAGCGGCTTGTCCATTATTAAATAATGATTGGGCGTAGTCTTTGGCAGCGCTCACGCCCATTAATTTGACATAGGTGGATTTGTCTAGTTTTTCATCACTACCAGCAGGTTTGCCTAAGGCGTCGGTGGTTGTAGTGACGTCCAAGATATCATCTTGCACTTGAAAGGCCAGTCCAATATGCTGCGCGCATTCTTGTAATGCCATACGTTGCAAAGCCGTTGCTCCGGCACAAATACCACCCATTAGCATAGCCGCTTCAATTAACGCCCCAGTTTTGTCGCGATGAATGGCCTCTAATTCTTCTTGAGAAATATTAGTATGCGCTTCAGCATTCAGATCCAGCATTTGACCTGAGACCATGCGGCGAGCGCGCGGTGCAAACACGGCCAATAGCTGGCTTGCAATGTCTGAATCAAAAGGCGCGAAGGTAGGCAGCTCTGCGGTTAAAACCTCAAAGGCCAAAGTTTGCAATACATCACCCGCCAGTAGTGCCGCCGCTTCGTCAAACACAATGTGACAAGTTGGCTGGCCTCGGCGCAGCTCATCGTCATCCATGCATGGCAAGTCATCATGTACCAGTGAGTAGGTATGCAATAGCTCTACAGCCAATGCAGCGCGGCGACACATGTCATAATCTGAGTCGTTTTCTAGCAGTGATTGCAAGTCAGCGATTTTTACGTGATCGGTTAAATTTGAGTTGTCAGATAAATCATCTGTCTCGATATCTGCTTCACCATCTACATTTATACTGGCATCAATACTGACAAAACTACTGGCCACTAATAAAGGTCGTACCAATTTGCCTTGTCCAGTCATCATATAGCGACATGCGTCATCAAGCGGACTTGGTAAGTTTGCATAAGCAAATAATACGTCAATATCTTGCGCTAACTGTGCGCGTAATGTGCTATAAAAGTGCTCAAAATTGGTAAAAGGAACAAAACGAGGCGCAGTAGAAACAGACATAACTCAACCAACCACCATATAAATAAAAATAGAGAATACATGAATAAAAATAGATAACAAGCCAGTGTAACATGATAGCTGATATGGCTTATGCGTATATGCTAAGCGCTGTTTTATTTTGGTTACGTATTGGTGATTTAACTTATAGGTTGAATGTGTTTTGATGAAGTAATCACACGTCTTGGTACTGTTGTTCAATCAAATAGATGGTATTTAAAATTCACAAGCCAATACGCATATAAAAAAGCTAGTGACAAGGTATAAAGTACAAGGTAGATGTCAGTGATTGGTTGACGAGTTTGGATTTTATCAATTAATGTTAATAGTGACTTGTGAGTCTGGTATTAGCTTGTGACAGTTGGGGGCATAATCCCCTACACTAAATGACGTCAAAACAGTATAACCAAGCGCCATATCGATGAGCGCAGAATAATAAACACATCATCACTGTCTTTTATCAGTCGTTGGGTTATAGACTGATAAATTGACAGTAATTTTATTCGTTTTATTTACAAACATTAGCTAGTTATTTTCACTCTAAAACGTAGCTTTTATAATTTGATCTTTATTACATAGCTTTTATTACATAGCAAGGAGTTTCAAATGGTATACCAAGGAAATCGCATCACGGTGACAATGCTAGAGGATGGCATCGCCAACATGCAATACAACGCCGAAAATGAGAGCGTGAACAAGTTCGATGCCGAAACCAACAAGCAATTTGATGAAGCGATAAGCGCGCTTGAAAAGTCTGATGACGTTAAAGGTTTAATTGTCACCTCAAGCAAAGGCGTATTTATCGCTGGTGCTGACATCACTGAATTCGTCGGCTCATTTAAGAAGCCAGAGAGTGAGATTAAGGATTGGGTTGTCGGTATTAACGATACTTTTAACCGTTTTGAAGACTTACCGTTCCCAAAAGTAGCGGCTATCAATGGCGCAGCACTAGGCGGTGGTTGTGAGATGACCTTAGTGTGTGAATATCGTGTCATGAGTGACAAAGCGATTATCGGTCTACCAGAAACTCAGCTAGGCATTTTCCCAGGTTTTGGTGGTACGGTTCGTAGTACACGTGTAATCGGTATCGATAACGCGCTTGAGCTAATCGCCACTGGCAAGCCAAAAAAACCATTGGAAGCTCTCAAGCTAGGCTTGGTTGATGCAACCGTTCCTGCTGATGACTTACAGGATGCTGCCATTGATTTGGTCAAAAAATGCATCTCAGGTGAGCTTGATTGGCAGGCCAAGCGTGAAGAGAAACTAAACCCTGTTAAGCTAAACCAGCTTGAGCAAGCGATGGCGTTTAACAGTGCCAAAGGCATGATCTTCTCTAAAGCCAATCCTAAGCAGTACCCAGCACCAGCCATCGCGATCGAAGCGATTGAAAAGCATGTTAACTTGCCACGTGATAAAGCGATTGAAGTTGAAGCTGCTGGTTTTGCAAAAGCTGCCAAAACGCCACAAGCAGAGAGCTTGGTTGGTCTGTTCTTGAATGATCAATTGGTTAAAAAATTAGCGAAGCAGCACAGCAAGCAAGCACATGATATCAATGAAGCGGCCGTACTAGGCGCTGGTATCATGGGCGGCGGTATCGCTTATCAGGCAGCCAGCAAGGGCTTGCCAATTATCATGAAAGACATCAAGTCTGAGCAATTAGATTTGGGTATGAAAGAGGCCAGTAAGATATTAAGTAAAATGGTCGATCGTGAGAAGATGACCCCAGCCAAAATGGGTGAAACTTTAAGCCGTATCCGTCCAACGCTGAACTATGGTGACTTTGCTGAGACTGACATCGTCATCGAAGCGGTAGTAGAAAACCCTAAGGTTAAGCATGCCGTGCTCAAAGAAGTAGAAGGTCTAGTAAAAGAAGATGCGATTTTGGCATCTAACACCTCAACGATTTCTATCACTCATTTGGCAACAGTACTTGAGCGTCCAGAAAACTTCGTCGGTATGCACTTTTTTAACCCAGTACATCGTATGCCACTGGTGGAAGTTATCCGCGGTGAAAAGTCCTCTGAAGAAGCGATTGCAACCACCGTTGCATTGGCCTCCAAGATGGGTAAAGTACCGGTTGTGGTTAACGACTGCCCAGGTTTCTTAGTAAACCGCGTATTGTTCCCATACTTCGGTGCGTTTGATTTATTGCTTAAGCAAGGTGCCGATTTTGTCCATGTTGACAAGGTCATGGAGAAATTTGGCTGGCCAATGGGTCCTGCTTACTTAATTGATGTGGTCGGTCTAGACACTGGTGTGCACGGCGCAGAAGTCATGGCGGAAGGCTTCCCTGACCGCATGAAGCCTGATTATAAAGGTGCGATCCAGCATTTATATGAAAACGAGCGTCTAGGTCAAAAGAACGGCGTTGGGTTTTATAAGTACGAAACAGATAAGCGCGGTAAGCCGAAGAAAGTCGCTGACGACGCCACTTATGAGCTATTAAAAACCACGACAGATAGCGACACGCGGGAATTTGATGATCAAACCATCATTGACCGCACTATGCTGGCTTTCTGTAATGAGACCGTACGCTGTCTAGAAGACAATATCGTCAGTACGCCAAGTGAGGCTGATATGGCGATGATCATGGGTGTTGGTTTCCCGCCGTTCCGCGGTGGTCCTTGCCGTTATATCGACCAAATGGGTCTAGATAACTACTTGGCACTGTGTGAAAAGTACGCACACCTTGGCAAAGCCTATGAAGCCCCGCAAAAGATTCGCGACATGGCAGCTGCAGGTGAGACTTTTTACGCCACAGCGTAACGAGCATACCGTATAAGGATAAGTGGGGTGCGTTTGCAAGTATCGCTGATAGCAATGGCTATATCGAGAAAGTGAACAGCAAGCGTACCGTTTTGTTCGGTTCAATTTGTTTCTAGCCCTAAAAAGTTAGGTATACAAGTACATATCGTATCTAGTATCAAAGCGAACTGATAACACTGACAATAAAAATTGAAAAGGAAAATAGTATGACAACTTTAAGTCCAAAAGATGTGGTCATCGTAGACGGTGTACGCTCAGCCATGGGAAAATCTAAAAACGGTATGTTTCGCCATGTTCGTGCTGATAATATCTCAGCGGAATTGGTCCGTGCTTTGGTAGAGCGTAACGATTTCGATACCAACGATGTCGAAGATATTATTTGGGGCTGTGTCAACCAGACGCTTGAGCAAGGTCTGAACATCGGTCGTAATATTGGTCTGCTGGCTGGTATTCCAAAGACCGCTGGCGGTCAAACCGTTAACCGTCTATGCGGCTCTTCTATGCAGGCGCTACATACGGCAGCGGCGCAAATCATGACCAACCAAGGTGATGTATTTATCATTGGCGGCGTTGAGCATATGGGTCACGTTGGTATGATGCATGGCGTGGATCTAAACCCAGCAGCCTCTAAGCATTATGCAAAAGCCTCAAACATGATGGGTTTGACAGCTGAAATGCTTGGTCGTATGAATAACATTACCCGTGAAGAGCAAGACGCCTTCGGTCTTGAGTCACATCGCCGTGCATGGGCTGCGACTACTGAAGGTCGTTTTGACAATGAAATCATCGGTATCGAAGGTCATGATGCCGCTGGTCGTCTGCAACTATGTACTGTTGATGAAGTGATTCGTCCAGATGCGACAATGGAGCAAATGCAAAAGCTACGTCCAGCCTTTGATCCTAAAGGCGGTACAGTAACGGCTGCGACCTCATCAGCCTTGTCAGATGGTGCGTCAGCAATGCTAGTAATGAGCGCACAAAAAGCCAAAGATTTAGGTCTGAAGCCTCGTGCCCGTATTCGCAGCATGGCTGTCGCTGGCTGTGATGCCGCTATCATGGGTTATGGACCTGTACCTGCCACGAACAAAGCCCTGAAGCGCGCTGGTATGAGCATCGATGATATGCAAACCATCGAGCTAAACGAAGCCTTTGCAGCGCAAGGCTTGTCAGTACTTAAAGCCTTGAACTTGACTGACAAGCAAGACATCGTCAACATCAATGGCGGTGCCATTGCTCTAGGTCATCCACTAGGCTGTTCGGGTGCTCGTATCACGGTTACCTTATTAAACGCTATGGAGCAGTCTGACACTGAGCTTGGCCTTGCAACCATGTGTATCGGTCTAGGTCAAGGTATCGCGACCGTGATTGAGCGTGTTTAAGATTTTGAAATAGCAGTCGTTTTGTAAAATTTAAATATGCTAACCCAAGCCTTCGGTTAAATAACTGGAGGCTTGTTTGTGTGTAAACAATCAAAAACCATCTATGACATAACGTTCATAAGTTGTTAATAAAGATTATGTTTATTGACGCACCGGACGAAATATGACTAAATGAGCGTATATCAAATAACAACAAATCAATCATTTAGTCTGTAGCGATGTGCTACAAACGTACAAGGAGTGTACTCAATATGGCCACTATGATTACCGATCGTACTTATCGCATCGCTCGTGAAAACACGCAAGCAATGCTTATCGATGTGCAAGAGCGCCTAACGCCGCACATTTATGATCACGAAAACATCGTCAAAAAAATAACAACGTTGATAAAAGGTCTACAGGCCCTTGATATCCCTATTATGCTTAATGAGCAATATAAAAAAGGTCTCGGTGATACGTTACCTGAAGTTTTTGAGCTATTAGAAGGTGATAATGCTAAAAGTTTTGAAAAAGTTACATTTAGCGCTTGCGACAACGATGATTCATGGCATTATTTGGCGCAGCAAAACCGTAGTATCGTTCTACTATTTGGCGTTGAGACGCATGTGTGTGTCATGCAAACGGCGTTAGATTTACTGGATAATGGCATGCAACCAGTCATCGTTGGTGATGCGGTAGGATCACGCTTTCCATATGATAAAAAACAAGCCATACGGCGTATTCGCCGCGCAGGTGGGGTAATTACTACGGTTGAGACCATATTGTTTGAGCTATGTCGCACAAGTCGCGACCCTGCATTTAAGACTATTAGTAATCTGATTAAGTAGTCAATTATCGTTAAAGGTAGTTATTAAACAATCTAGATAATGAAGTGCCTAGTCAGATTTTATTAAAAATAGACAATATAAGGCATAAAAGATGAATAGGGTAAAGCAGTACGGTTTTAAACCGCTCTTAGCAGTTGTATTTTTAATAATGATGATACAACCAGTGATGGCTGCCAGTCCTAACAGCAGTGGTAGCAAGCTGGCAGCAGATGCCAAAAAACAAATCGGCGTGACAGTCAATTATGACGCCACTTATCAAAAACTGGACTTTCCACGTGGTGATGTACCGATGAAAACGGGGAGAAGTACCGATGTCATCGTACGTGCTTATCGTTTGCAAAATATAGATTTACAGCAGCTGGTCAATCACGACATGAAGTCAAATTGGTCAGAATATCCAAAGAATTGGGGATTAAAGTCACCGGATAACAATATTGACCATCGCCGAGTGGCCAATCTTGAAGTGTTTTTTGAGCGTCATGGAAAATCATTATCTGTCACTGACAAAGACAGTTTTAAGACAGGGGATATTGTGACGTGGCGACTGCCAAAAGACAACGTGCCGCATATTGGTATCGTCTCAAACAAAAAGACTGCCGATGGAACGCCGCTTATTATTCACAATATTGGAGATGGTACGCAAGAAGAGAATATCCTTTTCACCTATCCTATTGCCAAACATTTTCGTTACTAAAACATTTGGTACAGATGATATGAAGTTATTCATAGTGTAAACGATGGATAATATGGCGCAAAACAAAACCCAGCCAATAGTGTCATGAGTGTCATGCTATTGACTGGGTTTTTTATTGGGGTTTTATTTATTTTCCCGTATGGGCAGCCCCTAGTAATTGACCCATTTGTACCACGCTGTTCGCCATTATATTATCTTGCCAGTCAGCTTTTGCAGCTTTAGGCAATATAACAATGGCGGTTGACCCCAGATAAAAGCGCCCAAGCTCATCACCTTGAGCCAACACCATACTATGCTCAGCTTCTTGAATATCGTCGGTACGGGTAATTTTTCCTGTCGCTACCGTCTCAATACCGGCGACAATCATAGCGCCAACCATCACGACTGCTGCTTTGCCGTATTCGGTATCAAACATACAAACCAAACGCTCGTTACGGGCAAATAAGTCGGGCACGTTAGCAGCAGTGGTATTATTGACTGAAAATAATGTACCTGGCACATAGCGAGTTTTGGTCAAGGTACCTGTAAAAGGCATGTGCACACGGTGATAGTTGCTGGGCGCTAGATAAACAGTAGCAAAACTACCATCAGCGAAGTAACTACCATCATCACTATCAGCAAGTAGCTGTCCGATGTCGTAGTAACGCCCTTTAGCCTGAAGTAGCTTATGATCGTTAATTTGACCAAGCTGCGAGACAATACCGTCAGCAGGGCTTACAATGCCATGGACGGTAGTATCGATAGCACGAGCATCATCTTTGAGTTCACGGGTAAAAAAATCGTTAAAGCTCTCGTAAGCATTTAAGCTTTGACGTTCGTATTCATCCAACTTTACATCATATGCTTTTGCAAAGCTGCGAATAAAAGCACGTTTAACCATTGGATGACGGCTAGCCGCCAAACGTCCAGCAACTTTACTAAGTTTTTGCTGCGGTACAAACTGCTGAATGGTGGTAAATAAAGTCATAAAGGGTTACCAAAGTAGTTGTTAAAATAAGAAAATAAAAGTTAGAAATAATAAATATTTATATTTTACCATGGTCAGTACTCAATCGTATGACCATAATTGTTTAAGGAAGCAGTTTATGAAAGCTCTAATCCAGCGGGTAAACCGTGCTAGTGTTATAGTTGATGAATGTTGTATAGGCTCAATTGAACATGGGCTCTTGGCATATATTGGCTTAGGACCCGATGATGACTTACAACAGGCAAAACGTATGATCGATAAGATTGTCACTTATCGTGTTTTTGAAAATACAGCTGATCCAGCTAAACTTGGCAAACTGGATAAAAATGTACAACAGGTAGGTGGCGGATTATTACTGGTATCACAATTTACCTTGATGGCCAAAACAGACAAAGGACGACGCCCTGACTTTGGCGGTGCGATGCCGCCCGAGGCTGCAAAAGTATTGTTTGAGCAATTAGTCGCTTATGCAAAGACTCAGCATCCCAACGTTGCAACGGGACAGTTTGGAGCTGATATGCAAATCGATAGCGTCAATGATGGGCCTCTAAACTTTTTGTTAGAAGTTTAAAGAGCGAATGTCATCAAACTGTCATAATTAACGCGTTTAATAGACGGTCATTAACGAGTGTTTACCGTCTTTTTTAGCCCAAACTTCCCTCTTATATAATTATTCAGCGCTTAATAATAAGGTTGTCCTATGCATAATGAGCAAATTTTGATTGTCGAAGATGAGCCTGCCATTCGTGAAATGGTGGTGATGACATTGGAGATGGCTGGATTTGACAGCTTGCAAGCGGCTGATGTGTCAGAGGCGCATCAACAAGTGGTTGATCATCGTCCTGCGCTTATCTTATTAGATTGGATGTTACCTGGAGATAAAAGCGGTATTGATTTTTGTCGTATGCTTAAAAGCGATGAGCTGCTTGCTGAGATACCAGTCATTATGCTGACGGCCAAAAGTGAAGAGGACAGTAAAGTTCATGGGCTTGATGCGGGTGCTGATGATTATATGACCAAGCCTTTTTCGACACGAGAGCTAATCTCAAGGATTAAAGCGGTATTGCGTCGTAGTAGTGCGCTGAGTGCTGATAAGTCTATCGAGATAGGTAAGCTGAGCCTAGACCCTAAAAGCCAACGCGTCACGGCCAATGATAAGGTTGTGGATATCGGACCGACAGAGTATAGGCTATTGGCGTTTTTTATGAGTCATCCAGAGCGTGCCTATACGCGCGCACAACTGCTCGATCAGGTATGGGGCGGTAATGTCTATATCGAAGATCGGACAATTGATGTGCATATCAGGCGTTTGCGTAAATTATTAAAGCCCCACGACTGCGATACGTTGATTCAAACAGTGCGAGGTACTGGTTATCGGTTCTCTAGTCTCATTGAGCCAGTATGAGCCAGTTTAAACAGAACGACATATGAATGACAAAGTAACGCAGTAGATAGTCGTAAGGGTATGAAAGATATGATAACGCCTATAGAAAACGAGCAACAAAACGAGCCAGAACAGCACCCGCAAGATCAAGCAACTCAGCAAGAAGTGATGGGCCAGCTCAAAAAAATCAGAAGCTCATTACGCGCTCTACAAGACGCCGTAATACTGCTCAATAATGATGATAGTTTAGAGTGGTGGAATCAAGCTGCTGAAGATTTACTATTGCTACAAGTAGCAGATAAAGGTAAGAGTATTTTTGATTTTATCAATGTGCCTGAGTTTCGCCAGTACTATCAAGCCATGACGACACCCAACGATGGTGTGCATATGGCTTCTTGGCGAGATCCTAAGCGTTACTTGAAATGCGAGCTCACCCCTTTTGGGGACGAAAAACTATTAATCATTTATGATGTGACTCGTCTGCATCATTTGGAACAAATGCGCCGCGACTTTGTGGCAAATGTCTCACATGAGCTTAGAACGCCCTTGACAGTCCTCATGGGTTATCTCGAAAACTTCTCAGATCAGCCAGACATGCCGCCGCATTGGCAGCGTGGGTTTGAGCTGATGACCCAGCAGACAGCGCGTATGAATAGAATCGTCAATGATTTATTACTGTTGTCTCGGATTGAGATTGAAGAGACGCATGAGTTTCATTATATTAATATGACCAAAATGCTAACCCATATCTACGATGATGCCCAAGCTTATAATAGCGAATATGGGCATAGCATACATTTGCAGATAGATACCTATGATGGCTTATACGGGTCAGAGATGTATTTAAATAGCGCCTTGTCTAACTTGGTCATCAATGCCATCAAATACACACCCAAAGGCGGTAATATCACAATCAGCTGGGCCAAGACCTCTGAAGGCTGCCGTTTTGCTGTTGAGGATGATGGTATCGGTATTGCACCCCAGCATATCACGCGGTTGACTGAGCGTTTTTATCGTATCGATAGTGGACGTAGCCGTGCCACAGGCGGCACTGGGTTAGGTCTCGCAATTGTCAAACACGTCCTATATCAATACGATGTAAACTTACAAATTGAGTCAACAGAGGGCGTAGGGTCGACGTTTAGTGCGTTGTTCCCCGCCAACCATGTACGATCTGAGCCTACGCTTTAGTCTTTTTGTAAAAGTGGGTAAGGATTGACAGCACTGCCGCTGATATAAATACCATAATGTACGTGCGGCGGTGTACCTTTGGCATTACCACTGTCACCAACATAGCCTATGATATCACCAGCATTTACCCAGTCGTTGGGAGTTATATCAGCATAATCTTCTAGGTGTGCATAATAATGTCCTGCACCGCCAGGACCTACGACCATCACCACACGTCCGCCTAATGTATTTTCGCCAACCTTACTGACAATGCCTTGCGTCGTTGACTGTACTGGTGTGCCGCGCGGCGCAAAGATATCGATGCCTTCATGCGTGCGACCTTGGCTACGAGCAGCGCCCCAAGTATCGGTCAAGTGCTGATCTGGTAGTGGACTTGGCAAGCTATCTTCTGTTGGCAACTCTTGTTGTAGCAGACTCAACTGTTGCCATTTTGCGACGACAAAGGACTGTGTTTGTTGACTGATACTTGGGAGAAGTTTGTCGAATACAAATAATAAGGCCAATAGCACAGCAGCTTTGATTAACACACTCAGCATACGGCGCAAACGTGCAGGCTTTGGTTGCTGGTTTTTTTGATCTACTGGCATCGACATCTCTTATTGTGTTTTGTGGTTTACTCTAAATCGTGTTGGACATTTACAAAGGTCGAGTGTACAACACACCTTAATATTATAGATGCCTTGTTCTTTAATGTTTGTATGTCATTGTTATATGACGCTTTTATCCCCATAAAGACTGAGCATGCATATGACAATACTATAGTTAGTATAGAAAAAAATCGATACTTTTATAAGAATTTACTACTGGCATAGATTTTATAGTGAATTGGCTAGATTCTTGACTGACTCTTTTGGGACTAATACTGATGACTGGTTTTTTATGACTGATACTGCGCTTGTTATTGATACTGAAACCGACCAAGGTCGAGATCCACGACCTATCCAAGTTGCAACCATTAATGTGGCCAGTGGGTTTGAGTGGATGAAATACTTTAACAGTGGCCGTCCTATATCACCAATTGTGATCAAAGTTCATGGCATTACCGATGATGATGTCGCTGGACTTGAGCGTTTTGAATTGGATGAATTTGACTTGCCGCAGTATCTGATTGGCCATAACGTACGCTTTGATTGGCGAGTGATCGGTAGGCCGTCTGCTAAGCTGATTTGTACCGTGCGACTGGCGCGCGTCGCTTTTCCAGAATGGCGCTATTATGGGCAGTCCAAATGTATTGAGCAGTTATTGGGACAAGAGGAAGCTAGCAAAATGACCATTGCTGCACATGATGCACTAGGTGATGCGCGCATGTGTTATTTGCTTTACCAAGCTTGCTGTGAGCGCCTACAAATCAAGCCCATAGATTTTGAGACAGCGCACAAGATTTCGAACACCGCCAACCCAGTCGCGAAGATGCCATTTGGTAAGTATAAAGGCAAGCTTATTAAAGAAGTACCTATTGGTTACGTTAAGTGGATGCTAGGCAACATTCATAACATGACACCGTCATTGCATTCTGCTTTGACTAAGCGCCTCAAGGCAGAAGAGGCTAATAGCATCAACAAATAAATAAGCGGTTTGAATATAAGATGCATTATATTTATTGTGATTGCTCGTTTAGCCAATCCACTGCCATTTGCCACAGTTTAGGAGCTTTAGCGTTGGTTCTACTACTAAAATAGCGCATGTGTCCAATGCTGTTTAGGCCAAAGTCTTTTGGATCAAAGATGCGTTTTTCGATTGGCATTTTGGTAAATACGCGAATCATGTCATCCATGTTTTTACTATTGGCAATGTCATCATCGCTAAAGCCGAGCCATAATGCTGGCATGCTAATCTCAGCATAAAAATGCGTGTGGACACTTTTGCCAAAGGCGGTCTTGATATAGCCTGCGCCATTGCACCACGCGCGCCACTGACGAGCTACGCCGCGCGGTAGCGGCTCGCCCATACCGATTTTATCAGCTGGGGTGTAGCCTAAGGTTAAGTTAGTGAGTGGAATAAAGGCGTCCATAAAACCCATGGCCTTGAGCTTATAAGGCATGTCCATATTTTTAATGCGCCCTGATGAACAAGCGACATTAAAAACTGAAGCAATAGAGGCATAGTTGGGCATAAGGCCAATCAGCTGACCGCCTGCGCTATGGCCAATCAGGTGATAAGTGGCATTACCGAACTCATCTTGTAAGGCATCGAGGGCGGCTGGCATATCATGTCGCCCCCAACTGATAAGAGAGGCATCACATTTGGTCAAATCGGTCGTCAGCGACTCACCAATACCTTCATTATCAAAGGTTAGTACTCCAAAGCCTTGCTCTGCTAAAAAAGTCGCGAAACTGTGATAGAACTGACGTTTGATACCAGTCGCTGGCGCGATCATCACGGCTGTGTTTACAGAAGTTTTAGGACGGTAGACGGTCGCTGCTAACGCTCGATTGCGATCAGATATGATGGTCAACGCATAAGTATCGATACTTGTAACCTTCGTCTCTAATGGAGCGTTGCTTGTAGTATCAAGAGGCGTGGCAGACATGCGCTCTTGTTTATTTGCAGAAAGTGGTGTTTGGTTTTGATGCATTGCCATACCTTATGATGTGTACCAATAAGCGATGATTATTAATAAATGATATGCTGTAAAGGTTAGCATACTTGTAAGTACAGCGTATTATTACCAAGATTGGTCATTATACGTCAGTGATAAAAAGTTGTTATTAGCCATTAACATAGCTTATGCTAAGAGGAATGCTAGCAAGACAAATGCTTGGTTGTATCTCTTTATCTAACATTATCTTTTATCGTTTATATATTCCAAAGTCCGAAAATAGACGTGAAACCAATTTATGTTTATTATGCGTAATTAACAGAGCATCGACAACACTCTATCTACAATGAAAAATAAACACACTTGGTATCAGCTGCGAGCAATGTATTTGTTCAAAGCACACAATTATTAAAACAGTTTAATATAGTCATACACACAAATGATAATCCATACAAAATTAGGGGCGCTTTATGCAAATGAAAATTAACAATGACACTTATGAAGTATTGACCAGCCAAGATATTGCACATATTGAAAAGGCAGTAGATAAATCAGCGTTGACTATGCCATTGGTCGCAGTCTATTGCGGTTCGCGTTTGGGCAATAGTGATATTTATGAGCAAGCAGCACGTGAGTTGGGACAAGCCTTGGCAAAAAACGGTATGGGCTTGGTATATGGTGGTGCCAGTATTGGTCTTATGGGCTCAGTGGCTGACGAAGTTATCAAAGGCGGGGCACAAGCTGTCGGTGTGATTCCAACGTTTATGCTCAAACATGAAATTGCGCATGACCAGCTAACACGGCTGCATCTGACTGATACGATGCACACACGTAAAACGGTCATGGCAGAGTACGCAGACGCTTTTATTACGTTGCCAGGCGGGCTTGGGACATTAGAAGAGATAATGGAGATTGCCACATGGCGTCAGCTGTATCAGCACGAAAAACCGATGATTATTCTCAATATTAATGGCTTTTATGATCGTATGATTGAGCATTTAAAATATACCACTGAGCAAGGCTTTATGAAGCAGCAAGATCTCGATCGTTTGGTGGTGTGCAATACTATCAACGAAGCAATCGACTTACTACAGACACTAGTAACGATAGAAGATGCGGTTGATACAGAGAAGATGGCTGGAAATGAAAGCCAAGTATCATAAGGTCAATCAATTGATAAGTAAGATAGCCTGTATTCATTATTAGTAGTTATATAGCAGGATAGAAAAAGGAGCAGACAACCAGTATTTGGTCATCTGCTCCTTTTTTGTATTTTCTTACCTGTGTGAGTTGGAGTGATATATTATATTGTGTTAGACGCCAAATTTGCTAAAGTGGCTTCACGAATACTGCGATTGACACCAGCCATAGCTTGAGGAAACCCACGCTCCTCAGCCAGTACGCGTGCCACATTATCAACAGCTGTACTGTCGTTATGTACAAGATAAGTCCATTCGTGCGCATAA
This sequence comes from Psychrobacter sp. 1U1, assembly GCF_051847535.1. NCBI lineage: Bacteria > Pseudomonadati > Pseudomonadota > Gammaproteobacteria > Moraxellales > Moraxellaceae > Psychrobacter > Psychrobacter sp. 1U1. The sequence continues at coordinate 30,968 of NZ_JBPYDD010000010.1, read as the reverse complement.
CGACGACGATCCTCAGCAGTATCGTTTGCGATCAGTCCAAGCTGTGTTAATTCATGAACGATCTGATCAGCGGCAATCAAGGTTGATGAGGCTTTGACGTTTTCAGCGCGCGCGTAGCGTATATTAGAATATAAGCTTACATCAGCCACTCGTAATGTGTCATCCTTGCCCGGGATTTGTTGTCCTCCATATAACGCATTACCAATGGTACGTGCACTATTAAACGTCGGTACAAACTCAGCCACATATTCAATCGCTTGCTGGCTACGTGCTTGTAATGGGGCTTTGTCCCAGCCATCTTCGATATAGTGTACATATTGCTGCGGTAACTTAGGCTGGGCGCTACCTTTATTAGAAGCAACTAAACCATCATTGAATAAAGTAATCGCCTTACTCATACCATGAATTTGAAAATAACCATCTGGGTAAGGCGTGAGCTGTGCCATACCTTCTGGTGTGCCTCGATTACCATAGACAATAATCTCTGGTATTTGCCCGCCTGCATCATCCCAGCGCGTGATATAAGAGGATTTAAATTCAACCATACGCGTGACTTTAACCCCGACCATATCGTCGATAACTCCAGTACGAAAACCACAGGCATTCACTAGGTAGTCGACTTCAACCGCTTCCGTTTGTGATGCATTAGCCTGCTGGTAGTCAATACGCCACTTGGTAACATGATGATCCGCATTTGTACAATTCTCACAATCGACTGGCATCACTTGCTTAACTTGTGTGTCAGTAAAGACATGAGCATGATTGTATTCTTCTAATGCTAGCTGCGCAGATGCTGCTAAACGAAAAATGTTCCAGCCATATTCTTGTACAACAATCAGTGGAAACTTAACTTTATTTAAGTCCAAATATTTAGCAACGGGTATCATCCATTCATCAACTGTCTCTGGTACCGCAACTTGCTCTTGTTCAGAAAGCTCGATCATCTTTTCATGACTATATAGTTGATAGTAATTGTCAGGCTCGCCCAATACTTTGTTATTAGCATCTTGCGCGATAAGCTCACGATAAGCGTCTGTTAAGATATCAAGGCGCGGCAATAAGTCTTCAGGTAGCCCTTCATCACGTGTCGGCACTGCAAATACAGTCGGGCGTACATCAATGGTATAAGGATAAAGGCGCAAAATATCGATACATTGTTCAAGGAGTGCGACGCAGTCTTCGTCAGGTATTTCGCGGTACAAGTTGCCACCTGCATGCAAATGGCACATTGGCGGACCGTCAATTAAGGATTTTTTCTTTTCAAACAAATAAGTTTCAAGCCCTAAGGCTGCAAGACGAATAGCAATCGTTGCGCCTGCTGTACCACCACCTAATATACCCACACGTTTAGCAGGGGTATTGAGCTTTGCTGTCTGAGATAAAGCATCGCCTAAGGCTAATTTTGATTGATCTTTAATAAAAGTTTGAGTCATTGTCGTTGTCATATCCTTGATAGTCTCATCTTGAGACCGTATTCAGCGTATTCGTTAAAATTTCGTTAGAAGTATCTGGTTGAATGTATGGTATGTACTGATATGTGTATGCTAACTACCAAGTTCAACACATATATGAAGTCGTGAGAGTCATGTTTTTAATTGTTTAGCCATACTTACATTCTATGGTGTTATTTTACGAAAATCTGTAATGAACATGACGGTAAATACGTAATTTGATGCATTAATTTTGTCAACAAACAGTGATGGAATGTACGGTTTAAACAGGACATTTTAAATGAGCAGGCAATATCAAAACTTTATCAAAAAATACCTATATGGTATTTGAATAATAAAAAATGGACGTTTTTAATTAATTTGTAAGTTTAAGGCGCTTTTGTAAAATTATATTCTAATGGAAACGACAGGTTTGTAGCGTATGCTATATTGAGACGCTTGCAGTCGGATTTAGGCGTATATTGTATGGTTAAAGACATCGCTAAACAAACGCTAAGATAAAAGACCACAAGTAAAAAGAGACATATAAATTTGAACCCATATTGTTTTTAATTACAAGGAAGTTATGATGAAAAATATTCTTATGTTGTCTGCGTTGACAGGAGTTTTGACGCTCACAGGGTGCTCTACGTTAAACAACGTATTTGGCAATGACACATCAGGTATGCATGATGTGCAAGCGACGAGCAATAACACTGTACCAGTGGCGAGTAAAAACGGTATGCTGGTTGATGCAACCAATCATATGACTTTATATACTTTTGATAAAGATTCGATGAATAAATCAGAATGTGGTAGTGCTTGCTTGGTAGCTTGGCCTGCATTTATGGCACCTAGTAATGCCAAGGCTTCTGGTCAGTTTGCTGCTTTTCAACGTGAAGACGGTAAATATCAATGGGCCATGAATGGTAAACCATTATATTTTTATGCCAATGATACCAAAGTGGGTGACAAAGACGGCGACAATAAGCTTGGCGTTTGGCATATTATTCCAACCAAATAAAGCGTAATGCAAATAATAAGAAGACAGTCATTATAGTGGCTGTCTTTTTTATAAAATGCTTGTCACGTACAGCGCTGGGCCAAAGCAGATAATAAGCAATTAAATTTATTCTACTTTTTTCTATCAGATCGCCATTAGTCGAGGTAGAGACGTCGGTTATGATAGCGCTGTTTGAAGCTGTGATATCATGGACTATGCGCTCATTGTTGCTAGCAGTATAAGTACTGAGGACTTACATGCTGCTTGCATCAAATACCAAAAACCGTTAAAATCGCGGTTTAATTTTCCCGCTGGGGAAGGCTAAGAGAGCAAGGATATGGTGCTGAGTGCTGGAATAAGCCAGTGACGCAGTTGCCAGATTTGTACATGTCCTTAGTGCCTCAGTTACGTATGCAATCATCTGACCATTGGTCGATGATGTTAAGCATACATCGGACATAGAGAGCTTATTATGCGTAAAGATATCCATCCTGATTACCAAGAAGTTTTGTTCCATGATACTAATGCTGACGTGTTCTTTTTGACGCGCTCAACAGCCAAGACTAAAGCGACTCGAGAATATGAAGGTAAAGAATACCCATATTATCCACTTGATATCTCAAGTGCATCGCATCCTTTTTATACTGGTGAGCAGCGTAAAACTTCTACTGAAGGCCGTGTTGCAAGCTTCAACAAGCGCTTTGGCGCGTTTGGTGGCCGTAGTAAGAAAACCGCTGACTCTGCTGAGTAATTTGCGCTTATTGCGTCAAGTTATTTTGCTAAGCCATAAAAAAACCGCTGATAATTCAGCGGTTTTTTTTATGGCTTTTTTAAAGTACTTTATAAATGAAAACTTTTAATAGTCATTCTTATTGTTGATGACTACATTATCAAAGGACGAGCCGAGCAGTTGACCCATGAGCTCTGCCAACTGCTGTGCCCAAAAGCCATACGTTAAGCTACTGGGATGAAAGCCGTCGCTGGCAAACATAGTGGCGCTATCGATAGGGGTACCGTTGGCATGCTTTTCTGTCATTAGCGTAAAGTTTGCTGCCATATAATGTACATCATTATATTTGGCACAAACATCCTGCAATACTTGGTCGAGCTTCGTGGCTTTTGCCCCGATAAAGTTATTAAGCGGTGACGGTAAAGCAGGCATCTGCGCCATTGGTGGTAGGCTTGAGAAAATAAGTGTTTGTACGCCAAACTTACGCTGAGCAATGGTGATGATTTGCTCAAGTTGATGTTGCCATTTTGCTGTAGAGACGTTGGAGGTCGTATCATTAACGCCGACACTCAAAACCATAATATCAACTGGCTGGCTGGGAGTAGGTAGAATATATAATCGGCGCAAAATATCGAAACTGGTATGTCCCGTTGTCGCTTGCAACTCCCAGTTTAGTGCATCGAAATGAGCGTTAATGACTGGTTGTTGCTGCAAGGCAGGTATCAACTTGCCAGCAAGCGCTTCTTGCTGCGTTAAACTACCAACACCAGCGGCTGCAGAGTCCCCAACGATCATTAAGCTTAGCGTTCTTGTAATCTTACTTACTGCCATTTTAGCAGAGTCACGTAATTGAGAGTCACCTAATTGAATATGACCGTGTCTTTCGCCATCTGGTTCAGGAAGGCGCACAGTGTCGCGTTTGACTTTGTGACCTTGATATAAGTAAATAGGGGCGAGTAATACGTCTTTTGCAATGCCAGACATCTTAATAGGAGCTACCATCCTGCGCGCTCCCGTATGCTAGTGAGACTGTCTTCTATGAGCAGTTTGCCATCGATATAGATATCACGTAACAAGTTAGCTGTATCAGTATTTAAATCATCTATTTTTATGGTTTTTATTTGTCCGTTATCGTCTTTTATTAGTGCTAAACGGCCTTTTTTTGAGCGTTTAGAATGGCTGGTGATGGGGTCTTTATAGATGTCTTTCCATACGTCATTGATACAGATGGCGCTGGCCTTCATCGCCCAGTTCATCGTATCGCGATTGACCTGTTGCAAGAGGCCACCGCCCATACCAAAGGTAATATTCTCTGCGCTAAAGCCAGCGTTCATCACGACATCGATGATTTTACTCAAACTTTGCGGGCTAATACCGTCTCCTTGGATAATACGTACGTAATCAGGCAAGACTTTATAGCCTTTGCTGTTAAGGGTCGTGCCAAACCTTACTGCTAAGCGCTCTAATGCCTCACGTACCACTTTGGTCGGCTCGCCACTATCTGGTCGAATAACCAAGGTGCCACCCATATTTTTGACATCGTCTTTTAACGCCTTGCCCCAGATATTATCAATAGCATTCCACAAATCATAGCTATCAGAAACTACTGAAAAGGCTTTATCTTTGCCACCAAACTGTTCAATCATATTGGAAAAAGCCGCAGTCTCTCCATCGCGGCCCCAGGCAGTCATGGTGCTGTGTTCAGCGGCAGGAATGGAAAACGCTGGCATGTCATTGTTCATTTGATACCAACGACTAGCAGCAACCAAAGCAGCCATAGAGTCAGTACCGGCAAAATTAACCAAATGTGCTAAGCTACCGAGTGCCACCGACTCATGACTAGAAGCGCCGCGTGAGCCAAAATCATGCAAACGAAAGATGAGAGATTCTAAATTATCAGCAGACTTCTCTAACGCGCGGCGGATAACGCCTTTACAATAATGTGACACGCTAGCGACAGTGGAGGGGTACCAGATGGCACGCAGTAGGGCAGTTTCGATATAGCTTGGTAACCAATAAAACTCAGGATCCGTATTGGTAATTTGGCAAACGACATTGGATACAGGCACGATACTGCCTTCAGGCACAGCCTCGATACGCAGAGGCAAATAACCACCATGCTTATCGACCAAACGCTCCCAGCCAGCACGATTAAACGTCAAACCGTGAGCATGAATCACGGTTTCAGCTTCATCAATATCTTGATGAGTGATAGGGGTACTTAAATATTCTTTAATAAAGGCTTGCAAGCCAAAAAACACCACATCATAGTCGCCACCACGAGCTTCAATGTAGCTAGACAGGTACTCACTGCCAGCTGGGTATTGCACCCAATGTGAAGTCTTATAACTGTCGCTATTAAGAATTAAATTGTTCAAATTACTAGTATACATCACAGAACTCCTCTGCTTTAAGATGCCGCAGCTGCTTTTTTGAATGACAGTTGCGACGGTTAGCCCTTGCTGTCTATCGGCTTAGGCAGTGAAACTAATAGAATAAAAATTTATTAAAGAAAGCTAGTAGAATCATATAGAATTTTGTCGGTTAGTCATCATTTAAATAATGAACTAAACGGTCGACTAAATGAGCTATTACAACCCAACCATTTTGGTGATGATCGCGTAATGGTCTTCAAACATCATGGTGGAATCAAGCTCAGCGAGTGGTAGCCAAAAAGCGTGCACAGCATCGTCGCCACCTTTTACTTTTGGTAGACCTTTTGCGTCGTTCTTGAGTTGAAAGTAAAAGGCTTGGGTAAGCGTGCGTCCGCGTGCCGAGCGGTAGGGGTCATCAAAAGTATGCTGACTGTGGCAAGAACCGCGCAGCACAGCCTCAGGGACTTTTAACCGAGTCTCTTCACGTAGCTCACGGATGCAGGCGTCAAACAAGGTCTCTTTTGGATTAAGGAAACCACCTGGCAGCGCCCAGAGTCCTCGCCCTGGCATGCTGCGCCGCTCTACCAACAATATGTGTCCTGACTGTACAACCAAAGCATCAGCAGTCATAAATGTCGGTGGGTAAGGTGCAGACTCCCACTGTTTTTTATACTTATCAATAAAGCCTGCTTCCTCATGCAGCTGCTGATAATGACTTGTCTTTTTAAATTCATCTAAGACTTTGCGAGTCGACTCAGGCGTGCGCTCAGGGGTAGGTGTTGCGCCCATTAGGTAACTATCGCGGATGGGGGTAGCAGATAAGTTATGATAATTGGGAACAGAAACCGATGCCCAGTTCGGAAACAACGACAAGTAATAAGAAGAGCTGTCTTTAGAGTGACCAATAAGACCAATATCAGCATTTAGATCACCGGTAACAGATTTGACGCCTGCTTGCACATATTGTAGCCAGCGCGTGTCATTATAGAGTGCATCATCCAAGCCCACACAATGTATACGGGCTGCCTCTTCAGCTGAATATGCACCTTGAATCATAGCTGCACGCTCAGCAACACTGAACGGATTGCGCAAGCTACGCGGCAAGTTCGCCGAACCGATCAACATAATGACTTCATCAGCACGTTTTAGTGCTTCGTCAATGACGGCTTTATGACCACAGTGGAATGGCTGAAAGCGACCAATAAATATCAGATAGCGGTAATGTTTGCTATCTTGCTTATCTGAATGTTGCTCTGATAATTCACTCATAGACGCCGACTTCCTACTACGTATTTTTTGATTGAAAATATTTTAATGACGCCAATACTGACACAGCATAGGAGTTGCTGACAAGTGTAAAGATGTTTAATGGCATATGATTAGCGATTTTAATGCTTATTTTTAGGGTAGCGTTTTTATTATTGTGCAATGATAGAAAAAGCCCTTCTAAAAGATTAGGAGGGCTTTTTTAAAAGTTAATAGCTACAAAAAACTATAGCGAGCCAATTTTCTCTAGGCCTTGCTGTTCAATCACTGCTGTTAAACCGTCATCTGCTTCGATACGTTTAACAAAGTCATCAAGGTTTTTATAATCAGACATATCGATGTCAAACTTTTTCGCCCACGTCAAAGTCACATACAAATAAATATCGGCAGTACTCTTAGTACCAGTCAAATAATCTCGTTTACCAAGCTGCTCATTAGGCAATCTTAGCAGATGAGCAATGTTCTCTTTTGCTTTGGATTTTAGCTTTTCTTGTGCTGATGCATCTTCAATAAAGCCATCAGGTCCAAATAGTGGGGCAAATGCTTTATGCAGGTCAGCATTCAAAAACCCTAGCCAATGCATAATCTGTGCTTGGCCAGCAGGTGACTTATCCGTACCAAAAATATCGGCATTAGGATATTGGGCATCAATATAGACTTGGGTAGCAATGTTCTGAGTAACGACTGTCTCGCCATCAACTATCGAAGGAACCACACCTTGTGGATTGATACGCAAATATTCCTCAGACTTGACTGAGTCATGATCTAATATCTTAAGCTCGTAATCAGCATCTGTCCATTCAAGTGCTGTATGCGGAACGACTGCGCAGGTACCTGGTATCACATATAACTTCATAAAATACTCCTCTATGTATTTCTTTATAATTATTTATTTATATCGCCTTATTAACAACCTAAGCTTAACCAATCGTATAAATTTATTCAGTTATCTTATGTGAAGTTAATTTGGATAGATGTAATAAATACATAGGTGTCAATAGGTATAAAATCAATTTGTATGCTTATCAACCCATGCGACAACCGTCGGCCATATTTCTTTGGCAGCGTTGCGGCTAATCATAATACGGCTATGAGTATAGTCGTCCAAATCCCCATGGCTGATTGAGTATTCACGAAACACGTTAGTAGGATTATTAAAAGTATTGAAAAATAACTGACAGCCAGCAGTGGGTGATATGAATTTATCGCCTCTGGCACTGATAGCATAGATAGGCGTGGTAATCATTGGCATATACTGACGATAATCAAAGCTGTCATCAGCATTGGTCACTTCATTCTCAGCATCTTTATTCACAGTACTTTTATCAATAATGTTTTTTGCAAACACATCTTGTTGAATATTACTTTGTTTAATAAAGCTGCTGTTAAAGTTCTTTTGTAGGTTCCATTCAAACCACTGACTCATCGTATAATAACTTTCGTTAATAGGGCCCATTTTGAGTTTTTTTGCAGGGATGTAGCCAAATAGTCGGGTAAGTAATTTGGCTGTTAGTATTTTAGTGTAGTTTTTGACATTTACGACCGCCCCAAACGCTTGGCAGGCAAACATAGTGATGCTATTGATTTTATCAATATAGCGTGGGTTTTGGATTAAAAACATGGTCAAGCCAACGCCGCCACCGCTATGAGTAACGCAGTGCAAGTTATCCAATTCTAGTTCATCAAACAAATAACCAAAAGTCGCTTCAAAGTCATAAGTCGCGACGGTTTCAAAGTTAAATTTATCTTTTGGCACTGAGCTGTGACCATGTCCGCGCCATTCCATAATGTAGCAGTGATGACCAAGACCGGCTAAGTACTCTGCGATTTTTAAGCAGGTGTGTTTGTCCGAAAACGTACCATGCGTCAGTAATATATTTTGTGTTTTAGCTACCTTTATACTTTCAATAGAGGTATGAGCTGCAACATTATCATCAGATGTTTCACTAACCTTTATGCTTTCAATAATTCGCCAAATAGCAATTTGCTCACCATCCTTAGTCTCTATTAAACTTAGCGTTTTCGTGATCATAAAAGTGGTCTCGTACAAGTCGTTTGGGAGAAGTACTAATGATATAGGTATTAAATAGGTACTAGGGATTCTTAAAAAATATCATTACTAAGTAAAGCATAAATAAATATCGTTCAGATAAATTAATAACATGTTAAAAATTGGAACACTGCTCTTATTAGCGTTTTGCGTATTTTATTTTGTCTATCATAAGAGTCTACCAACGCTTGATAATTAACAACACAGTCTTAATATAGGCTATAACACATACTCTATTTGTTTTGTATTATCACGAGGGCTTAACGACCTCTACTTTTTAAATTTGATTATTTAAAAAACCAATCGCAACCATTTGTGACGGTCATAGTTAGATCATAGTGGCGCAGTCGGAATTATCATCTGAATGCGTTATAATAGTCGTCATAACTTTATTAAAACTGTAGTCAAACCAAGCTCATACAACGATAAACTGCAGTATTTAGTAATTCATCTATTTCATTTATAAAATTTATGTTTATAAAATTCACGACACAGCAACTATGACAGACATAGCATTTGTGTCACAACGCATAGGAAACCTTATGAGTGAGCACAACCAAACTGCTGGTCAATTAGACCAGTCTGCAGACTTTGAGTCAGCATTAGACACTGAACAGGCTGAGACCAAGAGCAATATTACGATTACCGAGTCAGCGCAAGGTTATTTGGCTGATCTGCTGTCAAAGCAAGATACTGATGGCATCGGTGTACGTATATTCGTTGAGCATCCTGGTACACCGCGTGCAGAATGCTGTATGGCATACAATCAGCCAGGCGAAGAAGACAGCGCTGATTTGCGATTCGATTACGAGAATTTTTCGGCCTTTATTGAGGCGGCGTCAGTCCCTTATTTAGAAGACGCAGTCATTGATTATAATAAAGACCGTTTCGGTGGTCAGCTGACTTTTCGTGCACCGAACTCAAAAGTGCCCAAAGTCGGTGCTGATGCCAGTGTTGAAGAACGCATCAACTACGTATTGCAGTCTGAGATTAATCCAAGCTTGGCTGCGCATGGTGGTGATGTACAACTGCTTGAACTGATTGAAGAAGAAGGCGTAGGCCTGACTGCGGTATTAAAATTTGGCGGTGGTTGTCAAGGTTGTTCAGCTGTCGATATGACTTTGCGTCAAGGGGTTGAAGTACAGCTCAAGCAGCAAATACCAGAGCTAACCCAAGTAGTCGACGAGACGGATCATACTCTTACTGAAAACGCCTACTATAAGTAAATATTTAATAGTAAATTGGTGGCCTATTAAGTGTGAAAGACGGTATGAATAAAGCTTATTAAACTTATTGCTTATGAATATCAGGCATTAGCCGCTGAATAAATGGCTATTCTTTTAATAAAGAAGCTGGGTTATGATGAACTCAGCTTTTTTTATTGCTATGATTTAGGAAATAGCTTTTTTAGAGATTATTTTTATTCAATACGTTTTCAATTAATGTTAAGGAGTATGTGATGAGTGATGGACAACCAGAGAATAATACTGACAATAACCTAAAGAATACTGCGCACTTAGAGACACTTGCCATTCATGCAGGTTACACTGTTGAGCCGACAACCAAATCAGTGGCAGTGCCTATTTATCATACCAGCTCCTATGCCTTTGATAATACGCAGCACGGGGCAGACTTATTTGACCTCAAGGTTGCAGGGAATATCTACACCCGTATTATGAATCCGACCAATGCGGTACTAGAGGAGCGCGTAGCAGCGCTTGAAGGCGGTATTGGGGCACTTGCGGTCGCCTCTGGTATGGCTGCCATCACTTATGCCATTCAAACCATCTGTGAGGCAGGCGACAATATTGTTGCAGTATCGACTCTATACGGCGGGACTTATAATCTGTTCGCTCATGCGCTACCACGCCAAGGTATCGAAGTTCGCTTTTTTGATCACAAAGACCCTGAGGCTATTCGTCATTTGATCGATGATAAAACCAAGATGGTCTTTGCCGAAAGCATCGGTAATCCGCTGGGCAATATTATCGATATTCAAGCGGTCAGTGATATCGCCCACGAGTATGGGGTGCCTGTATTGATTGATAATACGGTGGCGACGCCAGCACTCTGTCGTCCGTTTGAGTTCGGCGCTGATATCGTCATTCATTCATTGACCAAATATATGAGTGGCACTGGTACTTCAATTGGTGGCGCTATCGTTGATGGTGGGACCTTCGCGTGGGGTGATTATCCTGAACGCTTTCCACTATTAAACACCCCAGATGACAGTTATCATGGCGTAAACTTTGTAAAAGATGTGGGCGCAGCAGCTTTTATAGCTCGTGCTCGCGTTGCACCATTACGTAATACTGGCGCAGCATTAAGTCCCCTTAATGCCTTTAGTATCTTGCAAGGCATGGAGACATTAAGTTTACGTATGGAGCGTCACGTACAAAATGCACAAGCCGTTGCTGAGTATCTGCGTGACCATAATGGGGTTGCTTGGGTAAAATATGCAGGCTTGCCCGATCATTCTGAGCACAAGCTTGCCAAAAAATATATGAAAGGCACACCATCTGCTATTTTGACTTTCGGAGTAAAAGGTGGTCTTGAAGCAGGGACACGCTTTATTGATGCGTTGCAGCTGATCACGCGCTTGGTCAATATCGGCGATGCAAAGTCTTTGGCCTGTCATCCAGCGACGACGACGCATCGTCAGCTAAACGAGCAAGAATTGGAGCAAGCGGGCGTTAGTAATGACATGGTGCGGTTGTCTATCGGTATCGAACACATTGAGGATATAAAAGCAGATCTGGCACAGGCATTAGCGTCAGCCTCTGTTTAAAAACAGTTCGTCACCCAAAAAAGCCCATATCATCATGATATAGGCTTTTTTATTGATCTAACGGTATGGGCTCTATAGTGGACTAACAATGTCAACAACGCTTATCTAGGCGACCAGTACTCGGCAAGCAATGTCTTTGTAGTCTTGGGAGTCGAGTCGCGGACCAAACTGTTGAATGACTTGACTGGCGACTTCGCTGGCAAGACGACCACATTCCGGTAGGCTATATTGCTGTGAGAGGGCGTATAAGAATGCACCTGCATAGTTATCACCGGCTCCATTTGTATCAATTACATTGGTCACTTTGGGCGTTGGTACTTCATGAATAATAATGTCGCTGTTTTTTTCTTCGGGCTTACAAGCGATGATTGCACCATTAGCCCCATCAGTAACCACGGCTATCTGACAGTATTCAAGCAGTCCACGTGCTGAAGCTTTGAGTTGTTTTTTTCCAGTAAACAGTCGGGCTTCTTCACTATTACAGAATATTACGGCAACTTTGTTACCCAGCATATTAAGTAAACCTTCTTTTGCAAACTTCACCACCGCTGGATCGGCAAAGCTGACTGCAATTTTGGCATCATGAATCCCTGCTTGTTGACGGAGCTGGGTCATGGCAGGTTGAATGCTCTCAGACATCGCCAAGTAGCCTTCTAAATATAGCCAGTCTGATTGTGTTAGTGCGTCAAAATCAACATTATCAGCAGTGATATCACTGGATGTACCAAGATAGGTTTGCATCGTACGTTCACCGTCATGGGTGACAGCGACCACACAAGAGCCTGTCACGCCGCCTTCATGTACTGACTTAGATGAGGTTGCCACGCCTGCTTGGTTTAAATCTTTTAGATAAAATGTGCCTTGGATATCGTCACCTATACGACAAGCGTAAAAAGGTTTACCGCCTAAACTTGCAAAAGTAAACATAGTATTAGCAGCTGAGCCACCACCCGCTTGTTTTGATAGCTTAATGTTTGCCAGTTTTAAAAATGCCAGTACTTGCTGCTGCTCCTCAAGACCTGCCAAAGTCATATTGCCTTTGGTCAGCTCAGTCTCTTCCAATGCCTCATCACTTAGCACGAATTCATAGTCAACCAAGGCATTACCTATCGCCATCACATCGTACATGTATTATCTCTCCCTTTTTAATATTAAAATAAAATAGCCATTCAATTGATTGCTAAGCTTGCAGCTCAAGAAGGCGCTGGTACAAAGCGTTCTTTTTGACACCTGTAATATCAGCAGCTAAAGACGCCGCTTTTTTGACGGACATGTCTTCTAGTAAACGCTGCAATAGTTTGTCATGGACACTGATATCGTCGTCCTGTACGACGCTGACTCCTGCAATGACCACAACTATTTCACCACGCCGCTGATTATCATCGGCTTTAACAAAGTCAACAAGACTTCTAAGGGTCGTTTTATATACGGTCTCAAAAGTTTTGGTCAGCTCACGACAGTAGGTTACTTCGCGCTCAGCACCAAATACTTCTACCATATCTTCTAAGCTTGCCACAATACGATGCGGTGCCTCATAAAATATGAGTGTCTCAGGACGTGATTTCAACGCAGATAGCTGCTTTTGGCGACCATGCGTTTTTGCAGGCAAAAAGCCAATAAAGCTAAAGCGATCAGAAGGTAGTCCGGCGACTGACAGCGCGGCAATCGCAGCTGAGGCACCGACAATAGGCGATACTTTGACATCAGCTGCATGCGCAGCCTGCACCAACTGATAACCTGGATCGCTGACCAGTGGCGTGCCTGCATCGCTAATTAAAGCGACCGAATGCCCTTGTTGGATCATCTCGATAATTTTGGGCGTTTGGATAGCGCTGTTGTGTTCATGATATGCCCACAGCTTATTATGTCCGCGATTTTTATTGTCTGCTGTGGCATCAATATTGTCAATTTTATTAACAGGCTTATCATTGGTATTGTCGCCTTTGGTGTCGATACCAAAATGCGCCAATAGTTTCCCTGAAGTGCGAGTGTCTTCACAGGCAATAATAGCTACATGTTTTAAAGTTTCAATTGCATGCGGCGTCATATCGCTTAAATTACCAATTGGAGTAGCAACGATATACAGACAAGCTGGCATCGCAGTAGGGGTAGACATGAAGACCTCGCAAATGTGATGTTGAATACCTAAAAGTAGTTAGTTTATCATGTTGTGCTATGATAAATCTGAATTGACTATTTTTACGGTTACTTATCGCTATGGCTAAACCAACTAATGGCCATCGGCCACTGACTTTGACGTCTCCTAAGCAGCGTCAGGGAAGTGTGTTTGAACAGCAGGCTTGTCAGTTTTTACAACAACAGGGTCTGATACTTATCGCTCAAAACTGGCAGCAACCTAAAATAGGTGAGCTTGATCTGGTGATGTTAGAAACAGGTCGAACGTGGTCGACGTTGGTATTTATTGAGGTACGTCAGCGGCTACGTTCAAGTTTTGGTGATGCAGCACTTAGTGTGACCAAAGCCAAGCAGCGCAAAATTATCAAAACTGCCAAATACTTTTTGCAACAATATCCAGAATATGCACAATTTGAGTGCCGATTTGACGTGATTGCTTACGATACTGAACGTCCTACGAGCAGTGTTATGAGTCACAATGCAAACGATAAAAACAATAATAAAGACGGTTTTATCGAACGTCCAGCACTACGGTATCAGCCAGAGTGGATTTTGGGTGCGTTTGTGGCAACAGCATGGTAGCGTATTTAGTTGGCCAATAAAGAGAAGATGTTTGGAAAGATACGTAGAGTATTCATCCAACAAGTTGCCGTTACCAAAAACCTAACCGCTGATTATAAAAATTAAGTAAAGTGTTTGGCATAGTGTTTAGAGCAAGGTAGAACCTCCCTATCTTCATTAAGTATCATTACGATTAGATCTTTTTATGATTGTGATTTTGTATGCAACAAGGCTGATATAACAAACAATATTACCTATAAAATCATTATAATGTTTACTGTGTTCTAGCGACACAAATTTTGCCAAATGCTATTAGGCCTTATACTAAATTTTAAATACTGACTGTGTTTGATGAGGAAGATAATGACAAGGTTGTATACACTCAAATCCGTTTATAAAACACCACGTGTCGATATTAATCGTGCGATGATAGGTGCTGTTTTAATGGCTAGCATGGTTAGTACAGGCTGTACAACCAATTACTTAACCAATAGTACTGAGGGGACTTATGGGGTACCTGTAACGGAACGTACCATCCCGCAACGTCTGCTCGATCGTAGTATCGAGCATACAGCAAAGATCAATGTTTATGGCTTACAAGAAGATCTACAAACCAATAGCCGAATAAGTATTGATAGCTTTTATAGTGAGGTCCTGCTTACAGGCGAGGTGCCAACAGAGGCCCTAAAAACGCAAATTGAAAAAGTAGTCGGCTCCATGCCCGATGTTCGCCGTGTTTATAACGAGCTAAATGTCAGTGTCGCTAGAGGTTATAGCTCAACCGTACATGATGGTTATATCACATCAAAATTGATGGCTAAAACTGCGGCTAATAATGGAGTCAAAGCATCACAATTAAAAGCTGTGACTAATGATGGTGTGGTCTATATCATGGGTAGAGTGACACCCACGCAGCAAAGCCATCTAATCGATATCGCCAACAGTACTGCTGGTATTACTGAATTGGTCTTACTAACGACAGTCGTAGACAATAGAGGTTTGCCTATTAATGACGCAGACATTATGTCAGAGAGTGAGCCCAAAAACGCTGCTACGCAAGCAACCGGTGCAGGACCTATTGTCAGAGAGATCGAACCTGCAACGGCCGCGGGCAACGTAGCACCCACTACGCCAGTAGCGAATAATAGTGCGTCAGAAGCTGGTGACCTAACTGAACAACCATCTTCTAGCCCTTATGTTGATTTATACCAAAATCCATAAGCTAGCTGGTGTTATGAGCGCTTCGTAAGGTAGAGCTATCCTTAGTCACAACTTTGGATCAATCGCTATGTCAGTCAACCTCTTGGTAACTACGAGCTGGCAATAATAAGGATAACAATAATGAAAGGTTCAAACTTTGATTATGCACAACAAGCAATGGACACGACTGCGTCAACCAGTGACATCTCTGCCCGCAAGCCATCTAACCATAAGTTGAAGCTGATAGGTGCAAGTATAGTAGCCGTAGGTGCTATTACCTTTGCAACCCAACAGGCTCAAGCATTGTCAGCGCTGGCTGTGGTGAACGGTATCACTGCAAACGGTGGCGTGGGTGTCAGTAAAGATATATTATATGGCGATGAGCCGTTACAAGATTTGGATATTTACTATCCAAAACCGTTGGCGCAGGGTATGAAAGCCGGGAACACTATCGTGGATACTTATCCAATGGTTGTGTTCGTACATGGGGGCTCGTGGGAGAGTGGTAGTAAAGATGAGTATGCGTTTGTTGGTCAAAGCTTAGCCCAAGCAGGTTACGTGACCGCAGTCATCAACTATCGAAAAGCTCCTGAGCATGTATACCCTGATTACGTTAAAGACGCTGCACAGGCAGTTGCATGGAGTATTAATAACGCCTCAAGTATTCATGTCGACCCTAAGCGCTTAGCTGTCATTGGTCATTCTGCTGGCGCGTTCAATGCAGTAGCTGCCGTTTCTAACGAAGACTTTTTGACACCTTACGGCATCAAACCAAACGATATCGCTGCCGTTATTGGTATTGCCGGTCCCTATAGCTATGACTTTCGTAAGTTTGCTAGTGTGACTGCTTTTAGCGCCGATGATACGCCAGATGACGTGATGCCTGATCGCCAAATAAAGGGTACGCAGCCGCCGTACTTACTATTGACTGCCGAAAACGACAAAACCGTGCACGATACAAATATTATCAAAATGACTCAAGCATTAAATGACTACGGCGCCAAGGTTGAAAATGGCCAGATTAAAGGCGCCAGTCATGCTACGAGTATCGGAGCGATGGCACCACCATTACGCTGGGTTAATGACGTACGTGCGCAAGTATTAACGTATCTAAACAAAACGTTAAAGTAAATAGACTAACAGCTGTAGAGTTGACACTCATGCTTGTGAGTAGACAATACTGTAAGATGACCAAACTCTTGTTATAATAATGCCTTTATATGAGACGTAGCCTTCTTATATAGACCATACAAACATTACTTTTAATACAATAATAGGATTTTTTATGAGCATGAACGCTGATGATTTGATTGCATTTTTACAGCAGCATTTCCCAGATGCTTTTATTCAAGCTGCCAATCAAGGCAATAAGTTTGATGTACGTGTCGTCGATGCCAGCTTTGAGGGCAAACGTGCGGTACAGCGACAGCAAGCTATTTATGGCTTGGTAAATGATAAGATTGCCAGCGGTGACATTCATGCGCTCAATATTCAAGCATTGACGCCTGCTGAGTGGGAAGCACAGTCTCAAGGTTAAACGGTTCTTATTTTTATAATGCAAGCTTTTGATTTTTATTCATCGCATTCTTCTTCACATATATAGCTAGGTTGTCACTTTTATGGATCAGTTTTTAATCACCGGTAGTAGTCGTATCGCAGGGGAAGTTACTATCTCTGGCGCCAAAAATGCCGCTTTGCCTTTGCTTGCAGCTATGATATTAGCTGAGACGCCCACCACCTTGCATAACGTGCCATCATTACAAGATGTGAGTACATTGATTAAGCTGATCGCTGGCATGGGTATCAATATTCAAAAGCAAGGCGATACCGTCACTTGTGATACCAAAAGTATCGACAATTTCTATGCACCTTATGATCTTGTCAAGACAATGCGAGCATCGATTTTGGTATTGGGTCCGCTACTGGCGCGTTTTGGTGAGGCAGAAGTCTCACTACCGGGCGGCTGTGCGATAGGCTCACGTCCCGTTGATCAACATCTAAAAGCCTTTGAGGCAATGGGCGCTCATATTACTGTAGAGAACGGCTACGTCAAAGCCCAGGCTCCTAAAGGTGGCAGGCTGATTGGTTGTAACTTCTCTTTTGATATGATCACCGTTGGTGGTACCGAAAACGTCATCATGGCAGCGGCACTAGCCAAAGGCACGACCGTCTTAGGTAACTGCGCACTTGAGCCGGAGGTGGTTGATTTGGCCAATATGCTGGTTGCAATGGGCGCTAAGATTAGCGGTATTGGTACAGCGACCATGACTATTGAAGGGGTAGAGTGCTTACAAGGTTGTGAGTACTCAGTGGTCCCTGATCGCATTGAAACGGGCTCGTATTTAGCAGGCGCCTTGATGACTCGCGGAGATGTACTGACCAAAAAAACCAATGCAGCACTACTATATCCGGTGCTAGAGAAGTTTGAGGCAATGGGTGCGACGATTACAACGGGTGAGGACTGGATACGTGCACAGATGACAGGACGTCCGCATCCTGTTGATATTCGTACCCAGCCACATCCTGGGTTTCCCACAGACATGCAAGCTCAATTGATGGCAATTTGTTGTCTGGCAGATGGGACAAGCACCATTATCGAAAACATCTTTGAAAATCGCTATATGCATGTTCCTGAGCTCAATCGTTTAGGTGCCTCTATTCAGGTAGATGGTCATACAGCAGTGGTCAAAGGTATCGAGCACTTTACAGCGGCGCCAGTCATGGCAACGGACTTACGCGCATCGATGTCATTGGTAATGGCAGCATCTGCCGCTGAAGGTGAGAGTTTGATTGACCGTATTTATCATATTGATCGCGGTTACGAAGATGTCGAAAACAAACTTCGCGCCTTAGGGGTTAATATTGAGCGTATCAATACTAACGACTAGATTTATAATATCTTGCGTAGGGCGCTTATTTTTATCAGCGGTATAACACACTCCCTAACCTTTAGGGACATTAATTCTATATGGACACCTTGTCATTATGACTGAGCAAAATGAACGCTTACAGACTAACGACTTATTAAATGAAGTAGACAATGAGTTTAATGGCCTCACTTTAGCATTATCAAAAGGTCGTATTTTAGAAGAGACAATGCCGCTACTACAGGCAGCTGGCGTTGATTTACTAGAAGACCCTGATGCATCACGTAAGCTTATCTTCCCTACCTCAAACCCAAACGTGCGTGTACTTATCCTACGCGCTAGTGATGTGCCAACCTATGTAGAACATGGCGCTGCTGATTTTGGGGTAGCAGGTAAAGACGTACTTCTTGAACACGGTGCCAATCATGTCTATGAATTGTTAGACTTAAAAATTGCTCAATGTAAGCTTATGACGGCAGGCGTAAAGGATGCAGCATTGCCTAACCGTCGTCTGCGTATTGCGACCAAATACGTCAATGTTGCCCGCGCCTACTTTGCCAGTCAAGGCCAGCAAGTAGACGTGATCAAGCTTTATGGCTCTATGGAGCTTGCGCCATTAGTCGGTTTAGGAGACCTAATCGTTGATGTGGTCGATACGGGCAATACACTACGAGCGAACGGTCTAGAGCCGCGTGAGCATATTTGTGATGTATCATCTCGTTTGATCGTCAACCAAGTCAGCTATAAGCGTAAGTTTGCGCTACTCGAGCCGATTCTTGAGAGCTTTAAAATCAGTATTGCGGCTGCTTCTTGATTATCACATAGTTGATCAATATTGAACGTAGATCATACTTATTATTAATAATATAAAAGGATGTTATGTGAGTTTTAAAACCAGTTTGGCGTTCTATAATGAATATAGCGTGCTAAACTGGTTTTTTAGTAGATAACTACTGAGAAAACTCCATTGTCATTTAGCCAAACTAGCTGTAGTTAATTTATTAGAAGCTACTATTATGGTTTGATTGTTTTCATCATTTTTACTTTCTCAGCAGTCTTTTTGACTTAAACACAGGATTAGATCATGCGCCAGTTGAGTACCCAAGATACCGATTTTGAACAGCAATTGAAGGATCTGCTGGCCTTTGAGACAGTCAACGATGTTGATCTGTTAAAGACTGTCGATGATATTATTACTCAAGTACGTCATGATGGTGATAAGGTGGTGCTAGCATTAACCCAAAAGTTTGATCAGCATCCAGCAACGACGATACAAGAGTTAGAATTGTCTAAACAATCACTCGCTGAAGCTTTTGATAATTTAGACGAAAAAGTAAAGACGGCACTGACTACAGCAGCGACGCGTGTGCAAAGTTTTCACAAACGCCAAATACAAGAGACATGGCAATATGAGGATGAGTTAGGTAATCGCTTAGGTCAAAAAGTCACGCCACTTGATCGCGTGGGTATTTATGTGCCAGGTGGGCTCGCATCTTATCCGTCTTCTGTACTGATGAACGCCATTCCTGCCAAAGTCGCTGGCGTCACAGAAGTTATCATGGTTGTACCAGCTCCCAATGGCGTACTAAACCCCTTAGTATTGGCAGCCGCGCATTTGGCACAAGTCGATCGCGTGTTTACGATTGGTGGCGCTCAGGCCGTGGCAGCGTTAGCATATGGTACCAAAACTATTCCAGCGGTAGATAAAATTACTGGTCCTGGCAATAAGTATGTGGCAGCTGCCAAACGAGCCGTATTTGGGCAGGTAGGGATCGATATGATAGCTGGTCCCTCTGAAGTGCTGGTGTATGCAGAAGGTGAAGCGCAAGACCGTGCCGATTGGTTAGCTATGGACTTATTGTCCCAAGCTGAGCATGACCGCATTGCCCAAGCGATTTTTGTGACGACAAGTAGCGAGCAGTTAGCACAAGTCGCTACAGAGATTGAAAACGCACTGGCAAAATTGCCAAAAGCAGATATCGCTCGCGACTCATTACAGAATCGTGGCGCACTTATTCTAGTCAAAGATAGAAGCGAGGGTATGGCTTTAATCAATCGTATTGCGCCTGAGCATTTAGAGCTGTCTGTTGATGACCCCGATACGCTACTCGATGATATTCGTCATGCGGGTGCTATCTTTATGGGACGTCATACGCCTGAGGCAATCGGTGACTACTGTGCAGGGCCCAATCATGTGCTACCAACCTCAGGGACTGCGCGTTTTTCTTCGCCGCTCGGTGTATACGACTTTCAAAAGAAATCATCTATCATTTATTGTAGTGAAGGCGGTAGCAAGCCATTGGCTAAGACCGCTGACATTTTAGCGCAGCACGAAGACTTAGAAGCTCATGCGCGCTCAGCTCGTTATCGTTACCAGTAAAATACCTATACATAGACGTTATATAGACAGAATAGCGGATATAAAGAACCCTTTATCAGAAATATATAGTGGTTATAACTGAGGCTGTATAGAATTTAATAAGATATCGACAAAACATTATTATTACTGTCATTTTAGGTCTTGCAACTCTTTTAGCTACTAGTAGGATAACTTATGAGTGAACAAAAAGTTGATACCAGACTTTGGTCGTCTAAAGCACGTAACTTGTCACCTTACGTCCCTGGTGAGCAGCCTCAGCATGCCAATTTGTGTAAACTGAATACCAACGAAAACCCGTTTCCACCATCACCGAAGGTAGGGGAGGCCATTGCTAACGTCTTAGAGCAGCAGGCTTACGATTTACGTCTGTATCCAGCCCCTGAATCTGATGATCTGCGCGCAGCATTAGCCGAGTTATATAATCTTGATATAAACGAGGTATTTGTCGGTAATGGCTCAGATGAAGTTCTTGCTTTAGTATTTGCCAGCTTTTTTCTAAAAGAACGTCCTGTATTAGCACCAGATATCAGCTATAGCTTTTATCCTGTTTATGCGCAGACTTTTGGTGTAGAGCTGGTACAGATTGCATTGGAAGATGATTTTAGTATCGATCCCGATGCTTATCGTCAGCCTTGTAGCGGTATTATTATTGCCAATCCCAATGCGCCAACAGGTCTATTATTATCGCTTGCCAATATTCGTAAACTTGCCAGCGAGCATTCTAATTCGGTGATAGTCATTGATGAAGCTTATATTGACTTTGCTTGTATAGATGAAAGCCATTCTGGCACGCAAGTTTCAGCAGTCAGTTTGATCAATGAATTTGATAATTTATTGGTGACTCAAACCTTTTCAAAGTCTCGATCACTTGCTGGACTACGTGTGGGTATGGCCTTTGGTAATGCCTCATTAATCGAAGCGTTGACGCGTATGAAAAACAGCTTCAACAGTTATCCATTGGACAAACTTGCGCAAGCTGGCGCAACTGCTAGTGTGTTGGATAATAATTATTTCGAACAAACCCGCCAACAAGTCATTGATCTGCGCAAGTCATTGACGACTCAGCTAACAACGCTTGGCTATCAAGTACTGCCATCGCATGCCAACTTTGTATTTGCTCGTCCTAAAGATGGAAATGCAAGCGCAGTGGCCGCTAAGTTACGCGAGCAAGGCATCATTGTGCGTCATTTTGATAAGCCGCGCATTCAAGAATATCTTCGTATTACTGTTGGTACACAAGCACAGCATGAGCGCCTGATTGATGCACTGACCGCTATGCAAACGTATAGCGAAGATAGTGAGACTATCTCAAATATGGGCTAAGTTTTCATCAGGACGATATTAAATGATTAGTTGACAGCAGAGTTCACTATATGAATTTTGCATGCTGAAATATTTGGTACAAATTCTTATATGATGTCTGATGGGTTCAATACGTTTAGTAGATTGCCCACTTTGTCGAGACACTCTTGATATTCTTCTTCAAGATCAGACGCGACAGTGATACCGCCGCCTGCCCACAAGCTGACCTCTGTCTTGGTATTTGTTAAGCTATTAGCTTGCAACGTACGAATGAGTACATTCCACTGTCCACTTCCATCAAAATTCATATAGCCCATGGTGCCACAATAGGCACCGCGCGGTGCTGTTTCTAATTCAGAAATAATTTCAACGGCGCGTTTTTTGGGTGTGCCAGTGATTGAACCTGCAGGTAGACTGCCAAACAATACGGCTAATGGGTGAGTCTCTACTCTGAGCTCGGCGGTGATGGTACTTACCATATGATGGACATTACTAAAGCTTTCAATAGCGAACAGCTGCGGCACTTTCACACTGCCAGTTTTGGCATATTTACCTAAGTCATTACGCAATAAATCAACAATCATAACGTTCTCAGCTCGATCTTTATCACTGTCAATGAGTTGCTGCTTTAACATTAAGTCTTGTTTGTCAGTGCTACCTCTAGGACGCGTGCCTTTAATAGGCTTTGTAATAATATGGTGAGAGCCTGTAGCCGTATTTTTTATAAAAGTAAAAAACAGCTCAGGTGAACAGCTTAATATCTCAAAGCTTAAGGGTGAGTTGTTAAGCTCTTTAACGCTTTTAGTATGGTTATTAGCTACCAAACGCTCAGCTTTCTCATCATCTAAATGATTGTGAGCTCCTAAGTAGCCTGAAAATGGTGCTTGCGTATTTTGGTATAGGGCAGGTAAGTAATCGATAAGAGACGTCATAGAGCTGTTATTGTCATATGAGCCATCTAACTTATGAAGACAACCCTGCCATGCTTGCGTCAGATTGATTTGGTAACAATCGCCCTGTTGTAGATAGTCTTGGGTTTTTCCAAAAGCATTATAATAGTCCCCTTTATGCCACCGTGCGTTTAATACTAAGGGCGTTAGTTGACAGTGAATAACCTGGGCTGTTGTTTTTATATTAGACAACTCAAGGTCTAATGCATCCAAATACGATATAAGCTTAGCTACTGCTAAGTTTGTTGGTGGGCTATCAACATCTGATTTTATAGTATTTAACGTCCAGCCAGCTTTGTCTGTAACAGATTGAGTCAAGTATATATCGTAATGTCCTAATACAGCGCAAGGCTGCGCTGCCAGCTCAATTTTAGCCGCTGGACTCAGCTCATGCGCGGCAATATCATAACCAATAAAACCTATTAAACCGTGATGATAATTTGGCTTCTCATAGGGTGTGTTTAGAGAGTTTGAAGCAGTATTGTTAGCCTCATGAGCTCGACTATAAGCAATTAACTCGTCCTGCCACTTGGTATAACTCATATATGCTGTCGTAATAGCATTCTCGTCACTGCGACAGTGTTTTATTACTCTATAAGTAGGCAGCTGTGTATGAGAGGTTTGATTATGAGCAGGGTATACAGACCAGCTTACTTTGGGTAGTAGGCCAATTACAGGGTGTCCATCATTATTTAGCCAGACTAATTGCCAGTTTGCATTGCTATCTTGTGCAAGTAAATGCTGCTGTAGTTTTGGTAGCAGCTCTGTGGCCGACAACTCGCCAAAACGCCAGCTATTTTTGATAGCTGGCGTTTGTACAAAGTGAGTCTGTTTGTGCTTATCTTGGAAAGCGTTCGGTGCAAGCATGTTTTAAGCGTCAAACCTTTTAATAATCAAGGTCGCGTTAGTACCACCAAACCCAAAACTATTACTCATCAGGGTGTCTAGCTTGGTTTCACGTAGCTCAGTGACAATATCAAACGGTGCTGCTGCCTCATCGATATTTTCAATGTTGATACTTGGTGCGATAAAGCCTTTTTGTAGCATAAGCAAGCAATAGATCAACTCTTGCGCTCCAACTGCTCCTAGGCTATGGCCTGTCATTGACTTGGTTGAGCTGATAGGTGGGACAGAGTTTTGCGTGGTAGAGTCAGCATCAGAGCCAAATACTTTAGCGATGGCTTTTAGCTCAGTAATATCACCTAACGGTGTACTGGTACCATGAGTATTGATATAGTCAACACGCTCTAACCCTGCTTGATCTAACGCCTGCTGCATACAACGTACCGCACCTTCACCACTTGGAGCAACCATTTCTGCTCCATCAGAGCTGGCACCATAGCCGACGATCTCAGCCAAAATATTTGCGCCACGCGCTTTGGCATGCTCAAGACTCTCAACCACTACCATTGCACCGCCACCAGCAATCACAAAGCCATCACGATCTTTATCATAAGCACGTGAAGACTGTTTGGGCACATCATTGTACTGAGTACTCATGGCACCCATAGCATCAAACATACAAGACTGGGTCCAATCTTCAGCTTCACTACCACCAGCGAGTACCACATCAGCCTTACCCAATTGAATAAGCTCAGCTGCATGTCCAATACAGTGGGTTGATGTTGCACAAGCTGAAGAAATAGAGTAAGAAATCCCTTGGATTTTTAGTCCAGTTGCGAGCGCAGCTGATACCGAACTACTCATAGTCTTAGGTACCGCCATTGCACCGACCCCGCGTAAACCTTTTTCACGCATAGAATCGACAGCACTGACAACATCTCCTGTCGATGCACCACCCGAGCCTGCAACCACGCCAACACGCGGATTATGATTGATGGTCTCAAGGGACAATCCAGACTGTTTGATAGCTGCTAACGCACTCACATACGCATAAAGGCTTGCATCGCTAAAAAAACGCTTTAATTTACGATCAATACCGGAAGTATCTAATTCGGTCTTATCGATGCTACCACTAACTTGTGACTTAAACCCTTGTTCAGCATAAGTCTCATTAAATCTAATGCCAGACTGTCCTTGTTGAAGAGCAGATGTAACGGCGTCTAAATCATGTCCGATACAAGAGACAATCCCTGCTCCAGTAATCACAACTCGGCGCATATTCCATTCCTTATAATAATAAATTACTATCGATATATCTAAAAATTACTGACCAATATTTATAACTATAATTTAACCATATATAGATTTGCAGATTATTACGTCAATATTACAACAACGTATTAACGAAGCAAAAACTGCACTTAAGCACAAACGTTATAATATGCTCTATTATAGCATTCCTAGATAAAGTAGATGGGTTAAAAATCTAACTTATATGCATTATAGAGGATAAGTAAGAATAGAAATAAACCACACCTTTAGATACAAATTTTGTGACATTGATAACATTGTTCACACTGACATAGAGTCTAAGATATAGATAAGATAACGGCTCAAACAGTGATACAAGTACCTATCATTGTTCTTTTTACCCATGTTTACTAGTGTGTTAATATATCTAATATATGACTACATAACGTAAAGGCATACCGACTAACTATTAGGTTGTTTAACCACCATTTTAAGGACATAACGATGGCAAAGCGTAGTACTCTCTCTCAAGGTATCAATACCATTGGTCATTTTACTCGTAATAATCTTGAGCGTATGGGCTCGCTCATTGATAGTGCTAATGCTAAAGCAAGTAAACCACGTCAATATAAAGCGGTAAATTTAGGCGATGAAGACTTCCAACAAGATCTGTTCCGAGAGCAAACCTTAAAAACGACCCAGCAGCTATTAGGTTCACGCTTTGCCACCTATGGTAAATATGCTAAAAAAGTTGTTCCTAATAGTTTGTTCAAATCTGTATTAGACAGCTCTTTTGTTCAGGTTGCAAAACTTGCAGCGAGCTGGAGTCAACTAGACCTACCTAATGAGCATCGTTTTGCTGATATTACTGCATTGGATGGTGAAGAGCGTTACGCGTTAGCGACTGATATTGCCAACCAGAATAGAGCGTTGGCGACTTTGGGCGGTTTGACGGGCTTAGCAGGATTGCCAGGATTGTTGGCTGATACGCTATGGTTGCTATTGGTGTCTTTACGCTCTGTTTATCAGTTAGCGGCTGTTTATGACCAACCTTTAACGGGTAAACAAGGTATAAAAATGGCTTATGAGCTGCTTGCCAGTGCAGATTTGAGCAAAATGCAAGAAAAACAAGCTCTATTAGCAGGTATTGGGGTAGGAAAAGGTCTACTTGATAATGCTCAAAGTCGCGGTTTGCACAGTGAATTACAAAACCTTGGACTCAAAAACCAGAATGTTAATTTTTATGCAGAGCAAATAGATAATATCGCTGGACAAGTAGGGTTTGATTTGGATCAAGTCGATTTAACGTGGTTACGTCGTTTGTTACCAGTGTCAGCGGTAGCTGTTGGTATGCATTATAATAGTCGTTTGATTGATGAAGTGCTTGGCGTTGCTCAAGCGACTTTCGCGCCAGAGCCAAAACTTGCCAATCGTTTTATTACTGATGATAGTAGCAGTGAAGAACAAGTCAAACAAATGGCAAGCGATGAAGACTCAAATGAAGAAAGTAAGTCAGAAGAGTTCGACAGTGATTCTACACAAGAAGAATCCGATGCGTCGACTAAAAATGATAACAAAGCAGATGACAAAGCCGTTGACGCTAAGAACAAAGCAGATACTAAGTAGATGAGTCATAGCGTTGACTGGTAAAATATCATCCAAAATGCAGTAAACATACCTATAGCTGTCTTGAAAAGTAAGCTTGCAACGCCATATATACGATAACAAGCCCAGTACTCAATAATTTTTCAGAAGCAGGTAGTAAGCTTTTTATGTGTACATTTAATGCTTTGTAATATCACTAACTGGTAGCAAAGTATACTTGATACATATATTTTAGGTATTGTAAAGTAGCATTGTCTATAAGTAGTTGAAATAGCAGTAACATATCTTTATAATACACTGTCCTAAAAATGGGTACCCCAAAATTTTCATGTTTATGGAAAGGATGGTGGGTTTGCCCATTTTTTTGTTTTATACCAAACGGGAGAAGGATGCCTTATGGCAACAACTAACCAATTGATTCGTAAGGGTCGCAAAACCATCAAGGAAAAGTCAAAAGTTCCTGCGTTACAAGCGTGCCCACAACGCCGTGGTGTATGTACTCGTGTATATACTACTACGCCAAAAAAACCTAACTCAGCAATGCGTAAAGTTTGCCGTGTACGTTTGACTTCAGGTTATGAAGTATCAAGCTATATCGGTGGTGAAGGTCACAACTTACAAGAGCATAGTGTTGTACTTATCCGCGGTGGTCGTGTAAAAGATCTACCAGGTGTACGTTATCACACTGTTCGCGGCGCGTTAGACTGTGCAGGCGTTAAAGACCGTAAGCAAGGTCGTTCTAAATATGGTGCGAAGAAGCCTAAAGCTTAATATTAGCCCCGCTTAATCGTATCACCCATTAACTGTGCATGGGCTTGGTGTTAACCGCTTTATTGGTAAGACCAACAATAGGTCGTTATGACATACCGCCATGCAGTAAGGCTGACTGACAACTTGATATATCACCTACATTATTAAATGGTGCCATGTTGTGAATGTCAGACACTCCTGAAGACAAGGAAATTTATTATGCCAAGACGTCGCGTCGTTGCTACCCGTGAGATCCTTCCAGATCCTAAGTTTGGTAGCCAAACCATTGCTAAATTCATCAACCACGTAATGAGTGATGGTAAAAAGTCTACTGCCGAACGTATCGTTTATGGTGCGCTTGATACAGTAAGTCAAAAGCGTAACATCGAAGATCCAGTATCTTTTTTTGAAGAAGTTTTAGAAAATGTACGTCCTATGGTTGAAGTGAAAGCTCGCCGTGTTGGTGGTGCAACCTATCAAGTACCAATGGAAGTACGCCCCTCCCGTCGTACCGCATTGGCTATGCGTTGGTTGGCTGAAGCTGCTGCTAAACGTTCTGAAAAATCAATGTCTTTACGCCTTGCTGGCGAATTGTCTGATGCTTCAGAAGGTAAAGGCAATGCTATGAAAAAGCGTGATGAAGTTCACCGTATGGCAGATGCAAACAAAGCATTCTCTCATTATCGCTTCTAAGCCGCTTACTAATAGTGCTCTATATTAAGTTATAGATTGATAGATCGCTTTAACTGATTTTATATTTTCTATTCTACTGATTGCCGCCACTCTTTATCCAGTTTATAAAAGGTTTAGCCTATTTCTAACTGGGTGGCGGCTATCTATCAAGATGTTTTCTAGTAATGGTCCTTTTTAAATAAACAGATTACTTATTAGAAAACATCTCAAGTTTTATGCCACTATATTCTTAGTATTTGCTCTTTTTTTTGTCCGTATTAGGCCCAATAATCAGTAAGTAATATTACGAAGCTGACTGCTTTGTCATAGAGTAATAGGCAGAGACACAACACATTATTATATACACGAATTTCCTTAGGAAAACACTATGGCTCGTAAAACTCCCCTAAAACGCTATCGCAATATCGGTATCTCAGCGCATATTGATGCTGGTAAAACGACTACTACTGAGCGTGTTTTATTCTATACCGGTGTTAGCCACAAAATTGGTGAAACCCATGATGGTGCGGCTACCATGGACTGGATGGAGCAAGAACAAGAGCGCGGTATTACTATTACTTCAGCAGCAACGACTTGCTTCTGGTCAGGTATGGCTAAGCAATTCGACGAACACCGTATCAACATCATTGATACCCCAGGTCACGTTGACTTCACAATCGAAGTTGAACGTTCTATGCGTGTACTTGATGGCGCGTGCATGGTTTACTGTGCAGTAGGCGGCGTTCAGCCACAGTCTGAGACCGTATGGCGTCAGGCAAACAAATACCAAGTGCCACGTTTGGCATTCGTTAACAAAATGGATCGCGTTGGCGCTGATTTTTATCGTGTTATCGAGCAAATCAAAACTCGTCTAGGTGGTAAGCCTGTACCGTTGGTTATCCCAATTGGTAAAGAAGACGATTTTGAAGGTGTTGTCGATCTTGTAACTATGAAAGCTATTTACTGGGATGAAGCCTCTCAGGGTATGGAATACGACGAGCGCGATATTCCAGCGGAACTACAAGACAAAGCAGAGGAGTACCGCGAGTATCTAGTAGAAAACGCTGCTGAAGCATCAGAAGAATTAATGAATGAATATCTGGAAAATGGCGAATTGACTCAAGAGCAAATTCACGGCGCGCTTCGTCAATTGACCATCGACAATGAAATCATTCCATTACTTTGTGGTACTGCTTTCAAAAACAAAGGCGTACAAAAGATGCTAGATGCGGTTATTCAGTATCTACCAGCTCCAATGGATGTACCAGCTATTCGTGGTATTCTTGACGACAAAGATGAGACTGAAGGTACGCGTGAAGCTTCTGATGAAGCACCATTCTCAGCACTAGCATTTAAGATCATGAACGACAAGTTCGTTGGTAACTTAACATTCGTACGTGTTTATTCTGGCGTTATCAAGCAGGGCAGCAGTGTTTATAACCCTGTTAAGATGAAGCGTGAGCGTGTAGGCCGTATTGTTCAAATGATGGCAGATTCACAGCAAGAGCTAGAAGAGATTCGTACCGGTGATATCGCAGCTCTAGTTGGTATGAAAGACGTAGGTACTGGTGATACGTTATGTGATGAGAGTAACGTTATTACTCTTGAGCGTATGGAATTCCCAGATCCAGTAATCAGTCTAGCTGTTGAGCCTAAGACTAAAGCTGACCAAGAAAAGATGTCTATTGCTTTGGGCCGTTTGGCAAAAGAAGATCCATCGTTCCGTGTACACACTGACGAAGAGTCTGGTCAGACGATCATTAGCGGTATGGGTGAGCTACATCTAGAGATTCTAGTTGACCGTATGAAGCGTGAATTCAACGTTGAAGCGAACATCGGTGCGCCGCAGGTTGCTTATCGTGAGACGATTCGTAATACTGTTGAACAAGAAGGCAAATTTGTACGTCAGACTGGTGGTCGTGGTAAGTTTGGTCACGTTTGGTTACGTCTTGAGCCACTTGATCCAGCGGGCGAAACTGAGTATGAATTCGCTGAAGAAGTTGTTGGTGGTACTGTACCAAAAGAATTCCATGGTGCTGTTGATAAAGGTATCCAAGAGCGCATGAAAAACGGCGTACTTGCTGGTTACCCAGTCGTTGGCGTAAAAGCAACTTTGTATGATGGTTCTTATCATGATGTCGATTCTGATGAATTATCGTTCAAAATGGCAGGTTCTATGGCCTTTAGAAAAGGTTTCATGGCAGCGGACCCAGCACTACTTGAGCCAGTAATGAAAGTAGAAGTTGAAACACCTGAAGATTACATGGGTGATATCATGGGCGATCTTAACCGTCGTCGTGGTTTAGTTCAGGGTATGGAAGATCTACCTGGTGGTACTAAACAGATCCGTGCTGAAGTACCATTAGCAGAAATGTTTGGTTATGCCACTCAAATGCGTTCTATGTCACAAGGCCGTGCTACGTATTCAATGGAATTCCAAAAGTATGCGGAAATTCCAAAGTCAGTAGCTGCTGAAATCATCTCTAAATTCAACTCTAAAGATGATGACGAGTAAGTAAGAAATTGCTAAATAAGACAATCTAACGCAAATCTTTGTATTGTCAGTAGAGAATATGCCAATAACTTGTTAAAAGACTTGTTATTGGTTGTAATTTTCTTATAATATCTGCACATCGAATGTGCAACCTTTTAACATTTATCTTAATGTGCTTAGTATTATTTAATTAACGTATTCATATTATTTAAATACTTTAGTTAAGTAACTAAGCCCAAATAAAGAGGAACTACCCATGGCAAAGGCCAAGTTTGAACGCAACAAGCCCCACGTCAACGTCGGCACCATCGGACA
>NZ_JBPYDD010000009.1:0-96489 GCF_051847535.1 Psychrobacter sp. 1U1 | reverse complement strand
CCGCCAGCGTTCAATCTGAGCCATGATCAAACTCTTCAGTTTAATCTTGCTTGAAGTCTTCACTATAAATAGTAAGACGACTTCTAATCTTGGCTCATTTAATCTGGCAATTACGCTCTTCGTATATGTTCGTAATGAATTAACTTTGAGTTTTCTTGCTGATTAAATGATAATTTTTATAGTTAGTGCTGACCCCGAAAAGAAGTCAAAACCAACTTTATTTTTAGCATTTTAACTCAGCAAAAATCCACACAAGTTGTTCTTTAGTTTTGCTTTTAAATAATGTCCCTTCACTGTCGTCCAGTTGAAGCGTTTGTAAATTCTATAACCAATTATCACTAAAACAATACATTTGTTCTAACTGGTAAGCTATCTATTGTAGCATTGATTGATACAGTGTCAAGCTTTTATTTACTAAATAATTCAGTAAGTTAGCTGCTTTGTTAATAGTAAGTATGTCCACTATTTTCGCTGCGCTTCCTTTGCTGTGGGGCGTATTATAGATACTTTATATTCAGTGTCAACTGTTTTTATAGATTTTTTTTAATTAATTATAAAAGGTTTCAAATAATATATATTTTTCAACAAGTTAGAAAAGTCAGAGTCTTTTATTATTTTTATACAACATGAAAACTGTTGATAATTCTCCAAAGCTGGTTGAATCACTCTTGTTGAAATCTTACTTTTTGCTAATTTTAATGTCTCTAAGCATCTTTTTTACTAATTCACGCTTAAGGTTGCCTTATTGATATAAGTGAAGGTAGTCCTTATATATAGATACTGCTTATAATATAGTAGATATTATTTACTAATTCTCTTGGATCGAAAAGCTGCTACTAAAGGCTAGAGATGACTTATATTCTTGAACACAGTTGGTCGGTTCTTTTAAAGCTATATCTATGCTAGATACGTTGTTATCCCTTGCTATCTAGTGTTTATAGATGGTTTTTGTTATAGTAGTCGCCTTTATGGCATTACTTATCCTGCATGATTAATCAACACTATATAAGAAGCATTTGGCTGTGTTTAACGATGTATTATCATTCTGCTCTTGATATAGATAGCAGATTGAATGAATATTTAGACGATCGCCGATATGTTAAGTGTCTTGGGTAATGTCTGTCTCTTTTGATGTATCACATCTAACGTATATAATTTATTTGGTCTTACGGTCATATGATTGATAGTTGCAATCATCACTGCTAACGGACCTAAAACAGGTGAACAGATTATGGTAGCGATTACTTTGCCCGATGGAAGCGTAAAAGACTTCGAAGGCAATACTACAGTCATGGAAGTGGCAAAAAGCATTGGGGCAGGTCTTGCTAAGGCTACAGTCGCCGGACGTGTAGATGGACATTTAGTTGATGCTTCTGATCCTATCGCTCATGACGCAAAGGTTGAGATTGTTACCCCAAGAGATGCTGATGGTGTCGATATTATTCGTCATTCGTGCGCGCATCTACTCGGTCATGCGGTCAAACAACTTTATCCTGATGTAAAGATGGTTATCGGTCCTGTCATTGATGATGGGTTTTATTATGATATCTATAGTGAGACACCATTCACACCTGAGCATATGCAAGCGATAGAAAAGCGTATGATGCAGCTGATTAAGCAAGACTACGATGTCATAAAGAAGATAACGCCACGTGATGAAGTGATCAAGATATTTGAAGAGCGCGGCGAAGATTATAAGCTCAAACTAATCAATGATATGCCAGGCGAAGAAGCTTTCGGTCTCTATCATCATCAAGAATACGTCGATATGTGCCGTGGCCCGCACGTGCCAAATACCCGCTTCTTAAAGGTCTTTAAATTAACCAAGATGAGTGGCGCTTATTGGCGCGGTGATGCCAAGAACGAGCAACTACAACGTATTTATGGTACCGCATGGTCTGATAAAAAAGATCTAAAAGCTTACATTCAACGTATTGAGGAAGCTGAAAAGCGTGACCATCGTAAGATTGGTAAAGCACTCAATCTATTCCATATGCAAGAGCAAGCACCGGGTATGGTATTTTGGCATGCCAATGGTTGGACGATTTATCAAGTACTTGAACAATATATGCGTAAAGTACAATATGATAATGGTTATGAAGAAATCAAAACACCGCAAATCGTTGATCGCAGCTTGTGGGAGCGTTCTGGACATTGGGGTAACTATGCAACCAATATGTTTACCACATCGAGTGAAAATCGTGATTATGCGGTAAAACCAATGAACTGCCCTTGTCATGTGCAAGTGTTTAATCAAGGTTTGAAATCTTACCGCGAGTTGCCACTGCGTATGGCAGAATTTGGTTCATGTCACCGTAATGAGCCATCAGGTTCATTGCATGGCCTGATGCGGGTGCGCGGTTTCACTCAAGATGATGCACATATCTTCTGCACACAAGCGCAAATTCAGCAGGAAGTGGCTGACTTTATTAAGCTTACTCTTGCTGTCTATGAAGACTTTGGTTTTGATAACATTATTATGAAACTTTCAACGCGTCCAGAGAAACGCGTCGGTAGTGATGAGTCTTGGGATTTTGCTGAAAAAGCTTTAGCCGACGCCTTGGATAGCTCAGGACTAGCTTGGGAATATCTGCCTGGTGAAGGTGCTTTCTACGGGCCTAAGATTGAGTTTAGCCTCAAAGACAGCTTGGGGCGAGTATGGCAATGCGGTACTATACAAGTAGATCCCAATATGCCTGAGCGCTTAGACGCTGAATTCGTCAATGAACAAAACGAGCGTGAAGTGCCTATTATGTTGCACCGTGCTATTCTTGGCTCGTTTGAGCGCTTTATAGGTATTTTAATCGAAAACTATGCTGGGTGGATGCCGGTTTGGCTAGCCCCGCAGCAAGTGGCAGTGATGAATATTACCGATAAACAGGCAGAAAGCTGTGAAAATGTCGTTAGCGAGCTAAAAAATGCAGGTTTACGTGCGGTTAGTGACTTGCGTAACGAAAAGATTGGATTTAAGATACGAGAGAAAACATTAGAACGTATTCCCTATATGCTAGTATTAGGGGATAAAGAAGTTGAAACAGGCAGCGTTAACGTCCGCACTCGCGAAGGTGAGAATTTAGGCGTGATGACTGTCTCTGAATTTATTACCTTAGTACAGACTGCCGTTGCCAAAAAAGGCCGTCAGAATCAAAAAACAGATCAGGAGTAATACCTATTAAACAGTCCAACCGTCTAAACACCAATGAAGATATCAGTGTTAAAGAAGTTCGTCTTGTCAGAGAGGACGGCGAACAAATGGGCGTGGTCGATATCGATACCGCGATGAAAGCGGCACGTGATGAAAACCTAGACTTAGTTGAATTAGTGCCCGATGCCAAGCCGCCAGTATGCAAAATCATGGATTATAAGCATTTCCTCTATGATCAAAAGCAAAAAGCGAAAGAGGCTAAAAAGAACCAAAAGCAAACTCAGCTTAAAGAGATGAAGCTGCGTCCGAGTACTGAAGAAGCTGATTATCAGGTAAAACTGAAAAAAATCGTCAGCTTTTTAGAAGATCAAGACAAGGTTAAAGTGAGCATTCGTTTCCGTGGACGTGAAATGGCGCACCAAGATATTGGTCGTAAACAACTTGAGCGCATTATCGAAGATACGGCTGAGATCTCTAACGTCGAGCAGTATCCAAAGATGGAAGGCCGACAAATGGGTATGTTGCTTGGCCCTACTAAGAAAAAATAACTGAACCGTAAACGCATAAGTTTGCCATATTTACTTATCTTTGTTTTTGACCATCAATATGCTGCGGGATATTGATGGTTTTTTACTATTACACATTGTAATTTTACTATACTAACCACCATATAGTTTTACAAAGTCTATCTTCATGGCTTCCTGATTATACGATAATCTTAAAATCTACTTTGTATTTCCTATTAATGATCATTTAATAACCATAAGTCAATTAATAGATCTTTAGCAATTATGCTACTTGCTTGAACTAGCAGACTAAACGTTACCTAACATCATTGAATAATTCAAACATTTTAATCTATCATTTATTGACAGGAACACTTATGCAAGAACTTACACCGCCAGAAAATACGAATACGCCAAGTATCTCTTTGACGCCACCTGACCCTGTAAAAGAGGTGGAAAAAAGCGAAGCGGATCAGATGGTTAAGCTGGATAAAAGTCAGATTCCAGAGCTTGATGCTAAAGTCGATGCTTTTGTAGATCATGTCATTACCAATCCAGTAAATGGACCTGACTTTCAAGAAAACTTACAATCCATTCATAACTTAGGTACTAAAGAGATTCGTGAGTCGGCTCAAGTGTCTAACCGAATGTTAGAACTTCCTGCTAAGAGTATCAATGATAGCCTATTTGATAATTCACCAATTGCCAAATCATTGACTGAATTACGCGGTATCGTAGAAGACTTGGACCCAAGCAAAAAAGAGTTGACCAATTCGCGCAAGCTGTTCGGCATCATACCGTTTGGCAATAAAGTTCAAGATTATTTTCGTCAATATGAATCCGCACAGTCGCATATTAACGCGGTGGTGACCAGTCTTTATAATGGTAAGGATGAGCTGCTCAAAGACAATGCGATGATCGAGCAAGAAAAAGTCAATATGTGGGATTTGATGCAATCCATTCGCCAGTATATTTACGTCGGCAAAAAGATTGATGAGCAGCTTGAGCAAAAAGTCTATTCTTTAGAAGCGACTGACCCTGAAAAGGCCCGTATCATAAAAGAAGAGATGCTGTTTTACGTACGCCAAAAAAACACTGACTTTTTGACACAGCTGGCTGTTAACGTACAAGGCTATTTGGCATTAGATACCATTCGTAAAAATAATTTGGAACTTATTAAAGGTGTGGATCGCGCTACTACAACGACTATTTCTGCATTACGGACAGCCGTCGTGGTTGCACAAGCTATGACCAATCAAAAACTGGTCTTAGATCAGATCACGGCATTGAACAAAACGACCAGTAGTTTGATTGAGTCAACCTCAGCGATGCTCAAACGTCAATCTGGTGAAATTCATGAACAAGCAACCAGTAGTACTATTGAGCTTGATAAACTGCAAAACGCCTTCAATAATGTCTATGATACGATGGATATGATTAGTAATTATAAAGTTGAAGCTTTAGAGAGCATGAAGCAAACGGTCAATACCTTAACGAGTGAAGTGGATAAAGCACAAAAGTATTTAGATAAATCTAATCAAACGACTGTACTTGAAGTATCAAAAGAGTTAGACAGTAAAAAGATTGCAAACCAATCTGGTACTACTGACATCGATATTTGATTAAACAGTCTACCCAAACAGTCAGCTATCGAATAGATATAACCTCATTGACGTCGGGTATTAAAGCGTCGTTCGTGTTAAGATAGCCATTATTAATAATTTTAAAAATAGATACGGTAATTTATGAGTTGGAATGATCCAAACGCCTCAAGTGAGGCACAGAAATATGACAATCCTATCCCTAGTCGTGAGCTGATACTACGTACGATCGCTGAAAACGATGAACCGACACATCAACAGCTGGCAAAAGCTTTTGACATCAATGATCCTGACCAGTTTGACGCATTAGGCAATCGTCTCAAAGCCATGGCTCGTGATGGACAAGTAAATCGTGAAGGACGCCCTTATCGCTTTCGTGCAGTCACGCAACAAGATGTGGTTACTGGTACGGTATCTGCTCATCCAAAAGGCTTTGGTTTTGTGGTACTAGAAGATATGCCAGATTTGTTTTTACATGAAAAACAAATGCGCTGGGTATTTAACGGTGACATGGTCGATGCTGTCGGCACCACAACAGATAACCGTGGTCGTACCGAAGGTCGTATCGTTGATGTGACTGAACGTCATCAAAATCAGTTTATTGGTACGCTTACTCGT
The DNA here is from genome assembly GCF_051847535.1 of Psychrobacter sp. 1U1. Lineage (NCBI taxonomy): Bacteria > Pseudomonadati > Pseudomonadota > Gammaproteobacteria > Moraxellales > Moraxellaceae > Psychrobacter > Psychrobacter sp. 1U1. The sequence continues at coordinate 90,619 of NZ_JBPYDD010000009.1, read as the reverse complement.
GATGAAGATGGTTATTGTGTTGAGCTTGGCAGCCCAAACAACCATCAACCAATCACCGTCACTGATGATAATATACAAGCGGTAGGTGCCAAACAAGGCGATCCGGTGAAAGTTGATGTCATTGACTGGCCCAATCAGCACGAGTTTGCTACAGGTAAGATTACAGAGGTGCTGAGTGACGACAATGACCGTGAACTTATCATTGAAACTACTCTACTCAATTACGATATACCCTCTGAATTCAGTGCAGAAGCGCTCAAACAAGCCAATGACTATAGAGAGCCTAGTAAGAAGGACTTTAAAGGTCGTACGGACTTACGTGACCTACCATTAATCACTATTGATGGTGAAGATGCGCGTGACTTCGATGATGCAGTATTTGCTGAAAAACGCTCAGGCGGGAACTATCGAGTGTTGGTCGCTATTGCTGATGTCAGCCATTATGTGACACCAAACTCTCCACTAGATCAAGACGCCTATGAGCGTGGCACGTCGGTTTATTTTCCGCACCGTGTGATTCCTATGTTACCTGAAGTATTGTCGAATGGTTTATGTTCGTTAAACCCTTCAGTGGATCGTCTCTGTATGGTTGCTGATATTAAAATATCACGTGCAGGCAAGATCACAGGTTACGAGTTTTATCCTGGTGTTATGCATTCACAGGCACGTCTAACCTACAATCAGGTAAATGATTATTTTGCTAATCCAAAAGATAAGAGTGTCCCTGAATCTTTAACAGGTAATAAAGACGTCAAAAAGTCTGTCGATACGCTTCATCAATTGTATGGGTTGCTTATCAAAAAGCGTGAAGATCGTCATGCAATGGAGTTTGAAACCGTTGAGACTTATATAAAGTTCAACGAAGAAGGCGGTATCGCGGACATCTTACCACGTACTCGCGGTGATGCTCATAAGCTTATTGAAGAGTGTATGTTGCTTGCCAATACTTGTGCAGCAAACTTTGCGCTAAAAAATGAGTTGCCTGTTTTATACCGTAACCATGACAATCCTGACAGCGAAAAATCAATGCGTATTCACGAATATGCAAAGAACTTTGGTTTAAGTTTCCCTGAAGAGAATCCAACGCAAGCCGACTATCAGCGTATTATTGAAGCGACAAAAGATCGTCCAGATGCAATCAGTATTCATAGTATGCTGCTGCGCTCAATGATGCAGGCTAACTATGCGCCCGATAACATTGGTCACTTTGGTCTGGCATATGATGAGTATAGTCACTTTACCTCACCGATTCGTCGTTATCCGGACCTGATGTTACATCGTGCGATTAAAGCCAAGGTAACCAATAGTAAACAGCCTGTTATGGATTTCTCTCTTGATGGCGCAGGCACACAAACCTCAGATACTGAGCGCCGTGCTGAAAAGGCATCACGTTTTGTAGAGTCTTGGCTAAAATGTCATTATATGAAAGATCATGTTGGTGAAGAGTTTGATGGTGTCGTTACAACCGTCACAAGCTTTGGTTTATTTGTGACATTGACTGACCTATATATTGATGGTCTGGTTCATATCTCAAACGTTGGTGATGACTTCTTTGTCTATGATGAGCACCAACAACAGCTCATTGGTAAAGATAAAGGCACCTTGTTTGGTCTTGGTGATTTGGTCAAAGTACAAGTTGCTGGTGTCAATATGGATCTGCTGCAGATTGATTTTGACTTGAAAGCGAAGATACAAGCTAGCGAGATGAATCAAACAAAAAAAGATCAAACGAAAAAAAGCGCCGCCAAGAAAAGTAATGGCCGAAGCCGCAAAGGTTCAAATAAAAAGAGCTAGGTTTAGACAAAATACTAAAATAACAAAAAAGGCTAAAGTCATCTTTAGCCTTTTTTACGTTTATCCATACAGCTTATTCTTGTGGGCTATTGTTATTCAATAGATCAGTCTCATCAGAATTCTCTGCAATTTCCTGCTCAACTTTTTGCATAAGTTTTTCATCAGGACGGGCATCAAATACATCTTTGCTGTCGCGCCCATCCAAAATTTGCTTTGCACGCGCCTTTGCTTGCTGTTTATCCTTGTCATCTTTGGTCTGCTGGTTTTCTGCACCAGAAGTTAGCGGTGTGACAGTCATCTCAGAGCCTGTTTTACTTCTACTCTCTTGCATATGCTCAAAGGCTGTTTCCAACTTATCGTTGAAACGTAAACGATAAATAGGTTCAGGCAAGCTAAAACCTTCGTTTTCTAAAGCGTGTTTGGTTTCACGAATAGCAATACTACGGGCTTTTGCAAAATCAGTTTCTGACTGATCCACCCATACTTGAAATTCAAGAATAATATTAGAGTCACCAACGTTGGCTATGATAGCAATAGCTCTAGGCTCATCCAACACAAAGTCTAATTTGTATATCGCATCAAGTCCGACTTTAATCGCTGCGAGTGGATCGTCATTGGCATCTACACCCAGCTCGAAGGTAAAACGGCGCTCAGGGTTTTTGGTGTAATTTAAAATCGTACCTTTGAAGACTTCAGCGTTAGGAATACGCAGCTGATTACCATCTAGCGTCATTAAAATCGTTGCTCTTGAGGTCAGACGCACCACGATACCTTCTTGACCATTGATTACGACTTGGTCGCGGGCACGAAATGGCTGGCGAATACTGAGCATTAAAGAGGCTATATAGTTCTCAATAGTATCTTTGACTGCGAAACCAACAGCGATACCGATGACCCCTGCCCCGCCAAGAAGCGTACCTAAGATGGTCTCAGCACCTATCAGGCTCAAGGCCAATATCAAACCAAAGATGATAAAGATTACTTTAATAGTTTGCGCCAGTAACTCAGCTACAAAAGGATTGGGAGTAAGACGCTGCCACATTTTTTGTCGTTTAGATAGCCAGCTACCAAACCATGCCACCATACCAAATAATACAATACCGACTAACAGCAATGGAGTGGCTTTGATTAGGTTTATACCTTGAGTCTTCAGTCCTTGATATACTGTTGACACATTGTCTTGCACATCGAGCGTTCGATTAATATTGTCTTCAACCGTTACTACATCTGTTAGACGATTGGTTAAATTGATCGCTTGTTGCGCCTTTTTTTCATTAGGGGTCTCTCCACCCAAGGTGACGACACCTTGAGTAACGCTCACATCAACAGCTTGTAAACCATCAATCTCAGAGAAAATACCGTTGATACGTTGACGAATCTCATTGTCTTTTTGCAAAGTGGGCGTGGTTTCAATTTGAGCATTATTGGTACTTTCCCCACTAATGACTGGCGGCGCATCTATGAGTGCTGATGTATCACGTTCAGCTTCTGTCTCAGACTCTGCCTCTAAATTTAGTAAAGTACTGTTATCTATGCCTGCTGTGGCTGCTACGCTTGTTAACTCTTCGCTAGCCGCGTGAACAGGAGAGCCATAAAAGATACTTATCAATAATAACAGCTGACCTATAACTGGCAAGTATCTGCGTAAAGATAGATAGTCAAAAATAGCTATCATAAGTATCCTTGTTGAAGGTAATGAACAACCATAGTCTTTGTAGACAATACAGACAACCCTATGTATAAACTATTAACTGTCTAGATAGCTTTGTGCCTCTCCAAGATCCAGTGTGCCCTCGTAAATCGCCCGCCCTGTAATAATCCCTTCAATACAATCGCCATAAGGCTTTAATAGCTCGATATCTTGCATATCAGTGACACCGCCCGACGCTATAACGGGCAAACCGCCTTCACGTGCAAGGTTGACCGTTTGATCGACGTTGACCCCTTGCATCATACCATCACGAGCAATATCAGTATAAACGATGGATGATACACCGACGTCAGCAAAGCGGCGGGCAAGCTCGGTCGCTTTGGTGTCCGTGACATTCGCCCAGCCATGAGTGGCCACCATACCGTCTTTAGCATCAATACCAACGATAATATGCCCGGCAAACTCACGGCAAGCCTCCGTCACAAAATCAGGTTCTTCAACCGCTTTGGTTCCTATAATAATATAGGTGAGACCTGCTGTGATATATTGTTCAATGGTGTGCATATTACGTACGCCGCCACCCAATTGAATAGGCAAGTTTGGGTAGGCTTTGGCGATATCGTTGACCACTTGCCTGTGAACTGGTACGCCATCAAATGCGCCATTGAGATCAACCAGATGCAAACGCCGTGCTCCCTCTTTTACCCAGCGACCTGCTACAGCCACAGGATTGTCAGAGAATACGGTATCATCCTCCATACGACCTTGTTTTAAGCGTACACATTTGCCATCTTTTAGATCGATAGCAGGGATAATTACAGGCGCAGCACACATATAGTACTCCTTATAAAACGTTTTATGGATAGCGAAAGTACAACAGAAACAACAATAATTGATAATTAGGAAGAAAATACTATAAAGTATGCACTTAACCAAATATTTGTCTCTAAGAACAACTTTAGTTTATATTTTAAGTTAAAACTATTATAGTCGTCTGAGTATTTTTGATGATTGATAACTATAAGTTTCGACCGCTAAATTAGGTACTACAATTAGATAAATTCAATTACTAACTGGCAATTTTAGGTTAATTTAGCGTATAATCCTAGGTAAATTTGTATTTGTTTCTATATCTTAGCAATGCCTATTGAGCTTTTACATAGATTGATCGTGTTTGGCTATAATAGGACATAACTATAAAGATATGACAGCCTGATTTTCGATAGATGGGTATGATTTAAAATTGTATCCTCCTCCGTTAATCGGTTTGTTTTTAATCAACTTATCATATATTGCGTCTGAGAGTTTTTTCTGTTTTAGACTCAATCACATGATACTAGTATGACAATGTTATAAATTTCAATAAAACGTATTGTAGGTTCATCTATACTTTAAAGTGCTCACTCTAAGCAGTTAGTTTTAGAGGTTTACTTTTATTTGATAGACTTATGATGCATCTTGGTAGCCGGTCGCCACTTTGGTAATTCGAATAAGACGTTAACGTGTTGTTAAGGAGTCTAAGGTCAGCGTTAATACTCTTACTTGCAGTAATACTTAAGCGTTATGTTTAAGGCACTCAATCACAGCTCCGCCCTAGGCTGCTGCTGCATGATGGTCTGTCATAATGCTTTTGGAATACTGCTGTCGTACCAAACAGGACGTCTGGTATCGTTTTAGACTATGGACTAAGTTTTCGCTTATGATTACCATCAAGAAAGGTTTGGATTTGCCCATCACAGGTGAGCCCTCCCGCGAGATATCAGAGCACAGACCAGCACATGTGGCACTTATTGGTTACGATTACGTAGGCATGAAACCTACGATGAACGTCACAGAAGGTGACGTTGTAGCTAAAGGTCAACCTGTTTTTGAAGACAAAAAACGAGTTGGTGTTATATACACGGCCCCTGCAGCTGGTAAAGTTATTGCCATTAAACGTGGCGAGCGTCGTGTCTTTGAAAGTCTTGTCATTGAGGTTGACCCAAACGGTGAAGAAGTAGAGTTTCAGCGCTATGACTCCCAGCAACTTGCTGACTTAGACTCGGAAGCCGTTGAAACCCAATTGCTTGCGTCTGGTGAATGGACTGCATTTCGCACACGTCCCTATAGCCGTGCTCCTGAAATCGGTGCACGTCCGCACGCTATCTTTGTCACCGCGATGGATACTAATCCATTAGCGTTCGACCCAATGCTACTGATTAATGAAGAGCTGCAAGCGTTCAATGACGGACTGGCTGTATTGTCTACACTCAGCCCAAGAACTTTTGTCTGTCATCATGGTGACGCTAAGCTGCCACCAGTTGCAAAGACTGCGGCTAATAATGTCACTGAGTATCATAGCTTTGCAGGCAAGCATCCAGCTGGTCTTGCTGGTACGCATATTCACTTTTTACATCCCATCAGCCGCGGCGTAACTGTCTGGACGATCGGTTATCAAGATGTGATTGCGATTGGTAAACTCTTTACGACGGGTCGCTTATATACGCGTCGTCTGTTAAGCCTTGCAGGTCCTGCAGTTAAGGACCCACACTTGGTTGCGACTGAGCGCGGTGCTGATATGACCGCATTGACAAAAGGTCAATTGATGGCAGGCGAGAATCGTATCATCTCAGGGTCGGTACTTTCTGGACGTAAGTTGTTCGATAATGTGGCTTATCTTGGTCGTTTCCACAATCAAGTTAGTGTATTACCTGAAGGCCGTGAACGACCAGCATTTCACTTCTTTAGTCCAGGTAAAAACCGCTTCTCTAAGCTTCCCATTTATATCTCGCAGTTTTTCGGTGGCAAAAAGTACAACTTTACTACCACAAGTAATGGTTCGCCGCGAGCGATGGTGCCTATCGGGATTTATGAAGAGGTTATGCCACAAGACTACTTACCCACACAGTTGTTACGCGCTTTGATCGTTGAAGACATCGTGTCTGCGGTTGATTTGGGCGTGCTTGAACTGGATGAAGAAGATGTTGGATTATGCACTTTCGTATCTCCTGGTAAATATGAATTTGGTGATATCTTGCGTGATAATTTAACGCGCATTGAGCTGGAGGGCTAACCACGATGAAATTTTTACACAATATGTTCGATCGTATGGAGCCGTCTTTTACCAAGGGTGGCAAACACGAAAAGTATTACGCTATTTTTGAGATGTTTGATACGTTTTTACGTCAGCCAGGTACGACGACTTACGCTTCTTCGCACGTACGTGACGGTATCGACCTCAAACGTATTATGATTACAGTATGGATGTGTACGTTCCCAGCGATGTTTTGGGGTATGTATAATGTCGGTCATCAAGCGCTGACTGCTATCTCACAACTAGGGTTACAGCCTGAAGGCTGGCGCACTATGATCACCAGTATGGTAGGCTACAACCCAGATAGTATTTGGGCCTGCTTTGTGTATGGGGCGATGCAGTTCTTACCAATCTATATTGTTACCTTTGCTGTCGGTATCTTATGCGAGATCATCTTTGCCGTGGTACGCGGACATGAAGTCAACGAAGGCTTCTTTGTCACTTCTGTGCTATACGCGCTAATCATGCCACCTGATATTCCATTATGGCAAGTGGCCTTAGGTATCATCTTTGGTGTGGTAGTGGCAAAAGAAGTGTTCGGCGGTACCGGTAAGAACTTCTTGAACCCTGCCTTATCTGGTCGTGCTTTTCTTTACTTTGCCTATCCTGCCTATATATCGGGGGACTCAGTATGGACGGCGGTTGATGGATTTTCAGGTGCAACGCCACTAGGTCTTGCTGCCCTTGGTGTGACGCCAGCTGATTTTACCAACGTATATGGTCAGGCGATCACGTGGAGTGATGCGTTTTTTGGTAATATCCAAGGTAGTGTCGGTGAAGTCTCTACGCTAGCTATTTTGCTGGGTGCAGCGGTGCTTCTGTGGACGCGTATTGCCTCATGGCGCATTATGGCAGGTTGTGTAGTTGGTCTGATTGCAACGTCTCTTATCTTCAATATGATTGGCTCTGACGATAACTTGATGATGAACTTGCCATTTTATTGGCATTTAGTGATTGGTGGTTTTGCTTTCGGTGCTGTCTTTATGGCAACCGATCCAGTCTCAGCTGCACATACTAATAATGGCCGCTGGGCGTATGGTATTTTGATTGGCTTTATGACAGTGCTGATTCGAGTAGTTAACCCAGCTTTCCCAGAAGGCATCATGCTTGCCATTTTATTTGCCAACTTATTTGCTCCATTGTTTGATTATTTTGTGACTCAAGCAAATATCAAACGCCAAACAGCTCGGAGGGTTCGTTATGTCCAAGCCCAAAAGTAATAATGCAAAAACCATCAGTGTGGCATTAACGCTATGCTTGGTGTGTTCTGTATTGGTTTCAGCAGTTGCGGTCGGCCTCAAACCATCACAAGTTGAAAATGCACGCTTAGATCGTAATAAAAACATTCTAGTAGCAGCTGGCATGTATGATGCTGAGTCTGATACTGCTAAAGATGTTGCCGAACGCTTTAAGGATTTTGAAGTAAAAATCGTTGATCTAAACGAAGGCAACTATCTTGACGACAATGCCTTAAGCGATGCGGGTATTCCAGATCGCAATGCTTACGATGCCAGTCAGGCAACTAAAAATCAGGCATTGAGTGAAGACTTAGGTGATAACGATCCTGCTGGTATTGGTCGTAAACCTAAGTATGCAAAGGTCTATGTTAAGAGTGATGATGCAGGTCAGCCTGAGATGGTGGTCCTACCGATTCAAGGCTATGGTTTATGGGGTACTATCTACGGTTTCTTGACGCTTGAAAGCGATATGAATACTATCAAAGGTATCAGTTTTTATGAGCATAAAGAAACGCCAGGATTGGGCGCTCGTATTGAAGAGCCAGAATGGCGTGCCAAATGGCAGGGCATTCACTCGTATGACGATAGTGGCGAAGTAGCAACAGGTGTTACCAAAGCTGGCAATCCAAAAGAAAACTGGGTTGATGGTATTAGTGGTGCAACGCTAACTAGCCGCGGTGTCAGCAATATGATTCAGTTTTGGCTAGGTGAGCAAGGGTATAAACCTTATCTAGACACCTTACGTAAAGACAGTGGTCAAACGATTGATAACGCTGATACAAAAGCAAGTCAGTCAAAACAACCAGACAATCAGACAGCTCAACCTACAACCGAACTGGCAGCAGCGCTACCAGTAGCAAACGGCAAGGAGGCATAACATGGCTGACACAAAAAGTATTTTAACCTCGCCTATTTTTGATAATAACCCTATCGCCTTACAGATATTAGGTATCTGTTCGGCGTTAGCGGTAACGACGAGTATGTCAAATGCCTTGGTAATGTGTGTGGCATTGACATTGGTAACCGCTTTTTCCAGCTTCTTTATTTCAATTATTCGTAAGCAAATCCCATCAAGTATTCGTATCATTGTACAGATGACGATTATTGCTTCATTGGTTATTTTGGTCGATCAGGTACTAAAAGCTGTCGCTTATGATGTGAGTAAAGGCTTATCGGTATTCGTTGGTTTGATTATTACCAACTGTATCGTCATGGGCCGTGCTGAGGCCTTTGCTATGAGCAATCCACCAGTACCAAGCTTTTTAGATGGTATCGGTAATGGTCTTGGTTACTCTGCCGTATTACTGTTCGTTGCGACTATTCGTGAATTACTAGGTTCAGGTACATGGTTTGGTATCACTATCTTACAACCAGTCACTGATGGCGGTTGGTATCTACCAAATGGTCTATTGTTGTTGCCACCATCAGCGTTCTTCATTATTGGTTTATTTATTGCCATCGTTCGTCTTTGGAAGCCAGAACAAATTGAAGAAGCCGAATTTGTAATGAAGCCACAGTCTAAAGGCATGGCACACGGAGGCGGTCACTAATGGGACATTATATTAGTTTATTTATAACCTCAGTCTTTATTGAGAATATGGCGCTCGCCTATTTCTTAGGTATGTGTACTTTTTTGGCCGTGTCCAAAAAAGTCTCAACCGCTATAGGCCTTGGAGTCGCTGTTATTGTTGTAATGGCGATTACTGTGCCACTCAATAACCTTTTGTTCCAGTTCATTCTAAAAAATGGTGCGCTGGCATGGGCAGGCTTTCCCGATATCGACCTTAGTTTCTTAGGTCTACTAAGCTATATCGGTCTTATTGCTGCGACTGTACAGATTCTAGAGATGTTTTTGGACAAGTTTGTCCCAGCTCTATATAACGCGCTTGGTGTCTTCTTACCGCTCATTACCGTAAACTGCGCGATCTTAGGTGGCGTCTTATTTATGGTTGAGCGTGACTATAACTTTAGTGAATCAGTGGTATATGGGGTCGGTGCAGGTTTTGGTTGGGCAGTTGCGATCACTGCGTTAGCAGGTATTCGTGAAAAGCTTAAGTATTCAGATATTCCGGGACCATTACGTGGTCTTGGCATTACCTTTATTACGGTTGGCCTTATGTCGCTCGGCTTTATGTCGTTCGGTGGCATGTCCATTTAAACCGCTAAGCTTAGACATCTATTTAGCGATTTGACATATTTAATTCATTTATTCGGTAGGTGTTCGGGTACAGTATCAAATTTATGTACCCGCACCCCTACCCCATAGATTAAGGATACATATCATGGATTATGCTACGGCGATTGGTGGCGTTGCTATGTTTACCTTGATCATCATGGGTCTTGTTGCCATTATTTTGGCAGCACGCTCAAGACTGGTCAGTTCAGGCGATGTTACTATTCATATCAATGATAATCCCGATAATGATGTGGTGACTCCAGCAGGCGGAAAACTACTGCAAACCCTTGCTAGTGAAGGTATATTTTTATCTTCTGCGTGTGGTGGTGGTGGTACGTGTGCTCAATGTCGCTGCCGTGTTATTGAAGGTGGCGGTTCTATTCTGCCCACCGAAGAAGGCTATTTTACTCAAGGCGAGATCCGCAATCACATGCGCTTGGCTTGTCAGGTATCTGTCAAGCAGGACATGGAAATAGAGATTGACCCTGAGTTTTTTGATGTGCAAAAGTGGGAATGTGAAGTTGTCTCTAATGAGAACGTTGCAACCTTTATTAAAGAGCTAGTACTCAAAATTCCAGAAGGCGAAGAAGTTAACTTCCGTGCTGGTGGTTATGTACAGTTGGAAGCGCCACCGCATGAAGTACATTATAAAGACTTCGATGTTGCTGAAGAATATAGAGAAGATTGGGAAAAGTTTGGCATTTTCAAATATGTGTCAAAGGTTGATGAACCTGTCATTCGTGCTTATTCAATGGCCAACTACCCTGACGAAAAAGGTATCATCAAGTTCAACATTCGTATCGCAAGTCCACCACCACGTGGTCCAGATGGTATACCACCAGGTAAAATGTCTTCTTGGACGTTTAGCTTAAAGCCTGGCGATAAAGTGACCGTATCAGGTCCTTATGGTGAATTCTTTGCCAAAGATACTGAAGCTGAAATGATTTTTGTTGGGGGTGGTGCTGGTATGGCACCAATGCGCTCGCATATCTTCGATCAGCTTAAACGTCTGAACTCTAATCGTAAGATTAGCTTTTGGTACGGTGCACGTTCTATTCGTGAGATGTTCTACGTTGAAGACTATGATCAGTTAGAAGAAGAGTTCGAGAACTTTGAATGGCATGTTGCCTTATCGGATCCTCTTCCTGAAGACAACTGGGACGGCTATACAGGCTTTATCCATAATGTCTTACTAGAAGAATATCTAAAAGACCATCCTAATCCAGAAGACTGTGAGTATTATATGTGCGGGCCACCGATGATGAACGCGGCGGTTATCGACATGCTACACAGCCTAGGTGTGGAAGACGAAAACATCATGCTTGATGATTTCGGTGGTTAAATTGGCCCAAGACCATGATCAATTGAGCAAATAGTTTTTTATTTTGACTCATATTTATTTCGATGATCAATATGAAAGACATAAAAAAGAGCGTCAACAGTGGCGCTCTTTTTTTTCATCCATTTTTGCTGTTGGATAAATTTACAATGTTTAATAAAAACAAACCTCAAACATATCTGTTCTCTACCCGGTCTCAAAATGATCAAAAGACGGTAGGTAACCCTATATTATTTGCGTTATCAGCATTGAGTATAGTTGGTCTAACCGCCTGTCAACAGTCGCCTGATTATAACTATTTAATCGGTGAAACAATGGGTACCAGCTACCATATCAGCTATCAATTACCAGAAAAGGTAATCGAGGCAGATATTCAGGCTGCCATTGATCAGCGTCTACAGCAGATTAATGACAGTATGTCGACCTATCAAGTTGATTCTACTATATCCAAGTTTAATCAATTAGGCAAAGATACACCCATTTCTATTGATACTGACTTTAGTCACGTACTTGATATCTCAAGACAAGTCTATGCACAGTCTGGCGGAGCATTTGATCCGACTGTTATACCGCTCATTAATACTTGGGGGTTTGGTAGTACCATGACTGTCGAACGCTTACAAAGCCCACCAAGTGCAACTGAAATCGCAACCGCCCAAGCATTGGTAGATTTTGATAGCGTCGTCAAGCAAGACCAAACTCTCTATAAGACCAAAGATGGCATTGGTCTGGATTTTTCGGCAGTAGCAAAAGGCTACGGTGTCGATGTCATTGCTGATGTTCTCAAAGATCGTTACAACATCCGTAACTATATGGTTGAGATTGGTGGAGAAATAGCGACTTCTGGCGTTAACAATAAGCAGCAGCCGTGGCAGATTGCCATTGATGCACCTATTGAGGGCAGTACTGTTAGCGAACGTCAAACAATTACGGCTATTCGTCAACCACTAAAAACCAATAATCAGATGCATATAGCAACTTCTGGTAACTATCGCAACTCCGTCATATTTGATGGTAAGCACTATAGTCATACCATCGATCCTACAACGGGTAAACCTATTGTTGGTGGTGCTCCTTCGGTGACAGTAGCAGCTGACTCAGTTGCACTTGCCGATGCTTGGGCAACTGCACTGACTGCCATGCCTTACGAAAAGGCATTAAGCCTTGCTGAAAAGCAAAATATAGCAGCCTTATTTGTCGTATTGGCTGATGGGGTAGAGCATAATGATGCGCTAAACAGTATTGATGATTGGCAAGTAGTTCAGACTTCTGCAATGCAAGCATTACGTGCTGATAAGCAGCCTTGAGTTTTGGTTGTAGTGTTTTGAGAATGTATTAACAACAAACGCAAAGCGTAAAAATTTGCTATACTATTAGATAGTTATCATTAAAGATAACTCTATTTTCTAAACTTGAGGTTTCCTCTATGCTTAGCCAACTGCTTCCTATGCTCGCTATTACCTTTACTGTATTTATACTGTTTTTTGTATTTATGGGTATTGGTTATATGGTCAAAAAAAAGCCGCTTAGAGGCTCTTGTGGCGGTGTTGCTAAATTAATGGGTGATGAAAACTGCTCGTTTTGTGGCAATGATCCCAACAAATGCGATTCTATTGTCGCAGAACAACAAGAGAATGCACTAAAAGCGGCTCAACTGGGTAAATCGGTATAGTGTAAAGCTGGTTACCATACGCTGGTAGTATTTACCCATCATTTGTTCTTATAATAGCGTTAGGTCATATAAATATGATTTAACGCTATTTTTAGTTATGCCATCAGACTTTGATGAGTCATTTTATATAAAAATCGCTTATTATTAACTTTTTGAATTAACTACTCGCATATCGTATTTATCCTGATTATCAGGGTAATAAGCTCACAGTCTTGCATTCTGCAAGTATTTTTAAGCTCTGGTTCACGATGTTAGTCACCCTTTAGGTGCGTTTTCTTTGGTGTTATGTGCAAGCGACGACTCTTCGGCGCTGCTCAATGACGTGTCTTTTTTCTTATTCTAATAATAGTCGTGCTGCTATGTCTACCCCCTCTAATTTGCAACCAAAGTCATATCTAGATACTGCATCGGCGTCTAAGCTGCCCTCCTCACGCTTTACTTTTTGGCTTGTATTATGTGCCATAATTTTACTCGCCACCAATATGCGGGCGCCGATCGTTGCACTTGGCTCTATTGCGCCAGTAGTACAAGATGCGCTCAACATTTCTGAGACTGAGATTGGTTGGTTAGGTGCAGTGCCAATGCTGACTTTTGCAGTAGGCGCGCTTATCGCACCAGCGATTGGTAAGCGCTTTGGCCTTGAGAATACGCTCATTGTGATGGTTGCACTACTCACCTTTGGTATGGTGCTGCGTTCCGTGGTTCCTACGTGGATTGGCTTTTTGAGTGGTACATTATTACTAACGTTGGCCATCGGCTTTGCTAACACTTTGGCGGCACCCGTTATTAAACAGCGTACGCCGAAACATATTCCACTTATAACTGGTTTATTTAGTTTAACGATGACGGTGTCGGCAGGCATAGTAGCAGGAGTCGTATTACCGCTATCTGAGCAGGTAGGCTGGCAGTGGGCGCTTGGTGGTTGGTCGCTTTTAGGCATATTTGCCATTGTGCTTTGGGTGTTTTTACGTCTGCGCCTAGGATCGTCTAGTCATCAAGCGGTTGAGCTGCCTAAGTTAGGATCTTCAGAGATTTCCATGTGGCGCACGTCTTTTGCTTGGCAAATTGCAGTCTTTATGGGTTTCCAGTCTTTATTGTTTTATACCGTTGCCAGTTTCTTGCCATCTATTTGGGTTAGCCAAGGACTATCTGCCGTTAAAGCGGGGCAAATGGGTTCGGTGTTTCAATTTATGGCACCTATTTCTATCTTAAGCTTAACGTGGCTGGTAAACCGTGGTCGCCCTATTCAAGCGTTGGCAGTCTTTGCCGCTGTATTAAACGTCATTGGTATCATAGGGGTAAGCTACTTATCTACTGACCTAGCATGGTTATGGTCAGGCTTAATGGGCATTGGCTGCTCAGCGATTTTCACCTTATGTATGATGTTGTTCTCGCTACGGACTTATACGACCAACCAATCTAGCGAGCTGTCTGGCATGGCTCAATTCGTTGGGTATTTGATAGCGTTTTTTGGTCCATTAGGGACTGGTTGGCTACATGAAGCGACTGGCGATTGGGATTTACCATTACTTATTATGTTAATTTTAATGATTATCAACGTTGTGATTGCTTGGATGGTCAGTCGTCCGGTGATGGTCGATGGTCGCCCTGCTTAGCTTAAAGCCTGTTTGATGTGTTTTTAGCTATCAGCAACCACTAACAATACCGACTTGTCATTTATTAAACGCGTTTTAATATTGATAAATTCAGAGGAATGAAGATGAACGACTCTATTAAATCCAACAAAGCTGATGCTGAAAACCAAGTCGATTTATTACCTGCTGTTGCTAATTATCTAAAGGTATTAAATGAACAGCTGCTCCCTGCCTTTGTGCAAACAGGTAGTATCCCTAATGCCATCAATGCTAGAGATGGCCTAGCAAATTTAACCCATACCTTTGTCACCGAGGCCGTAAATGTGGCGCTAATAGTCGATGACATCATTGAATGTGATGTGTTAACTAAAGATGCTTATGACGTGTCTGCTTATCATGTACCGGTGCGCCTCTTTTATCCTAGCTTGCCTGACGCTTCAATAGTTCAGACTGAGCAGACACCACTACCCGTGATGCTGTACTTTCATGGTGGCGGTGGTACAGCAGGTAGCGTCTCTGTTTATCATCAAATTTTATGTCGTTTAGCGAAACATACAGGGCACATTATTGTTGCACCAGAATACCGCCTTGCACCAGAAAACCCCTACCCCTGCGGCCAAAACGATGCTTGCACGGCTTTGCTTAGATTACCTGCACTACTTGCCCACCATCACATTAGCACAAACAAATTAGTAGTAGCTGGAGACAGTCATGGTGGAGCATTAGTCACCAATCTGCTACGTGACCCTAGAATAATAAAGTCAGGCATAATAAATGATATCAGCGCTCAAGTACTGATATATCCAAGTGTTGACTTTACTATGAGCTGTCCCTCTATTGAAAAATATGCCAATGGTTATCTGCTCAGTCAAGCACGCATCAATTGGTATTTTGACCAGTACTTTCAGCACGGTGAAGACAGGCAGGCCAAGTCCGCCCTATTTGCCAGTCAAAATGAATTGGCGCAGCAGCCGCCTGCCCTTATCATTAATGCAGCGGTCGACCCGTTGTACGATGAAGGTGTCGCTTATGCTGCCAAACTTAGCGAAGCTGGTGTTGATACGCAGCACATGACTTATGATAAAGTCATTCATGCTTACCTTAATATGGAAAGCCTCAACCCTGTTATCTGCCAGCAAACCTATCAAGCGATAAATGCATTTTTAGCTAGCAAAAGTTCTGAATAACGCTAACCAATCTTAGACAGCCAACTGTTATTAGAATTGCTACTATAAACGCCATAATGCAAAAATAGACCTGCAATGGAATTACTATGCCGTTACCTTCAATGAAACCACAATTAATGATACGTTTGTCTAAAAATGTTGGTCTAACTCTATTGACAAGCTTAGCACTGGTAGCTTGCAGCTCAGCCACTGATAATACTGACGCTAAAGACCAAGCAATAGATACATCACAAGCACATGTTGCAAGCGAAGTTTCACGTGAAACAGCGACTGAACAAGACAATGTCGTGGCGATTGAGCAACCTATTACTATTTTAGCACTTGGCGATTCTCTGACTGAAGGTTTGGGAGTCGACCCTAATGATAATTACCCTGCCCAGTTAGAAGTAACGCTAAAGGACATGGGCTATAAGAATGTCAAAGTTATCAATTCAGGTCTTAGCGGTGAGACCAGTACAGGCCTTGTCAATCGTTTAGACTGGGTAACACAAACCAAGCCTGATATTACCATACTGACTATTGGCGCTAATGACGCTATCCGTGGTATTGACGTCGCAACCGTTGAAGATAACATCCGTACCGCGGTTAAACATTTGCAAGACAACGGCAGTAAAGTCATCTTGGGTGGCATGCAGATTTATGACAATCTTGGCTCTGACTATGTAGAGTCGTTTGCCGCAATTTATCCTCGCATCGCTAAAGATATGAACGTCACGCTGATTCCGTTCTTTTTAAATGGTGTGGGCGGAGACCCTGAGCTCAACCAAGCCGATGCCATTCATCCAACCAAAGATGGCTACACAATTATCGTTAATGATAATATCCTGCCAATCTTAGCGCCCAAGCTTGAAACAATGGTAGAGACTGAAAATAACTGATTCGACTGACTAAGATACCTAACGAGCCAGCACAAGTAACAGACCTTACGTCAACTGAGACTATGTAATGACCTTATCAAATTCGACTGCAGCATCATTATCAACAGAATCTACATCCAATCCTGCACAGCAAGCCTTACTTACCGCCACACATCTCAACAAAACCGTACAAGTGGGTGAGCAATCACTAGCGATTATTAAAGACGTCAGTATCCATGTTGATGCTGGCGAGTTCGTGGTCATCATGGGTAAATCAGGCTCGGGTAAATCCACTCTGCTGGGTCTACTTGCTGCACTAGACTATCCTGATAGCGGCTCGGTTGAGCTGGCTGGACAGACATTAAGCAGTCTTGATGAAGATGCGCTGGCGGTCATTCGTCAGCGTGAGATGGGCTTTGTCTTTCAGTCGTTTCACTTACTACCAACTTTGACGGTGGCGGAAAACATTGCCTTTCCGCTTGATATTGCGCGGCGTCCGAATAAAGCACGCGTCAACGAATTGATTGAAGCCGTCGACTTAGGTCATAGACGTAACAGTCTGCCCAATCAACTATCAGGCGGTGAGCAACAGCGCACGGCGGTGGCTCGAGCATTGGTATCGCAGCCAAAGATTGTGTTCGCTGATGAGCCAACAGGTAACCTTGATGAGCAAAATGCCGATCAAGTCATGAACTTATTATTAGACCTGCGCCAGCAGACGGGGTCAGCACTGATCGTCGTGACTCACGATCCTGCGCTTGCTGACATGGCAGATCGCGTTATTACTATGCATGACGGTATGATAGATGGGTCGACAGTTAATGGATAATATGGATAAAGAGTCAAATTACTCCGGTGGTATGATAAGCCAGCTTTTTAATCGCGATTTAGGCTCGCAAGCACTCAGTCGTAGCTGGTGGCAGCGCTGGGTGTATCCTGTGTTGTTCCTACTGACTTTGACTCTGTCGCTTGCTACCTACCTGACCCTTGACTCTGTGCAACAGTCTGTCGATAGCTATATTAATGACAATCAGCGCGCACTCGTTGGTGGGGATCTCATCCTAAACAGCAAGCAAGACTGGCCAAGCGAAGTACTAACGCAGGTAGAAACTATCCCTAATACACAGACGGTATATGACTATCAGTTTAGCGCCATGCTGGTCAATGATGAGCAAACCTTGCTTGCCAGCGTCAAAGCCGTCTCGCCGTCGTATCCCTTATACGGTACAGCTGAGCTTGCCTCAGGACAGCCGCTATGGGAGCAGCTAACATCTGACAGTGTGATCGTTGCACCAGAAGTGCTCAGTAGTCTACAGGCCGAAGTCGGCGACCGTATCACCATTGGCGATGCGCAATTCATGATCAATGATGTACTGACAAAAGAGCCTGATCGACCTCTAACTACCTTTGGTTTTGGTGGCCGTGTGCTGATGAAGCAAGATGCACTCCCATCAACCAATCTATTAGGACAACGTAGCCGCATAAACTATCGTATCGAGATAGCAGGCGATCCCGAGCTGATAACCGCACAGCGTGACGCACTCACAAATATCCTGACCAATTATGCTGATATTGAGCTATCTGACGCTGTGTCAGCCGATACTTCGGTCTCGCGTATCTCTGACAATGTATTGATGTTTTTAAAATTGTTGGTCATTGCGGTATTACTACTCTCTGCGGTCGCCATGTACGGTGTCATTAGCGCGTTTGTCACCAAGCAGCAGTCCAATAACGCCATTCGCTTGGCATTAGGCGAGCCGCTCGGCTCACTTAAGCGCAGTTACTATCAGCTGCTTATCGTCACGACTGCTGTCGCTTGTGTTGCCGCAGTGATATTAAGCCTAGGCTTACTCAAAGTTGGTCAGCCTTATCTAGTGGCTATCTTGCCTGCCGACGTGGGTCTTGCCATCAATCCAATCAGTGCCATCAAGACCGTGACAATTGCCTTAGTCCTAACATTACTGATCGCGCAGCGCGGCCTGAGTACACTAAATACCACTAAGCCTGCTACCCTCCTCAACCAAGGTGCGAGCACGCAGACTAGAGACCTGCCTTGGTATCGACGCGTACCGTTACTATGGTATGGCTTGGTGCTGGCAGGGCTATATGCCTTCTTTGCTTATGAAGTGGGTTCGCTGTCGTTAGGGGCGCAGCTATTGGGCGGCTTGATTGGCTTTGTGGCAATATTTTGGCTACTGGCGCGTGGTTGGCTGTGGCTACTGGCGAAATTGGCAAGCAACACTAAGGTCAGCTGGATGCAGCGTATCGCTATTCATAATCTGGCGCGTAAAGGCAACCAATCCGCGCTGTTCTTTGTCACCTTATCACTGTCGGTCGCGGTGCTAACGCTCATCACCACACTTAATCACAGTATCAATGCGCAGTTTATTAATGCCTATCCTGAAGACGCGCCCAATCTGTTTTTGCTCGATGTGCAGAGCGATCAGCATGATAAGATTGATACCATCATTGAGGCACCCGTTACCTATTATCCGGTGATTCGTGCCCGTGTGGAGACAGCCAATGACGTGGCGGCAAAAGACATCGAGCCTGAGGATGGCTTCGATGATCCTACGCGGGTGTTTAACTTAAGCTATACAGATACGGTCATGGACACCGAATACATCACTGAATCACTCACAGACGGCGCGCTATATACCCCTATCGATGATGCCGACCAGCAAGTCAAACCCTTATCTATCTTGGACACTGCCGCCAGTATGCTCAATGTCGGCATGGGCGATGAAGTGGTCTTTAATATTCAAGGGATCGAAATTATCGGGCAAATCACCAGTATTCGCACGCGCTATGAACGTGGCCCAAGCCCGTATTTTTACTTCTTATTTGAGCCGTCTGTACTGTCCGCTGCCCCGCAGATTCAATTTGCCACTGCCCACGTATCAGAAGATATGATTCCAGAGCTACAAGGCAAATTAGTACGCCAGTTCCCGGCGGTCACCACCATCGACGGTACGGCAATCGCTGAGCAAATCCAAGAGCTGGTGGTACAAATGAGCCGCTTGGTCTATGTCTTTACCCTACTGGCATTGCTGACGGGGGTCATGGTGCTGATCAGTTCGCTACTGTCTACCTCGCAAGATCGCATGAAGGACAGCGCATCATTTAGACTACTCGGTATGCAAAAGCGCGACTTATACATGCTCAACATCCTAGAGTTAGGTGTACTTGGTATTAGCGCAGCGACCTTTGCGGTCGTTATCGCCAGCGTTGGCGCATGGGCTGCGATTACTCAATGGTTTAATCTACAGTTTAGTGTGCCCTGGACGAGCTTGGCTATTGGCGGGGCAGCGTTAATCGTTTTGCTGTTTGCCATTGCCATTATTTATGTGAGACTGGTGATTGGACGTGGGATTATGGCAAGGGTGAGGGCGATGGTTTAGAGGTTATTGAATATGTTTTTTACTAGGAGAAAGAAATGTTACAAGAAAAGCTGTTTGAGCGTTATATGAGTATTGCTGAAGAGCATCAAGAGTTTTTAGAAAAATCCTTATCCTATAACGATTTAGCAAAACTACTTTTGGGCAGTGTACCTGATGAATACGAAAAAGCGCCTAATAAAATACTAATTGTTGGTAGAGAAACTAAGGGTTGGTTAAAGAGTTGGAATGACTTCCAATATGATAAAAATGGAATTAAGCGGTCAATGGATAAGAGTAAAGAATTCGTACGAGACCAACTAAAAGAAAAGAAAAAAGATACTCGTGGTAAATCATTCTTTAATTTTGTACGTGATGTTGCGAAAAAAAGTGGCGATAATGGTGTTTTATGGGCTAACATCTATGCCTCTGACTATAAGGGCGGGCATATCAATCACATAAAAGATAAGGACATGATAAAAGAGATAGAAACTATTTCTAAAAAAATTATTGTCGCTCAAATTGAGGTGCTAAATCCCGATATCATCATATTCGCTACAGGCAATCAGGGCATTGCAGCAAGACGTAGATACTTCCCAAATTCGGAGTTGAGAGAACGTACAGCTATTGCAGGCTACCACTCAAAGGATTTATGGGCTTTTAAACTACCCGAGTATGATGCTCAGTGTTATCGCATACACCACCCTAGTTCATTTAGTAATGAGAAAAGGCAAGCAAGACAAAAACTTATTGAAATATTACCGAGCATATAATTATTAAGTGTTAGTCAATCGCTCTATAGGCATCGTCTGGAACAAAAAACTTTATAGCCTTTTATGTGTCGAAGCGAGTCATGATTTGTTAATTTTGCGATGGCTCGTCGGGGTATATTACACTGATATAAGCATTGTTTAATTTACTCATTGCCATGCCATAAAGCACCATGTCAGAGTCATTCATTTTCCGATTAACCATTTCTATAATTTCACTAGATTGCTCAAGGTTTCCAGGGTTAATTGTTTGGATGTAAAGCAATAGACTTCTAACGTCTTTTATAGGAAGGTTACCTATAAATCCTTCAACCTCCTGTTTATTTTTCTTGAAAAAATCGTCTGATAAATAAAGTTTTGATTCTGCATATTGAGTATATGGACATTGATTAAAAAAGCTGATGATGTCATTCAGATCCATAGCAATATAGCTTCCATGCACACTCAACATAGCTTGGAACTGATTTACAATCCTATCAACCTGCTTAAGCTCACAGCAAACCACACCATCTATGACGTTATTAATCTCCACAAATCTACGACTGGTTCTTATGCCAATTAACAATTCTGCACCTGACTGTTCTTTTAATGCACTAAGACCTTCTTCATTCCACTCATCGTCAAATAAAAAGAAAGCGCAGCAACAAGGTACGCTAAAGTCACCTTTAGGATCATACATTTTAAATTGTATTTTTAGTTTCCAGTCGTTGATAATATCATCTGGTATAGAGTATTTTGAGCCTGTTGATTTAGTAGATTTAGGCTGAAAATCTTGGTCTGTAATACTGTTTCCATTATCTTTTGATGGTTTAGTTTTGAGGTTAACTTCATCAAGTGTTCGCTGTACATTATTCACTGTAATTCCTTTTATGATCTAAAATAGCTCTATCTGAAGTACGCTGCCATAGCATTTTCATAAAGTTTACTGAACATAATAGCAGAGCTTATTCGGTGGATTACACCTTATCTACATCTTCTACGAGAGTTTGACAAGCGAAAAGCAGGATTGGCTCCAAAAACCCAAGCCCTCAAAATCGCAAACCAAAACCCTCTCAATTCACATCTCAGTTATTTTAATCCCAACCACTTTAATTCTAGTTATTTTCAATAAAGTCATTGATTTGTCGAGTGATTATCTTCCATAGTTTGACTTGCGAGGCTCGGCTGCCTGCACCCATATGCGGGGTTAGAATGATGCGAGGATGACCTTCATTGGCAAGCTGGACAATCGGGTCATTTTCACCGGCAGGTTCTTGTTCAAAGACATCAGTAGCATAGCCGAGTATTTGCTCCTGTCTGACTGCGCTAGCTAAGGCCTCGCTATCGACAATCTTGCCACGTGCGACGTTGACCAGTAGCGGTTTTTTGCTCATTTTGCTTAGAGTATCTTGGTTAATGAGATGTTTTGTTTCCTCGGTGAGCGGGCAATGTATGGTGATGACATCTGACTTGCTGAGGACGGTTTCAAAGTCGGTGTAGTCGTCATTACGAGGCTTGCAACCTTGGCGCTCTGCCCATAGGACGTTCATGTCATAGGCTTTGGCAAGCTTGGTAATCCGCTTACCAATGTCACCGATACCAATCATACCGATGGTTAAGCCCTCGAGGTCAATGGCCTCAGCATCGATGATGTCGGCTCGCCCCTTCTCCTTCCATTCACCACTTTTAACTTTGTTATGATAATTGATACTGGCACGCATGGCGCTGAGTAGTAGCATCATGGTGTGCTCGGCGACGGTAGCACTGGCAAAATCTGGTGCGTTGAGGACTTTGACGTCGTTGTCTTCGCAAGCTTGTTTGTCAATATGGTTGGAGCCGACAGAGAGGAGCTGGATGAGTTTGAGATTGGGTAGCGCCTCAATCACTTCACGCTCGATACGTAGGGAGCCATTAATCATGATGTCGGCATCTTGACAGCGCTCAATGATGGTTTTATTGTCTTGTGGGGTTTCTTCAAAGGTGACGTAGTCGGTTATTTTTTCGGGGGTAGGTCGCTCTAGCTCGGCAGCAAATCTTTTTTCATCGAGTAATACGGCTTTCATGAGGTACTCCTTTTTTAGTAATAGCTTTTTTATTTAGCACTTACTATATAAGGGTTGCAGATGAGGATGTGTTAGCGTTTGTTGGACATCGGACGAGCTCTTGTGTATTAAGGTCTGCATCAAGCAAGGTTGTTTACTCACCTTGTCGCCGTCATTTGATATACTAGCGCCACTTTATCAATCAAATAATATGACAACCCTCTCCAAAACAGCATGGTAACCTTATGAAATTCTCAAAATTTGGTCAGAAATTTACTCAGCCGACTGGTATCTCGCAATTGATGGATGATCTGGGCGATGCGCTAAAAAGCGATCAGCCAGTCAATATGCTTGGTGGTGGTAACCCTGCCAAAATTGATGCGGTGAATGAGTTGTTTTTGCAGACTTACCAAGCGCTTGGTAATGACAGTAACGCTAGTGATCCTGATAGTAGCGCCATTATTAGCATGGCAAACTACTCCAACCCGCAAGGTGATGCTGAATTTATTGATGCCTTAGTTGGCTTTTTTAACCGTCATTATGATTGGAATCTGAGCGCGGAGAATATTGCTCTGACCAATGGCTCACAAAACGCCTTTTTCTTCTTGTTTAACCTATTTGGCGGTGCTTTCATTGATGAAAAGAATGAGTCTGTCGATAAATCGATTCTATTGCCGCTCACGCCTGAATACATCGGCTATAGCGACGTACACATCGATGGTCAACACTTCATGGCTGTCCTGCCGCATATCGATGAAGTCACGCATGATGGCGAAGAAGGCTTCTTTAAATATCGGGTGGATTTTGAGGCATTAGAGAACTTGCCAGCGTTAAAAGAAGGTCGTATCGGCGCAATTTGCTGTTCACGTCCGACCAATCCAACGGGTAACGTGTTGACCGATGAGGAAATGAATCATTTAGCCGAGATTGCCAAACGCTACGATGTGCCGCTGATTATCGATAATGCTTATGGTATGCCGTTTCCTAATATCATTTATTCAGATGCGCATTTAAACTGGGATGACAATACGATTCTGTGCTTTAGCCTGTCCAAAATCGGTCTGCCTGGTGTGCGTACCGGTATCATTGTCGCCGATGCGAAAGTGATCGCAGCGGTCAGCGCGATGAATGCGGTGGTCAATCTAGCACCGACACGCTTTGGTGCAGCGATTGCCACACCACTGGTAGAAAACGATCGTATCAAGCAGTTATCTGATAATGAAGTTAAGCCGTTTTATCAGCAGCAAGCAAAACTCGCTGTGAAGCTGTTAAAAGAAGCCTTGGGTAATTATCCGCTGGTTATTCATAAGCCTGAAGGCGCGATATTTTTCTGGTTATGGTTTAAAGATTTGCCGATTACTACCCTTGAGCTGTACGAGCGTCTCAAAGAAAAAGGCACATTGATTGTGCCAAGCAAATACTTCTTCCCTGGTGTCGACGTCAGCGATTACCAGCACGCGCACGAGTGTATCCGTATGAGCATCGCCGCCGATGAGCAGACGCTGACGGATGGTATTAAGGTGATTGGCGACGTAGTACGCGAGCTGTATGATGAGGCCAAAAAATAAGATTAGCTGCTAAAATCATAAGCTCAAATAGCAAAAAAAAAACGGACTGTTTAATAGTCCGTTTTTTTATGGCGTTTGGTCAATGAGGCAGGTTTATTGGCTGGTCGAAAGATGGCTGTCCACTTATTTAATGCATGTAGCACGTAAGGTACTAAGCAAGTATTCACCAAATCATGAAAACTTGCCTTGATATCTACCATTCCTAATGCAAAAAACCCTCTTGGTCTAATGATATGACGGTTGTCCAAATACTCACCTAATAGAGCGACACCCGTCACCACGATCAATGCGATGAATGATCGAATACCTTGCTTTTTGATAATAGGTAGCAGTAAGAGTAGACAAAGCAGATAGACGCCGACGCCAACATAAATATGCAGCGCATCTTTGGCCAATCCTGTTATGTCGATGATATCAATTTTAAAGGCGGTAAAGTCCACTGAGATATTCCAAGTATAAGCGAGCAAAAAATAATTGAGCGTATCATTAAGCAACAATAACTAAAAATGAATAATAAAAATAACGGATAATAAAAAAGGCAGATTATACAAACGATAATCTACCCTATTCTGAAGCAAGTATGCAATTTATGTTTACTACCTATCTACACATCCCACTCGACGAAATTCTTTAACAGCTGCAAGCCAGCAGTATGGCTTTTTTCTGGATGGAACTGGGTGGCGAATAAGTTGTCTTGGATAACGCTGGCGCAAAATGGCTGCCCATAGTCACATACCGCCGCCACTTGTGCGCTATCGGCAGGCGCACAGTAATAGCTATGTACAAAGTAAAAATGCGCGTTGTCCTCAATACCATTCCATAACGGGTGGCTAGTATCCATCTCCGTAATCGTGTTCCAGCCCATGTGCGGCACTTTAATCGTCGCGCCTTGCTCGTCCGTCCACGCCGGGTCAAAGGCTTCTACCGTGCCATTTAAGATGCCCAAACAGTCCGTGCCACCATTCTCCGCCGACTGCTCAAACAACGCCTGCATACCGACACAGATAGCCATCACAGGCTTGTTAAATATCGCATCACGCACGACCTCATCAATACCCGCTTCATGCATACCAATCATGCAATCGCGCATGGCTCCGACACCGGGGAAAACGATTTTGTCGGCAGCAGCGACGACTTTTGGGTCATTGGTGATAGAGACGTCTGCGCCTACTGCTGATAGTGCTTTGCCAGCAGAGTGCAAATTACCCATGCCATAATCTAATAGTGCAATTTTAGTAGCTCTACTCATCTAGAACGCCTCTTTGGTCGACGGTAGCGTATTCAATGCACGCTCATCATATTCACACGCCATACGTAGCGCACGAGCAAAAGCTTTAAAGGTAGATTCGATCTGATGATGGCTGTTTTTACCTTTGAGATTGTCTAAATGCACGGTCATCCACGAGTGGTTAACCAAGCCATAGAAAAACTCACTAAATAGATCGACATCGAAAGTACCCACGTGCGAGCGCGTAAACGGAATGTCCATGTGTAACCCAGGGCGACCTGAAAGATCGACAACGGCACGGGTCAATGACTCGTCAAGTGGCGCATAAAAATGTCCGTAGCGACGGATGCCTTTTTTATCGCCAAGTGCTTTATTGAATGCCTGCCCAAGGGTAATGCCCGTATCTTCGACGCTGTGGTGATCATCGATGTAAGTATCGCCAGTACATTTGATGTCAAGGTCAAACAAACCATGACGCTTAATTTGATCAAGCATATGATCTAAAAATGGCACGCCAGTATCGACAACTCCTTGACCGGTTCCATCAAGATTGACTGTACAAGTGATTTGCGTCTCAGCAGTATTGCGCTCAACGGTGGCCGTGCGTGCTGGGCGGCCGTGTAGATTTAAGTTTGAATCAGTTGTCATGGCTACTCTCTATCAATGAAAAGCAAACAATAAAAACAGGCCTAAAAAAGCCCGGCGAGGTCCAAATGTGAGAACGATAAAACACAAATAGTCAAAAAAACTAGTTATTATTAATAACGTTAAAAAATAATAACCTTATCATAGCAAACCCTACCATTTACCGCCATGACCAAGCGTTAAACCGCGTACAAAATCATGTCATTCTGCTAAAATAGTGAATTCAGTTTTATCAATCATTACCTGCGCCGACTTTACAACGCCATGCTATATCAATTTACTAGGAACCAACTATGCCTTTAGAAGCGATTGCCATCAATAGCTTGGATGCCCCACTCATCAAAAAACCTGCGCGTGAAAATGAGTTATCTGAGCGCTTGCATGCCTTATATGATAGCGATGATACGCAGCCTAGTGGCATAGAAGTATTAAATATCGTTACGCAAGGTTTTAAACGTGGGCAATATTTATACGTCGGTATGTTTAATGATAAACCCATCGCTGCGGTAGCCTGCTTCGATGACGGGCAAACCAATGCCAAGCGCTTGCAGTATTTGACCGTACACCCGCAAAATAAAGGCCGCGCCATTGATGCTAAGTTTATTAAATTGGTCTATGATGCTGAGGTTAAAAAAGGTGTTCGTGAGTTTGTCCCTGTTGATACAGACATTCATCGTATTATGAGCAAGTATGAGCTACTGCGTGTTAAAGAGTGAGCAAAAGTAACATTGTCTTTATTTTGACTGCTTATACCCACCTATTTTTAAGCTTTTCTCATAATTATGCAAAAATAGCTTGACAGCAACGCGTATATTTAGTTTAATAGCGACCTCAACGAGACGGCTCGATAGCTCAGTAGGTAGAGCAACGGATTGAAAATCCGTGTGTCGGCAGTTCGATCCTGCCTCGAGCCACCATTCGTTTGACGAATTCTAAAAAGCCCCGAACAGCAATGTTTGGGGCTTTTTTTATGTTTAATTTTTGGTTCGATCTATTCTTGATACAACCGGCCGCGTAAGAGCAGCTGACAGCGCTCACGCGAGTCCAAATCATAAATCGTCGCGCGGTAATCAATACCATGCCGCCCTTCAAAAAATATCACCCGATCGCCCACTGCTAAAAAACAAGACGTACGCGCATCATAGATAAAACCATCAATCACAAACGCCAAATCACGATCTGTCTCGCGTACTGTATAACTTTCTCCTTGCGGTATCAAACGCTCAAACCACGCACTATGAGCAGTATTAGTGCTTAGCACACTTATAAGCAGCAGCGCTAATAGTATGAATGCACGTTTTAATGACATCGTAAAAGTCGAGCTAGCTAGACTGCTTTTATTTACGATATTTTTACTAACTGTCATGACATCTACCTACTCAGACCTGCCCAATGATTGATTCTACTAATGACTCTTCTTATGCTAAACGCTTACTGTCACGGTTGCATAACATTTTTGTGCTGTTTTTTAGACAGGGGTGCTCAGTATACTCGATAGTATTGATAATGATAAATTTGATAGCTCAATACTAAAAAAATGACTACGAATAAGGAAAGACTATGAGAGAGTTTGATTATGATTTGGATTATAAAAACCTAGATTTGCGCGCGCATCCTGAGCTATACCGTGTCGGTCGCGGTGAGCAAGGCGTCCTATTGGTTGAGCCTTATAAGTCCGAAATATTGCCACATTGGCGCTTTGCCACGCCTGATATTGCAACCGAAAGCAGCGAGACCATTTATCAGATGTTTTTGGATTATCTAGCTGCTGATGACTTTGTCGGTGCCGATATGGCACGCAAATTTATCCAAATGGGCTATACCCGTGCGCGTCGCTACGCCAATCATAAAGGCGGCAAAAAATATAAAGGTCCCGTACCTGATGATAAAAAAGGTCAAAGCGGCGCGCATGGTCGTGAAGAACTGCCACGGCAAGAGGAGGATCCTATCAAAGCGGAATCTGCACGTATTTTTAAACAAAAATGGGATGAATGCCGCGAAAACGAAACCTATCTAAAGATGAAAAAGGAACACCGCGCGCGCTATAAAGAGGTTGAATAGCATATGTTAAAAGTCAGATATTAAAAACATTAGTAACAGTTAGTTTTAATGGTTTGCTGTGCTATGGTAAGACAGAACGAAAACCTAAAATTTAAATCTGATAACTTAAAAAACGAATGCAATACTTCTAGGTAGCGAGGAATAATGGATAAGCAACTGTTAATTTTTGATTTCGATGGCACCTTAATTGATAGTGTGCCAGATTTGGCTGATGCGACCAATGCGATGCTAACCACTCTCGGTAAAGAAACCTACTCTCTCGACACCATACGCAATTGGGTCGGCAATGGCTCAAGAATGCTGGTCGAGCGCGCGTTGGTAGGCAAAATAGAAGTCTTAGAAGGTGAGCTGACGATTGAAGAGGCCGATCACGCAGAGCAAGTATTTTTTGCCGCTTATAACAATATTAGCGGTAGCAAAACCGTCGCCTACCCAGATGTAGATAACGGACTAAAAAAACTCAAAGCTGCAGGCTATACGTTGGCGTTAGTGACCAATAAGCCCATTCGTTTCGTCCCCAAAATCTTGCAATCTTTTGGCTGGCAGGATGTGTTTGTAGAAGTCTTAGGCGGTGATAGCCTGCCTGTTAAAAAACCAGACCCCGCGCCGCTACTCTATGTCTGCGACACGTTAAATGTCACCCCAGAACAAGCGATTATGATTGGTGATTCAAGAAACGATAT
This sequence comes from Psychrobacter sp. 1U1, assembly GCF_051847535.1. Lineage (NCBI taxonomy): Bacteria > Pseudomonadati > Pseudomonadota > Gammaproteobacteria > Moraxellales > Moraxellaceae > Psychrobacter > Psychrobacter sp. 1U1. The sequence continues at coordinate 61,684 of NZ_JBPYDD010000009.1, read as the reverse complement.
ATTAGCCGGACAAAATGCCAATATGGACACCCTTGGGCTGTCTTATGGTTATAACTACGGGCAAGACATTCGGGAGCTAAATCCTACTCGAGCATTTGATGATTTTGCCGCTTTGGTTGAATACCTTTTGAAGAATTAAGCTCTAGTGTATTTACAACATTTAAAACACTAAGCAAATAACCCTTTACCCTACGCACTTGCATTCTGCAACGAGACCTTTGATATGACCGTACCTAGCGATATTGCCATCGCCCAAAGTGTTACCTTACAGCCTATCAATGACATTGCACAAAAACTTGGTTTATCAACCACTCATATCGAACCGTACGGACATTATAAAGCAAAAATAAATCCAGCCGATGTGTTTGCCATGCCAGCTAAGGCCAAGCAGAGCAAATTAATATTGGTCACTGCCATTAACCCAACGCCTGCTGGTGAAGGCAAAACCACGGTCACCATCGGCTTAGCAGATGCACTAAACCGTATCCACAAGCAACAAAACAGCGGTGAAAGAACGGCGGTTGCCATACGTGAGCCCTCCATCGGCCCGGTATTTGGAATTAAAGGCGGCGCAGCTGGTGGCGGTTACGCGCAAGTACTGCCCATGGAAGATATCAACCTGCATTTTACCGGTGACTTTCATGCGATTGGGGCGGCAAATAACCTGCTGGCGGCGCTATTAGACAATCATATCTATCAAGGTAATGCGCTCAATATCGATCCCAAACAAGTATTCTGGCGTCGGGCAGTCGATATGAATGATCGTCAATTACGCAATATTATCAGCGGCATTGGCAAAACTACTGATGGCGTGATGCGTGAGGATGGTTTTGATATCACCGTTGCTTCTGAAGTGATGGCTATCTTTTGCTTAGCGACAGACTTGAACGATTTAAAACAACGCCTAGGCAATATCTTAATAGCGTATAACAAAGACAAACAGCCAATCTACGCCAAAGACCTCAATGCTCATGGTGCGATGGCAGTACTCCTAAAAGAAGCTATCAAGCCAAACTTGGTACAGACGATTGAGGGCACGCCTGCCATCGTCCACGGTGGCCCCTTTGCCAATATCGCCCATGGTTGCAACTCGGTCATTGCGACTCGCGTTGCCATGCATTTGGCAGACTATACCCTTACTGAGGCGGGCTTTGGTGCCGACCTTGGTGCGCAGAAGTTTTGTGACATTAAGTGTCGCTTATCAGGATTGACGCCTGATGCAGCCGTTATTGTCGCCACCATTCGAGCGTTAAAATACAATGGTTGTGTCGCTAAAGACAATCTAACCACTGAAAACTTAGCAGCGCTTGAGCAAGGCCTGCCAAATTTAATGAAGCATATCGAAAATATGCAAGAAGTCTACGAACTGCCTGTAGTCGTCGCCATTAACCAGTTTGTCAGTGATACGGACGCTGAGATTGAGCTAGTACGACAAGCCTGCCTAGCAAAAGGTGTGGAAGTTGCCTTAACGCAAGTATGGGAGAAAGGCGGCGCGGGCGGTGAAGAATTAGCACACTCTTTAATTAAGCTGCTTGAGGATAACAGTCATAAACCCAGCCAATTTCGTTTGGCTTATGACAGTGACAACAGCATTGCGGATAAAATTCGCACGATTGCACAGCGCATCTATGGGGCAGATGATATTGATATCAGTAGTCTGGCCGAGGCCAAAATACGCCGCCTAGAAGCATTGAATCTTGATAAGATGCCAGTATGTATCGCCAAAACCCAGTATTCGCTTAGTGATAATGCCAAACTACTTGGTCGACCTACAGGCTTTGATATTCATGTGCGCGATATTAGTATTTCCTCTGGCGCAGGGTTTATCGTGGTCATTTGCGGCCCTATCATGAAAATGCCTGGCCTGCCTAAAACCCCTTCTGCTGAGCATATTGATTTAGACGATGCGGGTAATATCACTGGGCTGTTTTAATTCAATAATAAACTACTTACTACGATAACTCAGCGCCTCAGACACGTGGGCGCTGGTAATATCGATACTATCGGCAAGATCAGCGATGGTACGCGCCACTCGCAACACTCTATGATAACCACGGGCAGATAAATTTAAGCGTTGCTGAGCGAGCTGTAGTAATTGCTGCTCGCCCTCGCCCAACTGAATATACTTATCAATCTCGCTAGGGCTCAGCTCGTTATTTACTTTCTGTTGACGCTTTAACTGATGTTTATGCGCGGCGGCTACTCGCGTGCGTACCTGTTCGGAGCCTTCGCCAGCTTGGGCATTTTGCAGGTCTGCTATCGGTAATGCTGGCACGGTAATATGTAGATCGATCCTATCTAGTAGCGGTCCTGATAACTTGTCTTGGTAACGCTTAATCTGTTCAGGTCGACAACGACAGCGGCCTGTTCCGTCACCATCGTAGCCGCACGGGCAAGGATTCATCGCCGCCACCAATTGAAAGTTTGCTGGAAAGGTCATCTGCGAGTTGGCACGGCTGATGGTGATTTGCTTGGCTTCTAGCGGCTGACGCAATACTTCTAACACCGTACGATCAAATTCTGGTAATTCGTCAAGGAATAACACACCTTTATTGGCAAGCGTAATCTCACCAGGTTTGGGGCGTGAGCCACCACCGACCAAGGCCACCGCTGATATGGTGTGATGCACTTGTCTAAATGGCCGTGTGCCATAATCGTAGTCGCTATCTGCAACAGAATAGGTGCTCGCCACTTCTAACGCATCCTCATCACTTAGATCCGGCATGATAGTCGGCAGCCGTGATGCCATCAATGTTTTGCCTGAGCCAGGCGGCCCTGTAAATAACAGCGAGTGACCACCCGCTGCGGCAATCTCTAGCGCGCGCCTAGCATGATGCTGACCTTTGACATCTGCCAAATCTACTTTATAACCTGTATGCTGCTGTGTTGGTTTAGACTGGACCACCTCTAAATGCGTATCTGTAGCACTGGGGTCTGTTAGCGATTGCAGATGATTACAGACAGCCTTTAAGTTTTGGGCGGCCAATATCGTAACGCCATCGACACGGCTAGCTTCAGCGCCATTATCAATCGGTACGATTAACGCTGCGGTTTGTGGTTTTTGGTGTTGCTCATTCAGTGGTGGCTCACTATTTTTTGACGACTTCGATACTTTTGACGATTTTAAAGCCAACGCTTCCGCTTTTATCGCGCGTGCGACTGCTAAGCTGCCTGTCACCTGCCGAAGCTCACCATTCAGTGCCAACTCACCGATAAACTCAAACCCTGACAGTGACTCTGGATCAATCTGATCGCTGGCTGCCAAGATACCGATAGCAATCGGCAAATCTAGCCTAGCACCTTCTTTAGGCAGGTCTGCTGGGGCTAAGTTAATAGTCAAACGGCGATTGGGAAATTGAAATCCTGAATTAAGAATGGCTGAGCGCACTCTATCTTTACTCTCGCGTACAGCAGCTTCTGGCAAACCTACAATGGTCAATGCTGGCAGGCCTTGGGACAAATGTACTTCAATGATGACTTTGGGAGCATGTAGGCCCACGACCGAACGGGTATAAACTTGAGCAAACGACATCGGCGTTTCCTAATATAGAGAGCCATTAATCATAAAGTATTATTAACCAACGCGCAAATGTCGTGTTTTATCACTGGTGTAGATGACCGATGTTGTTATATGATGAGTAAATGCTCTTATATTTAGCGTTGGCTGATTGGTACAGGATGGCCATCAGTATTAAAGAGCATTGGCAATAAAAGGATTTTATTGATCATATAAAGCTCGATAATTATTGTTTTTAACGGCTTTATACACACCAACTAACCATGGATGGATAAGCTTATGAGCATTGATATGCTTAATAAGCGTGTGCCTAGGCTCGCGCTACTCACAGTCGCAGTTTCTTTTGGGCTGTCTGGGTGTTTTGGCGACGACGATGACGACTTTACGATTTCTCAACCAACTTACTCCGTAGACATTCAGCGTACCGAGTTCGGTATACCTCATATCACTGCTAATGATTATAAAAGTCTCGGCTACGGGGTAGGCTATGCTTTTGCCGAGGACAACCTCTGCTCCCTAGCACATGAACTGGTGGTCGCTAGCGGTGAGAGTATGCGGTACCTAGGTGATCAAGGCAACTTAGCCAACGATGTATTTTATACGTGGTACAACTCTCCTGAGCGACGTGCTGAATTCCTAGCGGCTCAAGATCCTGAAACTATCGATGCGGTAACAGGTTATGCGGCAGGATATAGCAGGTACTTACGCGATACAGGAGCTGCCAATATCGACCCCGCTTGTGCCAATGCTGAATGGGTCCGAGAAATCACTACCGATGATTTATTGACAGTTTATGGCAAAGCCAACCTGCGCGGTGGACTCTCTAATTTTGTCGGTGCTATCGCAGCAGCTGCACCGCCAGCGCAAAATGTAGTGATGGGCAGCTCAAGAATGAGCAGCGCTGCGACAAACCCAGTAGCCGAATCCGTGCCTGAATTCGATATGACAACGATCAACGTCTTAAATGGCGGTAGTAATGCTTATGCCTTTGGTAGCGATGTGACTGGTACCGACAAGGGTATTCTTTATGGTAACCCGCATGAACCATGGAGCGGTGTTCAGCGCTTCTATGAGTTTCATCTGACTATGCCAGGTAAGCTGGATGTGATGGGGGCGGCCCAACAAGGTCAGCCCTTTATCAATATCGGTTTTAACAAGGATGTGGCATGGAGTCACACGGTTTCTACCGCCAAACGCTTTACCCTTTATCAGCTAAGCTTGGTAAACGGTGACCCGATGAAGTATAACTATCTAAATAGCGACGGTATGCTTGAGCAGCGTGATATCGAAGAAGTTGAGGTAACCGTTAAGTTGCCAGATGGCGGGGAACGCGTTGAATCGTTATATGTGTCTCACTATGGACCTATGTTGAATGCCAAAGCGCTAAACGGTCAACTGCCTGGTTGGGGGGACGCAAGCAACGTCGCCTATACTATTCGCGATGCAGCTTCTGAAAATCCCCGCGCGCTCAATCAGTGGCGTAGTATGAATATGGCAACTAGCGTTGAGGACTTAAAAGATAGAATGCAAAACATTCTAGGCCTGGGGTTTGTTAATACCATCGCAACCGACCGTTACGGTAAAGCACTGTATGCAGATATCTCAACCGTGCCTAATGTGACCGCAGAAAAACTAGCAACCTGTAGTGCTAATGCTGGTCCCGCTCTTGGCGCTTTAATAGCATCAAACTTACCTGCGCTCAATGGTAGTACTGCCGCTTGTGAATGGGGTAATGATGCAGATTCACCGCAAGCAGGTATCTTTGGCGGCTCAAATTTACCGTTCTTAATTCGTGATGACTATGTGCTTAACTCAAACGATTCTTATTGGCTGAGTAATGCAGATAAGCCCCTAACAGGATTTTCACCGTTATTGAGACGTGAGTTATTACCTCTCTCTGAAGATGCCTCGCCATTGTCTCCACGTACTCGTATGGCCTTTACTCAAATATTCGATCGATTGGATAATACGGATGGTCTAGGCGGCACTACTTTCAATCTTGATAATATGCAAGAAGTTGTCTACGGCAATCGCAGTTATGGTGCTGAATTGGTACTGGATGATGTTTTAGACGATTGTCAAGCTGCTCCGACCTTGCCTCTAACTGGTGGTGGTACCATCGATGCTACTCAAGCTTGTACTATCTTGAGTAACTGGGATCGTCGTAATAACCTTGATAGCCAAGGCGCTCATGTTTTCAGAAAATTCTGGACCAACTTTGGGTTTAATAGTTATGCAGGATTTAACACTCCATTTGATAAAAATGATCCTATCAATACCCCTCGTGATTTAATCATCAATGACAAAACGCGTACTGCTCTAGGCGACGCTATCAACTATTACAATAGTAAAAATATTGCACTTGATGCCACGCTTGCCGATTTACAGTTCGTCATTGATGAAGGCACAAACGGTGAGAAAATCTCAATGCATGGTGGCTTCGGAGGCGAAGGCATCTTCAATGTCGCAAGCTCAAGTCAAAACGACGATGGCACATATGGGCCAATCACCCACGGCCCCACTTATATGCAAGCGGTAACCTTTGATAGTAAAGGTCCCGTTGTAGAGGCGCTATTAGGTTATTCACAAGCTTCAGATACGACGCGACCTTATCATCGTGATCAAACGCGTCGTTACTCTGCTAAGGACTGGATACGCATGCCTTTTAGCAAAACTGAGATCAACAATCAGGCCGTAGGTAATGCGATTCAATTAAGAGAATAAATATCACCCAAATTTAACCGAATAAAAAAGACCTTAGATGAATTCTAGGGTTTTTTTATCAAAAAAAATAAGCAATATTTAACATACTAAAAAATCCATTAAGCTCCCCACTGCGAGTAAGGATTTGTTATACTAGCGACTGTCCACTTATCTGTAAATAACGCGATAAACAATCCTTTTATCTATCGTCGTTTTGGATAAAATGAGTACAAAACGTGCTACTAAAATAAATTACTAATCGATGTTTGCGTCGTTAGCGGTTAACTCTACAACAGTTAACCATACTATAGTCAAAACGAGGAGTGTCGCATGACGGATCATTCAAAACAAAATATCCAGCAGCCTTATAATCATGCTAACGAGCAGCCGACTACAGTACGCCCTGTCATGCAGCCAGATAATCCGTACGCCAGTACGCGCGGCAGCATTACCAGCAAACAGCTACCAGCATTCGATGAAGCGATGATCAATAAATACAATCGCTCAGGGCCACGCTATACTTCTTACCCGACCGCGTTAGAGTTCTCACCGATGCCAGAGGGTCTTGAAACAAAAATTTTGCAAAACCGTGAAGCTCGTGCTCCATTATCCCTATATTTTCATATTCCATTTTGTCGTCATCTTTGCTACTACTGCGCCTGTAATAAAATTATCACCAAAAAAAATAGCGACTCAGGTGATTATCTACAATACCTCATCAAAGAGATTAAACATAAACGTCGCTTATTGGCTGTGCCAGATGGTAGTGATAAACCACTGGTTAAGCAACTACATTTAGGCGGTGGTACGCCAACCTTCCTAAGTGACAAAGAGATGGTACAATTGTGGGAGTTTTTGCAGACCCAGTTTGAGTTTTTACCTGAAGATGAAGGCGACTACTCTATCGAGATTGACCCACGTGAGTTGAGTGGCGAGACCTTAAAAGTATTGCGCAGCCTTGGTTTTAACCGAGTCAGCTTAGGCGTACAAGATTTAGACGAGACCGTACAAATCGCGGTCAATCGTGTGCATTCAGCAGAATTGATTGAAAACGTACTCACTGAAGCGCGTGAATTGGGTTTTCACTCTATTAATATTGATCTAATTTATGGTCTGCCGCATCAAACGCCTGCTACCTTGGACACAACGGTACGCCGTATCATCGAGATGTCACCAGATCGTCTGTCGGTATTTAACTATGCGCACCTGCCAGAGCGCTTTAAAGCTCAGCGTCAAATTAAAGACGAAGACCTGCCAGATCCAGCGGCTAAGCTCACTATGCTTGGCAATACCATCAATACACTGACTGAGGCGGGCTATCAATATATCGGTATCGACCACTTTGCCAAGCCTGATGACGAGTTGGCTGTCGCACAGCGCGAAGGCAAGCTGCATCGTAACTTCCAAGGTTACACCATCATGGGCGACTGTGACTTGCTAGGCTTTGGTGTCTCATCCATCAGTCAAATTGCCAATGCCAATACCCGCTACATCCTACAAAACGATACCGATCTACAAGCCTATCAAGCCAGTATCGAGGCGGCGCAGATCAACCCTGCTATCATGCCAGCGGTAAAAGTCATCAAGACTTCTATCAAAGATCGCTTGCGTGAATATGTGATTATGAATTTACTCTGTCACGATTATATCGACTTTAAAGACGTCAATCAGAAATTTGGCATCGATGCTATTACTTACTTTATTGAGGAAATTCAACAATTGGGTGAGATGCAAAAAGATAGGCTTGTTGATATGGACGCCGCTGGCATTCGTGTATTACCAAAAGGTCGCTTGTTAGGACGTAACGTAGCCATGGTATTTGATGAATATCTTGAGACAAAACATAAAGATCGCTTCTCTAAAGTCATCTAGGCTCATGAAACATAGAGCCAGTTATCAGTTATAAAAAAGACCTCACTCGAGGTCTTTTTTATGTACGTTTATAGTCGGCTATCGTCTGTTACACTTTTAACTTATCACCAACCATACCTTTTACGGTACTTAAGATATCTGCTGGCAATACCACCATTTTTGAGTTGTCAGATTCAGCCAGCTGACGAATCGACTTGATATATTGCTCACCAAGTAAGTAGACAATGGGCATCTCTTCATCACCCATAGCAGCGGTGATAAGACGAATAGATTCCTCTGAACCTTTAGCAAGCACGACTTGCGCTTCAGCATCACGGCGTGACGCTTCTAGGCGGCCGTCGGCTTCTAGGATAGCTGCTTGCTTTTGACCATCAGCACGGGTCACTGTTGCACGGCGTAGACGCTCTGCCGCTGCTTGCTCTTCCATCGATGCTTGCATGGTCGAGGAAGGATTGATGTCTTGGATCTCAACTGTCTTTAGGGTAATACCCCAGTCGGCAATGTCTTCTGAGATCGCTTGCTTGAGTAGTGCTTTGATCTCATCACGACTAGATAACGCATTGTCTAAATCCATCTCACCGATGATCGAACGTAAGGAAGTCTGTACCAAATTACGGATACCATGCTCATAATCTTCGATACCGTAGACCGCCTTGTCTGGGCGCATGATATTGATATAGGCCACCGCGTTTGCGATGATGACCACGTTATCGCGAGTAATCACTTCTTGTGAGGGAATATCAAGCACAATGTCTTTAGTCGTGACCTTATAAGCAATTCTATCCACAAAGGGGATAATGAGACTAAAGCCAGGCTCTAGCGTTTGCTGGTACTTACCCAAACGCTGCACCACCCACTTGTACCCCTGCGGTACGATACACACGCTTTTGAAAACGGTAAAAATGACTAGGGCAATTAATACAACCATCACAATACTAAGACCATTCATACTGTTTATGATACTGTTCATAACACTCTCCTTGAACCATTGCTATAAATGGAGCAGCAATGTCCTTTTTATTTAATATTTACAACGCTAGTGTATCGTATGGTATGACAAATAATGACTATGATAAAAAGGAGATAGCATTCTATGCTACTAATTAAATGTGAATAATCAAACCGTCCGATAAATTATTTATCCATAAACTTTTTTTTCAAGCGATCTCTATCAAGACCGGGTTTATTAAGGTTTAGCCTACCAACCTTTGCTTTGGCTGCAACAGAAGGACTCTCAACAGTAGGAGCGATGTTGGGGCGATTGACCGCTTGAGCTTCTATGCGCCTAGTTGGTGCAACAATCAGCTCATTACCGCTTATATCTGTCACCACAACCCGATCACCCACTTCAACAGAATCATCATTGACTCGGCACGCCCATTCATCTGCCCCTACAATCGGTACATTAAATCGTACCACACCTAACTTTCCTGCTTGCGGTTTGACTATAATCATACCAGTTTCACCGATGATAACCCCGCCGCCTAATCCGGCTTTGGTACGGTCTACTGACAATGGCTTAATATACTTAACCCATGCAAACATGAACAATACTGATAACGCTAACCAGATGATAACTTGTAATATTAATGGGACAGGTAGCAGCCATGATAAGGCAGCAACGATAACGGCAGCAGCCCCAAACCAAAGGCTTGCAAAGGTGGGAATAAATATCTCGGCAATCATCAACAAAAAGCCCAATACCAGCCAGTGCCAAGGTTCAATCATCCAAATAGTCTCAATCATCAGCGTATCCTCCTTTGCAGTTCTGACTTTTAATGTAGCACACTTTGATGATAAATAATCTCTTAAAAATCAATATGATACCATTAGTTATGATTATAGATAGTGTACCAAACATAATTTTATGATAAAAGTTATAGCCAAAAAAAACGACCACATAAAGTGATCGTTTTTTATTTTTATAGTAGTAACTTAAACATGCATTAGAACTTTAAATGTGCGCCTACTGTCATAAGGTCAGCATCACTACCAGTGACGGCATATTCAGCTTCAACGTTAAAATCTTGGTTGATTGCATAGCCTAGACCTACGCCACCTGCAAGACTGGTGTCATCATCTGAGAAAGAACGACGTACTCCTGCAGTTGTATAATCGCCTTCTACTTCTGTTTTAGCGATACCTACTTTACCTTTGGCATATAAGGCAGTATTTGGGAAAGCATAGCGGTAAGTACCATAAGCGCCATAGGTTTTGGCATCAATGTCGCCGTTTCTATAATCAGCGTCATCTGAACCTACATACTCAGCTTCAATACCAAAGTTAGGATCAAAGTTGTAACCACCGTAGACACCATATGCGGTAGGATCATCAGCACCATTGACGTCTAGATCAAATTGACCAACTTTTACACCGACATACGGTTGACCAGTATAACCATTGCCATACGACACGGCAGCTTGTGCACTTACGCTTAATAAAGAACCAGCTGCTAGTGCAAGTAATGTTTTTTGTAAGGCTTTCATTATTATCTCCTTCGAACAAAATTGACAAACAAGTTAGTTATTAGTGTTGGCTGTTATAGCCATATCGCCTTGTTTGCTAACGATGAAGATATAGTAACAAACTATTTCTTACACTCTGTCAGTGTTTAACGGTACGAGAGTTAAGATTTGAAAGTGTTTGTCATCATCTGGGTTACAAACCCCGTTATATGAAATTTTTTGTTACAACTAACGTTTTTGTGCAATAATTCTTACTCATTACTTGAATAAAAAAGTCAGAAAATCAGAGGCAGAGCAAAGGAACAACCGTATATGACAAGTTCTATCATAGAGCAATTGCGTGACACACTAACGCATCTGAAGTCTCAACAGCAATATCGACATCTGCCAAACCTAGAGCATCGGGGACGCTACGTTATACACAATGGTCATACGCTGCTTAATATCGCCAGTAATGACTATCTTGGGTTGGGCAGTGATGGTGAGATGCAAGCTGAATTTTTTAGACAATTAGAAGCACTATCAACAGTACAACTGCCTAAGATGAGTGCGACTTCGTCACGGTTACTCACAGGAAATGATACCCAGTTGCAAGCATTGGAGTCTGAAATGCAAGCGTGGTATCACACTGCCGTGTGTCGCCAAGATATGCCCATACCAAGGTCTGTATTGGTATTGAACAGTGGTTATCATGCCAATATTGGGATCTTGCCAGCATTGACCACTCTACCCGTCAACACGCTTGTGTTGGCAGACAAACTGGTACACGCGAGCATCATTGACGGTCTACGTTTAAGCCAAAACAAACTTGTCGGCTATCGCCGCTACCGCCATAATGATTATGAACATTTAGCCAAATTCATTGAACAAGCAGGGTCTGATGTTGAGCGCATCATTATCGTTACTGAAAGCGTTTTTAGTATGGATGGTGACCGTGCGGATTTGCCTCAGTTGGTACAACTAAAGGCTAAAGATGCACGCATTGAGCTATATGTCGATGAGGCGCACGCTATCGGTGTGTTAGGTGAGACGGGCTTAGGGCTAGCAGAAGAGACGAAAACATTAGCAGACATTGATTACTTGGTTGGTACCTTTGGCAAAGCCTTTGCCTCAGTTGGGGCTTATATTATGTGTGATGATATTGTCAAACAATGGCTGATCAACCATATGCGTCCTCTAATATTTAGCACCGCCCTACCCCCAATCAACCATGCATGGACACGCTTTATTTTAGCAAAAATGCCAACACTTAATGACCAACGCAACCACTTAGCCAAGTTATCTACAAAAATTAGCAAAGCCATCAATCAGTCACAGCAAACAACGCCTATCCGTCAAAATGTAACCTATGAGTCACCTATTGTGCCTTACCTATTAGGGGACAACGCGCGCACGATTGCCAAAGCACAGCAGTTACAAGCAACAGGATTTTATGCGCTGCCTATCAGACCGCCTACGGTTCCTGCCAACACCGCTCGTATTCGTCTGGTTATGAATGCCAAACTGACAAGTGAAGACTGTGAGCGGCTAATACAACAATTATGATTGAGAAGATACTGAGAACTGATGTTTGACAGAGCCTCTACTCCAGCTGGTTCAAAATAATTTGATGACAAGAGAGGCCAGTAAAAGTATGCTCAAACCGTAGCTGATTTTTATAAGATTGACTATATCAAGCAACAATTGACTGAATTGGATGTACTAAGCCATATGGAAATACTTGCCACGCCTTCTCGTTTTAGCAGCAGAAAACAAACCATCGCTCGCCATTTTGGCAACGCATATGACTATGACCAGCATGCTCATATTCAGCAGCAAGCATGCCGAGCTTTACTAGCTAATATTGCTCATGATAAGCAAGACAGTGTATTAGAGGTTGGGGCAGGTACTGGCCAAATGACACGCCTACTAGCTGCCTACATTCAAAGCCAGCATTGGCTAATCAACGAGTTATGTTCTGAGCAGACAGCGACCTTGCAATCAATCCTACCCACCGCTCAGATTGCTATTGGCGATGCCGAAACCTTAGATTTTGAAGGAGCTCATAGCTTGATAATTAGTGCCAATGCGGTGCAATGGTTCGATAATCCATTGAGCTTTGTCATGCAATCGGCACCTCGATTAAAAGTTGGCGGCCAGTTGCTGTTTAGCACTTTTACCGCCAATAACTTTTTGCAAATCAAGACGCTCACCAACCAAGGGCTTCACTATCCAGAAACGAGCGAGTGGCAGCTAGCATTAACTCATGCTGGCTTTGAGAGAGTCGTACTATCAACTCAGCGTTTTGATCTACTGTTTACAACCCCTTATGCAGTATTAAAACACATGAAACTGACAGGAGTGTCGACCAACCAAACGCAATCAGTCAACGCTCAACCTTTTAAGTGGACAAAAGCGCGTTTGCAACAATTTGAGCGAGACTATTGGCAGCATTTTTCGGCAACAGATGAAGAGGGCCAGCCTTGTGTCAGCTTGACTTATGAAGTACTGATCGTGAGTGCTTTTAGACCATAACCTTATAATATACAGTAGTAACACTAAAATCATGGTCATAAAAAAACGCACCCCGAAGGATGCGTTTTTTCATTTAACGATTTATCAATTTGTATCGATTCTACCATTTTCAAAAACTTGAATAGCAAAGATAACGAGCATAAGTACTACATTGAGTAGACTAAGCGAGTTTGACGGCTAATCGCGTTTTTGGGTTTGGTATTATTTTTTGTCTTCGTCTACTTCAGTAAACTCAGCATCGACTACATCATCATTGGCTTGGCTTGCATCCGCTGATTCAGTTTCTTGCTGGAACTGACCTGGGTCCATACCTTCTGCACCTGCGCCAGCCTCACCGTAGATCTTTTGGCTGATTGGCAAGAAAGCATTGTCTAACGCTTCAAGCTTGGCTTTGATGTCATCATGATCATCTTCTTTGGTCGCCGTTTCAAGCTCAGAGATAGCCGCTTCTACTGATGATTTTTCTTCGTCAGTGACTTTATCTTCTGCTTCTTTCAATGCTTTTTGAACCGCATGGATACGACCATCAGCTTCATTACGTACTTGTGCCAAGTTGGCAAACTTCTCGTCTTCAGCAGCATTTGCTTCTGCGTCTTGTACCATTTGTTCGACTTCTTCATCAGACAAACCAGAATCCGCTTTGATCTGAATACTTTGTGCTTTACCAGTACCTTTATCAGTCGCTGAGATATTCATGATACCGTCGGCGTTGATATCAAAGGTAACTTCGATTTGCGGCAAACCACGTGGTGCTGGTGGAATGTCTGTTAAATCAAAACGGCCAAGCTGTTTGTTTTGATTAGCGATTTTACGCTCACCTTGATAGACCTGAATCGTTACTGCTGGCTGATTGTCTTCAGCTGTTGAGAATACTTGTGATTTCTTAGTCGGAATCATCGTGTTCTTCTCAATGATTGGCGTCATCACACCGCCCATCGTTTCGATACCAAGTGTCAATGGTGTCACATCAAGTAATAGGACGTCAGTTTTGTCGCCAGACAATACGGCACCTTGAATAGCAGCACCTGCAGCTACCGCTTCGTCAGGGTTAACATCTTTACGTGGCTCTTGACCAAAGAACTCTTGTACTTTTTTCTGTACTAGTGGCATACGTGTCTGACCACCGACTAAGATTACATCGTCGATATCGCCAATTTTGATACCGGCATCTTCAAGAGAAATCTTACAAGGACCCATGGTACGCTGAACCAGCTCTTCAGTTAGGCTTTCAAGTTTTGAGCGACTGATGGTCACTACCAAATGCTTAGGACCACTGCTATCAGCAGTAATGTATGGTAAGTTTACTTCAGTGCTTTGCGCGCTTGATAGCTCAATTTTTGCTTTCTCTGCTGCTTCTTTTAGACGCTGCATTGCAAGAGAATCACCTTTTAGGTTCACGTCTTGCTCTTTTTTGAATTCAGCGACTAGGTATTCGATCAATGCTGAGTCAAAGTCTTCACCACCAAGGAATGTATCACCATTGGTTGCTAGTACTTCAAACTGCTGCTCGCCATCGACATCAGCGATTTCGATGATTGATACGTCAAAGGTACCACCGCCCAAGTCATAAACAGCAACGGTGCTATCGCCTTGTTTTTTATCCATACCATAAGCAAGTGCAGCAGCGGTTGGCTCGTTGATAATACGCTTAACATCAAGACCAGCGATTTTACCCGCATCTTTGGTCGCTTGGCGCTGTGAGTCGTTAAAGTATGCTGGTACAGTAATAACCGCCTCACTCACGCTCTCACCCAAGTAGTCTTCAGCGGTTTTTTTCATTTTTTTCAAGATTTCAGCAGAAACCTGTGGCGGCGCTAGTTTTTTACCATTCACTTCAACCCAAGCATCGCCATTGTCAGCTTTAGCGATTTTGTATGGCACCATACCGATGTCTTTTTGCACCACTTTGTCATCGAAACGACGACCAATCAAACGCTTGATTGCAAACAAAGTGTTGCTTGGATTGGTCACTGCCTGACGCTTGGCTGATTGACCAACAAGCGTTTCGTCATCTTTATAAGCGACGATAGATGGCGTTGTACGTGTACCCTCAGCGTTCTCGATAATTTTGACCGAATCGCCTTCCATTACGGCTACACATGAGTTAGTTGTACCTAAATCAATACCAATTACTTTACCCATAATTAATTACTCCAAATTTATTCTAAATTACTGTTTATAAGATTGTTGCTTACCCACGCTAGTCTTTTAAATAACTGGACGATATTACTGGTTTTAGTAATAGACCAAGTTATTAATATAAGCCACTAAGCTTGAGTATCAGACCTTAAGTGGTCACTTGTTGCTTTATATCGGTTTGTGTTTGTGTTTTTTCAAGTCAATGACAGTACATTAACTTGGTTTTGTGTGAAGTTTTGTGAATATCCTTACTTCTAATAAGGCTTACTCTCATTCTCACTTTACTTATTGACCAACACGTACCATAGCTGGACGTAATAAACGGCCATTCAAGCTATAGCCTTTTTGCAATACTGTACCAACGGTGTCCGCTTCAGCGTCAGCATCTATACCGACTGCCTCATGAAAGTCTGCATTGAACTTTTCGCCTTGTGGATCGACCACCTCTACGCCATGTCTATTAAGGACCGCAAGTAGCGCTTTATGAGTCAACTGCACACCTTCAGTCACTGGGTCGTTATCAGTAGCGCTCTCGATAGCGCGCTCTAAATTATCGACGATCTCTAGTAGATCTTTGGCAAATTTTTGTAGGGCGAATTTTTTACTTTTATCAGTTTCTTGCTCCATACGCTTTTGCGCATTGTAAGCTTCAGCATTGGCACGAGCCGTTCCTTCTTTGGCTTGTTTTACCTCGCCTTCAAGCTCAGCAATACGTGCATGAAAAGCATCGATATCAATATCGTTTTTAACCGTACTTTCTGCGCCTGAGTTGTTTTCTGGATCAAATTCGTTCATGGTTTCCTCTAAAAGGCTTTCTTCACGCTCAATATTACTCTGAGCCGCCTTTGGATCATTGGTATCAAACTCATGATTGGGTGCTTGTTCAGTCATAATAGCTCCTTATGATTTTAGTAATGGTGCTTAAACTTAATATAAAATAAAACCGTAAAATCTAGATTTCTTATAAATAAACGTTCAATACAATTGTATTCTGATAGCTGCTTGATAAAGACCCTAAGCATAAATTTCAAGCCTAAATGAGATGAATTTTTGGCTTTTGATGAAATAATGAGTTTTCATAGATAAAGACTCGCGTAAAGGACGTTAAAAACCAGCAGCAAACAGGTGCGTGACATCATAGGTTTGTTAACTACAACCAAGCTACCTGCTATAAGTTGTTTTTCTTTTTACTAAATTCGCTAAGGAATACTATGCCTGTTTTACCAACGCCATCTGTCAATGTACTGGTGAATAACATTGCTACTATTATAAAAGTGCTGCGCAATCGAGCAAACAGTGAGGCGCCAAAAGGCGGCTTACTAAATAACAGTCATCTGTCATTTAGTCGTCTAAACCATCGCCACTCTAGCGATACTCTCCATTTACCAGCACGCTATCAAAAGCATGCCTTACACCACATGCTAAAAAGTCTTGGCTATCTACCAACGCCCTTACTTGATAAGTTAAATGCACTTGTTAATGGTGCAGATATTCAGAAATATCCACATACTGATACTCACATGCGCCTGATTATAGCGTTAAACAATAAGCTTAAACGTCCGTTAAGCTTGGATAGTTTGCCGACACTGCGTCACAAATTTGCAGCCGATGCAGTCGCTATGCAAGCGCCAGACGTCTGGCAACAGTTCGATAACCAATCAAAGTCGCTGATTAAAGATAATGCAGAAATCAACGCAAAAAACAACGCGAAAACTCGTACACAAGGTAAGGCAAAAACTGGTGCAGTGGTGCGCTGGCAAGATGACATAATAGCGAACGCTGACGGCGATGATATGACGGTGCGTTGCTACCAACAGCATAAGCAAGGTAATGATGAAACGAACATCGACAAAACAGTTATGTTGTTCTTTCATGGTGGCGGGTTTTGTATTGGCGATATTGATACTCATCATGAGTTTTGTCATACAGTTTGCAGACGAACAGGCTGGTCTGTGGTCAGTGTCGACTATCGATTGGCGCCAGAGTATGTTGCCCCAACCGCTCTTAGAGACTGTCTAGCTGCTTATGAATGGTTAGCTGAGCACTGCCATACTTTGGATGCATTGCCATCGCGTATCGTATTATCAGGGGATAGTGCTGGCGGTTGCTTGGCCATCTTGGTCGCCCAGCAGATCACTGCGCCAGACGCTACGCAATGGCTCAATCTAGGATTAGATGCAGAAGATATCATTAGTAAGTTGCAAGACTTGCCTAGTCCACTTGCCCAGCTACCTCTTTATCCTGTCACCGATATTGAGGCAACTTACCCTAGCTGGGCATTATATGGTAAAGACTTGCTACTTGATTACAACGATGTCGAAGTGTTTGACACCGCCTACATGCAACATAGTACTTTGACAGGCTCACATCCGCTTACTTCACCCATGTATGGTCATAATGCGCACATTTGTCCAAGCTATATTGTGGCGGCTGAGCTAGATATCTTACGTGATGAGGCTCTCGTTTACGCTGACCAATTACAAGATAGTCGCATCGCGACTAAGACCTACACTGTGCTAGGCGCGCCGCACGGTTTTATTCATTTAATGAGTATTCATAAGGGTGTTGGTCATGAGGCAGCTAATATTATTGACAAGTTTGCCAGCTTTGTCCGCCAACTACTTACCACTAAGAGCGATTAACCAAATCTCTGAGCGCGAACCCAAGCGGAATGGAATACCCCAAAAGCCATAACCGGAGGACACCACAAAGTGTCCATGACCAATCGCTTCATAACCATAACCTAGACGGTTAATCGCATTGACGATAAAATTAGCGGGAAATACTTGACCATTATGAGTATGTCCTGACACTTGTAAATCAATCGGTAGCTGGCTATGTTCAACGATATCGCTAGGGCGATGGTCTAGTAATATAATGGGCTCATCTATATTTACTTGCGCCAGTAATTCTGTCGTCGCTACGCGCGCACGTTTATGATTATCAAAACGGCCAACCAACCAAATCGGTTGCCCTTGATGCGTTAGGCAATGAACCTCATCGTTCAATAATTGCACGCCAGCACTACGCAGTGAGTGACTAATGGGCTGCTCGTACCCGTATAAGTCATGGTTGCCTAACGTCGCATAAACCCCGTAAGGTAGGCTGGCACATAGTTCAGTTAAGTTCGCCTGCATATCGTAGGCAATAAATGCGTCGGTATTGTCATCCATAATATCGCCTGGCATCAGCAATATATCCGCTTCAGACTGGACGACAAGGCGATGTAGCCTATCTATCGCACCACTACCAAACAGTCGACCAATATGTAGATCACTGGCCACCGCAATACGCAGTTGCTCTACCATCGGTTTATTAATATGAATCGTTTTTTTACGCACAACAGGTATGTAGGCGCTATATAAAGCATAAATAAATAGACCAATAAAGATAAGCAGAGCAAGTACTCGCAACCCTGTTGCCACTACCGAAGGATTAAGAGCACGGTAGTCAGTAAAGGTTACTATTAACCAATACCCTCCGTATAACAGGCTGGTCAGCAGCGCGGTTAATACCATAAAGTGCATGAATAACATCCAACCACTCACCCAGCGATAGCTATTGGCAAACACCCTTTTTACACTCAGTAGCAGCAAACTATTGGTAATGATAAATATAGCAATCCATATGGAAATTTGTAGCGCAGGATTTATCAAAGGCTGTAACCACCACTGTAAGCTTAATGCAGCTCCTAAACTAAAAAGCTGCAACAGTACAAAAATAGTGATAAAAAATGCGTAGCGCATGAGTAATTCCGGAGTAGTTTTGGTATTTAAAGAGATTTAGACCAGACAAAGAAAGTTTAAGCGGAAGTTTGGTAGCGTATAAAAAACCCCTACTATGCTTGTATATAGTAGAGGCTTTTAGTATGGGCATTATGTCATTTACTTAAACAGTTTATAGGGCAGATTGTAACCTGATCATCCATATCTCAGACCGTGTTCCCAACCTAAATGGTACAGGACCAAATCCATAGCCTGAAGATACCAAAAACTGCGTATCCTTTATATTTTTGGTGCCGTGTACCAGTGGTTGAAACCACTGCTTTAATAGCGTTAACGGGAATATCTGCCCGCCATGCGTATGCCCCGATAAATGCAAATCTACAGGTGTATCGCTGATCTCTTCTAGCGCTGTAGGGCGATGCTCCAAAAACACCGTTAGCTTATCGGTATCGACCTTCGACAGTAATTCAGAGGCTGATAAACGCGTAGAATCCATATCATCCGAGCGTCCGACTAACCACACCGTGTCATTAAGCAGCACACTCTCATTATCAAGTACGGTGATACCTGCATTGGTTACCGCTTCAGCGATTGCTTCTTCGTACCCTAAATAATCATGGTTGCCTAAAACCGCGTATACGCCAAGCGGTGCGCGTAGTTTTGATAAATGTTCATGCATGTTGGTTTTGTCATAGTAGACGGTAGTATCATTCATCACGTCACCTGCCAGCACCACCATGTCGGCATCTTGAGCATCGATGAGATTGACCAACCTATCTATCTGTCGATTGCCAAACCATCTGCCTAAATGCGTATCGGATACTAAGGCAATATCTATCGGCTCATCTAATGGTTTGGTTGTCGTAACCGTTAACTGATGTACCACTGGCGAGTAAGCATTAAACACCGCTAAACTTACGATACCAATATATGTCATGATGCCGAAGCTACGTATGAGCTTAGGTCGGCGCTGACCTCTTAATAACTTATAATATATCAGAGCAATAGCTGAGGTAATTATCGCCGCATAGATCATAAAGCCTTGTAAAATACTGACGACTAAATAGACATGAAAACGCTCACGCCAAAACTCACTAAGCCCATAAATGAGCGCCACATTATTAATAATGAAAACGGATGATATAATTGCTTTTTTTGTAATCGAACGTCTTGGCTTGATAAGCCACCATAAAATGATACTAGTCGTTGACGCCAATATTTGGGTAACGACAATAAAGAAAAACCACATAATAATATCTGATCAAATAAAGATGCAGCTATCTTACGCCAAGTTTCTTACGCGCTGAATACAGATATTTTATTTCATTGAGGTTTCATGATTTTTATATCTCTATAGTGTTCAAACGTCCAATTTAGTCAGTTATTTTAGTCATTTTTGACAGACATAACTCAATAACTTTTTGAATTACCTGCGTTTCACATGAAACCATACCATTTTCTATAACTTTCAAAGTTCTATTAATTCTGCTCTTCTAACGCCTGCTTGAACGTTGGCTGTTTAAACTCATAACCTGCGTCCTGCAATGCTTGTGGCAATACCTTTTGCCCATCAATGAGTAGTGTCGACATCTCACCGAACATCAGCTTTAGTAAAAACTCCGGTAACGTAAAAAATGTTGGACGATCTAACCATGATCCAAGCGCCTTAGTAAAAGTATGATTGGTTACAGGGTTAGGCGCAGTAAGGTTATACACCAGCGCTGGCGTATCATTTGTGGTTTTTAGCGAGTTATTATTTATCATTTGAGTGTTCGCAGGATCAGCAAGAGACTTTTCAATAATAAATATCGCAGCCCCCACCCAGTCTTCACGACTAACCCAGCTCATTATTTGCTTGCCATCACCTAATTGTCCACCGACGCCCATTTTAAAAGGTGTTAAAAGCTTACCCAGCATACCGCCATCAGGATGAATCACCACACCAGTGCGCACAATAGCCACCGGTACGCCATGTTCAGTCGCTTTGAGTGCTAATTGCTCCCAATCATCACACAATTTATGAGCAAAATCCGTCTCAAAACCACTGCTTTCAGTCAATGGTTTATCGCCTTGCGTGCCATACCAGCCAATCGCTGAACCACTAACTAGCAGTTTAGGTTTGGCGCTGCTACGTGCAATGAACGCAAGTAGTGACTCGGTAGGCTTCACACGGCTCGCCATTAGCTGCTCTTTACGGGTATCGCTCCAGCGCGAGTCTGCTATTCCAGCACCTGCTAAATTAAGAATCACATCAAAGCTTTTATCAGTCCTTGCAAGCTCATCATAAGTCATCATAGCAATATCGTCAGGGTGTGCTTGGCTGCTATCGCGGGTAAGCCAAGTAATCTGCAGCTCTTTATTTTGTATGCGGTAACGTGTCATCAGCTCACGACTAAATGCACTACCTAAGAATCCTGAGCCACCACTGATCAAAATATTCATGTCCTACTCCCTAATTATTTTTAGCAATATGATTAGTGTGGCAAAAAATAAGCTACAAAAACAATAGGATAATTGTAGAAGTAACTACTTAAGTACAGATTTAGAATATGTAACTTGGCAGCCGCATAGAAAGAAGCATAGGATAAGACAGACTTAATTTAGGTAATTAAGTCATAGGTAGTTGACTGGTAGAAAAATGCTGAAAAAACATCAGTATTTTATTCATATACTATCTGATTATTTTCCCTGTTAAGGCATCTCCGATCTGGCTTGGCAACTTATAACCTAGTGTATCTCCTGTTAGATAATGCACTTGTTGGTCCAGATTACTGTGTTCATTGTCGTTAAGAAAATAGGCTTGTGCTTGAGTTAACGTCAGGGCTGGAGGTTTTCCTGAAGGGTTACAGCTTGTCGACACGATAAAGCCGTAAGGATTGTCTGGTGAAACCATCTGCGTGCATAGCTGTTGGACTAGAGGGTGCGCGATAATACGTACGGCCACACTATCGTGTTCTCCAGTAATCCATGACGGAATAGGTACAGTAATCTGTTTTGATAAGGGTAATAACCAAGTATGAGCCTGCTTTAAGATAGCTTCTGGGTGCATACGCCAACTCTCAAGGACCGTCTGACGTTGACTGTCGTTTAGGTCATCTAACAATGGCGCTATACGGTGAACATCGTCAGTGACGACAATCATCCCTTTGTGTATTGGCCGCTGTTTCATAGCTAATAATTGCTGCACTGCCATTTGGTTAAATGGATCACAGCCGATACCCCAAACGCTTTCTGTTGGATAAGCAAGTAGCTTTCCTTCTTTAAGCCAGTCAGCAGCTTGAATGACAGAATTAGTAGTAAAGGGCGCGGATTGTTTCATGACTTGAGTGCTTCAAAGAGATAGGAGGTTAAGCACTCATAATAACATATGACAAAGAAAGACTAGGATAGCAGAGTTTGAAATTACCAAAATTGTTCTTGGTTTAAATACTCAATAATTGGAATAAAGAAGAACTTTAAGGTAACTAAAACATAGTTTTAGACGCGTAAGTAGCGCCCGCCTTGCACACTGATAACCCCTAATAATTCAAGCTCCATCAACTGGCCGATTAGCTGCGGTGGGGCTATCTTGGTGGTTACTAACAATGCATCTAAATCCTGTCCATGCCAGTCAAGTTGATCATAAACCGTTAGTAAATGTTCAGCGACGTTTATAGCGTTACCAGAAGACTTAAGAGTAGATGATGACAAGTGATGAGTAGCGGTAGCGAGGCGGCTGTTTAGATCTGACGAATGAAAAATGGGGCTGATATTTGATGTGGTTCTCGCGGCTCTTTTGTGCGAGCGACTACCATAATCTAGCTGACTATTGACATCCTCTATGACCTGTTTAGGATGGTAAATCAACGTTGCGCCTTCACGTATCAGATGATGACAGCCTTCTGCATTACTATTATCAATATGACTTGGAATCGCAAAGACTTGCTTGCCTTGCTCAGAGGTTAGGCGCGCGGTAATCAAGGAGCCACTTTGAATGGTAGCTTCGGTCACAATCGTCGCCAAACTCAGTCCAGCGACTAGTCGGTTGCGGCGTGGAAAAGTATGTTTGTGCGGCTGCGTATGCGGCAGTAACTCACTGACAATACAACCACCTTGCTCGATAATTTGTGCGAACAATTTGTCATGATGATTGGGATAATGCACATCAATCCCTGTACCCATAACACCAATTGTACGGCCTTGAAGTTCAACGTCTGTTTGGGACAGTGCACCTAGATGTGCCCGCTTATCTACACCCATTGCAAGCCCGCTTGTCACGACGTAACCTGTTTGCGCTAAGTACTGTGCAATGTCAAAAGTAATCTTTTGCGCATGTGCTGTTGGCTTACGACTACCGACGATAGCGATTTGAGCTTGATGCAAACGTGCACTATTACCTCGATAAAACAGCAATGGTGGTGGATCATATATCTGTAAAAGCTGGGAGGGGTAATCGGGCTGATCAGCGAATAAGAGACTATAGCGTTTTTCTAGCAACGCCTGCTGAATTTTATCAATATTGGCGAGCGTTTGATCTGGCTGCTCATGACGTTTGAGATGAGTATGATGAATACCCAACTGTCGCCATGCTTCTACCGTCGCTTGCCAAGCAAGCTGCGCATCGCTAAAAAACGTAATAAGTTTATGATAAGCAGATAATGACGCATTCACCTCATACCACAGTGCCAAGGTTGCACGCTGTTCAGTTGATAAAGAAGGCGAATGTTCCATCATGACTGCTTACTCTTAGATAATGGTATAAATGTCTATAGATAAGGCGGTGGCAACAGTTGATCGCCCACATTCAGGGGTAGCTCTGAGCTTAAAATATAAGCATAGCTAATATCATCAAAAGTATTAAATACCATCGCCATACCAGCAGGCTCGCTTGGCAAGCGTACGGGTGTGTCATTGTCCATGGTATCGCGTACTAAAGGGCCTTTTCGATAGACCGTCAATACATCACCAGGTTTAGCCCCTTGGTTACTACCCAAGTTGATTGCAACCACACTACCCTTCGCCGCAGAGCTGATTGAATCCATCACTCGAACGATCAATCCGCCGCGGTTTACCGTGGCAGGCGCAGGATAGAATACTGGCGGAATAGAGTCGTCTAATTCGACAAACACGCGGTCGCCTTCTCGTACTTCTTTGCCATAAGAGTCAGTCAATTGCAGACTGCTCACACCGTTCTCTTCAACACTCGTTACCAAGCCAGTGGCTACTTGCGTCACTTCAAGGCCAATGACCTCTTGGGTTCTAGGTTCGACATACATCTCACCTTCACGATACACCCCATAGCGTTGGCCAATGATAAGTGGTATTCCTTTGGTATAAATCTTATCGCCACTAGCGGTAATCAGGTTACGATTTTTGGACGCTAATACATAAGGGGTGGTATTAAAGTCTTTTGGATTAACGATAATTGTCTTGTCCAACCAGTGCTGGATCGCCGCACGTGGAATCGCCGGAATACTATTGGCAACCGAAGTGACTGCAACGGTATTAGCCACTACATTGCCTGTTACTTGTCTTTCAATACCTGCGCAGCCCTCACCTGTATCAACACCGATTAGCGTCTTACCTTGAATCACACATAAGATAAGCACATCGTTGGGATAGATTAGGTTAGGGTTTTTAATTTGTTTATTGGTGGCCCAAATCTCTTTCCAACGCCATGGGCTATCTAGATAACGACCTGATATGTCCCACAATGTATCGCCTTTTTTGACGATATAGCGGTTGGGTGCATCGGCTTTGATAGTTGGCGGTGGGTTATTAGCGTGAGCAGTATTCATCAGCATTGCACCACTAAAAGCAGTAGCAATCAGCGCTTTTGCTATAGAGTTTAGACTCATTTTCATGATTGTATCCACAAATTTTAAAGTACAGCGTAAATAGAATTTTGTTTTATTACTTATCCTTGCAAGATTGAAACCAACAAGTTATTAGAATTGCTTATTAAGTAACGAGACAGTTAAAATTACAATTATATACACAATAGCATATAACCAGACATCTATTTACAAAAATTTAAGTCACACAACAGTCTGTTCAGTCCTAAAATACTTCAATAATCAGGGTTAACTATATCGGTAAGCTAAGTACAAAAAAGCCTCACTATCCGATATGTGGATAGTAAGGCTTATATTAATATATATATATAAAGTTTCACGTGAAACAAAATATTTAAGCTTATGTCTACAAGGTAAAACTACGACAAATCAGCCGTTACATGTTGACGAATCTGTTTAGCGACCAACTCTGCTTTGTTGTCCAAAACGATAACATGTTGCGGCAATTCTTCTAATCCTTCGGTGTGAGCAGGACGCTCAATGTCTATTTGACCAACAGCTTCAATGATAGTATCGGCAAATTTGACTGGCAACGCGGTCTCTGCGCAAATAATAACCTCACCCTCTTGCTGAAGCTCTTTGGCGACTTTGATACCATCAGCAGTATGTGGGTCAACCAATTCACCATGTTTTTCATATAAAGATTTGATCGTTTGTAAACGGTCGGCGTGAGTAGACTTGCCCGCAGCAAAGCCATAACGGGTATTAACGGCTTCTAGCACATCAGATAAATCAAAACCTTGTCCTGATTTTACACCTTCAAATAACTCATGAACGCGCGCACTGTCTTTTTCTAGTAATAGATAAACAAAGCGCTCAAAGTTAGAAGCTTTTGAGATATCCATAGAAGGGCTTGAGGTCACATAAGTTTTGTCAGTCGCACGTGGCTGGTAAGCGCCTTGATTAAAGAAGTCATTGAGCACATCGTTTTCATTAGTCGCGACGATTAAACGCCCTATGGGTAGTCCCATTTCACGAGCAATATGACCTGCGCAAACATTACCAAAGTTCCCCGAAGGAATACTAAAGCTGACTTGTTCATCATTGCTATTCGTCACTGCAAAGTAAGCTTTAAAATAGTAGACAATCTGCGCCAAGATGCGACCCCAATTGATGGAGTTGACCGTGCCTAAGTTATAGGCGGCTTTAAATTCTGCATCTTGTTGTAATGCTTTAACAATATCTTGGCAATCATCAAACATACCGTCGATAGCGATATTATGAATATTATCATCCGTTAAGCTATACATTTGCGCGCGTTGAAATTCACTCATCTTGCCATGTGGTGACAGCATAAAGACTTCGATATTTTCTTTACCACGCAGTGCATATTCTGCCGCACTACCCGTGTCTCCGCTGGTTGCACCAATGATGGTAATGCGTGCGTCTTTTTGCTTAAGTACATACTCAAAAGCATTGCCCAAAAACTGCATTGCCACATCTTTGAACGCTAGCGTTGGACCGTTGGACAATCCTAAAGTATAGAGATTATCCTCAAGCTTACGTACTGGCGTAATCTCTGTACTGCCAAATACCTCAGTCGTATAAGTACGCTCTACAATATCTTTTAGATCAGCATAAGGAATATCGGTAGCAAAGCGCTGCATGATAGCTAACGCTAACTCTGGATAGCTAAGCGTGCGCCATTCATCAAGCGTCGCATTATCAATATTTGGATAGTGCTCAGGCAACATCAAGCCACCGTCTGGTGCCAGTCCCATCAATAGCACATCACTAAAATCCATCGGCGCTGTCTGACCACGGGTACTGATATATTTCATAGTGCATCCCTACTTAAAATGTCTAGAGTTAGTCTTTAGTACCTGAATCTCAATGTCTTATGAATCGCCACAGTCTAGTATTTTTAACCAAGCATTTTGCTTACGCAAAGGTTTATGCTTAGCTAAAAAAACCAGCTTATATTAATGAATCTATAAAGCTGAGAGTGAGGTTCTGTAATATTGTATTTTATTCAGCAGTCTTTTGCAGCAATGCATAATAAAAACCATCTCCGCTAGCGCTATCTATCGGTAGACACTGACGACCGATCGCTTGAGCGATGCCCCAGTTACAATCCTCGGTAAATTCAATCGCTACCGCATTGTTATAGTGCGTGAGGAACTCTTGCATTTGTTCAACGTTTTCTTGCTTTAAGATAGAGCAAGTCACATATAATAGATAGCCACCGACTTTAAGTTGTGGCCACAGATTGTGCAAGATATCCGCTTGTAACAGTGCGGTTTGCTCGACGTCTTCTTCCGTACGCAGGATACTGATATCAGGATGACGACGAATCACCCCCGTAGCCGTACAAGGTGAGTCTAGTAATATAGCGTCAAATACGAGCTTGCTCTTTTTCTTACCAGCACCTTGCCATGTCGTGGCGTCCGCACAGACAATATTGAGCGCGATGTTTTTTTCAGCTTGCTCTAAATCTTGCTGTTGTAAGTTTAAGCGCTGTAAGTTTTCATAAATACGTTCGATACGAGGCGCTTCGTTATCGATAGCCGTTGCCTTGATGTCACCAATCACAGGTGATGTTTCAGTATCCTCTTGTTTCACGTGAAACAACGATGGCTCATTTAAGCTAATTAATTCTAACCAATGAGCAAGCTTACCACCGGGTGCAGCGCAAGCATCTAAAATGCGCAGCTGGTTATTATCAGCGTCTGAATCAATATCTGTATTAGACTTATCAGCACTAACTTTATTCATTAAAGCGGTATGAATGAGTGGCGCGGCAAGTTGAGCATGCATATCTTGTACGCTGGCAGCACCTTCAGCGAAATGAGGCAAAGCGTTCACTGCAGTGCTTTGATGTAGCCTAAGACCTTTGGTTGATAATGTGGTAGGCGTGGCTGTATCTGACGAACTCGTTAAGTTAAAACCACTGGTTAGCTCAATCAAATCCGCTTCTATCTCTGCCCCATCCAATGTTTGTTGATAATCCTCTACTGAGCTAATCCCTGAGTTTACCCGTAAAAACATCGGCGCAGGCTGGCGTAAACCTTGCGTCAACGCTGCATACTCATCACTCCAATCTTGTTTAAGCTGATAAGCGAGCCAGTTGGGCAAACTGTGGTTCTTGTCGCATTTTTTACGGAATTTATTGGTGTTTTTGGCGACTTTACGTAGGATCGCATTGACAAGACCAGAAGCCCGCGCAAATTCAATTTCTTTGGTTGCCTCTACCGTTTCATGAATAGCAGCATGGTCAGCTACCTCTAAGTAAAGCAGCTGTACAAGACCCACTTGAATAGCAGTGCGCACCTCAATCTCATCAATAGGATTGTCAGCTAAGCTATCAAGTAGCCTTGCAAGTGCGTGCCATTGACGCAGCGTGGTCAATAATAACGCATGTGCAAAGCCTTTATCACCGTCGTGTAAGCTATTTAGTAGGGGATCAAGCACACTTGAGAGTGACTGACCCTGTTGAATGGCAAGTAAGCTGCGAATGACGCGTACGCGCACGCTACCCGTCATTTTAAGGTTACTGGACGGTTTATTGTGGTTGTTAGTGCTTTTAGACGCAATTGCGTTATGTCTCATTAGTATTCATATCCTATACGCATTGGAGCGTCTGCAGTGATTAATTGAATTCGGGGCCAAACTGGTCACCATCATCGAGCTGGTTGCCATGACAGATTTGCTCAGCGCTAACGGGCTTACCACCTGCAAACTGCAAATGAGTAACGGCTAGAGTAGTGGCTGATGATTCAGTTTCACTCTCTTTACCACAAGCGACTAAAATCGCTTTACGTCCCACGCTGATAACAGTGCCAGAAGGTTCTGTGGTTTGCTGTGATGGGTTTGCAGGCATGCTGTTTAATACTTTTACGCGCGCACCGTTTAAAAACGTATAAGCGCCTGGCCAAGGCGTTAAACCGCGGATTTGACGCTCAATAATGTTAGCTGACTGCGTCCAATCAATCTCGCCCTCAGTTTTTACCAGTTTTTCAGCGTAATTGGCTTGCTTGTCATCTTGTACAGTCGCCTCTGCTTGGTAATTTGACAAATCTTGTAGGACAGTGCTGATAGCCGTTGCTCCTAAATCAGCTAATTTGTCGTGCAAGCTTGCAGCTGTATCATCATCAGCGATAGTACAGCTGGCTTCGTAGAGCATATCTCCAGTATCCAAACCTTTATCCATTTGCATAATGGTAATGCCAGTCTTGGTATCCCCTGCCAATAACGCGCGATGAATAGGCGCCGCGCCGCGCCAGCGCGGTAGAAGTGAAGCATGGATATTTAAACAACCATAAGTTGGGATATCTAATACACCGATAGGCAAAATCAAACCATAGGCTGCGACAATCATGATATCAGGCTGATAGCTTGCCAATGTCTGTCTAGCAGCCAAGCCTTCAGTGTTAGATTTTTTGAAGGTGGCAGGCTGCTCGATGGCAATATCATGAGTGAGCGCTACTTGCTTAACAGCAGAGGCAGATAGTTTTTGGCCACGGCCTGCTTTGCGATCGGGCTGCGTATATACCGCAACGATGTCTATATTAAGTTGCTCTTGCTGAGCGATGAGTGATTCAAGGCTAGCAGCAGCAAACTCAGGTGTACCTGCAAACACCACGCGCAATCGATTGGTTTGTACCCTATCATTAGAAACAGCATTAGTTGTGGTCATAGCACCATATTATATATTGTGTGATTGGTCGTCACATTATAGGTGAGTTTACAGCGTTGTGCCATAATTGTGAGCTGAGTTATCTATTTGCAGATAGCTATCGTTGTCTTTAATTTATAATGACTCTCTTGACTTAGTCTGTATTGACATTATGCTAGTGACTTTTGCTATTTATAGGTACTTATCTAGTTGGTATTCACTAGTCGATAGTTAGTTTAGTATGTTTAAATGATAAACCAAGCGGCCACGCTATGTTCAATTTAAAGCTTAAGTAAACATTTAAATTAGTATAATTGTCATAACCGTAAGAGGGACAAATTTGTTACTATAAAGTTTTACCTAACTGTTTTTACTAATACCTCAACCTTTACCTTACGCCTAAAGGTTTGTAGATAATAGCGCTGTCAAAGCGCCCTATCCAACGAATAGATTATATTATTTTAGCTTACCATCGCACTGTATTGTCGCGCAGGTATAGGAACATACCCACATGCAACAGTTTCAGTCATTAAAACGTCTGCTTCTCTTTTATATTTTGACACTGCTAATAATGCTGGCTTTATACTATGCCATGATGCTTTCGACGCTCAAAACTCAGAGCCAGACGCATAGCCAAGTTGTGTTTGCAGCGTTGAAGCATGAGATTATTAATCACGCCGTACCGACAGAAACTGAAATCGAAAACATCGTTACCAAACCTTTTTTTCAAGACATAAGCTACCAGCTGATTTTTATGCTGCCGTCTGGACAAACGTATGTTTATCATCACATACAACCTCAAGAAACCGAGTTTACTAGCGTGACTTTTCCTACGCTTACCTCAACATCTACTACAAATAACAGCTCGTATCAGATAGATAATGACACATTAACTGGTAGAATTAAGCTTGAAAACGGTCATCAGATATATGTCGTACTGCGTCATCAACCTCTCAATATAAGCTGGATATCCTATCAATTTTGGTTGCCACTAATGACAGCGATTATGTTATTTAGTTTGGCATTGCTTTATGCGCTTAAACGCCGTACTAATTGGGAGCAATTGATACAATATACGGACAGTTTAACGATAAGTTCTAAAGAGGCCTATATACCGCCCCCATTCGTCACAGAAAAAGCCACCCCCGAGTTTTTACGCCTCGGCCATACCCTAAGCCGCATCAGTTATCAGCTTCATGACCATCATCGCCGTATCAAAATACTCAATCAGCGTTTAGAGCACTTAGTCAATCAAGCCCCTTTACCAATGTTAATGGTCATGCGCCAAGGTCACATCAGTTTTTTTAACCAGCGCTTTGAGCAAGTTTTTACCACAGCCTTTCAACGTCATAACCATTATAGCTTGACGGATTTTTTGACCGGCAGTGACAAAGCGACTCAGCAACTGCTACAAAAGCTCTCCACGCTACGCGTTACTCGTAATCTATTGGTTTATGGACTAGAGGACAGACAAGCCTATCAGCTACACATTACTCCATGGTTTGGCGCTCATGGACAAGTTCATGGGTTTACAGTGATACTTAATAATATCGATAATCTCATTACGCAAGCTGATGACCTGCACCTGCAAAACCAACAATTACAGCTGCAGATAAAAGAGTTTACCAAGCTTAGGTCTATTATTGGTCATGAGCTACGCACACCATTGAACGCTATTATCGGCACTTTAGGGTTGATAGAGGCGCATCGATTAACGCCAAGGCAGCAAGAGGTGCTGTCGATGTTAACCCAGTCTAGCCAATCAATGCTGGCGATGCTAAACGATATGCTCGATATGGCAAAGATAAAAGCAGGAAAAGCAGATATCGTGAATGAGCCTACTGATATCTTTAAGCTTGGACAACATGTTAGCGATTTAATGATTGGTAGTGCACGTCGGCAAGGTATCAATCTGTTGTATTTTTTTATGCCCGATAGCCCGCGTTATATCAGCACAGATGGCAACCGTTTACGTCAAATTCTTCTCAATTTACTAGATAATGCCACCAAATTCACCTCATCAGGTTATGTAGCACTGGTTATAGAGCCTATTACTTATGAACAGATGCGTTCTATCACAAGCCTTGATAATAAGCGCACCTTAACCACTATTGCACGCAATCAAAATTTAGCCCCCGACAATCGCTTACCCAATACCGTTACCAATACTGGCGCCGAGCATCAGTGGATGCGTTTTAGTGTCAAGGATACTGGCATTGGTATCGCAGAGTCTGAACAAGATAAGCTGTTTTCTTATTTTAACCAAGCAAATCGGCAAATCAGCCAAAACTTTGGCGGTACAGGCTTGGGACTGGCCATTTCTAATAGCTTTGCTCAGTTGTTGGGTGGGTTTATCCAATTAGATAGCGAACTTGACGTAGGTAGCAATTTTGCTCTTTACCTGCCTTGTCAACAGCCGACTTATCAGCCTATTTATCACTTTCATAGTAGTCTCATGCATATTCGTTTTATCGTTATTGTAGAGCAAGACATCTGCGTAACCTTTTTCCAGCATTTGTGCTCCCACTTATCATTGCCCGTGAGTATCTATACGGACTTAGACGACAAGACCGCTCAAAAACTGTATAAGCAGCTAGAGCTTGAAGCAAAAACCCTACAACCTATACTGTTGTTGGATTATGAGTATTATGAAACCTATACTCACTTAGCGCCCGTGACTGGCGCTACTGACGATCCAAGCATAGGTAATCAACAAAGACTTGTTAACAGTGAACAAAGTCAGGTTATTCATAAATTATTGAACGTTACCTCTTTGCCAAAATTGTTATTGAGCATGAAACCTGAGCGCAGTATTCCATCCTCCTTTTTGGATCAGTTTGATGGGTTTTTGAATAAACCTTTAGACGTGGCCTTATTATTATCTGAGCTCATCCGTTTATTACAGTCTACAACCGTCTCGCATAAACACGAAGATACTGGTAAAACCTCTGAGAGTACAAAAAAACCAACGATGGATAATAACACTGTCGAGGTGGCCAGCGCTCCTACCATATTAGTTGTCGATGACAATCTAACCAACCAAAAAATTACTTGTAAGATGTTGGATAAGTTGGGCTATCCTAGCTTGGTGGCAGATGATGGTCGACAAGCCTTAGAACAACTTGATGCACAGCGACAACAAATCTCATTAATCCTTATGGATTGCCGAATGCCAGTCATGGATGGTTTGCAAGCTACTCAAGTCATACGCTCACAAGGGAATAGTATTCCCATTGTCGCATTAACTGCGAATAATACAGAAGAAGATCGTGAAGCTTGCCGCCAGGCGGGAATGGATGATTTTTTGGCGAAACCTATCAATAAAGATAAGTTAAAAACAGTCTTGCAAAGACTAATGACAACCGAATAAGTTATTTAACACCGTCAAAAGCTGTCAGTAGGCTTTATTGTTTTCTACTTTGTTACCTGATGCTACGATACGGATTATTTCATAAAACCATTGTCAGCCAAAAAATCTTCAGTAATTTGACTTTGCGAGCTTGGTGCGCCTATGCTGCCTGTTTGCGACTTGCCTAACAGACGCTCCAAATAGCGAGCAACGATATCTACCTCAATATTGACCTTGCTACCTACCAGCCAGTGTTTGGCGATATTGGTTACTTGCGCGGTATGCGGAATGATATTGAGGCAGACGATATTGTCACGTACTAAGTTGGTCGTCAGGCTAATACCATCAACGGTGATAGAGCCTTTAGTCGCAGTATAATGCGCCAGCTCTTTAGGTATCTCAATTTCAATATAGATAGAGCGCGCATCTTGTTGCAGCTTACTGACGCGCCCGACCCCATCGACATGACCGGCAACGATATGGCCACCAAAACGCGTAGTTGGTAACATCGCTTTTTCTAAATTGACAATATGACCCGCTTTTAGCTCTTCTAAAGCGGTTCGAGCGATTGTTTCGCGTGAAACATCAACAGAATAAGAATTACTACCCACTTCTACTACAGTTAAACAAATCCCATTTGACGCAATAGAGTCGCCCAACTTGACATCACTAAAGTCCATGTCGTTCGACTCTATAGTTAGACGGATATCACCGCCTGTAGGCTGCATAGACTTTACTTTTCCGATATTTTCTATAATTCCGGTAAACATATAGACCTCGTGTTTTATCGTGTTGCTGTCGTTAACAACGTATTTTGCTTAATTAATGTACGTTTATATAAGATAAGCTTTAAAAAAATTTGATTATTTTTAATCCTATGATGGGATAAGT
Organism: Psychrobacter sp. 1U1; assembly: GCF_051847535.1. Taxonomy (NCBI): domain Bacteria; kingdom Pseudomonadati; phylum Pseudomonadota; class Gammaproteobacteria; order Moraxellales; family Moraxellaceae; genus Psychrobacter; species Psychrobacter sp. 1U1. The sequence goes on along the minus strand of NZ_JBPYDD010000009.1, from coordinate 28,060 downwards.
TGTGGATAAGTAAGAATAAATGAAGTTACACCCCAACAAAAACCCTTTTTTATACTAAGTTATCCACAAAGTAGTATTTTAGCTTTACTATATCGCTTTTCTTGCAGACTAACTGTAAGTATATGATTTATATATATATTATTTTCAATACAATCTTAAGAGCTACAGTTTATAGTTTCATGTGAAACAAAGTTATGCACAGTTTCACATGAAACATTTTTTTTGACTGGATGACTATTATAAATACTGTACTTTGACAATAATTGTCTACAGCTGTGGATAAGTTGTTTATAACTTATAATTCACAAAGGATATAAGATCAATTTAAGATCAGGGCCAAGCTGCTCATGGCAGCTTACTCTAAAACGCAGCTGCTCAGATAAAGACAATGGATTAAAAGCAACCATCGGCCGTGCCTTTTCACCTAATAAACAAGGCGCTTGATAAACAATAAGCTCATCTACCAGTTGTTGACTTAAAAAACTGCTAGCGACGCTTGCACCCGCCTCTACTAGTACGTCATAGCATTGATATTCACTGACCAAATCTTTTAATAATGCAATCAAATCATCATTGCGCCAATAAAGCGTATCCAAACGGCGGCATAGCTGATAATCAGACTGCAGACTGTGTTCTAAGCGTTGACGCCTATCCAGCACTACAACCTTAGGAGCTGGTACTTGCCCAGCTGGCACAACCAACTGACTAGAGCGCACGTTAAGTTGTGGATCATCAGTAATGACGGTCTCACTACCAGTGACAATCGCACCACTTAGGGCGCGAAGTTTTTGTACATCCTCGCGAGCTGCTATCGAGGTAATCCATTTTGACTCCCCTGTTGCCATCGCGGTGCGACCATCGAGACTGGCAGCAATCTTAAGCCGAACGTAGGGCATTTGAATGCGCATCGCCTTTAAAAACCCACGGTTTAATGCTTCTGCTTGTTCTGTTAGTACGCCAACCGTGACTGCAATGCCAGCCTGCTCTAATAGCCTCACACCGCGTCCCGCTACTTGCGGGTTCGGGTCTAGACCTGCAATTACTACGCGCTGTACGCCTGCCTCTATCAGACCTAAAGCACAAGGCGGCGTACGTCCTGTATGGCTACAAGGCTCTAAAGTGACATAGGCGGTGGCACCGACCGCGTACGCACCTGCATCTTTGAGCGCAAATACTTCTGCATGTGGCTGGCCTGCCTTGGGATGAAACCCTTGACCCACCACTACCCCTGCTTGGACAATGACGCAGCCCACAGCAGGATTGGGTCTTGTGGTATATAAACCTTGCTTGGCCTGCTCAATCGCCAGCATCATAAAGTAGCGATCTTGTGCATCTTGCGCGTGGTTGAAGGTAGACATAAGAATCGGCTTAATTTATAAAGAATGTTTGACTATAAAAACGGTACAACGAGACTGGTATAAGTTTTTTGCAGCCTCTGTCAGCGTAGACACAGCAAGCAAGAAAAATTTATACCAGTTGCGTCTCACATTACAACGTATTGATTTTATTTGGTATCGACTATAGCCTATTTTTCATTAGGACGGATATTGGCAATCTCTTGATGAAAAGCATCGATATCTTGAAAGTCGCGATAGACACTGGCAAAGCGTACATAAGCGACATCATCTAAAGTTTTAAGCTCACTCATGATAATCTCGCCCAAGACTTTACTACTAATTTCTCGCTCTCCCATCTGTCTGACACGCTTCTCAATACGACTAATCATCGCCTCTTGCTCGTCAATCGTGATAGGGCGTTTTTGTAAGGGTAATAAGATAGAGCGACGCAGTTTTTCATTATCGTAAGGCTCAATTTTGCCGCTAGACTTAATAATTCTTGGCATCACCACCTCTACCATCTCAAAAGTGGTAAACCGCTCTTGGCAGCTGTTACAAGAACGACGACGACGCACTTGCGCACCTTCCGCAGCAAGACGCGAGTCAATAACTTTGGTATCTGACGCGTTACAGTACGGGCAGTGCATAGTAATTTCCTTGTTTTAACATTAAGAGCAAGAGCCGTTGTTGATAAGTTTAAGCTTTTTATCAGGCAATCGAAGATAGAAACAGTAGTTTGCTAATCACTTACCAATACAAAAACTGCCGAATATCTTACCTAGTAGGTCATCAGCACTGAATTCACCAGTGATTTCACCCAAACTATGCTGAGCTTGACGTAAGCTTTCAGCGACTAACTCTCCTGCTTGAAAGACCGTTAGCTGCTCATGCGCCTCTGCTAGATAGTCAGCCGTCCGTCTAAGCGCATCTATATGACGCGTACGGGCGATGAGGCTATTCTCTGGTGGATGGAAGCCGACTTTAGCACATAATTCTTCGATTAATGTATCAATGCCAGCCCCTGTTTCACATGAAACATTTACTTGCTCATAACCGCGATTAGTGATTTCATTTTGTGAGACCGTCATCGCTATTTTATCTTTGCTATGAGTCAACAAATCACTTTTATTGGCAATAATTAATAGTTTTTTGGTGGCTGGTAATTCGCCAAATAGCTGCTTTGCAAGTTGCAACGGTGTGGTATCTTCTTCAAGATCCCGAGTAACATCATAGACCATCAGTAGCATATCAGCTTGCTTAATAGCGGTACGCGCCCGTTCGATACCGATACGCTCCACAGTGTCTTCGGTATCGCGCAGCCCTGCGGTATCAGTGAGATGCAGGGTCAGGCCATTGAGGACGACGGTTTCTTGTATTGTGTCTCGCGTGGTGCCTGCCACATTGGTAACGATAGCGCGCTCCTGCCCAGCTAGACGATTGAGTAAGCTTGATTTGCCAGCATTAGGACGCCCTGCCAACACCACATGAATCCCATCACGTAACAGCTGACCTTGTTTTGCCGTTGCCAACACTTGCTGTATTTTATCTTGAGTTTGTTCAAGCTTGTTTTGAATGACGCCATCAGATAAAAAGTCAACGTCCTCTTCATCAGGGAAGTCGATGGCGGCTTCAACGTGCAGGCGCAGATGAATAAGCTGTTCTAATAGCTGGTTAATTTTTTGCGAAAACTCCCCGCTTAGCGAACGAATGGCACTGCTCGCAGCCGCAGCACTCGTGGCATCAATAGCATCAGCAATCGCTTCTGCTTGCACCAGATCTAATTTATCATTGTCAAAAGCGCGGTAGGAGAACTCCCCTGCACTGGCCTGTTTGGCACCCAGCTCAAACACGCGAGCAAGCAGCTGGTTTTGCAAAATCATGCCACCATGCCCTTGCAGCTCAATCACATCTTCACCGGTGAACGAATGCGGGCCTTTAAAATATAACACTAATCCTTCATCAATTACCGTGCCATCTGCCTGATAAAACCGGCAAAAACTGGACATGCGCGGAGTAAATGCTGTCTTGCCTGTGAGCTGACAAGCAATGTCATAAGCACGCGCACCTGACAGCCGTATCACACCGACGCCGCCACGCCCAAGTGGTGTGGCAATCGCGGCAATCGTAGCCAAACCGGATGGCTTAGACTTTCCAGATGAATCAGATAAGGCTTGCGTCGTCTGTAAAGAATTCAAAGTTATTCTCATTAACTAAAAGCTCCATTATAGACGCCTAAACCCAGCCTGACAAAGCAAACTTTATATCCTAATGTAGGGTACATGTTTGAGCTTTTATGACGCTGTATTAGCGTTCTGCTTACCTACCAGCAAAAAATATTATAAACAAATTACCTATAAAAAAAACCACCGTTTGCACGATGGTTTTTTTATTCAAAGGCTCTTATTCAAACTAATCAAGTACTTTAACAGTGCGCTGTTTCTGTTCTTCTTCTACCTTTTTATTCACAATATACTGATGCGTCATACTAAACAAGTTGTTCACCGTCCAATACAATACTAGACCTGCTGGGAAGAATAGCATAAAAGCGGTAAAGATAATCGGCAAAAATTTCATTACTTTTGCTTGCATAGGATCCGCTGGCTGTGGGTTTAGCTGCTGCTGTATGAACATAGAAGCACCCATCAGCAGTGGTAAGATAAACCAAGGATCCATCGCTGAGAGATCTTGAATCCACAGTATCCATGGCGCATGACGTAGCTCAACACTTTCGACCAATACCCAATATAAAGCTAAGAAGATTGGCATTTGCATCAATATTGGCAAACAACCTGCCATTGGATTGACTTTTTCTTCTTTATAAATGCCCATCATTTCTTGCGACATTTTCATTCGATCGTCGCCATGCTCTTCTTTCAGCGCCGCTAATCTTGGAGCAATGGCACGCATCTTCGCCATTGAATAGTAGCTCTTATTTGAGAACCACATTAAGGCAAACTTAACCAAGATAGTCAGTACAATAATTGACCAACCCCAGTTGCCAATAATTTTGTGAATACCATCCAAAATAGCAAAAAGTATCTTTGATATTGGCCATAACAAACCATAATCAACCGTCTGATTGAGACCTACTGCTACGTCCTTAAGCTCAGATTGTACTTTTGGTCCTGAATACAACGTCGCATTCAAGGTCGCTTGCTTGTTCGGTGCAACATTGACAGGTTGGCTGTTAAATCCGATAAAGTAATCGTTACCAGTTTCACGACTAAAGAACTTGCCGGTAAAATTCTCAGGTGTCCATGCAGAGACAAAGTAATGCTGCACGATACCGACCCAGCCATCATCACTAGTCACTGACAGCTCATCACTAAAGTTCTTGAATTTTAGCTTATTGTAAGGATCATCAGGTGTACCCCAAGCGCCGCCTAGATAAGTTGCCATGCTAAGCGCACCCTTATCAGACATACCAGGATCTTTACTGTCATCACGCTTTAACTGCGCAAACATCTGTCCTTGCCAGGCATTAGCAGAAGCGTTTTGAATCTGATAGCTAACATCAATCGGATATTTGTCTTGCGTAAAAGTAAAGGTTTTGGTGATTGTCACGCCATCTTTTTTATAAGTAAGCGGTACCGACAGGGTTTGTTGGCCCGCTTCCATCACATAATTATTTGCAGTATGGCTATAAGTTGCACGTCCTTCAGCTGTATCAATACCATCTTGACCAATCAGACCAGACTGAGCCACATAGACACGATTGCCGTTATTTTCTAATAGTACGAAAGGCTCATCACTATCAAGCGTGGCATCATACTGCTTTAAAGCAGCATAAACGATATCACCACCTTCTGGATTGATTTTGATGTCATAGCGGTCAGTTGTAACTGTGATTAATCCTGCATTTTTGGCAGGTGTCGTAGTCACAGCACCAGAATCAACAGGTAGTGTCTGTACCGGTATGTCACCTGCTGCACCACTTGTAGAGGGAATGTCAGCACCGACTGACGTTGCTGTTTCTGATACCGTGTCTACAGCTGGCTCATTAGCATAATCATCTCGCCATGCCAAAATTAGCAGATAAGCGGTGATTAACATCGCAATGATGATCATCACCCGAAATATCTTTTGCATAAACCTTTCCTAGATTAAAAAATTAGGGAATAAAAAATCAGGCATGTGTCATGACCGCCGCATAGTATTAACTCATACCTTGAGCAGCAGTATCAGCAGTCAATCACATAAAATGTTCATCATTTTACTAAAAAACCACTCTAAATGATACCAAGAGTGTGGATAACTTGTGGGTAACTAAATAGATATCCACAGATGGTCTATCGATGACAAAAATTACGTTAGCTTCATCATATGGTTTAAACGAGAAACATAACTTTTACGATCTTTATAGACATAAATACCCTGAACACTAACGGTAGCTAGGGTAGTAGCGGGCACATATTGATAGTAGTAAGAAGATAAAGGTAGCGGTACAAAATCGACACCATGTCCACCCAAAGGATGACAACTTCCAATACGTTTTAACAGTAGCCAACTACCAGATCGAACCCCATGCCATTCTAGAGCTTGCTTGCCATAATTAGAACATGTTGGGTAATACCGGCAACGGGCAGGCAATATTGGGCTTATTACTTTTTGATAGAAAACAATTAAAGTATATAACAGCTTATAAATAAACTTATTTTTATTTTTTAATATAGAATTCATTTCATGTTTTTTCTATTTTTTTAAAAATATTATTTATTTCATTTTTTAATTCTTTATTACTCAAATCTTTAATAGATTTTTTAACAATAAAAACAATGTCTTTATTTTCTAACTTTGAATATTTTAATCGAAACTGTTCGCGAATTTGGCGTTTAATTAAATTTCGCATGACTGCTGTAGGTACTTTACGCTTAGTAATGGCCATCCCTATGCGTGGCTGCTCATTCGTATTAGGACGTATAAAGGCCATTAAGTGGGCTTGATGGAGCTTACGTTCAGGCGCATTAAAAACCTCGCGAAAGGCTATAGGCGTTAGTAGACGCTGCTCTTTAGTGAAGCAGGCATTAGGCGTCGTTGAGACAGTATTGGACATAGTACAACCCTGTATGAGAACTAATGATGTTAGTAGAGAGAATAACAAAGTATAGAAACAAAAAAAGCGCCGATATGGGCGCTTTTAATATATGGCTAAGTGTCAGTTGTGATGATTGACTATCGCAATCTATAAATAATAGAAACACAACAAGCACTATAAACCATGCTCATCGCAGTCTTCTGATTATACAGTAAGGCGATGACGTCCTTTAGCACGGCGACGAGCTAAAACTTGACGACCTTTTTTAGTTGCCATACGAGCACGGAAACCGTGAGTACGTTTACGCTTGATCACGCTTGGTTGGAATGTACGTTTCATAACTCACCTATCAAAATAATGGACTAAATTCGTAATAACGCAGGATTATACCACTGCATTATATCTTGGTCAATAAACTAATTTATTCAGTCTTATTCATTGAACCAATAACTGATTATTTATATAAACTTTTTGTCAAAAGAATACCTAAAAAAGTGTTGTCTAGTGTACTAGATGAAAAGTTATCCACAGAATTTATTCGGTTCTATAATAATTATTAATTAATATATATAAATATTGTTGTTATTGGGAAGCATATTTTCTGTGGTTAACTAAGATTTATTGATTTTTATCAATGAAATAGCTTATGGTTAACCCTGTGGATAACCTGTGGGTAAAATATGGATAACTTGAAATATAAACTTATCCACAATACTGTCCACAATCTTATCCACAAAAAACATGATGTTATCCACAGGCTATTTATGTTAGATTGTGTCTTAGTTTGATGAGTGATTATTCGGTTGTTTCATATCATCATTTTTTAAGCAGTAACTACAGGCTGTTTTTATTATCAACGAGTCAAATGGTACTTGTTAAATTTAGAATATGGGGCGTTTACTTTTCATGATGGATACAGCAGCTATTTGGGATAAGTGTTTGAACGACTTACGTTATCATGTCAAAGATAACGTTTTTACTATGTGGTTAAGACCACTATCGGCACAGCAAGAAGCACAAACGCTAATAATTCTTGCGCCTAACGATTATTTCGTCACATACATCAAAAAAAACCATCTGCATGACATTCAACAGTTAGTTGCTAAACATAGCCAAGGCAGTATCGAAGAAGTTGTTGTACGTGTTGATAATGCTGGTCGCGAGCCAGCTGAGAGTAATCAGGCACAGCCAGACTCCTTGTTGGTAGCAGAAAGTCCCTCCCCTACCCTGCCAAGTTATGATTCTGAAAACACACATCATCGTATCGCTAAAGCAGATATTGACGCTAATATGCGCCATACCGAATTGGTTCATTCTGCTGACGCCAAGTCGTTGAGTTACCTTAATCCAGATTTTACCTTCGAGACTTTTGTGACTGGTAAATCTAATAATTTAGCTTATAAAGCATGTTATGAGCTTAGCAAGCGCCAATCAAAGAACCGTCATAATCCTTTATTCATTTACGGTCCTTCAGGATTGGGAAAAACTCATTTAATGCATTCAGTTGCTCATCGCTATTTAAAAAATAATAGAAGTTTTTATTATTTTACTTCTGAAAAATTTATTAACCAATTAGTTTATTCATTAAGAAATAATAAAATAGAGGATTTTAAAAAGAAAATAAAAAAGGTTGATTTATTAATTGTAGATGATATTCATGTATTAGCTGGAAAAACGAAAAGTAGTAACGAGTTTTTAACGTTATTTGCTGATTTTACTAGTGGTGATAAGCAGCTGATTTTGGCTTCTGATCGTCATCCATCACAAATGACGGAGTTCGATGAACGCTTTAGATCACGCTTTTCTTGGGGGCTGACCGTAGCTGTTGATCCCCCCGAAATCGATACTCGTATGCAAATCTTGCAGAAGAAGGCAGCATCTTATGGAATGACACTTCCTAAAGAGTGCGCACTATTTATCGCTCAAAATGTGGTTTCTAATGTGAGGCGTTTAGAAGGTGCTTTAAATCAGGTATTTGCTAATGCCAATTTAACTGGTGCACCGATTACTCTTGAGATGGTGCAATATGCACTAAAAGATATCGTGGCAATGCGAGTGCAATCTGTCAACATGGACAACATCCGTAAAGTGGTCGCAGAATATTATGACGTTACAGTGAAAGATATCATGGGACGTAAACGTACGCGTAGTATTGCAAGACCGCGTCAAATCGCTATGGCGCTAGCACGTGAGCTCACGGGTGATAGCTTTCCCGAGATTGGGCAGTCATTTGGTGGACGCGACCATACAACGGTCATGCATGCTTGTGATAAGGTCAACCAATTGCGCGCAGCTGACCCTGCTTTTGATAAGGACTATAAAACACTTGCATTAATGTTACAGGCGGCATAGATCGTTTAGTATCACTATGTTTTAGTAGGGGGATATGGTTTATAATATTGAGCGGATAAGCGCACAGATGGTTGATGGTTTATAGCCAGTAGACAAGGTATTATTAAACCATCGTTTGAATTTTATAAAAATAGAGTCATTTAAATATAGTGAGTTCAGTATAAAACCGATACAGTGAGACTGGGATAAATTTTACGCAGCCTTTGTCTGCGCAGGCACAGTACACCAGAAAAATTTATACCAGTTCCGCGTTGGCATATAACGTATCTGTTTTATGTAGAATCGACTATAGTAACTTAAATAAGAGTAACTAAGCATGCAATTATCGATTAATCGAGAGTCGTTACTAAAAGCTATTAATTTAATCGCCAAGGCTGCTGACAAGCGTCATAACATGGTGATCTTAGGTAATATAAAGCTGCAGTTGTCTGAGTCTGAGCTTGTTTTGACCGCATCTGATCTAGAAGTAGAGCTGACATCGACATTGAGATTGCCTACAGGTGCTTGTGTTGAAGCAGGGACAACGACATTACCGGCAACCAAATTAAAAGAGATTTGTAAGTCTTTGCCCACTCAGGCACAGGTAAACCTTACTACCCAAGAAAACGAGCGCTGCTTACTAACTAGTGGCAAGAGCCGTTTTACTTTAGGAACCTTGCCTAGTGAAGATTACCCAAGCTTAGGCAACCCAGAGAACATCACGCCATTGACGATCAGTCGCAGTCGCCTAACTGATTTGATCCATAAGACTCAGTTTGCAATGGCAATCCAAGACGTACGCTATTATCTAACTGGCATGCTATTTGATGTTTCACAGCAGCAGCTGACGACGGTTGCGACCGATGGGCATAGATTGGCTTTAGCACGTAGTGTGATTGATGTTAGTAGTGATTTGAATATGCAAGCTATATTGCCACGTAAAGCTGTCATTGAGCTTGAACGTTTGGCTTCTGAGCTTGGTAAAATGTTGGGCGATAAAGACAATCCAGTAACTTTGAGTTTTGGTCGTGAGTTTTTGCAAGTCAGTTTACCTTTTGGTGAGGTAGATAGTGCAGGGCAGGTCAGTCAAGATCTAATGGTGACTTTTACCGCGCGTTTGATCGATGGTAAGTTTCCTGACTATCGCCGTGTTATGCCAAGTAACACTGACAAGCTGGCTTTGTTTAATCAAGAAAAGATGACTGAAGTGCTGCGCCGTGTTGCAATTTTGAGTAACGAAAAATCTCGCGGTGTGGTGTTTAATTTTGCAAGTGACGGTATGGTAGAAGTCCGTGCCAACAATGCTGAGCAAGATGAGGCGGTTGAAATGATACAAGCTAAATATCAGGGCGACCCGATGGAGTTGTCATTTAACGCCGCTTATCTACAAGATGTGCTAGGCGTTATCCAAGGTGATTTGCAAATGCACATGAGCCAATCAAACGCTTCTGTACTGGTCAATCAGCTAAATGATGATTTTCATCAGTATGTCATTATGCCAATGCGTATATAGTGTTTTCTCCACTATGGTTAGTACAGCTGTTTTAGTTTGAGATAGGTTACAAGGTGAGGCAATAATTTTTAAATCATCGTTTTTTAATCAAAATTTTGCCCATTTTGGGTTTTTTATAGGCAGCCGCCGCTGTTATGATTGAACGTCTACAAGTCTCATATTTGCGTAACTTGTCTCAAGTTGACCTGTCTTCTGCCGCTTGTAATGTCATCATCGGTGTCAATGGTAGCGGCAAAACTTCACTACTTGAAGCAATATTTTTATTATCAAGAGGTAAAAGCTTTCGTCATCATCAGCCCAAACGTTATATTCAGCATCATAAAGACAGTGCTACTGTACATGCTAGGCTGACTGATAACAGTACATTAGCTATTCAAAAGCAGGCCGATGCGACAACGTTATTACGCCTTAATCAAACCACTGTATACAACCAAAGCATCCTCACCGAACAGTTGCCCACGCTGTTGATAGACCCTTCCACAATGGATATGTTAGAGCAGGGTAGTGCCAGTCGTCGACAGTTATTAGACTGGTTGGTGTTTCACATGAAACAAGGCTTTCACTCCCAGTGGGTAGCGTATCAGCGTCTATTAAAACAGCGCAATAGTTTGTTAAAAAAGACGAATCATTTATCACATGTTCAGCTTGCAGAGCTAAGATCCTGGGACAAAGGGCTTGGTAACCACGCTGCGCTTATTCACCATTATCGTGAGCAAGTATTTACCGAATGGCAGCCTTATTTTGCAAAAAGCATTGCACAATTACTGCCTGCCTATGCGGATCAACTAAGCTTAAGCTACAATGCAGGCTACGATACAAGTGTGGGACTTGACGTGCAGCTTAATGAGCGCCTAGAGCAGGATTTGCAATTAGGGTACACTCGTATCGGCAATCATCGTGCTGATATTCATGTACATTGGCGCTCTAGTGACTCTACAGGAGCCAAAAGTTCTGATAAAGAAGTAGATGTCGCCTTAAGAGATGAGTTAAACCACAAATTGCCGATTTTGAAAGAACAGGCAGCCAATGTCTTATCTCGCGGTGAAAAGAAGCTCTTGATTACTGCATTGCGTTTGTCTCAATTGCCTTTGCTACTTAATAATGAGGTAGTCACAAAATTATCTAATAGTGATATCCAAACAAGAATGACTCCTGTCGTACTTTTAGATGATATTACGGCAGAATTGGACAGTAGGGCGATAAAAATATTACTAACAACTTTAGCGCGTCTACCTTGTCAAGTATTTATGACCAGTCTGACTGATGATGTTGTACCCCTAGTTAAAGAATTATGGTCAAATCCTAGAACGTTTCATGTGAAACATGGTCAGATCTATTTGACTTAGCAAATTCTGTTATTAGATCACTGTTTTTACTTCTTCATTACCTCCTTATTATTTTTCTATTCTCTCATATTTCCAGCTAACTGCTGTCTGGTGTTTATATAATATTTACTACTCTAAAACGACTGTTTCCAAGACCTAAAACAGCCAGTAAACAGTGACTTACGGGTAAAAAAATGTTAAAATAAGGCTTTATTTTTGCCCTATTCTCAGCAAGTTATCTTGTGATTTCATATCACTGTTAGTTATTACTTATGAGTTTGTAAGTAATTGATAAGTTTACTGTTTTATTGATTGTTGGTCGTCTTAATGCAAAGTGGAAATTATAGGCAGACATAATGTGTTGACTCGAAGTCAGTATTATGTTTTATGCAGCTTTGGTTAATGAGACAAGCTCAAGGTTTTAACAGTAAAACGTTCATTTTAAGATAATACTGTAAAGTCTCACCAAAGTGGTGAGTTGATGATATATGGCTGATTGTGGCTAGATTAAGGAATGCACATGAGTGATTCATTACCTACCGATTACGAGCAACTGACGTCAGACAATATGATGTCAGATACTATCGTTGAGACTATTGCGCCAGCGACTATTTCTGAAGGACTTCCATCTGAGTACAGCTCCAAAGACATTCGTGTATTGCGCGGTTTAGAAGCGGTGCGTGTACGTCCTGGTATGTATATCGGTGATACAGATGATGGCACAGGCTTGCATCATATGGTCTTTGAGGTAGTGGACAACTCTATCGATGAGGCGCTAGCTGGTCACTGTGATCAGATTGATATTATCATCCATGAAGATGAGTCGGTCAGTGTCATGGACAATGGTCGCGGTGTCCCTGTTGATATTCATCCAGAAGAAGGGGTGTCTGCCGCGCAGGTCATTATGACCGTACTACATGCAGGCGGTAAGTTTGATGACAACAGCTATAAAGTCTCAGGTGGCTTACATGGCGTTGGCGTTTCAGTCGTTAACGCATTATCGAAAAAGCTTGAGATGAATATCTGGCGTGAAGGTTATCATTACCATCAAACTTATACCGACGGTGTGCCAGATGCTGATATTCAGCAAATGGAAGCGACCGATAAAACGGGTACACAAATCCGTTTTTATCCAAGTAGCGACGTATTTACGGGTACTATCTTCGAGTATGATATTTTGGCCAAACGCTTACGTGAGCTGTCCTTCTTAAACTCAGGTGTGCGCATTGTCTTAACTGACGAGCGTATCGATAAGCGCCATGAGTTTGAGCACAAAGGCGGGTTATCTGAGTTTGTAAGCTATATCAATGCAGGCAAGGACGGCATCAATGAAGTGTTCCATTTTACTAGTGAACAAGACGATGGTATCGCAGTCGAAGTCGCGTTACAGTGGACGGACACTTATAATGAAAAAGTACTTTGTTTCACAAATAACATCCCGCAGCGCGACGGTGGTACGCACTTATCAGGGTTTCGCTCAGCGCTTACCCGTGGTCTAAACAGCTATATGGATCGTGAAAACCTGTTTAAAAAAGAGAAAGTCGCGGTCAGTGGCGATGATGCGCGAGAAGGTCTAAGTGCTATTGTTTCAGTAAAAGTACCTGATCCAAAGTTCTCTAGTCAGACCAAAGACAAGCTGGTATCAAGCGAAGTCAAATCTGCTGTTGAGTCAGCGATGCATGATAAGTTTAATGATTATCTGCTTGAAAATCCAAGCGCTGCCAAAGGTATTGCCAATAAGATTATCGATGCGGCAAGGGCTCGTGATGCGGCGCGTAAAGCGCGTGAGATGACGCGTCGTAAGACTACTTTGGATATCGCAGGTCTGCCGGGTAAGCTGGCTGATTGCCAAGAAAAAGATCCCTCGTTATCAGAGCTATACATCGTGGAGGGTGATTCTGCTGGTGGCTCAGCGAAGCAAGGTCGTAGCCGGAAGACGCAAGCAATTTTGCCACTAAAAGGTAAGATTCTAAATGTCGAGCGTGCGCGTTTTGACAAGATGCTATCGTCTGCAGAAGTAGGTAACTTGATTACCGCGCTTGGCTGCGGTATTGGTCCTGACGAGTACAATCCTGACAAAGTACGCTATCATAAAATTATCATTATGACCGATGCCGACGTCGACGGCTCGCACATTCGTACCTTGCTACTAACGTTCTTTTTCCGTCAAACGCCAGAGCTGATTGAACGTGGTTATATTTATATTGCGCAGCCACCATTGTATAAAGTCAAAAAAGGTCGCCAAGAGTTGTATCTAAAAGATGATGAGGCGCTCAAAGCTTATCTGTTGTCATCTACGATTGATAATACTAAGTTGCATATCAGTGCCGATGCTCCTGCCATTACTGGTCAAGCGCTTGAAACACTGCTAAATGATTACAACCAGACACAGCTGATTAAAGCCCGTTTGCAGATTCGTTTTCCAGCAGTAATTTTGGATGCGTTGACGCATACACCAAAGCTTAGCACTGACATGACTTATGATAAGTCTGCTATGCAAGAATGGCAAGAGACTATGCAAGCTCAGCTTAATCACTTCGGTAGTGATTTAAGCCCTGAGATTGAGCTGGTCAATATTCATGAACAGCAGTCTGAGAGTATGGATGCAGCAGAAAACGTACTCAATATAGAGCCAGCAGTAGAAAACGTAGAAGCCATATCTAATAAAGCGCAGTGGTTACCACGTATTACCGTTTATGTGCATCAATTAGCACATCATTACTTGCTTGATGCAAGTTTCATCAATTCAGGTGAGTATAGCAAGCTGCTTCGCTTATCAAGCGAATGGAACACGCTACTTGAGGATGATGCTTTTATTCGCCGCGAAGCAAATTCAGGTACAGCCAAAGATATCCCTGTGCGCGACTTTGACTATCTCTGGCAGCAAATGATGCTAGATGCCCGTCGTGGTTTGGCAGTTCAGCGCTATAAAGGGCTAGGGGAGATGAATGCTGATCAGCTTTGGGACACGACGATGGATCCTGAAAACCGTCGCATGCTACGTGTCACCATCGAAGACGCTATTGCAGCGGATCATATGTTTACCTGCTTGATGGGCGATCACGTCGAGCCGCGTCGTATCTTTATCGAGGAAAATGCATTAACGGTTTCTAACCTTGATATTTAAGGTTTAGCTTTTACGTTAAGTATAAAATACCGCCTTGTCTTCCAAGGCGGTATTTTTTAACAATAGAGTTGTTTCACGTGAAACTTTATTTAACACCTTATAATACCTTTGCTATATTTTGAGTTAATGGATAACTGGATAATAAGATGGTTGAAGTGGTACTACTGGCTATCGCTTTGGCGATGGATGCGTTCGCAGTCTCTATAGGACTGGGCGCTAAATCGCAAAAACAAAGCCGTCGATATATAGGGCGCCTGGCTGTCTACGCTGCCTTATATTTTGGGATTGCACAGGGGATAATGCCGCTTATTGGTTATTTGCTGGGTGCAGCTTTATTAGGTTGGCTTGCCGCTGCTGCTCCTTGGATCGGAGGTTTTATTCTTATTGGGCTGGGCAGCAAGATGCTCTATGAGGTGTTTTTGGGAAGTAAGGAGGCTATCTCAGATCAACAACTTGATGTAAGTAATAATGCCACTCCAGTAAGAAATAACGCAGAAAAATATATCAATCATCGCACCATGTTTACCCTCGCGATTGCCACCAGTATCGATGCCATGGCGGCTGGTTTTACTTTAAACCTACTCGATCTTGATGCGTGGTTTGCTTGTGTGATCATCGCGATTGTCACGGCTATCTTTAGCGCAGTGGGCATCTATTTGGGCAAAAAATCAGGTACGTATCTTGAAGATAAAGCAGAAGCACTCGGCGGCATCGTATTGGTTTTGATTGGGCTCAAAATTATGTTTTTTAGCTAAATAGATACGTTATTTTATGCTCAAATAAAAAGCCGCTATAAATCTTTATAGCGGCTTTTTTGTTTCACGTGAAACTCTGTTAATACGCTTTGGCAATGATTATGCTTCGTCAATACTAAATCGCCATGCTAAGACACGGGTGTTTTTTTGTCCTTGGCTCATCTCAATAATACGCATCTGCGCGACGCCAAGCTCTTTTAATAATTGCTGTAACGGTTTTACATTCTCAGATTTTGAGACTAGGCTAGTAAACCAACCAACATGCTCAGCATAGTTTTGGCTCTCTTTTATCATATTACTCAAAAAAGCAATTTCACCACCTTCAGACCATAATTCTTTATGTTGACCGCCAAAGTTGAGGTTTTGCGCGGCATTACCTGACTTTGTAGAGTGACGACTGATTTGTGTACTTTCGTTTTTGCCCCGGTGTCTTTGTAGATTGTGTTGTTTACGGCTATTTGCTTGCAAGGCTTCATCCAAGGAGGCATGGAAGGGCGGATTACAAACCACCACATCAAAGTAGTCTTGACGTCCAATGATATTTTTAAAAATATATTTTGGCTCGGGTTGCAGTTTGACCTTAATCGCGCCTTTTAGTTTTGGGTTCGCCTGACAAATAACGCTTGCGGTATTGACAGAAACGGGGTCAATATCGCTTGCAGTAAAGCGCCAGCCATAGCTTTGACTGCCGATAATAGGGTAGATGGCGCTAGCACCTGTCCCAATATCGAGGGCATGAATTTCTTTGCCCATCGGCGGTGTGTTGTTTTCGTTCACGTGTGTGGTTTGAGCCAATAAGTCGGCAATATAATGAATATAATCGGCGCGTCCAGGGATGGGCGGGCACAAATAACCTTCTGGAATGTCCCAAAACTTGACACCATAATAATGGGCCAATAGCGCTTGATTGAGCACCCGTACCGCCTGATGATCCGAAAAATTAATCGTCGGCTCACCCTTAGGATTGGTGATCGTATGCTTGGCAAGCTCAGGTAAGGCGCGGGTCAATAGCGCAAAGTCGTAGCGACCTTGGTGCGGATTACGCGAGTGCAGCTTGCCAAGTTTTTTGGCAGTCTCAGGTGCGCGGTTTCGGTGTTTATTAGTGTTTGGTCTACTGGTCATAGTATGGGGCTTTGAGGTTTGAATATAACTGTTCAGTTTAGCAGATTTTGCGAGTAGCGAATGTCTTATCGGCTACGTAAAATGAGGTTTAACCCTAATATTATCATTGCGCTACCTAAGATACGGTTTATCCAGTGCTCAATACGCCCAAAACGACGCAGAATAGCAGGAATAGAGAGCAGCATCACCACAGCGCTAAACCATGCCATCTGTAACACCATCATCCATACGCCATAGATAGAGAGCTGCCACAGCGGGATATCGGGGGACAATACGAGGGTAAATATTGCGACAAAATATACAGGCGCTTTAGGGTTAAAGACATTACAGAAGAAACCGCGTCGCAGGGTAGCAAGGGTTGAATCGGCTTTTAAAACGTCTTGCTTTGCCTGTTTGTCCGCTTCCTGCTGTGGAGTATCTAGTGCTAAGTCAGTTGTAGGCTTTGGTTTGGCTTGAATACCTTGCCATCCCAAATAAATCAGATAGCTACCACCCAACCATTTAATAGCAGTCAATAACGGCTGCGAATGAGCTATTACCGCCGCTAACCCTAACACGGAATAAATAATATGCACCGCAAGACCAACTGTAATACCTAGACTACAAATCAAGCCAGTACGACGTCCTTTGGTTAAAGTTTCACGTGAAACTAACACAAAGTCAGGACCAGGAGAGGCGGCTGCGAGTAAGTGCACACTAGTGATAAGTAAAAATCCATGCCAAAATTCCATAATAGGCTCTGAGTAATGTTTTAGTTTGAATAATAGTTGCACCAATCGTAAATCAGGTCAACTATTATCGTCAGGTCAGTGAGTATTGATAATGGCTTTGCTGCTTGTGTAATAGTGTATAGATGGCTATATTAAAAGCGACTTCTTATGATTCTCAATAAAGACAAGTATAAAAGGACGAAACTATGACGACGGAACATAATCATCACACAGACACTCGCATTACTTATGAAGTCCAAGACTATATTTGTCTTATTGGACTAAATCGCGTAGATAAGCGAAATGCCTTTGACAGCCATATGATCAATCAATTGTCTGATGCGCTGACTCATTATGACAATGACGATAATTTACGTTGTGCGCTGATATTTGCGCATGGTGAGCACTTTACCGCTGGTCTTGATCTCATGGAGCTACAAGACAAATGGGACAAAGGTGCGTTTGAATTTAACGATGACGAGATTGATCCGTGGGGCATCAGTGGTAAATTACGCACCAAGCCTATTGTCGTTGCGGTACAAGGCACCTGTTTTACTGCTGGGATTGAGCTCATGCTCAACAGTGATGTGGTCATCGCGAGCGAAAATTGCAACTTTGCGCAGATGGAGGTGCAGCGGGGTATTATGCCATTTGGCGGGGCGACGGTCAGATTTGTCGCAGCGGCTGGCTGGCAAAAAGCTATGCCATATTTATTAACTGGCAAGCCCTTTGACGCGCAAACCGCCGATAGACTCAATCTGGTCAGTGAGGTCGTGCCGAATGGCAAAGAATACGAGCGCGCATTGACAATTGCTAAAGAGATTTGCAAAGCTGCACCGCTTGGCGTACAAGGGCTACTGTCCTCAGCACAAGATGTCAGTCGTAGTGGCACCGCCGCGGCACTGGCTAATATTCATAGTTATTTGCCGCATTTGTTCCATTCAGAAGACGCTCGCGAGGGTGCGATGGCGATGGTTGAAAGGCGCGAGGCGGATTTTAAAGGTCGTTAAAAAAGGGCGTCAAAGTTTGATTTTATATTCATCTGAGGATTGATTGATTATAATCGCTTGATTATATCTATGCCTACAAGGGGCAATCACACCTATGTTAGACATTATTAACATCACCGCCCCTATCTTTATCATCATTGCGCTTGGCTATTTGTGCGTGCGTATTAAAGCCATCGCTCCTAAGCACGCTAAAGGTATGGGTAGTTTGGTGCTAAATATTGCTTTGCCTGCACTCATGTTTAACGCTATTGCAGACATGCCTTTTCAACAAGTCATATTGCCGCACTATCTGTTTGCCTATGCTCTAGGCTCGGTCATGGCTTTTATAGTCGGTGTCGTGCTGACCAAAGTGATTTGGCGACAAGATAATGTCTCCGCCGCACTCAACTCTACGGCGCTTTCGTTCTCTAACAGCGCCTTTATTGGCTATGCGGTGGCCTCTATGGTCATCGGCACTGATAAGGCTGCCGCCTATTTATCCATGGGCGTCATCATCGAAAACCTTATCATCCTGCCGATGCTATTTATCATGGCTGATATAAATCCCACTTCCAACAAGTCTTTAGCCAGTGTGCTGCTCGGTATTGGCAAAAACTTCACTCGTAATCCGCTGATCATTGCTTTGGTGGTCAGCGTGATCTTTTCTATCTTTAGTCTGCCTATACCGCAAGTGGTTGCTCAGACTGCGCAAATACTTACTGGCGCGGCGGCTCCTGTTGCACTGTTTGTGATCGGTATGAGCCTGTATGGACTGGAGCTTAGAGGCGACTTACCAAAAATCACTACGGTCGGCTTGGGTAAGCTGATACTACATCCGCTGATGATTCTGCTGGCTATTACCTTAATTCCGGGCGGTACGCTAGAAGGTAAATATGTAGCGATGCTGTTTGCTGCCGCGCCGACATTTTCGACCATCGCTATCATTGGTCAGTATTATGGCTTGGTCAATCGTATGTCGGCTATCGTCATCGTCTCTACCATCGGCTCGTTCTTTAGTATGAGTGCGGTGCTAATTTATTGGCAGATGACGGTGGGGTTTTAGGGGGTGTTTTGCATGAAGATAAAGGAAAGGTTTTAGAGGAAGGTAGAATCTAAGGTTTACATTAACAAGAGTGACTTAATGTAATTCAAATATTTTGTACTGGTGTCAAATGCATATTTACAACCATAAAAGTAACAAGCTCCCTTTATAGTTAAAACTGTATTATTTGACAATCCGCAAATTTCGTACCGTCCAAACCAACCCTCTAAACAACTATCGCTAATATGCTCAATTTAAATAGCAAAAACCCCGCAATTGCGAGGTTTTTTGGCTTAGTCAGGTATAGATATACTGATGGTAACGACTTAGCTCCGGCAGTATAGACTAATCCGTTAAACAAAAGCTTTATTTTGTCTAGAGTTGAAAGTTATAGCTGTGCCAATATTATCAAGTTAGTATTAACGCGCTGACTTGTAATAGTCAACGAGCATCGTACCTAACGTGCCATTGTCATCAATAGTGACTATTCTGACCGTACCTGACTGTGACTCGGTACTAGACTGCACTTGTCCGGCAGTACCTAAGACGACTTGGTTGTTGCCTGCCGCCATTGCTCCATTGCCGATAGCGATACTGTTCATACCGCCTGCCATAGATTTATTCCCTACGGCGACCGAGTTTTCCCCTTGTGCTGCTGCTGCCTCACCCACTGCGGTAGAGCGTACGCCGCTCGCATTGGCGATATGACCAAAGGCTTGAGCGCGTTCGGCAGTGGCTTTAGATTGCCAACCGATAGACGTTGAGCCGAGACCCGCAGCGTTGGCCTCACCACCAACAGCCGTGGCTGAGTTGAGTCCTGCATTAGCTTTATTACCGATGGCAACGGTATCATTGGTGCCGCCAGCGGTTGCCGCTTCACCCACCGCAGTAGAGCGTACACCGCTCGCACTGGCTAGATGACCGAAGGATTGCGCACGTTCGGCGGTGGCTTTAGATTGCCAACCAATCGACGTTGAGCCGAGACCTGCGGCATTGGCTTGACCGCCAACAGCGGTGGCTGAGTTGAGTCCTGCATTGGCTTGGCTACCGATAGCGACAGTATCGTTAGTGCCGCCAGCCATCGCGCTATTACCGAGAGCAAGGGCAGTACTGCTGCTTGCACTCATTGGTTGAGACTCAGCGCCTGTTGCCACAGACGTACATGAAGCGACGCCTACAATTGCTAAAGTAAGTGCGCTTATTTTGAGTACTAAGTTTGGTGAAAAATCCATTTTCATTATAAGTTATCCTATGTTAAAAAAGCCAACTTGGCTCAGTAGTGATTTGGGTAAGTAGTAACAGGATTTATACTGCTCATAGTGTTGCATCCCTCCAATAATATAAATCCGAATGTACATTTATATTTATAAATACAAACGTACTATTAACTTATATTAATAACCCAAATAATACTAGTATTTTATTTTAAATATCAACTAAGTCGATAAACAGATAACTCGCGCTAAATAGTTTTGGTCTGTGTATTATCATCTTACTGTATATCTATGTGGCTTTTTATAAAGCGATTGGCGATGCTGCCATTCCTGTTGTACTCTAAACGCTTACTTTACTAATGAAGGAGAATGCCTGTGCTACATAACTTTGACGAGATAATCGACAGACGCGGTACAGGGTCTCTTAAATGGCATTATAGC
This sequence comes from Psychrobacter sp. 1U1, assembly GCF_051847535.1. Lineage (NCBI taxonomy): Bacteria > Pseudomonadati > Pseudomonadota > Gammaproteobacteria > Moraxellales > Moraxellaceae > Psychrobacter > Psychrobacter sp. 1U1. The sequence goes on along the minus strand of NZ_JBPYDD010000009.1, from coordinate 7,119 downwards.
GATGACACCATTCCACTCTGGGTAGCAGATATGGACTTTAAAGCTGCCAAGCCTATCTTAAACACCATTGAGCGCGTGGTTCAGCACGGCGTATTGGGCTATACCAAACCCACTGAGGCGCTATATCAAGCGATTGTTGACTGGCATAGTAGCCGTTATGGATTACTATTAGCCAAAAGCAATATCTTATTCTCCCCAGGCGTGGTGCCAAGTTTAGCGTTAATGATGAACGTCTTTACCGAGATAGGCGATGCGGTACTGATCAACGATCCTATTTATACCCCTTTTATGGCTAAGGTTGAACAAAACGATCGCAAGCTAGTGACCTCTGCGTTAAAAGAAGTCGAGGGACAATATCATCTGGATTTGGACGACATCGAAGCTAAAATAGTCGAGCATAACGTAAAGCTGTATTTATTATGTAATCCGCACAATCCTGGCGGGCGTGTGTGGACGAGAGATGAGCTTGAGGCGCTACTTTTGATTTGTAAAAAGCATGATGTAGCGATTGTCAGCGATGAGATTCATCAAGATTTAACTTTGAACGGTCACACGTTTATCCCTTTTTTAACGCTTGCAGAAGGCTATGAACACAAGGTGGTGAGCCTGACTTCGATGACCAAAACCTTTAATATCGCTGGTATAAAAGGTTCAATGATTTTTGCTAAAGATGAGGCATTACTCAAACAAATCAGCCAGCAGCAGAATTTAAATGATGAGTATGAGCTCAATTTATTTGCCTATACCGTGATGCAAAGCGCCTATGAAGAGGGCGAGGAGTGGCTTGAACAAGCACTTGCTTATATTGAAAAAAACATTGAGTTAACACTAGACTTTTTAGCAGGTCATTTGCCTGACATTAAGGTCATGCGTCCAGAGGCGTCGTATTTAATCTGGCTTGATTGCTCGGCATATGGGCAAGATGATCAAATGCTGTATGACAAGCTGCGCGATGCTAAAGTTGAGCTCAATGCGGGTATTAAATATGGCGATGAGGGGTATCTTAAAATGCGCCTTAATGTGGCGTGTCCTGAAGCGCTATTGCGAGAAGGGTTGAATCGTATTTATACGGCTTTTAGTGATGTCGTTAAGGACTCATAAAGCTGGCAAGAAATTCGTTTCATTAGCACTGTTTCTGTTTTTGCCTTTATATCTAGCTCTGTTGCTAGCCCATTTTTAAAGTAGATTAATTATCATAGATAAAAACAGCAAAAAGGCTGGGCTACCAACGTAGCCCAGCCTTTTAATTTGATTTTTTAGAAAAAGCTTAAATACAGTCACTTTCGATTAGCTACTTCTCATTTCCGTTGTTTTTAGCGTTCACAGCGTTTTCAGTATCCTCGCGCATTTGCTCCCATTCTTCATGTTGATGCATGATTGAGCCTTCAAGTGATACTGAGGTTTCCCCTACTTCCCACGGCGCATTATCAGGCAGCTCTTCGATATGAATGGTTTTTATATTGTAATCAGGCTGATAAGCGAGATCATAACGCGCAGCTTTAATGACCGAGACCATCATCATCGAGAGAATGATAATGAGCGGCGCACCAGCGATAATAGAAGCAGTCTGCAAGGTTTGCAGGTCTCCTAAGAACATTAAAATCGCGGGCAATAAACACAATGTGAATGCCCAAAAGAGACGATTCCAACGGTGCGGTTCATCATCGACTTCTCGTTGTACCACGGACGCCAAGATATAAGAGATAGAGTCAAAGGTAGTAGCAGTAAAGATAGTAGCTAAAAAGGTAAAGATAGCGATGACTACATAAGACATCGGCAAGCTATTTAAGATAGCGAAGATGGCCGCAGTGGGCGACTCATTATTTAGGACAGCCACCACATCGACAACGCCTGTCAATTGTAGATATAGACCATAGTTACCCAAGATAATCATAAACATCGCACAGCCAAGCGAGCCATAGAACATCGACCCCAAGACCATATTACGTATCGTGCGCCCTCTCGAGATTTTGGCAATGAACAGCCCGATAGTCGGTGCAAATACCAACCACCATGCCCAATAAAAAACGGTCCAATCTTGCGGAAAGGTGGTGTGTTCAAAGCCGAACTGTTGGAAGTCTTTGAAGGGTTCTATATAAGTCATCATACGCGGCATTTCGGTGAGAGAACGCCCGATAGCTTCTAAGCCAGTATTCAAAATAAAGACGGTCGGCCCGACAATCAGAATGAATAATAAGAAAACGACGGCTAAATAAAAGTTGATATTGGAGAGTTTTTGAATCCCGCCTTTTAACCCCTGATACGCACTATAAGCAAAAATCATAGTGGTAATTAACAACACCACAATCTGCATAGTGATGTTACGTGGCAAGCCAAATAAATTGTAAAGGCCTTCGTTGATAAGCGGAGAGGCAAGACCTAGCGTCGTCGCACCGCCGCCAACCATCCCAAAGACAAATAATACATCGAGCATTTTGGCCCAATTGCTGCCAGCTAGCTTTTCGCCTAATAATGGCATAAGCGTTTGGCTAACTTTAAGTACCGGCGTCTGGCGCACATAATAAAAGTAAGCGATAGGTATAGCAGGTACTAAATAGATAGCCCAAGCGACAGGCCCCCAGTGAAAGATACCGTAGGTAGTCGCCCAGCGAATGGCATCCGGCGTGCCGCCTGCTATGTTAAAAGGAGGGCTTTGATAATAATACGCCCACTCAATCAGACCCCAGTACAGAATACTGGCTCCAATACCACCGCAGAACAACATCGACGCCCAAGAGGCATCGGAGAACTCAGCGGTTTCTTCTGGACGGCCTAGTTTGATCTTGCCAATATCAGAAATCACGATGTAAATGACGAACAACATGGCAAGGACGCCAAAAGCTAAATAGGCAAAACCAAAGTTATCACTGACAAAGCTACGTGCTATCCCGACCCATATTTTTCCCTGCTCGGGGAAAAGTATCAAAGGCACAGCGATACTAAAAAGTATGACAAGCACCATAAAAAAAGTGAACTTGTCGATACGGGTATCTGGTACGTGATCAGGCCGCCACTGCGGAATGGACATACCTACATCAAAGGTACCTAGATGAGGAGGCTTATGATGCTTTGATCGTGCTCTTACATAGTCTGGAAGATATTCTTTTGATAGCCCGAGACCTGACTTAGATTTATCAGGTTTTTTATTGCCTTTACTGTTATCAGTGTTGCCCATGTTGTTTTCTCTTTGTATTGGTTGTTAAATTCTATACCTTGCCTAGATTCTCTAAGTCTACAAATTCCTTTTTTCCGTGGATAGTATACATTTTTCGATTGATGTCTGGGTAATTGCAAATATCAATCGGCGGTCTGCTTCCGCCCATCAGATAGACTGCGTCTGTATCGCTATCGTTGAGCATAGAATGGGCAGCTCCATGCGCGGGGAAACCTACGAAGTCGCCAGCAGTTAACGGATAATTGTTATCGCCATAACGCAATGAAAGCTGTCCTGATAATACATAGACAAATTCGTCTGACTCTTCATGATAATGATGCTGCGTGGTCTCATCTCCCGGCTCAACGCGCACAAGATGCAGACCAAATTTAGTCAGACCAGTGATGTCACTCAACGAAACCGTATGCCGAATAGCACACTCATTGAACTGGTGAACATGCTTGGTCTCAGGCGTATTTTCGATATCAGACTTGGTTAGGATGTAGTCTTGGGTGTTTTTGAGTGTCTCTTGAAGTAACTCTTGGGGTAACCCTTTCAATGGCTTAGTCATCGTTTATCTCCGTCACTTTTATTTTGCGCTTAACCTTATAGTAGCTATAAATGCATGGTTTTGTTTACTTAATTGCGTATAAAATGCGATTAGTAAGCGCAAAGCTTCCTTATTATCGATATTGCTGCCTTTTCTTTTCTCACATTTAATACCGTCAAATTCAAATAACTACGAATAAATGGCAAAACGGCTAATAATCGTCAATAACTGCGAATAATTCATCATCTAATAGCCATTAATGGGCGCAAACTTGTTAAAATAGGCCACTAATTTTTTCTTGATGGACATTGATTTATGACCACTGCCGCTGCCACTCCTGCATTACCTACTATCAAAGAAGACCGCATCCTCATTCTCGATTTTGGCTCACAGTACAGCCAGCTTATCGCTCGCCGTGTGCGCGATTCTGGGGTGTTTTGTGAGATGTTCCCTTACGATATCGACGCTCAGCGCATCCACGACTTTGGCGCCAAAGGCATTATCTTATCGGGTGGCCCTGAGAGCGTACATGCTGAGGATAGCCCGCGTATCAATGATGCGGTGTTTGAGCTCGGCGTGCCAGTATTGGGCATTTGCTACGGTATGCAAGCGATGGCAGATCGTTTCGGCGGGCAGGTTCATGCCAGTGATATCCATGAGTTTGGTGCAGCGACGATTGATGTCAATGGTCACTCGCAGCTGACTGAAGGCATTGAAGACAGCAGCACGGAAGGCAAGTCAGCCAAGCTTAATGTATGGATGAGTCATGGCGATAAAGTGATTGAAGCGCCAGCAGGCTTCGATATTGTTGCCAGCACTCCGAGCTGTCCGATTGCGATTATGGCCGATGAGTCGCGCCATTATTATGGTCTCCAGTTCCATCCTGAAGTGACTCATACCTTACAAGGTGAGGCGTTGCTTAGTCGTTTTGTACATCAGATTTGTGATTGTGCCGGTGATTGGACGCCCGATAATATTATCGACATGCGTATTGAGCAATTGCAAAAGCAAATCGGTGATAAGCAAGTATTGCTTGGTCTGTCAGGAGGCGTGGATAGTTCAGTCGTCGCAGCGCTATTGCATAAAGCTATCGGTGATCAGCTGACTTGTGTGTTCGTCGATACCGGTCTCTTGCGTCTGCACGAAGGCGATCAAGTGATGCAAATCTTCGCCGAAAACATGGGCGTCAAAGTCATCCGTGTCGATGCCGAAGATTTATTCTTAAATGCATTAGCTGGCGAGTCTGATCCAGAAGCTAAACGTAAAATCATTGGTAAAACCTTTATCGATGTCTTCGCTGATAGCGCGCGTGAAGTGAGTGAGCAAAGCGATGGCAAAGTCATTGAGTTCTTAGCACAGGGTACGATTTATCCTGATGTGATTGAATCAGCGAAGTCACATCAAGGCAAAGCACATGTCATTAAGAGCCATCATAACGTCGGCGGTCTGCCAGATGACTTGGCGTTTGAGTTGGTTGAGCCATTACGTGATCTATTTAAAGATGAAGTTCGTAAGCTTGGTATCACTCTTGGATTACCAGAGAAAATGATCTATCGTCATCCATTCCCAGGTCCAGGTCTTGGCGTGCGCATCTTGGGTGAGGTGAAAAAAGAATACGCTGATATCTTACGTCTTGCTGATGCGATCTTTATGCAAGAGCTTGAGCGTTCTGGCTGGTATGACAAAACCGCGCAAGCATTTGCGGTATTCCAACCGATCAAATCAGTCGGCGTAGTCGGTGATGGTCGCCGCTATGCGTGGGTCATCGCGCTACGTGCGGTTGAAACTGTCGACTTTATGACCGCGCGCTTTGCTCATCTGCCGTATGATCTGATTGAGACGGTATCGAATCGTATTATGAATGAAATCGCTGAAGTATCACGGGTGACTTATGATGTGTCGAGTAAGCCACCGGCTACTATTGAATGGGAATAACATCAAACTAAAAATCTGATTAGCGTCGTCAAACTCGTTCAGCCTACTTGATGTAGTGCTATCACTCATTTTCCTCGCTACTCAAGTTTTTTGGATTGATGTACAGCTTGTTATAAATAAAAAACACTCAACTTGGTTGGGTGTTTTTTTTGTACTTATGAGAGTCAAACTAATAAGGAATTTATTAACTATTGTGCTATCTTCAATATTAGCTTGTAGTATTGAAATAATATTTATCAAAGGAAAATTTGAGTGGACGAAAATTCTAAAAAAGAATCTAAGCAACTCTTAGCATTAGAAATTGCTAATAAAATACAGGAACAATCAGTACCCTTTTCTGGTGCTGATAGAATATCGAATAATTTGCCGAGAGTAGCACAGTATGAGCAGATGAACTCAGCTGCTAATATCGCAAGTAAGGCTTTTCAACAATCAAGTTTGATGCCTGCCTATTCTGAAAGTCAAAGCGCGATAACAAAATTTGCCCAGTCACGAGCTGAAGAAGCGGTTATCTTTAAAGATCCATCTTTAGATATTATGAAGATAATAAATTCATATGATAGTTTAATTTCAAACAGCGCTCAAAAAATAGCTAAAACCATAACAGAGTTAACGAGTCCCATGGCAGAGATAATGAAACCTTTGGCTAACATATCTCAATCAATAATTGTTGCAGCCGATCTTTATAAACAATCTGAATTTGCGAAAGAGTTTTATGCTATCTCTCAATCTCAAGAGATGAGTAATTTGACACTTAAAATGTCGGAAGCTATCGAGCAGTTTAATCAAATTAGCCAAATGAAGTCGTTTGAAGTTCTATCTGGCTTTAACAGCACATCTTTAAATGAGGTTTTGAATAGCACTTTAACGCAAGAAGATATAAAGAACTTTTCCAGAGAGCCTATATCTGAAATTGATTCTAAATTGAGTGATGAACTAAAGCTAGGGAAGGATTTTAGTTTATATTCAGATAGAGCTAAGGATTTTTTAGTATATTTCTATCATATTTATTTATTACAGTTTCTACTTGGCATAGCTAGCGGTCTAACAACTTATTATATTTTACAAGCTCAAGAAGAGACAAAAACATTGACAACTCAACAGGAGGTGAAGTCCTTTACAAGATCTTCACCTATTACATTTGATCGCAATGCACTTAAAGGTCATAGGTTTACGATGGTTAATAATCTTAACTTACGTGGAAACCATAGTATGGATTCTAATGTTATTGAAATATTACCAATTGGAACTATCGTAAAAGTTATAGATAAGTCTAATCGCTCATGGCTTCTTGTAGAGATTGAAATTGATGATGAGGTGCAACAAGGTTGGATTTTAAGACGTTACACGACTTACTTTAAATAAATTTAATATAGACAAAGCTGTTCCTAAAATTTACTTTGTGAACGCAAATGAACGCAAATGAACGCAAATGAACGCAAATGAACGCAAATGAACGCAAATGAACGCAAATGAACGC
>NZ_JBPYDD010000008.1:0-140998 GCF_051847535.1 Psychrobacter sp. 1U1 | reverse complement strand
CCAGTTTGTGCTAATGAGGGGCGTATTATAGACCCTTTTTTGTCAGTGTCAAGGGTTTATTTTATTTAGTTTGAAAGTCTTTATTTAACTAAATAAATACTCTAAAACAAGGACCGATTTGTTCAGTGGTAAACCACTCTCCAATCACCCTTCCCTTTCGACTGGGTGGCATTATACGCGCTTTTAATAGGGGGTCAAGTAAGAAATTAAGAATTTCTTACTTTTATGTTTACTACAGTTCTTAATTTTCTTCAAAAATTTGTTATCAATTAATACTTTCTGTCATACAGTACTTCATAAAAAAGGAGCTTACATTTTAAACTCCTTAATATAAAACATAAATGTAACTTTAACTTTTTGCTTTTTCCTTAATAGTAGTAACAATACCTGATAACGCATAGATGATACCGATGGCTAAGATACCAACAGGTATGTCATAGATCACAATGCTCATAACCAGCACCCCAAGGATAAGCACCACAAAAGGTACTTTCTTTTTGTCAAATTCCTTAAAACTATAGTATTTGACGTTACTGACCATTAATAAACCACAGATAACTACCCACACGGCAAATAAGAACATAACAGCAGTATCATATTGTCCCACCCATTCATTATGATCGACAGCAACCATAACAGCAGACGTTACTAATATAGCGGCAAGCGGACTTGCTAAACCAACAAAGTACTTTTTATCTACAATACCAACCTGCACGTTAAAACGTGCTAAACGGAATGCACCACAAGCCGTGAAAACGAACGCACAGCCTAGGCCAATGCGACCTAAAGGCTCTAAGGCAAAGCTATAAATCAAAATAGCCGGCGCAATGCCAAAAGCCAACATATCGGCAAGGGAATCGTACTGCTCGCCAAAGGGGCTTTGTGCATTGAGCATACGTGCAACCCGCCCATCAGCACCGTCAAGAATAGCGGATAAAAAGATGGCTAAAGATGCTTTATAAAACTCGCCTTGAGTACTGGCTAAAATCGAGTAAAAACCAGATAATAGCGATAAAGTGGTGATCAAGTTGGGCGCTAAATAAACACCGCGACTGACCACAGGCTTACCTTCTGCAACTTCTGTCTCAATCACCTCGAAAGTCAGCCCATCGTAATTATCATTATCCGCCAAGCGAATATTGAATTCATGCTCATCAACAAAGGGTGGCTGAGTTGCGGCGCTGTCATTTAAACTATTGTGAGGCGATTGCTCAGTCGTCATATTGATATCCTTATTCGCCAACTAACCAGCGTACATTGGTTGCACTATCAGGCGTCAGATTTGGCGCATCAGCTACTTTTAAAGCAGGCTGTAAAAATCGTAATATTTCACGTGCATGATTATCAAACTGCCATGGCGGATTGATAACGAGCAGCCCCGTACCATTGAGACCAACGGCGACATCATTTGGATAAATATTTAGCTCACAAACTAGCTGACGACGCATTTCAGTACGTTTTAGCTTTTTGTAGAACAGCTCTACCGCTTCAATGTTTTTAATGGGGAACCACAACGCATAAGTACCTTGTGGCCATTTGTTATAAGCAGTAACAAGCAAGTTGATAAGGCGTGTAAAGTCTTTGTGTTCTTGCTCATAGGGAGGATCAAGGAAAATAAGTCCGCGGCGCTCGGCTGGTGGGATAACCGCTGTAATACCTTCAAACGCATCACGATGATGGATACCAATTGGTAACTTATGTAATTGATAGTTCAACGCATCATATTCAGAAGCTTTAGCTTCAAAAGCTTCACCGCGCACGCCTGCGTCTGGGTTTTTTTCAACATGGTGAGCAACCCACCATGGCGACCCTGGATAGACTTTACTATCATAAGTGAATTTGGCTTGCTTGATACCTTCCACATATTCTTTAACAGCAGTTGGGGCCTTTTCAATGTCCGTTTTTAGTAGAGCTTGGATACCGCCCTTGGCTTCTCCTGTCTTACGCGCTTCTTCACTACTAAGTGAATACAGTCCGCGACCGCCATAAGCGTCAAGCACATAAAAAGGTTTGTTTTTTTGGCCCAGTTGATTAAGCAGTTGTACCAATAAAATGTGTTTGACCACATCAGCAAAGTTACCAGCGTGGTAGGCATGTTTATAGTTCATAATCTCAAAAGTTTAAATAAGAAAAATTGCATCTATGGTAGCATAGGAAGCATAAAAGATAATGTGGTTTTGGTAAGCACTTTTAATAAAAGGGCTTTGAATGCCAGCTAATTGACAATAACGAGGTGAGATGACTAAGATTATTAGCAACCTAAATGTGACAAAGCTTGTGGTCAATCATCCGATAGGTCCTGATAATCCGCCGCAGCTTGCGCCGTATACTGATAAAACCAGCGATAAACTGCTTACCCAAGATGTTTTGCAGATGACAAACTTTGCTGTCAATTGGGCGGATAAGCTGACCGATAGACAGTTAGATAAGTTTGTAACTGATGGCTGGATAGTGGTAGATGGCGTGTTTGATCATTTGGCACTACAGGCTTTGCAAGCAGAGAGTGGTTTTGTTGACTATCGTGATGCTGAGCTGACCGCTGGTGTTCGGATTAGTGATATTCGCGGTGACCGTATTCGCTGGATCACTAAAAATTTCTTTGCTGGCTACTTTTATCTACAAAGTATCAATGCGCTTGCCACTTTATTCAATCAAAGCTTGTTTGCAGGTATTCGCCACAGTGAAGCACATTATGCCTGCTATCCGGTAGGTTTCGGTTATAAATGGCATAGTGACAACCCTGCCGGCCGCAATGAGCGCGTTATCTCAGCCGTGTTTTATTTAAACGACGAATGGGCAGCCAATGATGGCGGCGCGTTAGAAATTGTTGACAAACATGGTATACATCATAATGTCATGCCTGTTGCCAATCGTCTGGTCATATTTGACAGCGACCTGCAACATCAAGTACAAATCGCTCATCGGCAGCGCTATTCTATCGCGACGTGGATGCGCCGAGATGGTTTAGTGCCTTTTGTTGAAGAGGGTTAAATAAGCTATTTATTGTAGGCTGGGTTTTTAACCCAGCTTTTAAACTTCGCAAATGCAGAATGCTGGGTTAAAAACCCAGCCTACGCTCAATTCTGAAAGGTCTATCATGTCTAATAATAAAAATACTTTAACGCAAACTCATCAGCAAGCCACTCTTGATCTAAGCATTGAACTATTAGAACGTCCTTCAGTGACGCCAGACGACGACGGTTGCCAAGATATTTTATCGGAACGCTTAAGACAGGCAGGCTTTGATTGTGAGTTTATGTATTTTGGCGATAGAGATAAGACTGGCGAGCACGCGGAAGTCAAAAACCTTTGGGCACGCCGTGGCACGACTGAACCAGTGATTTGCTTTGCCGGTCATACCGATGTGGTGCCAACAGGCGATGTCAATAATTGGACCTACCCGCCCTTTACCCCAACCATCGAAAATGGCTATCTCTGGGCGCGCGGTGCCGCTGATATGAAAACCGGCATTGCTGCTTTTACCATTGCAGCTGAGCGTTTCGTTGCCAACCATCCTGAGCATAATGGCTCTATCGCCTTTTTAATTACCTCAGATGAAGAAGGCCCCTCTATCAATGGCACCGTTAAAGTCATAGAAACTCTAGAAGCACGTAATGAAAAAATTACCTATTGTCTTGTTGGTGAGCCCTCGAGTACTGATACCCTAGGCGATATTATCAAAAACGGTCGCCGCGGCTCGTTGGGTGCCGTGCTGACGGTCACCGGTAAGCAAGGTCACGTGGCCTATCCGCATTTGGCTTGTAACCCTATTCATGCGGCTACCTCCGCGTTAGCAGAACTCACGACGGCAACTTGGGACAGTGGCAATGACTACTTCCCCGCCACCTCTCTACAAATCTCTAATATCAATAGTGGCACTGGCGCAACCAATGTCATCCCTGAGACGCTTGAAGTCGTTTTTAACTTCCGCTTTTCAACGGAAACAACTGAAAATGAACTAAAAGCAAAAACCCATGCTATCTTTGATAAGCATTTTGCTGATAGCAAGGCCAGTTATGATATTCATTGGAAATTATCCGGTCAGCCGTTTTTGACACCTGAAGGTAAACTCGTCTCTGCCTGCCAGCAAGCCATTAAGTCGGTGACGGGCACACAGGCAACTTTATCGACTTCAGGCGGTACTTCTGACGGACGCTTTATTGCGCCAACGGGTGCACAAGTCGTTGAGCTTGGCGTGCGCAATGCTACGATTCATCAAGTTGATGAAAAGGTTGAGGTGGATGACTTGGGCAGATTGGCGCAGATATATGAAGGCATTCTAGAGAATTTGTTGTTAGATTGATTTTACCCCTCTAACGTAAAAAAGCGCTATCTGATTTAAAATAGCGCTTTTTTTATCATTGTTCTTTATCAACTATAAATTAAACCTTTTAAATTATCTAATTTTTACTGACAGACAAGGTCATTTACTGGCTTTACTCAATCCCAATATATAAGTCCACCTGCCCATACTCTAAATTACCACCAATATAATGCTCAAAATCGACCTTATAAGTGCGAGTATGCGCGCAATCTGGATTATGGAAGTACTCCCAAGCTTTCTCCCAAGCGTTCATCACGGTATTCGGCATTCTACCTTCTTCAGAAAATACTAAATATTTACCGGCAGGAATAGTAACTGTCACCACATCGCTAGCATGAGCGGCACTAAGAATATTTTCAGCACTTAAAACATTATGTTCTTCGTCACTGCCTTCGCCTGCTGCTTGTGCACTCTCTACCTTCCAACTAGCGACTACATCAAAAGCGCCGACCAAATCTTCGCTCTCGTAGTTCTGATACACCCCGTAAATATCTTCACCTTCAGCCAAATGGCTGACATGGTTTTGGTAGAACTTTTGCCATAAACGTCCTAATTTAGCCGTATCATGGCTGATTTCTGCGTTATTCGTGGTGCGAGTGCTAATACCTTTGCAAACGATTGCATCAGCTAACTCTGTTACTTGAGAAGTCATATTGTTTCCTAATGAATGAAAAAGATCATGAAAGCTTGTCACATAAAGAAAGGTCTAATCTGCTTCATCTATCCAATTCATTTGAATCGCTTCCAGGATACCTTCGTTTGACTTTTGTGGATCATCATCAAAGCCTTCAAGCTCAGTCACCCAGCGGTGCAAATCAGTAAATCGTATGTACTGCGGGTCAGTCTCTGGAAATTTCTCATAAAGCTCAATGGCAATGTCTAAGCTATCTGTCCATTTTAGTTTTTGTGGGGTCATAATGGTGCCTCTTTATTATTAATTAAGCCTTGTATAGTAAGTTCAAAACAAAACGATTATAAATTTGAACGCGCTACTGGTATAAATTTTACTTGCGTGCTGTTATCTTTCGATGCTGCGTAAAATTCATCCCAGCAGCGCTACAACACTTTTAAAGTAATTCGACTATATCAGTGTTATGAACTATCCTAACAAACTTCAGCCTCTACTGTATAGATAGGCTTGGTTTTAACGACTTTCAGACTTAACTGCCACTTGGTGCTTATTCCAACTGGTAATCACGTCGCTCAATTGCTCATCCGCCATATCTAATACCTCAGGCGTACACTTATCGCCATGTTTATCCTTTAGCAAAAATTTAGTCATACCAACGCCCATTAGCTGACTTTTGACAAAGAAGCGAGTTTCAAAGTAAATATATTTCTTATCCCAGCCAACAAGCTCGCTACTCACCGTCATCTTATCTAAGAATTTAATCTCTTTTAGGTAGACCATCTCTTGCATAGCGATAACCCAATTTAAGGGCTTGATACCTTTTTGATGAACACAGGTCATTAGCCAACGGGTGATATTGAGCTCAATAAAAGACAGGTAACGGTAATTTGGCAGATGATCGCGAAAGCCCATGTCATGTGGCAATACTCGATACTGACGAGCAATTGGCGCGCTCAACATTTCAGTGGTTAATTTTTCACTAGCATTTTGCAGCTTAAGTTGTTTTTTGAGTAAGCTTGTCATAATAAAGAAGCGAATCAACATATTCATAAAAAACTCTCTTGATGTTTATATAGTCAGTTGAAAATAAAACTGTCATCAATTTAAATGCACTACTGGTATAAATTTTCCTTGCGTGCTGCTATCGCTCGATGCTGCGCGACTAATATCTAAAAGCAAGCATCCCAGTAGCGCTATAACACTTTCAAATTGAAACTACTATACTGTGTTTTATAATTGGTTATCTTTTATATCTGAGATAAAGGCGTCATACCATAACGCAAAAAAGCCACCCAGTGACTTTTTTATTTGCAAACTTATATTTAAAAACCGATTTTAGAGATTAATGACCTGCGCCGTTAATACTACGTACCATCTCTTCTACCATCTTCTTCGCATCACCAAAGATCATCATGGTTTTGTCCATGTAAAACAGACTGTTATCGAGTCCCGCGTAACCGGTACTCATCGAACGCTTGATAACCATAATCGTTTGGGCTTTGGTGACTTCTAGGATAGGCATACCGAAAATTGGCGACGATGGATCATCTTTCGCAGATGGGTTTACTACGTCGTTGGCGCCGATGACTAAGACCACATCTGTACTGGCAAAGTCTGAGTTAATCTCATCCATCTCTAAAATATCATCATAAGGCACATCCGCTTCAGCCAATAGCACGTTCATGTGTCCTGGCATACGACCTGCCACTGGATGAATAGCAAAACGAACGTTAACGCCTTCTTCTTTTAGCAGCTCATATAACTCTTTTACCGCATTCTGTGCACGACCTTGTGCCATACCATAACCCGGTACAATAACGACACTGCTTGCGTTGGCCATTAAGAAGCCAGCATCTTCTGCTGAACCTGCTTTATAGTTCTTTGGCGCGCCATCATCGCCGCCTGCCGCCACTGCTGCCGTACCCATACCGCCAAATAGTACGTTAAGTAATGAGCGATTCATGGCTTTACACATGATATAAGATAAAATCGCACCTGATGAACCTACAAGCGAGCCTGCGATAATAAGCATCGAGTTGCCAAGGGTAAAACCAATACCTGCTGCCGCCCAACCTGAGAATGAGTTCAATAGTGATACAACCACTGGCATATCACCGCCACCGATTGGTGCAATCCACATCCAACCAAAGATGACTGCAATTACTGCCATGGCATAGAAGGCAGGTAATGAATCAGTAACGAAATACACGCCACCAAAGCCAATCATAGCGATGAATAGTAGTGCTTGGACAGGTTTAACCCAGCCGCCAACCAAGGTCTTCGCCCAACTCTTTGCCGCCAATTTACCAAAGGCAAAGACAGAAGCTGAGAAAGTAATCGCACCGATGAAACAACCGATGAATAATTCGACACGAGCAACCGCGCCATGCTGTTGTTCAGTATGCAGTACCGTTGCTAAAGCAATCGCTACCGCTGACAAACCGACAAATGAGTGCATTAAAGCGACCGTTTCTGGCATCTGGGTCATCGCGACCGTCTTTGCTTTCCACATACCAACGAGTGCACCCAATATCATCGCACCGATAATCAACCACAGCACTGGGCCTTCTGCTAAGAAGAATGTCGTTGCTACTGCAATTGCCATCGCAACCATACCAAAGCGGTTACCGCGAATAGCGGTCTTTGGGCTAGATAAACCTCGAAGGGTTAAGACGAAAAGAATGGCACCGATTAAATAAAACCAGTCAGCATTCGCAGAAATCATATTTGTTAAATCGCTCATGCATCGCCTCCATTTTCAGATGTTACCACTGGCGCTTTTTTTGCTTTAGGTTTAAACATCGCGAGCATACGCTCAGTCACGGCAAAACCACCAAAGATATTAATACTGGCTAAAAATACCGCAAATGCACCAAGCAAACTGGTTGGTGTAAATATCGAACCATCAATCGTGACCGTCTGTAGCATTGCACCGACGATGACAATACTTGATAAGGCATTAGTTACGGCCATCAATGGTGTGTGTAATGCAGGCGTAACGCCCCAAACAACGTAATATCCGACAAAAATAGCGAGTACAAATACAGTGAAAATCGCTACAAATGGTGTGCTACTCATGGCCGCACCGGCTGGCGCCGCAGCTAAAACAGTGGCAATCATCTTATCCTCCTAAAATTTTATTCATTACTGGCAAATGTATGATGACAAAGTGTGTAGTGATAGGCAGTCAAGACTTAGCGTTTAGCAAGGCGTACCTGACTCTCATGCGTCACTGCCAGTGCGCCCTGAATCTCATCTTCCATATCTAAGTTCAGTGCCAGCTTGTTTGATGCAGCATTGTCTGTCGCTTCCGTGGTTTCTTCAGAGGCAATTAAAGTCGTGATAAAATTGACAAGGTTATTGGCATACAAGTCTGATGACTGCGCCGCTAGCATCGATGGAATGTTGGCCGCACCGACGATACGCACGCCATTGGCAGTGGTAATGGTTTCATCTGGCACACTGCCTTCCACGTTACCGCCTGTTCCAGCAGCCATATCAATCAGCACTGAGCCTGCCTTCATTTTGGCAAGTGTTGCTTGATGTACCAAGCGCGGTGCTTGACGACCCGGAATTTGCGCAGTGGTAATGACGATATCGGCATTACTTAAGGCTTTGTCCACCACAGCTGCTTGGTCTTTGATATACTGCTCTGAGGGTGTCCATGCATAACCGCCTGTGGACTTAGCTGTCTCAGCTTCCTCTGCACTCATTGGTACATCCAGCCATTTGCCACCTAATGACTCTACTTGCTCGCGAGCAGTCGGACGTAGATCACTGGCTTCCACGACTGCACCTAAACGCTTGGCAGTAGCAATGGCTTGCAAACCTGCGACCCCTACGCCTAAGATAACAACTTTGGCAGGTTTGACTGTCCCAGCTGAAGTCATAAACATAGGAAAAGGACGGGAATATTCATTGGCCGCGAGTAGTACCGCTTTATAACCGGCAAGGTTAGCTTGTGATGACAAGACATCCATATTCTGTGCACGTGATAAGGTACGTGGTAACAGTTCCATGGCAAATGCCGTTACCCCTTTGGCAGCATAAGTATCTAGCTGAGTATTACGGTAAGGATCGAGCATACCAATGACAATCTGACCAGATTTTAAGCTGTCAGTAGTTATAGAAGGTAAGTCATTAACTGTGGTAATAATTTGAGACTGGTTAACTACCTCAGCACTACTATTTGCAATATCGGCACCAGCCGCTTGGTACAAATTATCAGCATAATACGCTGCTTGACCTGCACCTGACTGGATGACGACTTCAAACCCAAGTTTAATTAGCTTTTTGACCGCATCTGGGGTGAGCGCTACGCGGTTTTCGTGTGTGATATCTGCACTGATGACACCGATTTTCATACCGTCTCCTTACTCTAAATATATTACTGACCTATACACAGATTATTTGCATGATGAGATGCATAGAGCGAAAATTTTGGTCAACGCTTACATTAGATACTTCAACCAATATTATCAATATAATAAATGACTAACTGTTTTCCATCATGTGTTTTTATTATAGAGACATCGTTTGCTAACTTTCATTGTCTAATGATGACCCATAAGTAAATAAAAAGTTATGTATTTATACCATTTATATAATCTTTATTGCTATATTTGAAATTTTTATTTTTTCGATCTCATAAATCACAAGGAATGACTATGTATTTTGTACTCTCCCCTGCCAAGTCTTTGAATGAAAAAGATGATATTCCCGTAAATCTAGGCAATCATTACAGTCAGCCTGAGCTTATAGGACATTCGCAAGAGTTGATTAAAATACTAAAATCGAAAGAACCGATTGATTTGCAAGAGATGATGAGCATCTCTGACGATTTGGCCCAGCTCAATGCTGAGCGCAATCAACAATGGAGCTGGAGCAAAAATAAGCCATTTAATGATCAAAATGCAAAACCAGCAGGTTATTTATTTGATGGAGATGTTTATACTGGGCTTGATATGTATAACATGGATAAAGAAACGGCCATTTATGTCAATGAGCATTTAGGTATTTTGTCAGGTCTTTATGGTGTGCTGAAACCACTTGATTTGATTCAGCCGTATCGCTTAGAGATGGGCACTAAGCTGAAAAATAAGCACGGTAATAACCTATATGAATTTTGGGGCAAGGAAGTGACTAATGTTATCAATGCACACATGGCAGATAGCGATGACAAGGTATTAGTTAATTTGGCCTCTAATGAGTATTTTAAATCGGTCAAGAAAAAGGCGCTAAATGCTGAAATCATCATGCCACGATTTGAAGATGAAAAAAACGGTCAATATAAGGTAATTAGCTTTTATGCCAAAAAAGCCCGTGGTCTGATGGTGAAGTACGCTGCGGATAATAAACTCACCAATGCTGAGCAATTAAAGCAGTTTGACTTGGCGGGATATTATTATGTCGATGAGCTGTCTGATGATAAGACATGGACGTTTAGACGAGATGAAGCGGATTCGTAATCATCATGCTAAAACATACTAAACTTGTATAAAAAAAACCCCGATAAGCTCAGCCTACTGGGGGTTTATTTGGGAAAACTGGACTAAAAACTTTCATTAAAAAAACCCTGCTATCCTAACGATAACAGAGCTTTTAATAGTCAAACAGACTTTATGACTTCAGTCATACTTCTAGCGAAAAGCGATTTGTCGAGAAAGACGAGCGAAAATAGTACCTATTGTACATTGAGCGCGTCTGACAAAGAGAAATCGCCTTGTAGCAGAAGTAAAATTACATCATGCCGCCCATTCCACCCATACCGCCCATTCCACCAGCACCGCCCATAGCAGCCATACCATCATCACCTTGCGGTAAATCAGTAATCATGACTTCGGTCGTGAGCATGAGACCTGCAACAGATGCAGCGTTTTCTAGTGCTGAACGAGCAACTTTCGCTGGATCAAGGATACCCATCTCTAGCATATCACCGTACTCGCCAGTCGCTGCGTTGTAACCATAGTTACCGCTACCGCTCTTCACTTCGTTGACTACAACTGAAGCTTCTTCGCCAGAGTTGGTCACGATTTGACGTAATGGTGCTTCCATCGCGCGACGTAGAATATTCATACCGGCATTTTGGTCATCGTTATCGCCACGTAGCTCAGACAATGCATTCATTGCACGAACTAAGGCAACACCACCACCAGGGACAACGCCTTCTTCAACCGCTGCACGAGTCGCATGTAGCGCATCGTCAACACGGTCTTTCTTCTCTTTCATTTCAGTTTCAGTCGCTGCGCCAACTTTGATAACGGCTACGCCACCTGCTAGTTTGGCCACACGCTCTTGTAACTTTTCTTTATCGTAGTCAGAAGTAGACTCTTCGATTTGACGGTTGATAGACTCAACGCGATTATCGATGTCTGCTTTGTTGCCAGCACCATCAACGATAACGGTGTTTTCTTTACCGACAGTAACCTTTTTAGCAGTACCCAATTGCTCTAGGGTTGCAGTCTCTAAGCTTAAACCGATCTCTTCAGAGATAACCGTACCGCCAGTTAGTGTCGCGATATCTTCTAGCATTGCTTTACGACGATCGCCGAAACCTGGTGCTTTAACCGCACAAGTCTTCAAACCACCACGCATATTGTTGACAACTAGCGTAGCCAATGCTTCGTTTTCTACGTCTTCAGCGATGATTAGCAACGGTTTGCTCTGCTGCATCACTTGCTCAAGTAGTGGCACGATTTCACGAATGTTGCTGATTTTTTTGTCAACCAATAGGATATATGGGTTTTCAAACTCGGCCGTTAAGCTGTCTTGCTTGTTCGCAAAGTATGGGCTGATATAACCACGGTCAAACTGCATACCTTCAACAACTTCTAAAGTATCCTCAAAGCTTGAACCTTCTTCAACAGTGATAACGCCTTGCTTACCGACTTTTTCCATCGCTTGAGAAATCAATTCACCGATCTTGGTGTCTGAGTTCGCAGAAATAGAACCAACCTGAGCAATCGCTTTATGATCGTCGGCTGGGGTCGATAGCTTATGGATTTCTTTAACCGCTTCGCGTACTGCTTTGTCGATACCGCGCTTAAGATCCATTGGGTTCATGCCAGCGGCAACTGATTTCATGCCTTCTTGCAGGATTGATTGAGCCAATACTGTTGCGGTAGTCGTACCATCACCAGCGACGTCATTAGTGCGGCTAGCAACTTCACGAACGAGCTGTGCGCCCATGTTTTCAAATTTGTTCTCAAGCTCAATCTCTTTGGCAACTGATACACCATCTTTAGTGATGGTTGGTGCGCCAAATGACTTGTCGATAACCACGTTACGACCTTTAGGGCCTAGCGTGACTTTTACAGCGTTTGCTAGAACGTTAACACCGTCCATCATTTGCTTACGAGCATCAATGCCGAATTTTACATCTTTTGCCATGTTAATTTACTCCATTATTATAAGTATAAAAATACGATCGAATAAGTCGATATAGTGTTGTTAAAGAACTGTCTAAACACAATTATCAAAAATGTGCTGAGTACTCAATGATACTCAAAAGCACTAGCCCTCTAGCACACCCAATACATCAGACTCTTTCATAATAAGTAGTTCTTCGCCGTCAACTTTTACCGTTTGACCAGCATATTGACCGAACAAAACTTTGTCGCCAGCTTTTACATCTAACGCACGAGTTTCACCGTTGTCACGAACTTGCCCATTACCGACAGCCAGCACTTCACCTTGTGACGGTTTTTCTTGTGCTGAACCAGGTAATAAGATACCACCAGCAGTTTTTGTTTCTTCTTCTATACGGCGGACGACGATACGGTCATGTAAAGGACGAATGTTCATCGATATGACTCCAAAAGTTGATTGTTTACGTTAAAGGGTTTATTTGAATAAATGGTCTCAAGACCAGTATCTATAAGAAATACGATTAACAGTAATGTCTCATAGATAAGCGTTGAGCTTGTATCAAAAAGTGGGGGCAATAGAAGATGGCTTCAAGTGTAAATTCGAAAAATTTACAAGAATGTGAAAGCAGAAATTTTATAAGTTCATGCTAGCGAGTAACCTTACTCACAAAGCGTTACTTGTGACGTCAGCTTAAGGAGTTTTGGCAACATAGGCTACAAGAGCTGAACACTGCTATATGTTGACGCCCTTGAAAATGTAACAACATATGACCATTATAAGCGTTGAGAACATAATAATAGTTATAAGAAAAGATGACATCTCTGTCTTCTATCTATTAAGGAGTATTCATGAGTGTTTTATCAATAAATAAAAAGTTAGCAATAACTGACAATCAAGACCTTAGACATAATAAACCGAAATTTTTAACCGCCTTAACTACAGGTGCTAGTATCGCTATTATCGGAGCTTTAAGTATGACTGCCCCTACGCTTGCCAATGCAAAAATCATTCAACCATCAAGTGCTGATTATAGCTTTACCGTTGAAGACAAATATAAAGGTACTGCAAACCGCACTTTAAAGAAGTCTGGTAATACTTGGAATTATAAAGTAAAAGCTCGCGTAGCTGGCGTCGCTAGTGCCGCGCAAGACAGCACCTTTACCATCAATGGCAATAATGTCAGCCCAACTCAAGCGAGCACTACCTATAAGTTGCTTGGTCTTGGGCGTACGCATAAGTTAAGTTTTAACCCTAGTAGTAAAGAAGTCACCAGTACTTATAAAGGCAAAACCACGACCATGAATATGGCGCAGCAAGCTTTTGATGATTTGAGCCTTGAAGTGCAAATTCGTCAAGACCTATTGAATGGTGATTTTTCTGGTAACTACTATATGGCCAAAAAAAATAAAGTAGAAAAGACGCCATTCAAGAAGTCTGGTAATACCAAAATCACCGTACCAGCGGGGACTTTTGATACCGTTCGTGTTGACCGTATTCATGACGACAATAGTCGTTCAACCAGTTTTTGGTTGGCACCGAGCCTTGATTACTTACCTGTCAAAGTAAGCCAAGTCAACGATGGCAAAAAAATGGATTTAGAATTAACGAAAGCCAACTAAATCCTGAGCTATTACTCATTTAGCTGATGATTACGTTATGTAGAGTCGATATTGGCTAAAGTAGATACATGACTTAAATAAGCAAGACCATAATAAAAAGCGCCGCTCTGGATAAGAGTGGCGCTTTTTATTATCTAAGCTTTTTTATATCAATAACAGAGGTAAAAACCAATCTAGCGAGAGCGTGGCTGTTTGACGACGTTATTCATTGAAGGCAAACGCTTTAATAGAATAAATAACCAAACGTTGATCGCCAGCAATAGCACAAAATCAAGCAAATATACCGCTATCTCAGACCAGCTACTACCATAGATGCGAGTAAACAGCACGACCCCACTTGCGCCCAAATAGACTAAAGTGAACATACTACTTATCAACAACGCATAAGGTGAACGACCACGCACAATCCATGGCGTCAATATAAAGGCTGGCAAAAGCCATAATGTCTGCCATGCAATACCGCCCACGATATCGGGGTTACTGACGTTAAACACACTAATAAGAATGGGCAGTGCAAGCATTCTATAAGCTAGCCAAATAAGCCACGTCAACATCAAACGCTGACGAATGGGCGTAATAGGTTTGACAGGTTTACTGGCTTTTTTTGCTGCTGGTTTTGCCTGAGTGTTATTATCTGGACGGTTAGTAGCCATTAGATACGTCTGTTTCCTAGTTTAATAGCATTGTGCTGCACGATATAAAAACAGCTTAGCGGGTCCAATTAGCTTGTGCTAATGCTTTAGCACTAATAGCCAAACGTCGACCTTGAGCGACACCTAGCTCGCGCTCATCATCATTTACAGGCTGGTCATGCAATGCACCGCTCACGTGACTAGCGCCATAAGGCGTACCGCCGCGATGAGTACGATTGAGTGCAGGCTCAGCATAAGGCACACCGACTATCATCATACCGTGATGCAGTAGTGGTAACATCATTGTCAATAAGGTCGTTTCTTGGCCACCATGCATCGAACCGGTCGCTGTAAATACTGAAGCGGGTTTGTTTTGCAGATTACCAGCCAGCCATAGCGTAACAGTATTGTCCCAAAAGTATTTCATGGGCGCGGCCATATTACCAAAATGCGTCGGACTACCAAGCGCCAGACCGCTACAGTCTTTTAAGTCATCCATCGTGCAATAAAGATCACCTTCGTCAGGAATAGCGGGTTTGCTCGATGTGGTCTCAGGTGCCACGATCGGTACTGTACGGATACGCGCTGTCATGCCTGCGTCTTCGATACCTTGAGCGATAGCATACGCCAAGGTCTTAGTCGTACCGTGACTAGAATAATATAGTACCAAAACATAAGGGTTGGTTTGACTCATGAGCAACACTTCCTTATAAAATCATTAATGTTAAGAGATGCCATAGCTTGAGTGTCATAATAGCTTAGGTGTCATATAAGCTTTGCACCAAGAGATTAACGTCATTGATAGATGTGCACATTATGCCCGACTCATTCACTGACATGCAAATAAAGACTGCTATACCTTATAGTGATAGCCATGTAACGAGTGCTATTATGTATTTTGACACAATTAATTGGCAGATGCTGATGGCACATTTTTGTTACACTACTGTCACTCTTACCCTTGCTAAATGGTCGATATGGAAAACTTACTGAAAAAAATCCCGTTTACACATCAACGCTGGTTTCAGTTTTCGCGATTTTTGACGCGGCATTTTTTTGAAGACAACTGCCAACAAAAAGCAGCTTCACTTACTTACACCACCATGCTATCGATTGTGCCTATGTTGACCGTCCTACTGATGATCCTATCGTCAGTTCCAGCGCTTGCTACAGTTAGAGCACAGATTTATGAAGTGATTTATAGCAATTTGCTACCGAAATCAAGTATGCAAGTCAGTGAGTATATCAACAGTTTCGCTGAAAAATCGTCTAACTTGACGGCCATCGGGGCAATGATTTTATTTGTCACAACTATTGTCACTTTGACGACTATCGAACGTGCCTTTAATCAAATTTGGCGAGTAGAGGATCGCTCTGGTGGTATTAAGAGTATGCTGCGCTATTGGACCATTGTCACCATGGGACCGTTAGTATTGGGTACTGCATTTATTGCTTCTAGTACGGTACAAAGTTTAAGCTTTTTAAACCGTCAAATAGGCGGTTACGGCATCGACTGGTCGTTTTGGGTACAAATAGTTTCCATTGGTGTCACGATCGCAGGCTTTATTGGTATGTATTGGTTCATCCCCAAAGCACGTGTACCCGTAAAAAACGCGGCCATAGCTGGTATATTCGTTGCAATAGTATTTGAATTACTAAAGCATATCTTTGGTACGGTAATGGGCAACTTTACCAGTTACGAAGCCATATACGGTGCGTTTGCCGCCTTACCAATCTTTTTATTATGGATTTATCTGTCATGGAACTTGATTTTACTAGGTGTTGAGATTAGCTATACGTTAACTATTTTTGAGACTGAGGAGGTCTATCCGCGACACCCGCTGTTAAGTTTGCTTGATATGTTAAATCTAGTCTACCTTAGCCACTTAAAAGGTGATGCTGTTAGCGAGCAGGAGCTACGAAATGTATTGGGTCGTAAAGAGCTGCCTAAATGGTATACCTACATCAATTATCTAAAAGACTGTAAACTTATTACCGTGACTGAAGATGATGAATACGTTCTCAAAAAAGATCTTAGCAAAATGACGCTATGGGATTTTTATCGTACCCTGCCCTATCCGTTACCTATAAAGGACGAGCTTGATGAGATGGAAAATAATAGCCAACAACCATGGCTAAGCCTGCTGGTGCGCCGCTTTAACAATACTGAAGCCTTCGCTCAAGAACAACTTGACTTACCGTTGTCTGCTATTTTCTCTCACAGTCAGCCACGTAAAAAAACCTCTGCAGATAACAAAATAGAGCCTTTTGGGAAATCTAGTAAGCGCAATACACAGCACAATAAACATAGGCGCGAGCAAGACACACCGCATTTTGAAGCAGCAGCCTATGATAAAGACAGTGACGTCATATGTGATAACAATCGCAATGAGATTTTGATTCCAAATGACCAGATTGCAGACGATAAAGATAAAAATAACGACCGCATCAATCACCAGGGCAATATCATTACTGAAGCGGATAATCCAAAAGTAAACAGGTAAATGCTATAACCTTAACTTTAACCTTATCAGACGATATTATAAAATAACCTTCGCTAGAAGACATGAGTCAAAATATACTCTCAACCCTTTGGAGCCTATGGCAGTGACCAAAAATGACAAAAACAACCTGCCCACACGCATACTGTCGACCAGTCTTGACGCACTCAAAAAATTTATCCAGTTATGGTCACTACAGACTCTAACCGATCTACCTGATCGATTAAGAAATCTATGGCAGCAGCTCATCGGTTCTTACTGGTTTATCCCGACTGCTTGTGTACTGACAGGCATACTTTTAGCCCCTTTATTTATTGCTATCGATCAACAGTTTGATCGCGCAACTGTTAAAGATATTAGTTTTGCGTTTACTGGTGATGACTCTTCTGCAAGAGCTATCATGACGACGATCGCAGGAGCTGTCTTAGGTGTGGCTGGTACTACTTTTTCGATTACCATTGCCGTCCTGTCTATGGCCTCATCACAATTTGGCCCACGGCTCTTACGTAACTTTCTTACAGACACCTCAAACCAGTTTGTACTTGGCGCCTTTATCGGTACGTTCAGCTATAGCTTGCTGGTCTTAAAGGCCATTCACAAGCATGACGTCAACTTTGGTGTGCCACAGCTATCTGTTACTTTTGCTATCGTAATGGCTGTTGTCTGTGCCTTACTTTTGGTCTACTTTGTCCAACATATGGTCCATGCTATTCAAGCGTCACGCGTGATTCAAGGAGCATGTAATGATGCTATTAAAAACATTCATTACTGGTATAGCGACAACTGCGAGATGGAGCATCAGTATAATGTCATAAATAGCGATGATGTTGAACAATATCATTCTTGGGCCGCTACACCTATCTATGCACCAACTTCAGGCTACTTACAACAAATCTACTTTGAATCACTTATTACATTGGCACAAGATTATGGCGGTGTGGTGCAATTGCATACCAATCTTGGCGATTTTGTCACTGATAAAAACGTTATAGGGCATTTTTATCGGCGCCCAACAGCACATATTAGCAACCTAAAAAAGACCAAAACCTCTCAGCTTGCAGTATCTCCACAGGCACCCGATGGCATATTTTGGCAACGCTTTGCCGCTTGTCTGCACTTTGAGCGTCAGTCCGCTTATACCAATGATATAGCATCAAGTTTGGGGCAAGTCACTGAGATCGCTGTGCGGGCATTGTCTCCTGGGATTAATGATCCTAAAACAGCTGTCAACTGTGTACAGTCTTTGACCATTTGTTTAAGCCTAATGTTACGTCGGCAGCCACCTAGCCCTTATCATTTTTATACGCCACCAAAAGACAAAGATGAGTCTAATATTACGGTTAATCAGCCGCGTGTCGCAATACTGGCGCTTATCACCAGAACACCAAAGATATCTGACTTTATCGAAACCTCCTTAGGTGAGATACGTCGATATGCTATTGCTGACCTAATGGTATTAAAGGCGCTTTGTCAGGCAGTGACTGACTTAAACTATGCTCGAGTCAATAGCGCACAGCGTCAGACTTTATTGCGCGAGCTGACTTTGATTGAACACGCAGGTCAAGCGAATCTAAGTTATAAGGAGCTGGCAGAGGACCTGATAGCCATGTGCCAACAAGCACGGCAGTTTATTCATGACGACAATGCGCAACATCAACATTTTGAATATATCAGTAAGTTTGATATGCATATTTATAAAGATTTACAGACACAATCAAGGTAAATAAGTAGTCCGTAACTCAATATATACGTCTAAATTTTGCTATAGGTATTAAGCAATACTAGCACTATCTATCTGCTAAATACCTGTTATCCTTTCAACAACTTTTATACTCATCGAGACTGCTTTTATGGCATCTGCAACCAGCCTGACCATACTTGAGATTAGCGCTATTTTCTTATCAGTAACGGCGATATTGGCTTACATCAATCATCGCTTTATTGGCTTGCCAACTACAATCGGGGTCATGGTTATCTCTATTGTCTTATCCATGATAGCGATTTTTTTAGGATTTTTGGGCTTCGATCAGCTTATTGACTATGAGGTGAGTTTATTAGATCAACTAGATTTCACTGAAGTCTTACTTGATGGCATGCTATCTATGCTCCTGTTTGCCGGGGCTTTGCACGTCAATATTGGTGATTTGAAGCGTTATAAACTTCCTATAGGTATTCTTGCATGTATTGGTACGCTAGTATCAGCCGTGCTGATCGCTACTGCCCTTTACTTTATGCTACCACTCCTCGGTTTTGGGCTGCCTTTCATTTGGTGCCTATTGTTTGGTGCTCTGATATCGCCTACAGATCCTATTGCGGTTATGGGAATATTAGCATCAGCGGGAGCACCAAAGAGTATCGAGACAGTCATCGCTGGCGAGTCACTATTCAACGACGGTATCGGCGTTGTCATATTTGTCCTATTGCTCGGTATCCTATCTAGTGGTGATATTCCCACGGTTAATTATGTGGCACATACTCTAGCCGTTGAGGCTGGCGGCGGTATTATTTTTGGCTTGGTACTTGGCGCTATTTTGTACTATTTACTCAAAAGCATTGATAGTTATCAAGAGGAAGTACTGTTGACGCTGGCAGGGGTAATAGGCGGTTATGCATTGGCCAGTCATTGGCATTTATCTGGACCACTTGCTATGGTGATGATGGGGTTAATGGTCGGCAACCGTGGTCGTGAGCTTGCGATGAGCGATAAGACTCGCCATTATATCGATCTGTTTTGGGAGCTGATAGATGAGATTTTGAATGCCATTTTATTTGTACTGATCGGTCTTGAGGTGGTCATTATTGCCTACTCGGGCAATCTATTTATTGCTGGAGGTTTGAGTATCATGATTGCCTTACTTGCTCGCCTTATCGTCGTCGGCATGACTACTAAAACCTTTAGTCGACAGCTACAACTGCCTGAGGGGGCATGGAAAGTATTGACCTGGGGCGGGTTACGCGGCGGCATTTCGGTGGCTTTAGTACTACAGCTACCCTCAGGGATGGAGCGTGACATTTTACTGGCGCTTACCTATGCTGTCGTCGTCTTCTCTATCTTGGTACAAGGGTTAAGCATTGGTAAAGTCGCTAAGAGGATTCAGCCTGTTATGCATAAATAGCGATTAATTTAGCTAATCAGCTTATCTAAACCATACAATTAACGCTATATAACTATCGAAGTAGTCAGCGAGATATATAGCCATGACGTCATACTGGTTTCCTAGTGCCAATCTCTCAACAGCACAGCTGCTCTATGATAAGGTTTGCTATCAAGGTTATATCAAACCTTTACGTTTCATATTACGATAGACCACAACGACAATAATAATATTTAGTAGTAAGATTCCCAGTTTGAACCAATCAAATGGGCTCACTATTAAGTAGTAAATCTCAATAGGAATGAATATTCCATAACCGATAACGCTAAACCAGTACGCCCATGTTTTATCTTGCCATAACCCATAAGCTTCAATAAAACGCAGACTGACATAAGCAAAGATAAACAACAAAAAAAGTGACCAGTTTTTACTTGCTTGCTGGGCAATTTGGACGATACTGTCAATTTGTGGTGACAACAGGCTGCCAAAGCGTTGTTGCCATGAATCCGATGCTTGGGCCAGCCAGCGCTCAAGATTAGTATGCCAAAGCCATAACGCAAAAGCCCCTATCAGCGCGCCCGCCCCTTTGACAATCTCGTATACTGCAACCGCTTTAATCGATTCGCTAGATTCGCTGTCTTTGGTCGCTTTGTTCGACAAACTATCGTCATCACCTAATAACTGATGACTTTCACTTGCTATAGAAGGTCGTGAATTGTCATTATGCTGGGACGAATTAACCAAAGAAGGTCTCCACGACTCGGCCTTGCAGATGCTGGTTAAAAAACGGGGTGTTTTTGCCGTTCGATAACATGGTATCTACTGTCACCTGCCACTCAAGATTAGGATCGACTAAGATTGCACCGCCCAAGCTCTCATATTTGGTACTTATTCCAGCAATTTGCGCAGGGTTGATGCAAATCTTATCTACTAGCTGCTCTACTGTTAATACCTTATCCCGTACTAATTGACAGGCTAAAGCCATAAAGGTGTCGAAATTTGAGATACCAGGTGTACTCTCAGCGAAAGGTGCTTTTTTGGCTGTAGAATTTAGGGGTTCATGATGACTGCAAATGGCATCGATAGTCCCATCTTTGAGGCCACGTAGCAGTGCTTGTTGATCAGTGTTACTACGTAATGGCGGTAATACATAAGCTTGGGCATTAAAGCCTTCTAGATTGTCATCTGTCAAATATAGCTGATGCATCGCCACATCACACGTTACTGGCAGTCCTTTGTCTTTTGCCCAGCGCATCAGCTCTACTGAAGACTTACAGGACAATTGACTAAAATGAGCTGCAATACCCGTCTCCTCTACCATCAATAACTGGGTAGACAGGGCGACGGTCTCAGCGATCCAAGGAATACCTTGCAGACCGTGATAAGAAGCAATGTAGCCTTCGTGTGCAACCCCATTGCCGGATAAACTTGGCTCATCAGGATAAAAAAACACTTTCATACCAAAGGTTGCGGCATATTCTAACGTCCGTAACAATACCAAATCATTATCAAAAGGCCTGCGCGCATTAGAAACAGCAATACAGCCTCCTTTTTTAAGACCTGCGATATTAGAGGGACGCGTCCCTTCTAGACCTGCTGTCAATGCGCCAAGTACATGCAAATAAATACCACCATCTTCAAGTGCACGTTCACGCAAACCTTTGAGTAGTGAGCCATTTTCTAAGATAGGGTTGGTATCAGGTGGAATCACTACATGCAAAAAACCATTGCCACGGGCAGCTCGACCTTCAGAGGATAATGTCCCATGTTGCTGCTGTCCGGGTTCGCGTAGGCGTGCGCACAAGTCTACTAATGGAGGTAATAACCAAGTCTCACGACCAGTCTCAAGGTTTGTAAGTTTATTCATCGTCTCATTCGGTAACGATTTCTTAAAGACGTTAGGAAGTAAATTTATCATCTGTGCATCAGTAGTAATGGGGTCAGTCATGAGCTTGTTACCATATCAATAATTAAATAAATAGAATCGATTCATCAAACGTCTAAAGTTTACATTACAAAATATCAGCTGTTAACGTCATTGGTTAGGTGTCTTTTATGAGTTTCTTGCTGTTTGATGAGCGCGTTGGCCTTCCATGGCAAGTGATAATACAGCCATACGAATCGCTACACCATTACTTACTTGCTCTAAAATAACAGACTGTGGACCATCGGCTACACTTGAGGCAATCTCAATACCTCGATTCATCGGACCTGGATGCATAATTAGAGCATCAGGTTTCGCAAGCGCCACCCGTTCAGGCGTAATACCATAATGTTTGTAATATTCACTTGATGAGGCCAGTAGCGGCGAGCCAATGCGCTCATTTTGTATTCTTAATCCCATGATGACATCACAGTCTGTGACGCACTCATTCATATTTTCATACACACGCACACCGTAACGCTCAATTCCCTTAGGTAATAGCGTACGTGGCGCGCAGACGCGAATATCTTTGACACCTAAAGTTTGCAGCGCATTGATATCGGAGCGCGCGACTCTTGAATGCTTAATATCACCGATGATAGCAACTGATAGCGCCTCAAACGGGCGCGGCGCGGCGCGATGAATGGTCAGCATATCTAGCATCCCTTGGGTCGGGTGCGCATGCCAGCCATCACCGCCATTGATAATAGCGATATCTGGTGTCACCTCAGTCGCCATAAAATGCGCAGCCCCTGATGCAGAATGCCTGACTACAAAAATATCAGCTGTCATTGCCTGCAAATTCCATAGAGTATCGCGTAGACTTTCGCCTTTTTTTGTACTAGAGCGCGCAATATCAATGTTTAGCACATTGGCTCCAAGACGCTTTTCTGCCACCTCAAAAGTAGTGCGGGTACGGGTCGAAGGCTCAAAAAACAGATTCATGACTGTGCAGCCTTCAAGCTCAGGCCGATTGATCAGCTGACCATTTTCATCAAAGAAAGTTTCAGCTTTAGCAATGATGGCTTGTAGTTGTGATTTATTTAGCCCTTCTACGCCCAAAAAGTGACGCAAACTTCCATCTTGGTTTAACTGTGGACGACTAAGGGAAGTGTTGAGTCTCTGATGGACAGTATCATGGTCAAATGTGGCGTATTTGGATGGTGATACAGTATTTGTAGATGTATTTTTTTTGGAAGTTGGCATAATGGCAAGTCTTTATTATGAGTTTATATCAAGTCAATCATAACGATTTATTCGTTCACGACTATGACCATGTGTACAGACACGAGGACATTTTGGCACTTATTTGCTACACTTTATCGCAGTAGCCTATGTCATCTTACTTGCTTTCATAAATAACCCACTATCTACGATAATAAGCAGCAAGTCTGACTAAATTATCAATAATAATAGACATAGTGTAGCTGATTTTGCATGCAGGACAAAGATAACGTGCCTGCTATTTGCATATTTACTTATTCAACCAAAGTTTTAGCTGAACATATTCTAAGTCATAAGCTTAATCTAGCGTATTTCTAAACCTTATGATTTTTTATCTTAGACGACTTCTTCCCTTTATTAGGAACTACTATGACGACTTTAGCCCAATATTTAAAAGCACAAAAAACTGACTCTGCCGTAAGCGATGTTATCACTACTGTCACAGAAGTTGGTAAAACCATTTCACAACTGCTCAGAAAAGGAGCGTTAGCAGACATTTTGGGCGAAGCAGGCAATCAAAATGTCCAAGGTGAAGAACAAAAAAAACTGGATGTATTGGCCAATGATTTATTATTAGATGCTTTAGCACAAAACGAACACTGTGCAGGTGTGGCGTCAGAAGAGCTAGATGATGCAACCCCTGCCAATGCAGATGGTAACTTACTCGTATTATTTGACCCACTTGATGGCTCATCAAACATCGATATCAATATGGCGGTAGGCACTATTTTCTCTATACTCCCCTACCAGCGCCAGGGCCAAACGAGTGAAAATAGCGACTTTTTACAAGCGGGCAACGCACAGCTGGCAGCAGGTTACCTACTATATGGCACATCGACCATGCTGGCACTGACGGTAGCGGATAATGTAGTGATGTTTAGCTTAGATCCAGATAGTAACGACTACATACTAGTAAAAGACAATGTACAGATCGACGCAGATACTAGTGAATATGCTATTAACAGCTCAAACTATCGTTATTGGCGTGCTCCTATGCAGCAGTATATTGATGAGCTAACCGCTGGTGATACAGGCGTACGTGGTCGTGATTTTAATATGCGCTGGGTAGCCGCTATGGTTGGCGATGTGCATCGTATACTATGCCGCGGTGGGTTATTCACGTATCCTTTTGATACAAAGTATCCAAACAAAGCTGGCAAGTTACGTTTAATGTACGAAGCCAATCCTATGAGTTTACTCATCGAACGCGCAGGCGGCAGTGCGACTGACGCCACCAATCGTATTTTAGATATATCCCCAACCGACATCCACCAGCGAGTCCCTGTCGTCCTTGGTAGTAAAAACGAGGTTGACTATGTCAAAGACTTACATATCAAGTATGACAATAAATAGTACGCATTATCATTACTTATTTATAATGTAATCCTATCCACCAAGCATGACCAGTCCTATATTAAAAAGTATTTTGGACTGGCTTGTTCTTAATGTTGTTAACTTTACCTTTTTTAAGCGGTCAATTATGTCAATAGACTCTACCGAGCTGATAACTTCAGATAAAAACCCTTCAGTAAAACTCGTAAAAGCGCTGTTGTCTCAAGCTCGTCAACGTAAAAAACAAGGGCAGACTGTACTTGAAGGTGTGCATCTTATTGACGCAGCTCTACGCAGTGATTATCCATTTGTTCAAATACTACTCGCACAATCAGCTCACCAGCATCCTGAGGTTCAGCAAGTTCTGACACGTCTGCCTACCCACACAAGTGTTTTGACGTTGTCCGATGCACTTTATGAGGGCATTCGAAGTCTCGGTACAGGTATCGATATTATGGGAGTCATAAACGTACCTGTGCCAAGCTTAACGGTGATAGATTACGACTGCTTGATTTTAAATGATGTACAAGATAGTGGTAACGTCGGTACGCTACTACGTACCGCAGCCGCAGTTGGGATAGAAACAGTACTCTGTACTAGCGGCACGGCCCAAACATGGTCACCCAAGACATTACGGGCGGGAATGGGCGCGCAGTTTGCGCTCACTATTTATGAAGGTTTGAGTGTTCAAAATATCCTAAAGTGTGTAAAAACCCCTTTATTGGCAACCAGCTCACATACTGATACTTTGATTTACGAACATGACCTTACCGCTCCGACTGCTTGGATCATGGGCCATGAAGGTCAAGGCGTCTGTGATGAGCTAATGCAATGTGCAACTCCTATCGCCTTACCGCAGCCCAATGGACAAGAGAGCCTTAACGTTGCGGTCGCAGGTTCGCTCTGTCTTTATGAAACGCTACGTCAGCGCCGTTATAGTTAAACTCATATACAGTTAATATAGAATAGTTATATGAGCTTGGTGTTTAAACTTAAAAAATCCCGCTATCGTTGATAGCGGGATTTTTAGATTGTCTTTTATAGATCATCTATCGAACTTAGACCTTACTAGTAAGCTCAGGTATCGCGTCAAATAGATCAGCTTCTAAGAAGTAATCGGCAACACTTGCGATTGGAGATTCTGGGTCATTGTTAATAGCGACAATAACTTTTGAATCCTTCATACCTGCCAAATGCTGGATAGCACCTGAGATACCAGCTGCGATATATAGATCTGGCGCGACAATTTTACCCGTTTGACCGACCTGCATGTCGTTAGGGACATAACCTGCATCAACCGCAGCACGCGATGCACCAACCGCAGCGCCTAGCTTATCTGCTAATGGCTCGATATATTTGGTGAAGTTCTCACCATTCGCTAAGGCACGTCCGCCTGATACAACAATTGAGGCTGATGTCAACTCAGGGCGATCAGAAGCTGCCATTTCTTCATTGACAAAGCTTGCTTTGCCAGCATCTTGTACATTATCGATTGTCTCAACAGTAGCAGAACCGCCTTCAGCAGCCACTGGATCAAAAGCCGTTGTACGTACGGTCAATACGATTTTATTTTCCGTCGTCTTGACCGTAGCAGTCGCATTACCAGCGTAAATAGGACGCTCAAAAGTTTGAGCATCTATGACAGCAGAAATCTCTGACAACATACTGACATCCAGTAAAGCTGCTGTACGTGGCATAAAGTTTTTGCCAGTGGTCGTTGCTGGTGCAATAATATGGCTATAGTCTGCAGCAATATCTGCAACCAATAACGATATATTTTCTGCCATTTGATGTTCGTAAGCTGCGTTATCTGCCAATAGCACTTTGCTTACGCCTTCAGCTTTTGCTGCTTCGTCAGCCGCCGCTTGATTACCACTGCCAGCAACCAATACATGAATATCATCACCCATTTGCTTAGCAGCTGCAATAGTACTTAGAGTCGCCTTTTTTAGACTGGCATTGTCGTGTTCTGCATATACCAAAATTGCCATTTTTTTGTCCTTTATTTATTTGTTCATGTCGTCAGATAGCTTTTAAATACGGCATTTACAGTACTAACACTCTATAAATGCGTCAGCGAAGTCTTAGATTACTTTCGCTTCATTTTTTAGCTTATCGACCAACTCATCAACTGAGGCTACCGTAATACCAGCTTTACGCTCAGCAGGTGGCATAACTTTAACGATTTCTTGCTTAGACGTCATCTCAACACTAAAATCTGCTGGCGTTTTCTCATCAAGAGGCTTTTTCTTAGCTTTCATGATATTTGGCAGTTTTGCATAGCGTGGTTCGTTTAAACGTAAATCAGTTGTAATCACTGCAGGTAGAGATAGCGCCACTGTCTGTAAGCCACCATCAACTTCACGAGTCACATTTACGCTATCACCTTCGACTTTTACTTCAGAAGCAAACGTACCTTGACCAATACCCATTAAGGCTGCAAGCATCTGGCCTGTCTGATTATTGTCATCATCAATCGCTTGCTTACCTAACAAAATAATATCCGTGCTTTCTTGTTCAGCAATGCTTTTTAGAATTTTAGCGACTTGTAGCGGATATGGTTTATCATCAGTTTTGACTAAGACTCCACGATCCGCGCCCAATGCTAACGCTGCACGAATTTGCTCTTGTGCTTCTTTTGGTCCAATAGAAGCGACGATGATCTCGTCAATGACGCCAGCTTCTTTTAGACGAACCGCTTCTTCAACTGCAATCTCATCAAACGGGTTGATAGACATTTTGGTATTCGATAAATCCACACCAGAGTTATCAGCTTTTACACGAACTTTTACGTTGTAATCAATGACACGCTTGACCGCGACTAATGCTTTCATACGTTCCTCGTTTATTAATGTTATGAATTGAAAATATAAATCAAAAACTATTGATTTACTTGATGCAAAATATTACTTAAATCTTGTAGCTACGTTTGTCAACGATTATCTGTTGAGCTTGACTTATTAGACCTAACTATCTTGCGTGAGCATCTTAGTAAGGTCAAGACAACGCCGTGAATAATGCGTCATAAATTTGTCACTATTTATATAAAACATGTCAGATGACATAATATATTCATGATTTTATCGTTCAAAATTTATTATTACATATTTAACTATGCTTTGTTCAAAGTATCTTTTTTCATAGAATTTTTAGTAGCGTCAATTAGCAGCTCGCTGTCACGTATATCATTAAATAATGACCAATCTGGTGTTACATCGTTATTTTTAATGACGCTCATATCACCAGTTGTTTCCATGATTACAACAAAAACCTCTGATTTTGATTTAATACTATTTTTACGTAATACCTGTTGGACATCACTAGTGCTCAAGTTAGCTTCTTTTAAGTTGTCCCAAAAATATTCACCATGCGCCATTAAGATTATAGGTTGATTATCTATCAGTGCTTTTAAAGGTTTGATTTTTCGTCTTATCATCGAGACCAAACCTTGAATGACAAATAATGCACCAACTGCACACAATCCTTGGAGTAACGATGGCGTGTCAGATAATACTGTCGATGCCAGGATACTACCAATGGCTACAGTCATGGCAAAATCGTGACTCGATAGCTTGGAGAAGCTACGTAGTCCCATCAAGCGTGTGAACATCATAAGGCCAATATAAAAGCCTACTGCGGATAAAGAGATGCCAACTACCTGTTGCCAATCAATCGAAAACCAGTTTTCCCATTTCATATTATCACCTTACTGCGCCTGCTTATTTATAATCAATCGTTTGTCTACAAAGTTATTTTTTCAATAAAAAAAGCAACCTGATTAGAGGTTGCTTTTTTATAGAGTCTAAACAATATTTTTGTTGTTATACAACAAACTAATCTTAGCTTTTATTTTATCTTTAAAAATGAAAAGTATTGATCAAACGATCAAACTTAACATCAATAAGATTACAGTGCTTCGATTTGCTCAGCTTGTGGTCCTTTCTTACCATCACCTAAGATGAAAGACACTTTTTGACCTTCGGCTAGAGTTTTAAAACCGTTACCTTGGATAGCGCTGTAGTGAGCGAATACGTCTTGTCCGCCGTTGTCTTGAGCGATAAAACCAAAACCTTTAGCTTCATTAAACCACTTTACAGTGCCTTCAACTTTATCTGACATAAATTTTCCTAACTCTTTAACTGTTGATGAGACTTTTGTCTTCACCGATTAATTGACAAATACTTAGTTGAATTTTAAGCAAATACTAAGACTAAAACCAGCGTTATATCTTAACGATATGTGACTATTTTCGTCTACAACTCCCTAAGTACAGGTTTAGTATAGCAGCTTTTATTGTGGTCAGGATGTTAAATTGCGAGTTTTTGTAAAGGTATAGTTGTTCGTTTAGTAAACTTGTGTAACCAAATATAGCCAGTTTAATAACACACTTAAGACTCAAATATGGGCAACCAAGGAAGTGCTAAGATAAATAAACACAACCCAAAGAATATTAAAGCGAATGATTGACTATAAGCAATATACTTAGAAGGTATTACCAAATCCTCAGGAGAGTCTGGAATACCGCGAAGTTTAAGTAAACGTGTTCCATAGATCCAACCAAAGACTGTATAAAGACCATATGCTGCTGGCACAGTCGTTGCCAATGGTGATAAATCAATCACATATATCATGACTACAGAAACGAAAAACCATGAAGTGTCTAATAATGAGCTAAATTGAAAGAACAGAGATTTTGGCAGCTTACCGCTGCTACGTTTAAGCATCTCCCCTTCTATCCAAATCAGAACGGCAACGACAGCGCTGAAAAAAATATATGCGAATTGCGGCGTTAGCCAGTCTGGAAAAGATATTTGCACAGCATATAACCTATAGTATAAATAAAAATAAAGAAAAACGCTCAAAGACCCTTAGATCCAAGCTTATTGTTTTATAAACATTAACTTTTGCATAAGTGGTATATCGGTTGTTTACATTGGGTGTTGATTGTAAGTTTTCAAGCGCTATTTTTTATTACTTCCAAAATTAGTAGGACAACCTTTTATTTTAATTGCAGTACTTGTTTGCTTACTCTAATCAAAAGTAGTAATTTTAATGCTCCTATGACGATGATATGAGGTCAAAAAACCCATGCTATCTATCGATAACATGGGTTTTAATAATAGCTTAGCAGATAACTATTTAGTTCTTGTCTTTGTCGATGATTTTATTACCACCAATCCAAGGCATCATACCACGTAGCTTAGCACCTGTCTTTTCAATCTCGTGCTCAGCGTTGTTACGACGACGGGCCGTCATAGACGGATAGTTGGTGGCACCTTCAGAGATGAACATTTTGGCGTATTCACCAGACTGGATACGTTTTAACGCATTACGCATGGCTTCGCGTGATTGCTCATTAATAACTTCAGTACCAGTCACATACTCGCCATACTCTGCGTTGTTACTGATCGAATAGTTCATGTCAGCGATACCGCCTTCATACATGAGGTCGACGATAAGCTTAAGTTCATGTAAGCACTCAAAATAAGCCATTTCTGGCGCGTAACCGGCTTCTGTCAGGGTTTCAAAGCCCATTTTGACCAGTTCAACAGCACCGCCACATAATACTGCTTGCTCACCAAACAAGTCAGTTTCAGTCTCATCTTTAAAGGTTGTTTCGATAATACCTGAGCGCCCGCCACCAACACCAGCGGCATAAGATAGTGCCAACTGCTTGGCTTGACCCGATGCATCTTGGTAAATAGCGATAAGATCAGGGATGCCGCCACCTTTAACGAACTCAGAACGTACCGTATGACCTGGTGCTTTTGGTGCGACCATGATGACATCAAGATCGCTACGCGGTACCACTTGGTTGTAGTGAATGGCGAAACCATGGGCAAAAGCAAGCGTGGCGCCTTCTTTGATATTTGGCTCAATCACATCATTATAAAGCTGCTTTTGAAACTCATCTGGTGTCAAAATCATGATAACGTCTGCGGCCTTTACTGCCTCTTCTACTTCAGAGACTTTTAGACCAGCGTTTTCAGCCTTTCTCCACGAACCAGAATTGGCACGTAGACCAACTGTTACGTCTACCCCAGATTCTTGTAAGTTCAAAGCATGGGCATGTCCTTGTGAGCCATAACCAATAATAGCCACTTTTTTGCCTTGGATGATGGATAGATCACAATCTTTATCATAAAAAACGTTCATAGGTAGAGTCCTTTTCCTCAATTATGGGAAGCCATGGGTTGTAAATACTTATATCATAATTATTTTTTAAAATAGTAAACAATATAAGCCTAGTAATAAAATGATTTAAAACAGAGTAATATTAGACGCTTAAGGTTTTCTCGCCGCGGGCAATACCAATGACACCTGAACGCACCACTTCAAGCACACGCTCACGACCGATAGTATCAATAAACCCATCAAGCTTAGCGGTATCACCCACGATTTGGATGGTATATAGGTTTGCATTCACATCGACGATTTGAGCACGGAATATGTCAGCGCTGCGTTTAATTTCTTCACGCACACTACCAGTGGCACGAACCTTAATCAGCATGAGCTCACGTTCAACGTGTACATTTTCAGATAGATTCAATACTTTAATTACTTCAACCAGCTTATGCAACTGCTTGGTAATTTGCTCTATTTTTTCTGGTGAAGTAATCGTCGTTACTGTCAAGCGTGAAATGGATGGATCTTCTGTTGGTGCAACGTTTAGAGTCTCAATATTGTACCCACGTTGAGAAAACAAGCCAACCAACCGCGACAACGATCCCGCTTCGTTTTCTATTAATACCGAAATCAGATGTTGTTGCATTAGGTACGCTCCCCTTTTGATAACCACATATCACGCATTGTTTGACCTGCGACTTGCATCGGATATACATGCTCGTTACGATCGACATAGACATCGATGAATACAAGCTTGTCTTTCATGGCCATTGCTTCAGCCAATTGCTCTTCCATTTTTTCAGGGTCAGTAATTTTGATACCAACATGACCATAACTTTCGGCCAATTTAACGAAGTCAGGTAATGAATTCATATAAGAATGAGCATGACGACCCTCATACAACATATCCTGCCACTGCTTAACCATACCCAACTGCGCGTTATTAAGGTTTAAAATCTTAACTGGTAGATCATACTGCAGACACGTTGATAGCTCTTGAATGTTCATCTGAATTGAGCCCTCACCTGTAATACAGACGACATCGCGCTCTGGTCTTACAAGCTTTGCTGCCATGGCATATGGCAAACCAACGCCCATAGTACCCAGACCCCCTGAGTTAAGCCATTGACGTGGCTCATTATAGGTGTAATAAAGCGCAGCAAACATTTGATGCTGACCGACATCACTGGTGATAATTGCATTACCTTCGGTGATTTTGCACAAAGTCTGTACCACATTTTGCGGCTTGATACCATTTTTAGTATCAGTGTCATAACGTAGACCATGACGCTTGCGCCATTCGTTGATCTGCGACCACCAATCTAATAATGCATGTTGTTCTAACTCTTTATCTTCCCCAATAATAGATAACATATCGCTAAGTACAGACTTTACATCACCAACGATAGGAATATGCGCAAAGATAGTTTTTGAGATAGACGCCGGATCAATATCTATATGGATGATTGTCGCATTTGGACAAAACTTCTTGACGTTGTTGGTTACGCGGTCATCAAAACGTGCCCCAACTGCTAAAATGACATCTGCATGATGCATAGTCATATTGGCCTCATAAGTACCATGCATACCAAGCATTCCTAAGAACTGACGATCAGAACCAGGGAAGGTACCAAGACCCATCAAAGTGTTGGTCACAGGCAAGTTCAAGCGATGAGCAATATCTTTTAACTCTTCATGAGCCTTACTCCAAATAACGCCGCCACCTGCATAAACAACGGGACGCTTTGCAGCAAGTAAAGTCTCAACAGCTCTTTTTATCTGACCGCTATGACCCTTAACAGATGGCTGATAAGATCTTATGAACACATCCTTTGGATATTGGTAAGCGTACTTTTCGCTAGGGGCAGTCATGTCTTTGGGCACATCAATAACGACAGGACCTGGACGCCCTGACTGAGCGATATAAAAAGCTTTCTTGACGATTGAAGGTATTTCGCTGGCATGACGAACTTGAAAGCTATGTTTAACGATCGGCCTTGAAACACCAACCATATCCGTTTCTTGGAAGGCATCTTCACCGATTAAACTGCTTGGTACTTGACCTGAAATCACGACCATCGGCACTGAGTCCATAAACGCTGTGGCAATAGCAGTCACTGTATTCGTAGCACCAGGCCCTGATGTCGCTAACACAACGCCAGTATTGCCAGTTGTCCGCGAATAAGCATCTGCCATATGACCTGCTGCTTGCTCATGACGGACTAAGATATGTTCAATATTGTCCTGTTGAAACAGCGCATCGTATATATGTAAAACTGCACCACCTGGGTAGCCAAAAATATATTCGACCCCTTCATCTGTTAGTGATTGCACCAACATTTCTGCACCAGATAGCATCACAGGCTGAGCGCTACCCTCAGCAATACGTTGTTGTTTTTCGTCGAAGTGTTTGGCGGCATTACCCGTTTGAGTATGGCCGGTCATGTTTGGACTTTGCGTGGTTTGCGTCACTGTCATCACCTTATCAATAATATGTGATCACTATGTCAGAACATAACTGTACAATAAGACAGCAAGTTAGCCAAACATAGCAATTTATATGGTCGGTTTTTGATAGGAGTTTATCGATATACGTGACGAAATGCAGATTAAAGCATTTTTAATAGAAGCTTATTATTGGTAAGAAATGTAAGAATATTAAACCGTTGAATATCCAAACCAATGACAACATAAGTGATCTTAATAAAAGTAACATACCGATAAGACGGC
This sequence comes from Psychrobacter sp. 1U1, assembly GCF_051847535.1. NCBI lineage: Bacteria > Pseudomonadati > Pseudomonadota > Gammaproteobacteria > Moraxellales > Moraxellaceae > Psychrobacter > Psychrobacter sp. 1U1. The sequence goes on along the minus strand of NZ_JBPYDD010000008.1, from coordinate 107,492 downwards.
TGCACTTTGTATTACACATGACAATATCATAGGGTATATATACAGCAGTTAACTTTTAGCATTTAAAATAATAAGTTTATCTTAGTCATTGTAGACCGATGAGTCCGGAGACAGTAAGTACAGTTAAAAATAAAGACTATGACAGTCATGATTTTTACTACACTGTGCTACTGTCACAAAGAGCATAAAACTGCAGAGACTGCTGATAAGCAGTAACCAGTAATTATCCCCAAGTGCTACGGCAATATCATAAAAGCCGCTCACTGACCAATCAACTAACCTTATATTCGACGGTTTAAGTCCTATTGTCAAGAAAAACTTGTGAAACCCATCCTTAACTATTAGTTATTAAATAATATACATTTGTCATTATTTTTTGTTAGAATCGACATACATTGTATGCTCATTGTAAGTTATACAATAATTCATTTACGCTTATACATGAATGCTTTTATTCATCAAAAGGATTGCTAGCATGGCATATTCACCCATGATTCATACAGTCAACAAACTATTGGTTGGTGTTATCACCACTTGTGTATTTGCCCTGCCTATGAGTGCAAGTCATGCTATCCAAGTTTACAAGTCTCTTGGTACGCATGGTGAGGTCAAATATAGTCAACATGCACCGCAAAATGCACGGAATATCGAGGTAATTGAGTTCCGCAGTGATGGTAGACAATCTGATGCAGGGCAGATGGCAGGTAAAACGGATGCCAATCAAAGCAATGATACGCCAAATGCAGAACAGCAACGAGTCGCGCAACTTGAGGCGCGTATTAAAGATCAAGAAGCGCAGGCAAACGCCCAGCGCTGTCAATCGTTACGTAACAATTTAACCAATTTAAATGTCGGTGGCCGTATATATGAGATGGATGCAAACGGTAAACGCCAGTATCTAGATGGCCGCGAGATTGAACTTAAGCGAGAGCGTGTACAACAAGCGATTGGACAGTATTGTAAAGGTACACAGACTTAAATATATCTTTAGTAGTTATTATAGCCCCGTACCAAAAACGCTTTCGGTGCAGTCATACTATAGTCGATACTAAACGAGATGAATATATAGCATTATAGTGCGTGGCTAGTACAATTCTTTGCTTGCTGTACCTATAAATCTTAATGATGCAAAAATTTTATCTCAGTGACGCGGTATTTTTTAAGTTGACTTAAATAGACTTAGCAAGTCAGCTTTTGCATGATATGACGTATGGCTGCTGGCATATCTTGTGCTTGTAAGCCGCGCTGCCCAATCAATAACTGATTGCTACTTATACGATCATATGTCGTAGCATCATATGAGCTTTGATGGACCAACATATCGCCTGCTAATGCATGAATCACTACCGCTTGACACGGGTTATTCTGCTCGTCATCTAAATCTTGTTGAGCCAATAATCCTGCAACGACGCCAGATAATATATCACCCATACCAGCTGTTGCCATGCCAGCATTCCCAACACCGCAAACATATAACTGTCCTTGAGCTAAAATAAGTGAGCCTGCGCCCTTTAATACCCAATTGCCACCATAGATATTAGCGCATTGATGTATGGCTGACGATCTGTCATTTTCTATCGCACTAATCTTTTTATCTAACAATTTAGCAGCTTCGCCACTATGCGGGGTCAAGCAAACATTGTGCGTCTTACTATATTCTCGCAATTGAGTAATTAGCTCATTTTTATCCCTTTGTAACGCTGCCAAATGATAAAGACCATCGGCATCAATGATTAACGATCTGTTGTGCGCTATTGCAGCTTTCAGGTAACGGGTGAATAGTATTTTTGCTTTTTCATCGCGGCCAAGCCCCATGCCGATAGCAACGACGCTTGCACTTTTAATTAAACGCTCAACGCTCTCTTGATCATGCAAGTCAATCGTCATTGCGTCAGGTAATGAGCTCAATAATGCACCATGAAATGCTTGATGACAGGCAACAGTTATCTTGCCAGCGCCAGTGGCCATCGCGCTAGAGGAAGTCAGAATCGCTGCACCGCCCATGCCTTGAGAGCCATCAAGACGATTGCCTCCAACCACTAAAACATGACCATAACTACCTTTATAACTGTTATGACGACGCGGCGTTAGATGTTGGGCATCTTTAAGCAATACTGCAATAGGTTCAATAGATGCATAAGGTATCAACGGTATATCAATTACTTCTCCACTAAAATCCATACCATCTTTGGTATGCAGACCAAACTTACGCGCAATTAGACATAAGGTAATGTCTGCCTGTATGGCTAATTTTTCAAATACTTGACCAGTAGAAGCGACAAGACCACTTGGAATATCAACAGCGACTACTAAAGCGCCAATCTGCTGAGCAGCGTTATTAAATGTTATAATTGCTTGTTCATACAAACCTTTTGGCGCACGATCTAAACCAATACCAAATAATGCATCGATATAGATATCAGCCTGCAAGGCCATATCCAATTGATCATTTTTATTTTGATAACATTGCATATCCTCAAAGCGTTGGTAAGGACAGTTCATGCTCAAAGCCTTACGCTGAGCCTTTGTTGCATCGTTGACTGTTTCTTGGCTCTTTTGACTGTTATCTGCCCGATTATCCATTTCTACGCCGACTGTTATCACTTGTACTTGCCAGCCCGCTTGCTGTAGATAATGAGCAATTAACCAACCATCTCCGCCATTATTACCTTGCCCTACCCAAACACACGCACTAGGCTGACGAGTCATATAATGATGATGTCTGGCGTAGCGCTTCGTTTGCGCCTTGACTCGTTCATAAAACGGTATAATACGTTGTGCCATTTGCCAAGCAGCTTGTTGCATCAAACCAAAGCTATTGTATCCTTGTGCAAACCATGCTTGTTCTATAGCATAAACTTGTTCGCTAGCGTATAAAGCGATAGGCAATGACGAGTACGGGCACTGTGCTGCTGATTGTATTGATGATTGCATAATATTCCTTTTTCTTATTTTATGAGTTTATAAACTGCTAGGTTATAAATATAACAAAAACATATCTAGCTTTATGTATTAATACTAACCACCCAATATTTAATTTTTATGATTGCATTGGCAATAAACTGGCCTATCATAGCCGCTACAACATCACTATCGATGTATAAATTCACAAACTAGTACCCTCTAATATGAACAATAAATCGTCCATCAAACAGCATTCAGTGCATTCCTCTAATCAGCAAACGAGCGGTGGTATTGAAGTTACCAATACTCCTGTATTTGCTACTGCAGTAGAGGTAAAACAATGGATTAAGTCTGAGGCCCAAGCTTTAGGGTTCGCTGACTGTGGGTTCTTATCCGTCCATCATCCTTTATTTGCTCAACAAATTGAGCAGCTACAGCAGTGGTTAGATAAAGGGTATGAAGGACAGTTGCAGTTTATGCATAACAATCATGATTTAAGAGCGCACCCTGCTAAGCTTGTTGCAGGTGCACAAACCATTATCAGCGTTCGTATGGATTATCTAACCCAGGCACCTGTGCCGCGCACTGTTAGCGATAATGATTATCCCAATCAAGGCATTATTGCACGCTATGCGCGAGGGCGTGATTATCATAAAACAATGCGTAACCGCTTAAAGCAGTTGGCACTTAGTATTGAAAATAAACTCCCCGAATGGCAACATTTAAACATTGGAGCTGAGTCAGATTTTATCTTTCGTCCATTTAGTGATTCTGCCCCTATTTTTGAGCGACCAATAGCCGATGCAGTCGGTCTTGGTTGGACAGGCAAGCATACCTTACTACTGAATAAATCTGCAGGCTCATTTTTTGTATTGGGTGAGTTGTTTATTAGTCTTAACCTACCCGATGATAAGCCTGTTAACGCGCATTGTGGCAGTTGTAGCGCATGTATTGATATCTGTCCTACGCAAGCGATTGTCGCACCTTATAAGCTCAATGCAGCTGCTTGCATCTCATATCTAACCATCGAACACAAAGGCGCAATTGACATAAAGTACCGCCGGGCCATAGGCAATCGAGTATTTGGCTGTGATGACTGCCAGCTTATCTGTCCCTGGAACCGTTATGCCAATCTGACATCAGTAGACGACTTTGCCCCTAGACATCATTTTGATAATATCGGTTTAATTGAGCTGTGGCAGTGGCAAGAATCTGACTTTTTAGAATACACGAAAGGTAGCCCAATTAGGCGAACAGGATATATTAGTTTTTTACGTAACATTGCTATTGGACTGGGTAACGCGAATCCTAGTTTAGATGTCATCGATCATCTACAGTACAGACTAGGATGTAGCGAGATGCTTGATGAGCATATCTATTGGGCTATAGCAGAGCAAGAGGAAAAACTAAAAAGTAGTAACAAGTAGCAGAATATTAATAAACAAACGAAAATAAAAAACGCCTCTTAATACAAGAGGCGTTTTATTTGTTTGAATTATAACTTAACAATTACGGCTTAGGAATACGCAAAACTTGACCTGGGTATATTTTGTCTGGATCAGATAACATAGGCTTATTAGCTTCGAATATTTTCATATAGTCACCAGATGAACCATATACTTCCTCAGCAATCTTAGACAAGCTATCGCCAGACTTCACAGTATACATGGTAGATTCAGGAGCATCTTCTTCAATATCGATGTTATCAATAACTTTTGCTACGTTTTGTACGTTACCAATAGCGATGATAGCTTTTTCACGATCTGCTTGCGTTTTAGCATCACCACTGATTTCAGCAGTATCAGTTGAACCGTTATATTTAACTTTTAGATTGTCAATATTGAGATTTTGCTGCTGAATACGGCGCAACAAGATATTAGCAACCGACTGAGCAGAAGGTTCTGTATTTTTCACTGGCGTATTAGCATCTGCTTTAGTCTCTGATTTTGCATCGTGCTTATCATCATCACGATTGAAAATTTTATCACCAATATCTTTTGCAAAACTGAACATACCCATATATTTACTCCTTGAAATTTTATTGTTGGTTCTCTTTCATATTCTAGAATTATAATTCATAACAGACTGATTTTGATTGCTGTCATTCCAGTCAGTATAACAAAGCCAGAAAGGCAAAAAAGCGAGAGATAGTAAAAGTATGTTGGATAATGTTACTTACAGGTAGATTGTGTTAATAATATTACTGGTGTTGTTTAAACAATATAAATGCTAATGATGTAAGAAAAATTGCTTATATTACAAAAGAACCATGACTGTTAACTTTTTAAAGGTTTAAAAAAACCGCTTATCAATAAAGATAAACGGTTTAGCAAAATTTGCTGTAGTCATATTATAAATAGACTATAAAGCAGCAGTAGCTTATAGTTGAGCTTGGACGTAATCGATTGCTTTTTGTACAGTAGTCAATTCTGCTGAATCTTCATCAGGAATAGTAATACCAAAATCACTTTCAAAAGACATAACAAGCTCGACTAAGTCTAATGAATCTGCACCTAGATCTTCCATGAAAGAAGCATCGTTGCTGATATCTTCAACGTTCATGCCTAACTGCTCTGCTACTGCAGATTTTACTCTTAACTCAGTATCATTACTCATATAAACTGTTCCTTTATCTATTAATTTTAAAAACTATCATCTAGCTATTTTTTGAGCTGATAATGTCTTATCGAATACGGTGTTTTATCTCAGAGATAAGACTCTAACACAGTTTTACCCATTTCGATTTATTTAATGTTTTATGAAACCCTTTATAACGTAGGTCTGAAACATAAAAATATGCGTCATTATAACACCATTAAATACAGTTTACACTCGTTCACGCAAGTTTTTATTATATGAGTGTAAATGACGCTTTTGTCCTTTTTAACACATTACATATACATGCCGCCGTTAACAGGTATAACGGCACCCGTAATATAACTCGCTTCATCACTAGCTAAGAATAATGTTGCTGCGGCAATATCTTCTGGCTGTCCTAAACGTCCAATAGGCACAGCGTCCAACATAGAGTTTAGCAAGCGTTCGTCAAGCTCATCCGTCATATCAGTTTCAATCAGCCCAGGTGCCACACAGTTGATCGTTACTTGACGAGAGCCAATCTCACGCGCCAAAGTACGGCTAAAGCCCTCTACGCCCGCTTTAGTCGCCGCATAATTGGATTGTCCAGCATTACCCATCTTTGCAACCACTGAACTGATATTAATAATACGCCCACGACGAGCTTTCATCATACCGCGCACTGCACGTTTACTCATACGATAAACTGACGTTAAATTGGTATCAATCACACTGTCCCAATCTTCGTCTTTCATACGCATTAGCAAACCATCTTGAGTAATACCTGCGTTATTTACTAATACCTGTACAGCGCCATACACACTTTCGATCTCTTCAAACAATTTATCGATTTGTGTGCCATCACGGACATCTAGAACCCGACCAATACCACCGGAATCATGCAAATAATCATCGATAAGAGCAGCACCTTTTTCTGTAGTCGCTGTGCCAATAACAAAATGTCCTTCTTTCGCAAAACGTTTAGCAACTGCTTTACCAATACCGCGACTTGCTCCACTAACTAATACAATCGTTCGACTCATGATAACACCTCCATCAGTTTTTCCATACGAGCAGGCTTGTCTATTGGATAACTTGCAATTGGCTGCGTTTGACGCTTGGCCAAATTACTTAGCACGTTACCACTACCGCACTCAATTAATATATTTATTTGTTTGTCTGCCAGCTCTTGCATGGTCTTTGACCATAATACAGGCTCGCTAAGCTGCTCTGTTAACGCTTGTTTGATACTTTGAACGCTGGTCTCAATACGAGCATGACGATTTTGGATAACAGGAATATTGGCTTGATCAAATTTAATAGCAGCCAACTCTTCTGCCAATGCTTGGCTCGCTGGCTCCATCAATGCACAGTGTGATGGCACGCTAACCTTTAGAGGAATCGCTTTTTTACCCGTATTTTGTACCTTATCAATCACAGCCGTTACTCCAGCGGCATTACCAGATATAACAACTTGACCTGGACTGTTAAAATTAGCAGCACCCACAACAGCACCATCAACATGTTCAGTCGCTTGCTCGCATAACGTTTCAACACGATTGTCCTCGAGCCCCAATACTGCTGCCATTGCTGTATCAATATCAGCTACAGCCTCCTGCATCAGTTTGCCACGCTTATGTACCAGTTGCACAGCATCAGTTAACGATATAACACCGGCAGCACAAAGAGCACTATACTCACCTAACGAATGACCTGCTAAATAAAGAGGTGCTTTATTTAGCTTATCTTGCAGGATGCGCCAAATAGCAATACTCGCTGTTAATAGTGCAGGCTGAGTATACTGAGTCTGATTTAATTGTTCTTCATTTTGACATATTGCCCATAAATCTTCACCTAAAGCCTTGCTAGCTTCAGCAAAAGTATCTTGTATTTGTGGGTATATTTCTGCAAGCTCAGCAGTCATATTGACCGCCTGTGCTCCTTGTCCAGGAAAGATTACTGCAATACGATGGGTTGGGGTTGTTACTGTATCAGGTGCAGATGCCATAGCCAATATTCCTTAAGTAATTGAAAATATTCTTAAAATAGACTGAGGATAATTATAAAATAAAATTCTAATATGTCGCTTATCACAGCGAATTATTACAAACTATACACTGCTCTGCATAATTATTATAGCGAGTCATGAAATCACAATAAAACAAACTGAATGAATCATTAAAAATACTATCAACGAAACTTTTATGGCTATCAAACCATCGTTACAAGCGCTTGCTAACGGGCATAGACTCAAAAATCACGCATAATAAAAAACCAAGCTATCCAGCTACCCTATATGCGATAGCAAAATAACTTGGTTTTTGTAAGCTCAATACATATTGTTTGATAATGTATGTACTAAGTAGCAGTAAATAGTTGGAAATATTACCACCACCGTATATCAACTACCAAACAGACAATGATTTAAGCTTCTTGACTAACTTTAAACAATTGACGGCCACGATAAAAACCATCTTTAGTCATATGATGACGACGATGTTTTTCACCAGTGGTCGCATCTACGCTTAGCTCAGCCACGCTCATATGGTGGTGTGAACGGCGCATGTCACGACGAGAACGGCTTTTACGACTCTTTTGAACAGCCATGATATAGCTCCTATACTTAAAGGGACAAGCTTAGAATTCAGCTTTAATCGATACTGACAGAGGCTATATAATCACAACAACCTAAGTCTTACGCATCATCAAATATTTTACGATATGCATCAAACATTAACTAAATATAAAATCTATGGATAATTTGGTTAATCTTTAATCACATATAGTACGTTGCCAGAATGCAATAAACCGGACATTATACGCATGTTTAGACAAATAATAAAGTACTGACTTTCACTCTTGTACATAAAGACGATAAAAAATATTATTAATAAGAAAATGATCAGGATAACTTAGTTAATATGGTTGGTGCTTCATACTACCCGATGTTCTTATACTATAATTTACCTTTTAGCGCAGCTAGCGCTGCAAAAGGGTTTTCACTCTCTTCTTCTTCAGGTATGTCACCAAACTGTTCAACCACCATTTCACAATCGTCATGTTTTGGTGCCAATGGTGTCTTTAATAAAATCTCATCTTCTATCAATTTTTTGAAAGGTAAAAAACGCTCTGACGTTTGCTCAGTAATAATCTCATCTAACAATAAATAGTCTTGCTCATTATCAATCAAACGTACTTGATCTTCATCATCAAGCAAAGCAATGTCGTAGTTATCTGTAAGATCAGTTTCAACAGGTTGTAAACAACGCTGACAGGTCAACCATACTTTTCCTGTCAATTTAAAAGCAAAATGTAAAACATTATTATGACGGTATAAATTAGCATCCAAGCTCAATTTTGGTTGTTCACGCTCATCTGTTAAAAGTTTAGCTAAACGTTCAAACTTTGCAGGCGCAACCTCACCCTGCCAATCAAACCCGCTATCTGCCCATTTATCTAAAGAGATTTGCTCTGGCATATTTGCAGATGTAACTGTGCTATTTTCATGACTTTGAATAGATTCAGGATTCTTTGAAGTACTTGACATATGGCGCCTCGTGGTTCAAAACGGTGTATAATATTGCATGACATACTAACGGAAAGCCCAATATGACGCTAGCGCTAGTATGTTACGATTTTTGATACCAATTAAAAAAATTTTTCAAAAATATATTTTTACTTATTTAATGAATCTGCTTATCTATGAACACTCAGTCTAAACATATTGATTTTTCTACAGTATTGACTACTGCCGATTCTATCACTCTTTTAAATAAACTGATGGCACTAGAGAATTTAACTGATGAAAACACTTATCGAAATAAGCTTACAAGTTATTTAATGAGTTCACAGCAAAAATGGCAGTTGCTAACTAGTATGAGCTCTGGCTATCGGATAGGTAATAATACCTTTATAAGCTCGCCAGATACTTTTAAAGACTCTGAATATAACCTTACTAATTGGCTAATATCATTATTCAACACTTTGTTCTTAGAACAAAAAGTAGAGCTGGTACGCGGTAAACAAGAACCAGAGTATTTTCCTATTCAAGGAGAACAACTTGCACGTATTGAGTTCGCCCATGGGTTTTTTGCAAGCGCCTTGCACGAGATTAGTCATTGGTGCGTGGCTGGTGAAGCTCGTAGACGTCTATCTGATTTTGGCTACTGGTATGCCCCTGACGGTAGATCAGCTGCTCAGCAACAAGCATTTGAGCGTGTAGAAATAAAACCTCAAGCATTGGAGTGTTTATTTACTTTGGCTTGTGGGCGACAGTTTCAAGTCTCACAAGACAACTTGTTTGCTGAGTTTGATACTAGCGATAGTACTTTCGCCAGTGATGTCTATCAGCAAGTAAAAAATTATATAACCGAACCTCATACTTTACCACGTGACGCCAAGACTTTATTAACTGCGTTACTTAGCATTTGCAAGACCTCTTTATCTAATACGGTATCTTAGTTTGAGTTACTCTCCCTTCTACTTATTAACGTTTTTCTACGGTTAGTAACGCCTTGCCATTAAACCTATATCCGCTTTAAGCTATACTGATAACTTAAGTACTATTATTAAGGATATTAACCTACTTTATCATTTGAATAAATATTCTGATATATTTAGCGATTAAACCATGTTTAATTAGTTAATGAAAAAGTTTTCTCAACTAAAAATTAATAATTATAAAATAAGGAACCACTATGGAAATATTCTACATTCATCCTGATAATCCGCAGCCACGTCTTATTGAACAAGCAGCTGACCTATTGCGAAAAGATCAATTAATCATTTACCCAACTGATACCAGCTACGCTTTTGGTTGTCGTTTAGGTGCAAAAGACGCACTGAGTAAGCTCAAGCAAATCCGCGAACTTGATGATAAGCACCAATTTACCTTACTTTGCCGTGATCTAAGCGAAATCGCGAATTATGCGACGGTAGATAATATACAATTTAAACAACTAAAAGCACATACGCCAGCAGCGATTACTTTTATTTTGAACGCTACCAAAGATGTGCCGAAAAAACTGGCACATGCTAAGAAAAAAACCATCGGTATTCGAGTGCCTAGCAATCCTATTGCTCAAGCATTATTAGAAGCGATGGATGAACCTATCCTGACTAGCTCCCTAATTTTACCCAACCGTGATGACATATTGGACGATCCGTTTGAAATTGAAGAGCTGCTAGGTAATCAAATTGATGCACTTATTAATGCAGGTATTAAAACCACTAAGCTAACAACTATCGTTGACATGACTAGCAGCCAGCCTGAAATTATTAGACAAGGCGCTGCCGATGTCGAGTCATTGTTACTTTAACTAGCTAATACGATAATTAACTAAACTACAGATGTAAAAAAGGCTCCAATTGAATTGGAGCCTTTTTTATAAATTTAATCAGCATATAAAATTAGTCACGATCAACCAATTCTACATAAGCCATTGGTGCATTGTCACCATCACGGTAACCGCATTTTACAATACGCAAATAGCCACCTGGACGCGTCTGATAACGAGGACCTAACGTACCAAATAGTTTGCCTACCATAGCTTTGCTACGCATACGGCTAAATGCTAAACGGCGATTAGCAACGCTGTCTTCTTTAGCCATAGTGATTAATGGTTCAGCGACGCGGCGTAATTCTTTTGCTTTTGGTAAAGTTGTTTTAATCAGTTCATGCTCAAATAATGAGTTAGTCATGTTCTGAAACATTGCCTTACGATGACTGCCGGTACGACCCAGCTTGACTCCACTCTTACGATGGCGCATAGTCAAATATCCTTAAAGTTTAACGGCTACGATAAGAAAAGCGATCATCAACACGTAAATCAGCTGGCGGCCAGTTGTCTAGACGCATACCAAGCTCTAAATCTTTAGACGCTAGTACGTCTTTGATTTCTGTTAATGACTTCTTACCAAGATTTGGGGTTTTTAATAGTTCAGTCTCTGAACGTTGTACCAAATCACCGATATAGTAAATGTTTTCAGCTTTCAAGCAGTTGGCTGAGCGAACCGTTAGTTCAAGATCATCCACAGGGCGTAAAAGCACTGGATCAACCTCTTCTTTTTCTTTCACAGGCTCAGGCGCTTCTTCAGCTTCTAGATCAACGAAGATAGAAATCTGTTGTTGTAAAATAGTAGCTGCTTTACGAATTGCTTCTTCTGGATCTATAGTGCCATTGGTTTCAAGCTCAACGATAAGACGATCAAGATCAGTACGCTGCTCTACGCGAGCGTTCTCAACTTGATAAGCGACACGTAGCACAGGACTAAAGCTTGCATCAAGCTTCAAGCGTCCAATTGCTTTAGTATCACCGTCTTCACGGCGCTGATTTGCTGGCTCATATCCACGACCCATTACTACACGCAAACGCATCTTAAGATGACCACGATCACTCAACGTACCCAATACCAACTCTGGATTGATAATGTCTACGTTATGCGGTAGTGCGATGTCTGCAGCAGTAATAGTGCCTGGACCTTGTTTATCCAAGGTCAAGAATACTTCATTTTGGTCATGAAGCGTAATTGCTAAGCCTTTCAAGTTCAAAAGCAGATCAAGCACGTCTTCTTGTAGTCCTTCAAGGGTTGAGTATTCATGGTCAACACCATCAATCTCAGCTTCAATGACTGCAGCGCCAGGTAATGAAGATAATAAGATGCGACGTAGAGCATTACCTAGAGTATGCCCAAAGCCACGTTCTAACGGTTCGAGCGTGACTTTCGCAATCGTTTCATTAACCGTATCCACATTAATGGCATTCGGCGTTAGAAACTCAGTTGCATTTAGCATCATGATGTCACCTCGATTTATTAAACTGGTTTAATTAACGTTGACTACTCAACATCATTATTATGATGCTGAGCGTTACGTCATTTACTTAGAGTATAGCTCAACGATCAAGCTTTCGTTGATTTCAGCAGGTAGATCAATGCGATCAGGTGCTTGTTTAAAAGTACCTTGTAATTTGCTGTGATCAACATCTAGCCATTCTGGAATGCCACGTTGTGTCGCTAACTCGATAGCGTTTTTGATACGCAACTGTTCGCGAGACTTCTCTTGGATAGCGATGACATCACCATCTTGAAGCTGAATTGACGGAATGTTCACACGAACAAACTCATCACGACCAGCTTTTTTTACCATAACAGTACGGTGACTGACTAGCTGACGTGCTTCAGCGCGAGTTGAGCCAAAGCCCATGCGATATACTACGTTGTCTAAACGACTTTCTAGCATAGCTAGTAGGTTTTCACCAGTAGCACCACGCTTACGTGCAGCTTCTTTGTAGTAATTAGCAAACTGGCGCTCTAATACACCATAAATACGTTTAACTTTCTGCTTTTCGCGCAGCTGTAAAGCATATTCTGAAGTCTTATTACGGCTTACACCGTGTTGACCTGGTGGACGTCCAGCTTTCTTTGTTTTTACATCGTATGGTTTAACACCAGACTTAAGGCCTAAGTCTGTACCTTCACGACGTGATAATTTGAGTTTTGGTCCAATATAGCGGGCCATTGTTATGTCTCCTATAAGCTCTTATAATAAAAAGCTTCGTCTTTAATATTAGACGCGGCGCTTTTTCGGCGCACGGCAACCATTGTGTGGGATTGGGGTTACATCAGAAATGCTGTTAACTTTATAACCCAATGCACCTAGTGCTCTTACCGCAGACTCACGACCCGGTCCTGGTCCTTTGACCAAAACATCGATATTCTTAACACCATATTCTTGGGCCGCTTTACCAGCGACTTCAGCTGCAACCTGCGCTGCAAATGGTGTAGATTTACGTGAACCACGGAAGCCTTGTCCACCTGAAGTGGCCCAAGCCAATGCATTACCTTGACGATCGGTAATCGTAACAATGGTGTTATTAAAAGACGCATGGATATGGGCTACGCCCTCCGATACTGAACGACGAGTCACTTTTTTGCGACTACGAGTGTCTTTAGCCATCTTTTAGCTTCCTAAGTTAATTATCTTTTGAGAGGGCGTGTCGGACCCTTACGAGTACGAGCGTTGTTCTTGGTATTTTGACCGCGAACAGGTAAGTTACGACGATGGCGAATGCCACGGTAACAACCAAGATCTACCAAACGCTTGATATTCATTGACACTTCACGACGAAGATCACCTTCAGTCGTGTAATTTGCAACTTGTGCACGGATAGCATCTAACTGTGTATCATCTAACTGACTAACTTTAGTAGTAGGGGCAATGCCAACTGCTTCTAAGATTTTCTGAGCAGTGGTACGACCTACACCAAAGATATAAGTTAGTGAAATAACAGCATGCTTATTATCCGGAATGTTTACACCGGCAATACGAGCCATTGATTTCTCTCCATTAAAGAAAAACGAGCTTTATTCGTAAATAAACATCATTTCTCAGATTTATTGCTGTTAATACTAATTCTTTTACGCCACTATTAATATTTTAACTTAATAACAAGTTTATTTATAAATTAGGTTAATAAATGAGTTAGCATAAACTACGGCAAGTGGCGGATGATATCGCATCCGCCGTTATAATTCAAGTATTAATTTTTTTATAGTTAAGGTATGTTCACCTATACTACTATCTATTAACCTTGACGCTGCTTGTGGCGTGGTTCTGCTGTGCAAATGATATGGACACGACCTTTACGGCGTACAACCTTACAGCTACCACAAATCTTTTTAACTGATGCTTGAACTTTCATAGCATGCTCCTTGAAATATCACACTACTCTTTAAGATTGAGTAGGCGACTGAATTAACGTCTGATCATGATATTGATGGGTCATCAAATGCGCTTGAATTTGCGATATGAAATCCATAACTACAACCACCATAATCAGTAACGATGTACCGCCAAGATTAAATGGTACTCCAAATGATGATTGGATAACCATTGGCATTAAACAAATAACCGTCATGTATATCGCACCGATAAAAGTTAATCGATTTAATACATGATCGAGGTAACGCTGTGTTTGCTGTCCTGGTCGAATACCTGGAATATACGCACCACTACGTTTAAGGTTTTCTGCAACTTCGCGTGGACTAAATACTAATGCTGTATAAAAATAACAGAAGAATATAATCATCGCACCGAAAAGAACTAAATATAAAGGTTGTCCTGGAGACAATACCAATGCCATATTTTGTAGAATTTTCTGAGTGAAGGTAGGATCAGTCGAATGACCTACCCACTGTCCTAAACTGGCTGGAAACAGCAATAATGAGCTGGCAAAAATAGCAGGAATAACACCTGCCATGTTTATTTTCAGTGGCAAATGTGATTGCTGCTGAGCATAAATTTTGCGGCCTTGCTGTTGCTTTTGAGCATAGTTCACAGGTACCCGGCGCTGAGCTCGTTCGATATAAACGATACCAGCAGTAACCGCGACCCCTAGTACTACAAAAATAAATAGCACAATCAAGTTCATTTGACCTTGATTGACCTGTTCAATAGACTGCGAAATCATTCCAGGAGTTCCAGCAACAATACTCGCAAAAATCAACATTGAGATACCGTTACCTACACCACGTTCTGTAATCTGCTCACCAAGCCACATTAAAAACATAGCGCCTGCTACCAACGAAGTAACTGCAGGAATATAAAAGGTAAGACCAGTAGATAATGTTAAATTTTGACTGATTAAGCCAGCACACATTCCCAACGACTGTACTAAAGCTAAAGCAAGTGTTCCTTGGCGGGTATACTTATTTAGCTTACGTCGTCCTGCTTCACCTTCTTTCTTAAGCGCTTCAAGCGATGGCACTACCGCAGACATCATCTGTACAATAATTGACGCCGAGATGTATGGCATAATACCAAGTGCCATAATAGACATACGTTCAAGCGCACCACCCGAGAACATATTAAACATGCTTAATATGGTGTTTTCGTTACGCGAGAATAGATCAGCTAAATTGACCGGATTAATACCTGGTACTGGAATATGCGACCCTAAACGATAAACAATCAATGCGCCGATTAAGAATAATAAGCGTGTCCAAAGCTCATCATATTTACGTATGAAAGCAAATGGATTAAGCGGTATACCAGACGATGACATTGATTGTTTTGACACGTTACTACTCCTCGATGCTACCACCAGCAGCTTCGATTGCTTGCTTAGCGCCTTTAGTTACTTTGATACCTTTAAAGGTATAAGCTTTAGTAACTTCGCCTGATAGCATGATACGAGCACGCTTCATATCGCGACGAATAAGGTTAGCAGCCTTAAGAGTTTCTAAGCTAACTACATCACCTTCGATTTTATTCAGCTCAGACAAACGGACTTCAGCAGTCGTCATTGCCATTTTACTAGTAAAACCAAATTTTGGTAGACGGCGATACAAAGGCATCTGACCACCTTCAAATCCTGAGCGAATGCTAGAACCTGAGCGTGATTTTTGTCCTTTTACACCACGGCCACCAGTCTTACCAAGACCTGAACCGATACCACGACCTCGACGTTGGGCAGTTTTCTTTGCACCAACACCAGGTGATAATTCATTTAATCTAAGTCCCATTACGCTTCCTCCACTTTTACCATGTAGTTGACGCGATTGACCATACCACGAGTTGAAGGAGTATCTTCTACTTCAACAGTATGGTTAATACGGCGTAAACCCAATCCTTTCAAGCTCGCTTTGTGGCTCTTTAGGCGATGGGCACCCGATTTAAATTGAGTGACTTTCATTTTTTTCATCGTAACTCACCTAGTTTAAGTTAACCCAAGATTTCGTCTACAGATTTACCACGTTTTGCTGCCATCTTTTCTGGAGTTGACATATCACGTAAACCGTTAAACGTTGCACGAACAACGTTAGCAGTATTGGTAGAACCATAACATTTGGTCAAAACATCTTTGACACCCGCAACTTCTAGTACTGCACGCATTGCACCACCAGCGATTACGCCAGTACCTTCAGATGCAGGCTGCATATAAACTTTACTTGCACCATGACGTGCTTTAATTGGATGATACAAAGTCGCTTCATTAAGCTCAACGGTAATCATATTACGTTTAGCAGCTTCTAGCGCTTTTTGAATAGCAGCCGGTACTTCACGTGCTTTACCACGACCAAAACCAACGCGACCATTACCATCACCCACTACAGTTAGTGCAGTAAATGAGAAAATACGACCACCTTTAACAACTTTTGCAACGCGATCAACAGTTACCAAACGTTCTACTAGACCATCGGTCTGTTCATTTTTATCATTTCTCGCCATGATTAAAACTCCAATCCATTTTCGCGAGCTGCTTCAGCTAAAGCTTTCACTCGACCATGATATTTAAAACCACTACGGTCAAAGGCAACTTTAGTAATACCAGCTGCTTTTGCGCGTTCTGCGATCATTTGGCCTACAGACGTCGCTGCATCAGCGTTACCAGTTGCGCCCGAGCGCAAACTGCCGTCCAAGGTAGATGCCTGAGCAATCACTTCACCACCGTTAGGAGAGATAATCTGGGCATATATGTGCTTCGGCGTGCGGTTAACCGTCAGGCGATGAACACCTAAATGACGAATATGCGCGCGGGTTTTTTTAGCTCGACGCAGACGAGCTGCTTTTTTATCAAACATTTCAACTCACCTTATTTTTTCTTAGCTTCTTTACGAACCACATGCTCGTCGCTATAACGAATACCTTTACCTTTGTAAGGCTCTGGTGGGCGGAAACCACGGATATTAGCCGCTGCTTGACCAAGCTGCTGCTTATTGTTTGATTTTAAAACAATTTCAGTTTGCGTTGGGGTTTCAGCTGATACACCTTCAGGTAACGTGTATTCTACTGGATGCGAATAACCAACATTAAGGGTTACTTTGCTACCAGACGCTTGTGCACGATAACCGACACCGATCAGTTGAAGGCGTTTTTCAAAACCTTCATTGACGCCTATAACATAGTTGTTAAGTAAGGCGCGCATAGTACCAGTATGCATCATAGCTTCTTTTGAATCGACTGTAGGTGAGAGAATGATATTATCATCTTCCTGGTTCAGCTCGACCAATTCATGCAGGCGTAAAGACATAGAGCCATTCTTGCCTTTAACTTCGACCTGCCGATCGTTCAAAGTAACGCTTACACCGCTAGGTAGCGTCACTGGGGCTTTAGCCACACGAGACATAGGAATATTCCTTGAAAAATTAAAACTTATATTAGCGAAAAAACTAACAGACTAAAAAGCCTGCTAGTTTAGCATAATTGATCCAGCTAAACATCATCCAATTTTTGTAAAATTTTCGGATATCTAACTTATTCTTGGTTTAAATCATCTTTAACAAGATAATCAAACCAAATAGGATTCAAGTAAGACTTCTCATCACGTTGTTTTATGCAACAAACGCAACGATTTCGCCACCAATACCAGCAGCGCGAGCAGCACGATCGCTCATGATACCTTGGCTGGTTGATACGATAGCAACACCCATACCTTGCTTAACAGTAGGGATAGCGTCTTTGCCGCGATGCTGGCGCAGGCCAGGACGGCTATAACGTTGAATAGTTTCGATGACAGCGCGGCCTTCGAAGTATTTTAGTTCAATAGTAAGTGTCGCTTTGTTGTTGTCTTCTTCAGTAACAACAGCACTCGCTACATAACCTTCATTAACCAATAAATCAGCTATCGATTTACGTAGTTTTGAGCTTGGCATCGCTACGGATACTTTATTAGCCATTTGTGCGTTACGGATACGGGTTAGCATATCTCCAACGGTATCTTGCATACTCATGTAATTACCCCTTACCAGCTTGCTTTACGAACACCAGGCACATCGCCTTGCATGACTCGCTCACGTAACATATTACGTGATAAGCCAAACTTACGGAAGTAGCCATGAGGACGACCGGTGATAGCACAACGATTGCGCAGACGAACTGGTGATGAATTGCGCGGTAAAGCTTGTAGCTCTAACATCGCATCCATACGTTCTTCGTCGCTTGCAGTCATATCACTGATGGTTTCTTTTAACTTAATACGCTTTTCAGCATATTTAGCAACCATTTTTTCGCGCTTTAATTCGCGGTTAATCATGCTCTTTTTTGCCATAACGTCTTTACCTTATTTAAATGGGAAGCCGAATGCTTTAAGTAACGCACGACCTTCTTCATCAGTACCAGCTGACGTAGTGATAGTCACATCCATACCACGAATACGATCAATCTTATCAAAGTCTACTTCTGGGAATACGATTTGTTCTTTAATACCCAGTGAGTAGTTACCACGTCCGTCAAAGGCTTTAGGTGAAAAACCACGGAAATCGCGAATACGAGGAATTGCAATGGCAATCAGACGATCTAAAAATTCGTACATTTGCTCACCGCGTAGCGTTACTTTACAGCCAATCGGCCATTCTTCACGAATTTTAAAGCCAGCAACTGATTTACGCGCTTTGGTGACAACAGGCTTTTGACCAGCAATTGCAGTCATATCAGCGACAGCACCTTCAAGCAATTTCTTGTCCTGAGATGCGCCACCAACGCCCATATTAAGTGTGACTTTAGTGATTTTAGGCACTTGCATCACATTGTCTAAACCAAGCTCTTCTTTGATTTGCTGCTTTAGTTTATCGTTATATAAAGATTTTAATCTTGCCATTACCATTACACCCTTAGTGTCTTACGCAGTCGCCACTACTTCACCATTCGAACGATAGACGCGTTGTTTTTTGCCGTCTTCGCCGAATTGATAAGTAATACGGTCTGCTTTTTGGGTTTGCGCATTTAAAATTGCGACATTTGAAATATGCAAAAAAGCTTCTTGCTTAACGATGCCACCTTCAACGCCAGTCGCCTGATTTGGCTTCTGATGTTTAGTGACAATGTTAATGCCTTCTACTTTAATACGATCGTTTTTTACAGCTTGTACAGTACCTTGCTTGCCTTTATCTTTCCCAGCAATCACGATAACTGTATCGCCTTTACGTAATTTTGACATGGATTACCTCACAATACTTCTGGTGCTAGTGATACAATTTTCATAAACTGATCACCACGTAGTTCACGAGTTACCGGTCCAAAAATACGAGTTGCAATCGGTGCTTTGTTTTGGTTCAACAATACCGCAGCATTGTCATCAAAACGTAGAACTGAACCATCAGGACGACGAACGCCTTTTTTGGTACGTACAACTACTGCATTCATCACGTCGCCTTTTTTAACACGACCACGAGGAATGGCTTCTTTAACCGTTACTTTAATAATGTCGCCAACTGATGCATAACGACGATGAGATCCACCCAGTACTTTAATGCACTGAACTCGCCTTGCACCGCTATTGTCTGCAACTTCCAGCATTGACTCAACCTGAATCATAGCGTTACTCCACACGTATGAGCAAAAAAACCAGTTGCTGCCGCTAGCACAGTATGAGTAGACGGCATTTTAATGTAAATAACCGCACCTAACTCTTAATGTGAGTGATATACGACGGGCGCAATCAGCATCCTTAAAAAGGCGGCTATTTTAACAGCTTCTGGCCTTTAATGCAATTTACTTAGATTTTTTCTACTTTTTCAACCACATCAACTAAAGTCCAAGACTTAGTTTTTGAGATTGGACGCGTTTCTTTGATGCGGACAAGGTCGCCTTGTTGGCAAACATTATTCTCATCATGGGCTTTGATCTTTGTAGAACGACGAAGCTGTTTGCCATACAAAGGATGACGAACCAGACGCTCAATCAAAACCGTGATGGACTTGTCCATCTTGTCGCTGACAACTCGTCCTGTCAATACGCTAGCATTAGTAGCTGTTTGATTGTTATCGCTCATGAGTCGCCTCGTTGTTTCTCGTTAATCAAAGTCTGAATCTGAGCAATCGTACGACGATTGCCTTTGACTTCATGGGTATTACCCAACTGTCCAGTTGCTTTAGCCATACGAATACGGAAAGCATCAAGTTGCTTTTCATCAAGTAACTGGGTCAGTTCTTCTAATGATTTATCACGTAATTCACTGATCTTCATTACATTATCGTCCGCTTAACAATGGTAGTTTTAAAGGGCAACTTTGCTGCAGCAAGCGTTAAGGCATCGCGAGCAAGCTCTTCTGAGACCCCTTCGATTTCATATAGCACTTTACCAGGCTTGATTTCGCATACCCAATACTCGACTGGACCTTTACCTTTACCCATACGTACTTCTAATGGCTTATTAGTAATTGGTTTGTCTGGGAATACACGAATCCAAATTTTACCACCACGCTTAATTTTACGTGTAATAGTACGACGTGCTGCTTCGATTTGACGGGCTGTCATACGACCACGCGTCAATGATTTTAGACCAATTTGTCCGAATGCAACGGTGCTTCCACGATGAGCGAGCCCTGTGTTACGACCTTTGTGCATTTTACGAAACTTGGTACGTTTTGGCTGTAACATAGTTTAACCTCTGTCTGAGTTTCGACGGTTTCCACGACCACGGCGTTTTGGCGCACGAGGTTTCTCTTCGTTGACGGGATTATAAACGCTGTTCATACCGTCAAGGATCTCTCCGCGGAAAATCCAAACTTTAACACCAATGGTGCCGTAAGTTGTCTCTGCACGAATTGACGCATAGTCAATATCAGCACGGAGTGTATGCAATGGCACACGACCTTCACGGTACCATTCAGTACGAGCAATCTCAGCACCGCCAAGACGGCCAGACAGCTCAACTTTAATACCTTTAGCACCAGAACGCATGCTGTTTTGTACAGCGCGCTTCATCGCACGACGGAACATAACACGGCGCTCAAGCTGGCTACCAATACCATCTGCTACCAAACGTGCATCAAGATCAGGCGATGTGATTTCTTCAATATTGACCTGGGCAGGTACGCCCATAATTTTGGTCAACTCTTTTTGAAGTCTTTCAATATCCTCGCCTTTTTTACCGATAACAATACCAGGACGTGCTGTAGCAATGGTAATCTTAGCAGCACCAGTAGGACGCTCGATCATAATGTTGCTGATCATCGCGTTGTCTAGCTTTTTGCGTAGATATTCACGAACTTGAATGTCGTTAATTAGGTATTCTGAGTATTGTTTAGGGTTAGCATACCAGTTTGCGTTATGCTTTTTGACAACACCAAGACGAATTCCGATTGGATGTACTTTTTGACCCATAACTTATTCTCCTACCTTTATAGTGATGTGACAGGTACGCTTACTGATACGATCAGCACGACCTTTGGCACGTGGTAGGATACGCTTTAGCGTAATGCCTTCATCAACGTAGATAGTGGCGACTCTTAAGTCATCAATATCTAAGCCATGATTATGTTCGGCATTGGCGATGGCTGAGTTAAGGCATTTCTTAACAAACACAGCGCCTTTTTTATTGCTATACGTTAGGATATCCAAAGCACGCTCAATAGATTTGCCGCGAACTTCATCAGCAACGAGTCTAACTTTTTGTGCCGATATGGCGGCACCGCGTAATTTTGCAGTTACTTCCATGGTAAGCACCTTATCTCTTAGCTTTTTTGTCAATGCCGTGACCACGATACGTACGAGTCGGGGCAAATTCACCTAGTTTATGACCAACCATCTGCTCACTCACGATAACCGGTACATGAGTACGGCCATTGTGAACAGACAAAGTTAGGCCAACCATTTGTGGCAGAATCATCGAGCGGCGCGACCAAGTTTTAATGGGTTTGCGTGAGTTGGTGTCAATAGCATTCTCAACTTTAGCAAACAGATGCGCGTCTATGAATGGACCTTTTTTCAATGAACGAGGCATGAGATTCTTCCTTTATTTCTTCTTGGCGCGACGGCGACGAATGATCATACTGTCAGTACGCTTATTGTGACGCGTTTTCAGTCCTTTAGACTTCTGACCCCAAGGGCTGGTTGGATGGCGACCTTTATTACGGCCTTCACCACCACCATGTGGGTGATCAACCGGGTTCATCGCAACACCACGAACCGTAGGACGAACACCGCGCCAACGTGAAGCACCAGCTTTACCAAGTGATTTCAGGTTGTTTTCAGTGTTAGAGACTTCACCGATAACTGCACGGCAATTAACGTGTACACGGCGAGTTTCACCAGAACGTAGACGAAGAATCGCATAAATACCATCACGACCTAGCAACTGAACACTAGCACCCGCAGAACGAGCCATCTGTGCACCTTTACCGATTTTAAGCTCGATATTGTGAATCACAGTACCCAATGGGATGTTTTTAAGCGGTAGGCAGTTACCTGGACGAATTGGTGAAGTTTCACCTGACATTACAGTGTCACCAACTGCTTGTTTTTTAGCAGCGATGATGTAACGACGTTCGCCATCAGCATATTTTAGTAATGCAATATGTGCAGTACGGTTAGGATCGTATTCGATACGCTCTACCGTTGCTGGAATATTGTCTTTAGTACGCTTAAAGTCAATAATACGATAATGATGCTTATGACCACCGCCAACGTGGCGAGTCGTTATGCGACCATTGTTATTACGACCACCTGACTTACTTTTTGATTCGACAAGTGCTGCATAAGGACGACCTTTGTAAAGGTGTGGATGCACCACTTTTTCAACAAAACGACGGCCTGGTGATGTTGGCTTTGCTTTTACGATAGGCATGATTGTAATCCTTATTCGTTGTTCGCTGTTTCACTAGTAGAGTCAGTCGCGCTTGCAACTTCTTCACCAGCATCAGCCATTTGTACATCTTGACCAGCTTTTAAGGTAACATAGGCTTTTTTAAAGTCATTACGACGGCCAATGCTTTTACCAAAACGCTTTGTCTTACCTTTAACATTCAAAGTGTTCACTTTAGTAACTTCAACACCTTCAAACATCAACTCAACTGCTTTTTTGACTTCAAGCTTAGTAGCATTAGAGTCAACTTTAAATACCTGTACACCAAGTGAGTCACCAAGCATTTGAGATTTTTCTGAGAAGACAGGCCCTCTTAAGACCTGATAAAGTCTTGCGTTATTCATGCTAGTGCTTCCTCAAATTGTTTCGCAGCTTCAACTGACATGATCACTTTATCAAAAGCAATCAAACTCACTGGATCCACTTCAGATGTACCAAGTACATTGACATGTGGGATATTGCGAGCAGCTAAGTATAAGTTTTCGTCAACTTCTTTAGTAACGATAAGTGCACGAGGTGCATTTAAATCACTTAACTTTGCGATCAGCTCTTTGGTCTTAGGTGCAGACAAAGTCAATTCTTCAACCAAAATCAGACGCTCTTGACGTACCAATTCGGCTAGGATGCACTGCATAGCACCGCGATACATTTTGCGGTTAACTTTCTGTGACCAGTCTTGTGGTTTTGCCGCGAATGCACGACCACCAGAACGCCAGATTGGGCTACGAATAGAACCTGCACGAGCGCGACCAGTACCTTTTTGGCGCCATGGCTTAATACCACCGCCAGAAACTTCGGCACGGGTCTTTTGCGCACGTGTACCTTGACGAGCACCTGCAAGATATGCAGTGACGACTTGATGCACTAATGCTTCGTTGAATTCACGACCAAAAGCCGTATCAGAAAGCTCAACCGCCGCACCTGTAACTGTTTTTAAATCCACGTTAATCCCCTTGCTTAGGCTTTGATTGACGGACGTACGATAACGTCGCCACCGGTGGCACCTGGGATAGCACCCTTGATGACAAGTAACCCTTTTTCGGCATCAACCGAAACCACTTCTAGGCCTTGAACGGTGACACGTTTGTTACCCATCTGACCTGGCATCTTTTTGCCTTTGAATACTTTACCTGGTGACTGGTTTTGACCAGTTGAACCAAGGGCACGATGAGATACTGAGTTACCATGAGTGGCATCTTGCATGCTAAAGTTGTGACGCTTTACGCCGCCTTGAAAGCCTTTACCTTTACTCTGTCCTGTGACATCAACCATCTGACCTTGTTCGAACAAGTCAGCTAGGATCTCACCACCAATCTCACGACCTTCAAGATCGCTATCATTGGCACGAAATTCCCAAACACCACGACCAGCTTTTACGCCAGCTTTTGCGAAGTGACCTTTCTGTGCGGCTGTTACGCGGCTGTCACGACGAGTACCTGTGGTGATTTGAATGGCTTGATAGCCATCTACATCAGTATTTTTTAATTGAGTAATGCGGTTTGCACTAACCTCAATCACTGTTACAGGGATAGAGGCACCTGTTTCAGTGAAGATACGGGTCATGCCGCATTTTTTACCGACTAAACCGATCGCCATTTTAGACCTCTTTATATCTTATATTAATGAGTTGGGCGTTTAATATGCATTAACCCAAAGCAATTTGAACGTCAACGCCCGCCGCTAAGTCTAACTTCATTAACGCGTCCACAGTTTTGTCAGTAGGCTGAACAATGTCAACCATACGCTTATGAGTACGGATTTCGTACTGATCACGTGCGTCTTTATTGACGTGTGGCGAAGTTAGAACGTTGAAGCGCTCAATGCGAGTCGGCAACGGTACAGGACCACAAACTTGCGCACCGGTGCGCTTTGCAGTATCAACGATCTCTTGTGCAGATTGATCAATCAAACGATGATCAAAAGACTTAAGACGGATACGGATTCTCTGGTTAGCCATGCCAGCAAGCTCCTAATATGTGCTCTTGTCATTCTTGCTTTGCAAGTAAATGAGCAAAAGCCGTTTGGTTAAATATTCACTTAAAGCGGCCTTCTGTTCTTAACCAGAATGAGTTCTTTAGCGGAACTTATAGCGTGCTAAAAGCAAAATAGTTTAAAGCCCCGCCAACCCTCCTATTCATATAGAGGTCAGCAAAGGCATAATGAAATAGTGCTAGAAACGATGCTCTAGCTGTCATAGCGCTGGCTGTTTTATTAGCTGCGCGTATATAATTCAGTGGTGTGTATTATACAGAGTATTTATCTGATTGCAAGTCTCTTGTAAAAAGGCCTCTTAAGAAAGCATCGTTTTCAAATTATGGGAAAATGAAGTCTTACTTTAAACCATATTCAATCTAAAACAATATCATATTGTTCTTGGGTATATAGGTTTTCTACTTCAAATGTAATCACTCGTCCTAACAAATACTCAAGATCTGCAACGGTATCTGCTTCTGAGGTTAGCAATAAATCAATAACTGCAGCATGAGCCACGACGGTAAACTTCTTTGGTGAATTATAAGTACGAGCACAGCGCATCATTTCACGAAATATCTCAAAACAAACCGTTTCAGCTGTTTTGACAAACCCGCGACCTTGACAAGTTGAACAAGGCTCACACAGTTGCTGACCTAAAGACTCACGCGTACGCTTACGCGTCATTTCAACGAGGCCTAGCTCACTCACTTGAGTGATATTGGTTTTAGCATAGTCTTGTGCCAGTTGTTCTTGCAGACTTGTTAATACATCATTTTTATGTTCTTGTTCTAACATATCAATGAAGTCTAGTATGATAATACCACCTAAATTACGCAGACGCAGTTGGCGAGCAATGGCATGCGTGGCTTCAAGGTTGGTCTTGTAGACAGTATCTTCTAGTGAGCGGCCGCCAACGAAAGAGCCGGTGTTGACATCGATAGTGGTCATTGCCTCTGTCTGATCAATGATAAGATAGCCACCAGATTTTAGATCGACACGGCGTTTTAAGGCATCGCGTAGGTCGTCCTCGACACGGTGCACGTCGAACAACGCTGGCTCGGCGGTATAATGTACGATTCGCTCATATACAAAAGGCACAAACTCTTTGGCAAAATATCGTACTTGCTCATAAACTTGCGCATTATCGATAATGACTTTTTCAGTATCAGCATGAACCAAGTCACGTATCGAGCGCAGTGGTAACGATAACTCTTGATAAATAAGCTCAGAGCTTTGATGATGATTTATCTCTTGGCGACGCGCACAAATAGTTCGCCACAGCTGGACAAGGTAATAAATATCTTCTTCAAGTTTGTTCACAGGTACGCGCTCAGCAGCGGTACGAGCGATCAAACCACCTTTTAAACTGACTGTCTGCATCAAACTTGTCAGCTCAGTCTTTAAGCGAGTACGCTCATCTTCGCTATCAATACGTTGAGAGATGCCAACATGATCGCTTGATGGCAGATACACAAGATACCGTGATGGTAATGAGATATTGGTAGTCAAGCGTGCGCCTTTACTCCCTAGCTGATCTTTGGTTACTTGTACAAGGATACGTTGACCTTCGTGCAGACGATGCTGGATAAGTGTTTTAGTAACAGGAATCACCTCTGTACTGCGCGTTCTGACCACAGGTGGCGTGACGGCCAAGCCTTCCATAGTATCTGCAACTGGACTAGCCCCCGTAGCGGCAGTTTGTTTATGGTTATCATCGTCAACTATGGTATTTTTATTTTCGACGACTGGGCGCGGCTCACGTTGCATATCATTAACATGTAAAAATGCGGTTCGTGATTGACCGATATCAACAAATGCCGCCTGCATACCAGGCAACACGCGGACAACCGTTCCCAGATAAATATTACCAACCAAACCCAATTTATGATGGCGCTCTATATAAATCTCACCGAGCACGCCATTATCTAGAACAGCCACGCGGCATTCCATTGGGCTGATATTCATTAGCAGCTCTTCAGACATATTTTTTCTCTTATTTATTACTTATGGTACTTATTAATATTGAAATCACAGTCTAACAAATGTCCCATCATGGTGCCCACTACCCTGCCGTGTCATTATGTGTCTGCTTACTTTTACATCTACCTTATAAACAGTCTTTATGTTTGTTTATTCTTAGATTTTTGGACCTTAGCTGCTTCATCGATTAATTCTAACGTTTGCGCCAACGGTAAGCCCACGACATTGGTATAGCTACCATTGATACGCGTCACCCAAGCAGCCGCTAAACCTTGAATAGCATAACCCCCTGCCTTGTCAGCAGGCTCGCCACTGTCCCAATAATCACGCATCATATTTTGTGTTAAAGGAACAAAGGTGACATCTGTCGATTCAATGATTTGTTTTTGCCAGACAGCTTTTAATGGTCTGTCGTTTAGCTCTTTTACTTCGTCAGCGAATGATACTAAGGTTGCTTGTACGGCAGTCCATACTTGATGAGAGCTATCAGACATTTGCTGCCACATGCGGTAGGCATGAGCGCGATCTGCTGGCTTGACA
Organism: Psychrobacter sp. 1U1; assembly: GCF_051847535.1. Classification (NCBI taxonomy): domain Bacteria; kingdom Pseudomonadati; phylum Pseudomonadota; class Gammaproteobacteria; order Moraxellales; family Moraxellaceae; genus Psychrobacter; species Psychrobacter sp. 1U1. Next base: position 79,933 of record NZ_JBPYDD010000008.1, on the reverse strand, counting down.
AGAACTGTGTGACCATCAGGTAATACACCGATAGTATCAGCTGTTAGAACAATAAATGATGTGGCAAGTTTGCATGATTTGAAAGAGTCATGACGATAATTTGTCTTTAGTTGCACGATAGCTGCGTCAGCCTTGGCCGCAATCATGCGTTGAATATACTCTTTTGGAGACTCATTGTCGTTGGGAGTCTCATCAATATCAACGCTCATGACATCAAGCTCGAGCTTGGCATCGCTCAGAAGCTTACGACGACGCAGCGAACCAGACGCCAATATAATAGTCATTACTACCCTCTTATTATTGTCAGGACTTATTATTCTTAAATTAAATGCTGTGCAAAAACTGACGTATGAATCATCTAACGCGTAAATCCACGCAATATTAACAGTATGAGAGGCCAGCTTAAGATGCTCATCAACAAAGACAATCCTGACTGTGCGATGAATAAACTTTGAGTCATCAATTGTAATATCCATAGAGTAAGCTGAAAAACAATCAACCCAATAGCTGCTAAAAACCAGGCGCTAAATGTATTTAACTGCTTAACTTGAAGACTGCAAACCCTAAGTGCCAACACCATGACGACTGCTGCAAATGCTTGCTGTCCAAGATGAGTATCCATCAACAAATCAGCAATAATACCAACCACAAAGGCGGTAAAGACTCCAACATATCGCGGCTGAAACAACAACCAAAATATCAATACCATCATTAAGATCATGGGACGTAAAGCTGCCATGCTTGGGCTTAGTGGATAGACACTAGGTGATGAGGCAACCACAAAACTCAATATGATTGCGATAAGCATCTTACTAGATGAATGCTCAGAGTTTGAAAGTGCCATGAATGCTTGCCTTAACGATTGATTAACGACTGGCAGGTAGTGGTAATTCGGTGTCAGTATACGTCACCTTATCTTGTAAGATAAGCACATAAGCATTATCAACAAAGTTGGCAGCAGGTGATACCTCAATCGTTCTAAAATTGTCGGCTTGAGTGTCTGTAATGCGGGTAATACGGCCGACACGATAGCCCGCTGGAATACGGCCGCCTAAACCGGAAGATACTAGCTCGTCGCCAATACGTATATCCGAGGTTTTGAATACGTAATTAAGGCTCAGTGAGGTTGGAATACCTGCACCGGTGACAATGGCACGTTGACCAGTACGCTTGATGGTTACAGCAACTGATTGCTGCTCGTCTGTGATGAGTAACAAGCGGCTGGTATTGGGATAGACATTGATAATTTGCCCTAAAATACCATTTTCATCAATCACCGTTTGCCCCACTTGAACACCATCTTGCGCGCCTTTATTGAGCACTACGATCTGTTTGAGTAAATTGGTATCGGTGCCAATCACTTGTGCTAAATTTAAATCAAACAAATCAGGCTTGGTCGTTGATAAGATACCTTGTAAGCGGGCATTTTGCGCCAAGATATAATCTTGCTGCTGAAGCTTTGCTTTTGCATGAATCAGTTGCGACTTTAATTGTACGTTTTGGCGGCGTAAAGCTTCTTTTGATTGTATGCTACCGCGTGCCCAGTGTTCAGCATAGCTTGGTAATAAAGAAAATTCATAGATAGGCTGCATGGCAGCATGACTAATACTACGGACAGGTTTAAACAACTCCGGATTTTTGCTATCAAACCACATGATAATTAACGCCACTATTAATACAATAGCAGTTTTACGAAGTGCGAGTGGCTGACGAGCAAAAATACTTGGGATCATAGGGCATCTAATTTGATCGGTACCCAGCGCGGGGTATAAAGCTATTATGCGCGAACATAATGGCGTATGCTAGTTGTTGATACAACAAAGGCAGCCATATTGACCGCCTTTGTTCAGTGATTCATTTTAGCCTAGGTTTATTATCTACAAGTGACCAGAATCACTATTGCAAGTAACCAAAGCGCTTATAAAAGCTTTATACAAAAATCATATTTAAGCTTTTGTTATTAATAAAATCAAGCGCAATACCGCCACCACGACTGACACAAGTAAGGGGGTCTTCTGCAACAGTAACTGGTAGACCAGTCTCTTTTGAAATAAGCTTATCCAAATCACGTAATAATGCACCACCCCCAGTTAGGACAATACCGCGCTCGGCGATATCTGATGACAACTCAGGCGGGGTTTGTTCAAGTGCAGCTTTTACTGCACTGACGATACCACTTAGCGGATCGCTTAATGCTTTTTGGATTTCTTCTGAATTGATGATAAACGTCTTAGGTACGCCTTCTGCCATACTACGGCCACGGACTTCTACTTCTAAGTTGCTCTCTTCGTTGAGCGCCGAGCCCACTTCCTGCTTGATACGTTCGGCGGTTGTCTCACCAATCACACAACCATGGGTACGGCGTACATGAGTAATAATCGCGTCATCAAACATATCACCGCCAATGCGGATCGACTCGGCATACACACAGCCAGACAGTGCGATAACAGCAATCTCAGTGGTACCGCCACCGATATCGACGACCATCGAACCACTGGCCTCATGAACCGGCATTCCTGCACCGATAGCTGCGGCCATCGGCTCTTCTAATAGCAGTACTTTGTTAGCGCCCGCTGATGACACTGCTTCACGAATAGCCTTTCGCTCAACCAGAGTCGACTTACAAGGTACGCAAACCACGACATTGGGCTGTGCCATAAAACGTTTGGCTTTTACTTTGGCAATAAAATGCTTTAGCATCTTTTGGGTGACTTCAAAGTCAGCGATGACCCCGTCTTTCAATGGACGAATGGCAGTAATATTGGCAGGAGTACGTCCAAGCATTTGCTTGGCATCAAGACCAACAGCAGCGACGGTCGGGTTTTGCGTACGGTTGCTACGTAAGGCGACCACCGTAGGCTCATCGAGCACTACCCCTTTATTAGGAATAAAAATTAAGGTGTTCGCAGTACCAAGGTCGATAGCGATATTATTCGATAAAAATCCAAACGGGTTCATTAATATATCCAGCGGCTTACAAATGAGATGACTGAGGCGATGCTTATTAGTATCAAGTAGAGAGCGGTTAAAGACTCAAACAAACAAAAACGTATCTTTGCGATAGGTTTGAATCATGCAATACTGACTAGAAACTAAAAGTGAGATAAATTATACCGATTTAGTCTCAAAAAAACATCGTTATTTACACTGTAAAGTAAGTATTATTTAATCAAAAAATAGACCCTAATAAATCAATTAAGTGATTTTTCAATAGCGTTTATCGCTATATCGTACTTTCGCCAAACAATGTGCGGCTACTTTACCGTATTTAGCAAGTTAATTGTTAGGCAATTGAAAATAAATCAATAACTGTATCGTCACAGTACCAGTTGTTTGTGATTATGCAGCAATCTAACACAGCGCTCTGTAAACTTAGGCCAGATGCTTTATAATAAACTTACTCTATATACGATATTATTTTAGTAGTCATATACCTACTCTAACAAAAACTGTCTTTAACTGGAGAAATTATGTCACAGCAACCTGCAACGTCCGACAGCAATGTTAGTCGTGAAGAAATTTTAGAAGTTGCCAATTTGGCCCGTTTAGGTGTCGATGCAAGTACGGCGAGCAGTTACGCTGACGATATCAGTAAGGTGCTAACCCTTATGCAAACTCTTGGTAACGTCGATACAGATGGTGTCAAACCTCTATCAAATATTCATGAGGCTTGCCAAGAGTTGCGCACTGACGTGGCAAAACACGATATCAATCGTGCACGTAATCAGTCAGTTGCGCCCGCTGTAGAAGATGGACTATATCTGGTACCGCAGGTCATTGAATAGTCCGCTGTACTGATATTTACGTTTATTTTCTTACATTTTATGCTATTAACATTTTGACGGACGACACCTTATGTCTGAACTTCATCTATTGAGTACCCAGCAGCTTGTCACAGGCTTACAAGACAAACAATTTAGCAGCCTTGAGCTGACTGACCATTATATCAAGCGCATTGACGCGCTAGATGGCAAGATTAATAGTTTTATCACACGAACCTCTGAGACGGCACGCGCCCAAGCACAGGCAGCTGATGAGATGCGAGCACAAGGCGATAAAAGACGTCTGCTCGGGGTGCCAATGGCGCATAAAGACATCTTTTGTACCCAAGGCGTACTGACCACTTGTGGTTCTAAAATGCTTCATAACTTTGTCTCACCTTATAACGCCACTATCGTCTCCAACATCGATAAAGCGGGCATGATTAGCTTAGGTAAGCTCAATATGGACGAGTTTGCGATGGGCTCAGACAACAGTAGCTCATACTATGGGACCGTACAAAATCCCTGGAACCTAGAGCGTGTCCCTGGCGGCTCATCTGGTGGTAGTGCCGCCGCTGTCGCCGCAGGTTTTGTGCCAGTGGCAACAGGTAGTGATACTGGAGGCTCTATTCGTCAGCCTGCATCATTTTGCGGCTTGACAGGTATCAAGCCCACTTATGGCCGTGTATCGCGCTTCGGTATGATCGCCTACGCCTCAAGTCTTGACCAAGCCGGTAGCATGGGTCGTAGCGCCAAAGACTGCGCGTATCTACTACAGCCGATGATCGGTCATGATCCGCGTGATGCAACCTCTATCAAATATGATATGCCTGATTACGTACAAGACCTTAATGATGCAGAGGCAGCCGCCGGTGACAAGCCCTTTGATGGTCTACGTATCGGTGTCGCAAAAGAATACTTCAGTGAAGGGCTTGATAGCGAGGTCGAACAAGCGGTCCGTGCGGCTCTCAAACAGTATGAAGATCTGGGCGCAACCATTGTAGAGGTGAACATTACTGATCCTGAGATCACCCTTGCCACCTACTACATGCTAGCGCCTGCCGAAGCATCATCTAACCTCTCGCGCTTCGATGGCGTACGCTTTGGCTATCGCTGTGAAAACCCAACCGATCTAGTCGATCTATATACACGCTCACGCTCTGAAGGTTTTGGTCCTGAAGTACAACGTCGTATCTTGACGGGTACCTATGCATTGTCTGCAGGTTATTTTGATGCTTATTATACAAAAGCACAAAGAATACGCCGCTTAATCGTACAAGATTTCGATGAAGCATTTGCCGATTGTGATGTGATTGCCAGCCCAACCTCTCCAACGGCAGCTTACAAACTTAGTGAAGACCTTGATCCTGCAACGATGTACTTAGGTGATGTCTACACCATCGCGGTTAACTTGGCCGGTCTACCTGCACTCAGTCAGCCAGTTGGTTTGACCTCAGAGGGCTTACCTATTGGCTTGCAATTGATTGGTCAATATTGGCAAGAAAGTAAGCTGTTGGCTACCGCGCATTTATTCCAGCAGCATACAGATCACCATTTGCAATCTTCTGCTATCGCCGAGAAGGCGGTTTAATACTCCGTTATAGTCAAATAACTTACCGTATAATATGCGCAAAAATTTGACTCCACTTTTAGCTTCACTGGAGATATACAATGAGTTTTCTTAACATGATGAAGCAAGACTATCGCTTAGATGATAATCAAGCTCTAACTTTAAAGACAGATCTTAAAAACTTGGAAACCTTTTTTGATGAAAACTTTGAGGACACGCCAAGTTTTTTTCAGACGTTTTACGATAAGTTTGAAAAGATTATTGCCCCTTACGGCTTTATAGAGGGGGATGCTAAACAAGCTGAACCTTTGGTAAGTAGCTTGTACAGTCAAGGTAAGTTTAGAATTTTGATGAGCTATGTTATTTCTGCTTTTTATCAAAGTGGCGGGAGTAGTGAGATATTTGCAGATACCTATACGCAGATGCAGAACCATCACTAAAGCTTGCTATTTAAGCAGTTACAGTCTGGTTTTCGCACACTATTATAGCCATTGTAAAAAGACGGAAATGCTAGTGAGAATTGTAAAGTGTTCCCTACGCTTCCTAAAGATGAATGGCTTGATTTACGAGTACTAATTATTGGCACTAGAAAATAGTGAAGTCTGCCATAACAAGATCGTTTAGCCTTGATTGAGGAAAAGCGAAGCACTGTTTTGTTCGAGCTTAAGGGAACTTGTATTATCGTAAATTTCGAAGCAAAAAGTAGCGAAAAGCAGGATAAGCTACGAAAAATTTATTGCAAATAATGATAGTAAGTCACGACTATAACTTTATAGCTTAACGATTATTTATTTTAATTTTTGATAGGATTTTATAATGGAAATGACAGAATTTGCAGTTCGCAAAGAATTGCTCGTCGATGGTTACGAGGTGGTGATCGGGATTGAGATTCATTGTCAGCTAAATACCGAAAGCAAGTTATTCTCGAGCGCACCGACCGACTTCGGTCATGAGCCAAATAGCCAGGCCAGCATCGTCGATTTGGGTCTGCCTGGTGTTTTGCCAGTTTTAAATGCTGGAGTGGTCGATCGTGCCCTAAAATTTGGCATTGGTGTCAATGCTGAGCTGGGGTTATTCAACACTTTTGATCGCAAAAACTATTTTTACCCTGATTTACCTAAAGGCTACCAGATTACCCAGATGGTCCACCCTATCGTTGGCAAAGGTTATATCGATGTGGTGGTGAATGAAGGCGAGAAAAACGAGTACCCAAAACGCATGGGTATCACACGCGCGCATTTAGAAGAAGACGCTGGTAAATCCGTACATGATGCTGTCGATGGTATGACGGGCGTCGATCTAAACCGTGCGGGTACGCCGCTGGTCGAAATTGTCTCTGAGCCAGACATGCGCTCTGCTCACGAAGCACTTGCTTATATAAAAGCCATTCATCAGCTGGTTACGTGGCTTGGCATCTCAGATGCTGTCATGGCAGAAGGCTCATTTCGCTGTGACTGTAACGTCTCTGTGCGTAAACCAGGCGACGAGCTTGGCACACGAACTGAGCTGAAAAACCTAAACTCGTTCCGCTTTATCGAACGTGCCATCAATCGCGAAATCGAGCGTCAAATCGATATCATCGAGGATGGCGGTCAAGTCGTGCAAGCAACGATGCTCTATGATCCAGAGCGCGATGAAACGCGTACCATGCGTACCAAAGAGGACGCCAACGACTATCGCTACTTCCCTGACCCTGACTTGCTGCCAGTACGTATTGAGCAGCATACGATTGATGAGATTAAAGCGGCAATGCCTGAGCTACCTGTTGCTCGACGTGCGCGTTTTGAAGAAGCGCTCGGTCTGTCAGAGTACGATGCTCGTATATTGACCGGTAGCCGCCAGCTTGCCGATTATTTTGAAGATGTAGTCGCAGAGATCGGGCAGCAAGATGCGAAGATGGCCGGCAACTGGGTCATGGGCGAGCTGCTGGGTGCATTGAATAAAGATGATAAAGACATCGTTGACTCCCCTATCAGCGCTAAGCAATTGGCTGGTATGCTGGAGCGTATCAAAGACGACACTCTATCTGGCAAATTGGCTAAGAAAGTCTTTAGTGCCTTATATGAACGCGCGGGCGGCAACGATGATGACGCAGCAGATAAAATCATCAAAGAAAAAGGACTTAAGCAAGAAACCGATACGGGCGCCATTAAGGCCATGGTTGAAGACGTCATTGCAAACAATCAAACGATGGTAGATGAGTATAAAGGCGGTAAGCAAAAAGCCTTTAATGGTCTGGTCGGCCAAGTCATGAAAGCCAGTCGCGGTAGTGCCAACCCGCAGCAAGTCAATCAAATTTTAAAAGAGCTGCTGGATTAAGACGAATGGCAAATCTGTCATACTAACTATAGTACGTAGAAATGTGTTGTAAATTTTAAGCAAAACAAATAGCTCTTGCAATATGCCTAATTTTGCGTAAAATAGTCAGTCATTCGGGGCGTAGCGCAGTCTGGTAGCGCACCACACTGGGGGTGTGGTGGTCGCAGGTTCAAATCCTGCCGTTCCGACCAAACATAGTAGTAATACAGAAAAGCCAATCATTGTTTTCAATGGTTGGCTTTTTTTGTGTTTTAATTTCTAAAATAACAACGGGATTTGAAATACAATTTATTAAATAATACGATTGTTCCAATTCATAGTAGATTTACAAAATTATAAGTTGACTTTATCTCATGTATTTAAGTTAAAGAAAAAACACCACCTTTACTAAGTATTTAAGATGAAGCATATATGGTGAGATAGCTACATATTACTGCTAATAAACTCGTTGTCATCTTCAGCTAAATAATAATTGAGATAAATTTACCTTTCTCAAAGGTCAATACATAGTCAGTGCAATATATCTCATCATCATAAAAGATTATTTATAATGATTTATTCAGTTTTCATAGAATGACTAGCCAATACAATAGCTTCAAGTTTATCTTCATGCTATTGAACCATTATCCAAATAACACCAAATCTTTGTTCCAAACTATAGTTTATTAGTATACAATATATTCGCATATGTGATTATATAGTAACTTTCGGTAAGCATTGATTACTACTTTCTAATTACTTACTCATCTTATCAATGACAACTTATCGGTAATTAATTATGAATTACAGAGCAGATATACAGATCCTTAGAGGTATTTCCGTTGTACTTGTTGTGTTATTCCATCTTGGCTTTAGCTCAATAAAAAGTGGCTTTCTAGGTGTTGATGTATTCTTTGTTATTAGCGGCTTTCTAATGGCTATCTTATATAAAAAGGATGATATAACAGGTTTTTATTTAAGAAGAGCTAAACGATTGCTACCAGCTTATTACGCTACAATCTTTTTCACTTTAATATTTTCCTATTTTTTGACTACTCCAAATGAAACTGTTCAAGTCAGTAAACAGGCACTATATGCAGTTCCTTTTTTATCCAACATAGGTTTTTGGTTCCAAGACTCTTATTTTAGCAATTCTCATTTCAATCCTTTACTACACCTTTGGTCATTAGGGGTTGAAATACAGTTCTACTTAATAGTACCACTGCTGTACTGGTTCTTTACAAAGCTAAAAATTAACTATTGGCTCACGATGATAGTGAGCTTAGCTTTATGTTTTATTATGGTCGAATTTTCGCCTAAAACGTCGTTTTTTCTTGTTCCCTTTAGGCTTTGGGAGTTCTTAATTGGGTATGGCGCTGCTCACTTCCTAACCAACCAAGGCAATGTAAAGTATACAAAATATAAGTGGTTGGGTCTTATAGGCTTGATTGTAATTTTTATAATTCCGTTACTTTCTGTCAGTGGCGAAGCAAGAAGTGCAGTAAATGGTCATCCTGGTCTATACGCCCTATTTGTAAGTTTGGCAACGGCAACCGTTCTAGCTTTTGGAATACCATCTCTTATAGAGCGTTCATATATATCTAAGGTACTCGAAAAACTTGGTAAATACTCATACTCTATTTATTTAGCTCACTTTCCTGTGATAGTGATCTATCTGTCAAAACCTTTTGATGGAACAAACTTAACGATTCCAAGTCTCAAAGATGGTATTACGTTGTTCATACTTGTCTGTATAGCATCAACACTTCTGTACTACTTTTTTGAACATAAAAGATCTAAATACAATATAAAGAACTATGCTTTAACTGCGAGTGCCTTATTAATAGGCTTAGTATTAGTATTACCTTCTGTTCAAAAGGAATTTTATTCAGAAAAAGAATTGCTTATATTCAATGCATCTTCAGATAAAGGGCCTTTTCGTTGTGGCGTAGTAACACAAAAACTTGAGAAGTTCATTACATCTTGTGATTTGACTGGTGACATTGAGCAATCTGAAGAAAACATAATGTTTGTTGGCAATAGTCATAGTGATTCTGTAAAAGAACACTTCACTGAACTGGCTATTAAAAACGGTACTAAATTATTTATTCCAATTTCAAATACGTTCTTGTCAAAGGGTACGGCTCGTCCAAAAACGGTAGTTGATGATTCAATTGAGAACAAAGTTAGTAAAATCGTAATACATTCTTCACCTGATTCTATTTCGAATGACACTATAAACGAGGTCATCAAACTATCTAAGTCAGCTGGAATTAAAGTATATTTTATTGAACCAGTTCCAACATGGGATAAGAACATTCCAACTTATATGTACAAAAAAATGAAGGGCGAAAAACAGCCTTCAATTCAGAAAACAAAAAAGGATTACCTAAGTGAAAATGCTGATCAAATTCGCTTTGTCAGATCAATAGATGACGATAACTTTATATCATTCCCTGTAGTAGACTATTTTTGCGCGTCAGAATGTCGTTACGTATCCAAAGAGGGGAAACCTTTATATTTTGATAAACACCATCTGACCACCACTGGAAGCTACCAACTATCAGATGTTTTTACTAAAATACTTAAAGACTAGGTTTTCGAAAGCGCAACAAAAAAGCCAGCCTCTTAAATCCAAGCGCTGGCTTTTATTATCCTAATTACTATCAATTAAAAACTCGCTTTCGTAATCTTACTCAGCGCTTCATTAATTTTGAAAGTTTTTGATTTAATGTCAGTAAAGCCAAACGACTCTAAACGCTCAGTATGCTTGGCGAGATATCGATTGGCATCATCCAAGTTATCAAATACATAAATACCGCCCGCTTCTTGCGTCTCTTCGTTTTCTGTCCATAGCTTATAGACCAGCCCGCTCTCGTTCGCGATGTCTTTAGCGAGCTCTTGCGTAGATTCAAAGAATTTATCGTCAAAAGGGCCACTATAAGGGAAGTCGATTTGCAAAAGATATTTCATAGTTTAATCCTCATTATTATTTGATCTCTCATTTCATGATCGACGAATCTATGCTGCCAGATACGTTCAATCTTAACATCGTACGATTGACTATAGACTTTTCCCAAGCGAGCAGTTAGGGTAAATGCTCTACAACTTACTTCGGTTTATTCTATGTCCGAGCCTATCGCTCATTCATTGTCCATACTTACAAATCATGCGCCTTGGGAAGCGTACCAGCGTCCTTATGTACGTGATTTGGCATACGTGCTGGCGTGCCCCAATGTATTGACAGGATGGCTGGATTTTGCACCCTATCAAAACACACATACGGTATCGGTACACAGTGCCAGCTTTTGGCAACAGCAGTTTGACGCCTATCAGCAGCGTTTAGAAGAGCTTGATACCACCAATGCTTATCAGGAGTTGACGCGCTATCTACTGACACGACCCAGTCCCAATCGTTTGGGTTTTCACTTTGAGGGGTTATTGTCTTTTTGGTTAGCAGATGGTTTTGCACGCCAGTTGCATCCATATGAGACACTCGCTAGTAATGTACAGCTATTTAATGGCAAGCAAACCTCTGGCGAGCTTGACTTGATTTTATACAACCATAAAGAGGCAGTCACTGAACATTGGGAGCTGGCCATTAAGTTTTTTATGGGATCAGCGCCTTTTGCGCCTGAAAACTGGGTTGGGATTAACTCAAACGACAATCTACAGCGCAAAATGACCCATATGCAGACCAAACAATTTCGTACTATATGGGTAGATACTAAGGATCACGGGCAAGTCAAAATTGATAAGCGTTATGGTGTTATAAAAGGACGGTTCTTTTTGCCCATCAATACGACTGATTTTATTTATCCCGCTTGGCTTTCACTAAGCTTTCCTATGCATGAATGGTGCGATAAATGGGATAAGGATAATCTGACGACAATTGATATGACGACCCTTCGACGCGCAAATTATATCGAATGGTTTACGAAACGCAGCTTTTATGACAGCTACGATGGACAGAAGCCACAGATAGCTTGGCCAGACGATACGCCACCTAGAACAGGACTATACTTTGAAGGTAATCAGCCGATAGTCATTTATCCCAAGCAGCGTGACCCTAAAATGGGTAATTCTTAATGATGGCCTACCATGAGTAACGTCCATATAAGCTAACTTCACTGCGCTGGGCTTTTTCTGAGTCAAGACTGTCGGTGAGTAACTTGATACCGCCATACTGACTGTCTACAGCAAGCCCTAACGCTTGTGTTTGCGGCTCTATCAAACCAGTGATAGTGAGTGGATAATAATCTTCATTGGTTTGATAGCTTGCTGACAACTGATATAAGTCTTGGATATCATTCACTTGACCATGGACACCGATCTGCCATTGAGGGTTTAGCTCATGTATGAGACTGCCTTCAACGCGCCATGGCAATGTTTGCGTGATATCATCAGTGTCGAGTTGACCTTCAGTCGTATCTATAGGTCGTCTATTGGCATCATAATCTAGTATATATTGCGTACTAGGTGTATCTTTCCAATGCATACGTCCCAGAAGATCATAACCACGGACAGATAACTGCGTGCGATCCGTTAATGTACCTGTCAAATTTATATCTAACGAATAACCATAGCCCGTTGGTTTGTTGGGATACCAATTTAGATCCTCCTCCCCAAGTGCTGGCTCATCGTAATAGTAATCTACATAAGTCTTCGTTCTATTTAGACGGTCTATATTTCTAACTATTTCGCTATCAGGGTATGCTTGTGATGTAATACTGCCCTTAGCTTCACCGTCAAGCAAATGTAAACCTTTCCAAATGTTGGCATAAGTGGTTAGCTGCCAATTGGACGTTAATTGCTGAGCAAAACCCACATTCGCGCCAATACGTTCATTATGCCGTGCATCTAACTCTAAAGCATAAGTTTGATTCTGATTGGGGAGTTGCTTATTTTGATACTGCCAGTACAAGTCTGCGGTTTCTTGACTAAATGTCATCATATAATCATAACGCCACGCCAGACCATAGCTGATCGGACTGTCAGCTGGGCGTACATTGAGTGACGCGCGCCCCTGTGCGTAGGCATGCTTTCCAGAATCTAAAGGCGCATCCCAATCTTTGATAAAAGCTGCAATAGGCTGCGCTGGACTATGAGCACTCGCCATCACTGTCCAATCAATTTGTGTGTCTGACTTCTTAGTAGCTATAAATGGTGTAGATACTAAAGAAGGCGTTAAATTTTTCTCTAAAATCGAGTCATCACCAGTAAGTTGATAAACTATTGAGGACTCTTGCGCGATAGCAGATATTGAAATCCCAGTGCTCACGATAACCAATACAGTACGTATGGTATAGGCCGTCTGATAGCGTGTCTTAACAGACTGAATAAATTGTGGTACAAACAGAACCTGTGCAAATAACATACGCACGGACGAGCACAAAAAGGCCATGACATTCTTCCATAAATTAAAAGGCACAAAAAAGAGACAGGGCTAGCTGTCTCTTCTTTCCATGATCAATATCTCAAATACATAACATCATTAGCCTAGAGGAATAAAGCTATTGTCTTTAAATTTAGCGCCTACTTTACCGTTGTTCTGTAATAACTCACCAAAGACCTTGCCGTTGACCTTAATATCAGCAAACTTACCAGTTTTGTTGTCTTGTATGATGAATTTATTATCGACATCGAATTTTAGCTTAATAGCGGCATTGTTTTGGGTAATATCAAGTTGTGTACACTTGCAGCTAACATTATATTGAGTATCTAAGATAGTTTTACCTGTCACATACAGACTTTTACCGTCTACGCTTGCTTTCAAACCTTGCAGTTCTACCACATCACGCGCTGTACGTTTTAGGTTCGCTTGAATATCTAAAGGTATAATTGCAGTCGAAGTCGCAGTCTCTTTTGTCACGTTACCCTTAAGAGACATGACAATTTCTACTCCAACGAACTTACCAGCAGCCTCTTCAATATTACCTTCTTGGGTCACTTTGATGACGTTTTTGATATCGGTTTCATTAGCAACCGCGTTTAGCGAAATGGCGACATCTGTTGCAGGCTTTTCTTTGAGTAATTCGCCCGTCAGCTTAATAGCGGTTGGCAAAGTTCTGACCACCAAGGTGCCATCAGCAAGCTTGCGACTCATATCTAAAAACCCTAGCTCAACGTCACGGGCTTCAATGATACTATCGTTAGCTTTAAGTTTTACATTATCCAGTTTAATGACCGCTTTTTCTAAAGTAATGCCGGCTCTATTGACATCATTTATATCAAACTCATCATTAACCAAGACTTTATCACTGAATTGCGCATTAACCGTTGCGCCTTGTGAAGTTGAGCTCAAAACGACAGCGTCCGCTTCTGAACCAATGTCAAGACGATTAAAGCCATAACGGCCTGTAAAATCATCAGTACTAGTATTAGAAGCCAATGAGTTTTCAAATTTATCGTAGGTTATCTTGAAAGAATCTTTGGTGACTGTTGTATCTGTAACGTTGGTTAGCGGATTATAGTTATGTTCCAAACGTTCACTATTCACAAGCGTAGTGCCAGACAGTTTGAATTTACCATTGGTATCAAGCGTTGCAAGAAAATCATCGCTTGGCTGTAGCTTATCGTTATAGAATCTGTCCCAATAAAAATCGCTGTCCAATCCTTTATCTATTACTTCTTGCAGATCACCCTGATCTCTTAATAAAGCGACATCTGCTGCATCCAGTTTTGCTATTGAATTCTCTTTCATGTATCCATGTAAACCTTCAGCAATCTCAAAGGTTAGGTTGACTCGGGCTTGCTGCTGTTCGGTCAAAATCTCACTAGCGTCTTCATAAGCATCTTCGATTGCTTTGTTATCTAAAATAAACTGCTTTGCAGTATTGATGATGCTTTTAGCTTGTTCAAGCTCAGACAGTTTATTGTTTACAGGAGGCTTAGAAGGTACAGCTGAGCCATTATTGTTAGAGGCCGTAGTGCTAGTATTGTCACTATCGCTACCGCACCCTGCTAATGCTAAAGTGCTGGCGAATGCTAGCGCAGTCAGTTTAAAAAACTTCATAAAACAATCCTTTATTGGTAAGACCTAGTTGAGGTAATGACAGTAAATGTGATTTGAATAGGTAATAGTTCGACCTAACACTAACAAAACTTTAGTCAAAACTTATGTTCACTAATCAATAATGGAATAGTATAATTATTTACTGCCTAAGTCCATACAATAATCCGTTGTATTGTAAAAGATATTCAAACGTTGGCAAAGAAGTCTATGGGTTTGTTTCATAATAGAAAGAAGCCAGATACAAGCAGTACCTGACTCTGATGAACTGACAGTCAATGAATTAGCAATAGTATTACGCTTCATAAGTTTCAATAACCTGCATCAGCTCGTATCTCAGTATATCGACACTTGGTATGCGCTCAGCATGAAACCTGACAATCGGGATCCCTGCGCTTGCTAGCGCTTTGTCCTTTTTGTCATCAGCCTTTTGTCTTGATTTACTAGTATGCGTCCAGTCGTCAAGCTCGATGGCAACCAATGTCGTCTGCGCATCGATATCAGTAATAACATAATCGACACTTTGACGGCAGATACGGTTGAACCAAAAGCTACGCTCAGAGGCTTCTTCACTATCAGCATTGATGATACGAGAAAGTTGAACTTGTACAAATATATGATATTCAGGCAGTGCGTTTTTGAGCTTTTGAAAAAATATGACCTCAGTATCTGTCATGATAGGCATCGGTGCAAACGGCCAAATAGCCAGGTCGTCACCGCGTACAGGAGCTGGATTAGGTTCGGTATTTTTATGAGCTTGATGTCTTGATAATAGCTTTGGTAAGACAATGAACCCCAAAAAACCTACGGCTAATACCAAGAACACAATGCCAAACGACATAATCACACCTTATAAAGTTTTAAAACGATCAACTTTAGAGGTTTCTAAATAGTCAATCGTAACGTAGCAACCATTATTGGCTAACACGTTCTACAGAGAAAAGTAAATGAGCCATAAATAGGGCTTATATTATCTAAGCAATACTATCTGAGCTAATAATTAGCTACAATTTATAAATTAAAAAAACACGACAGCAGGTGTCGTGTTTTGAATGTTATGTGAGTAAAGGTATTATCAAAATCTAGTATATTAACCAGCTTTTATATTCAATAAAATCTATCGAAAATTTAACGCCAATACAGTACCCACGCTCCTGAGGTGTCAACTTGAGAATCTGTATTAATCTTATCCTTTAGTGCCAATGCAGCTACTTTTCCGCGCTCAGGGCCGACGATGACGCGTACACCGCGACTAGTAACACTGGTTTTGACTTGATAGCCGGCAGCTTTAAACTTTTTGGCTACTTCATCAGCTGAAGTCTGATTGCTTGCCAAAGCGACCTGTACCCCGAAGCTGCCTTTCGCATCAGTTTCTCGAACTTCTTTACGCGCTTCGCGTAGCTTTTGTTGAGCTTCTCGTTTGGCATCAGCGGACTTTTTGGCGGCAGCTGCTTCACGCTCTAAGCGCTCAACCTGCTTGCGTGATGGAATAGTTAGCTCTTGTCCGACTTGTAATGAAGTAGATGAGGATATATCGTTGGCTTGAGCCAGAGCTTCAACTGGCACATTATACTGGCGTGCTAGTTTGATTAAACCATCACCTCTTTTGACAGTATAATCTGTAGGGGCTGTCGGTGCAGCTGTTTTGCTGGCTTGCTCTTCAGCCTGCTTCTGCTGTTTGGCTGCTGCTTGTGCTTCTGCCTTTTTCTTAGCATCAGCTTTTTTCTTAGCTTCTGCTTCTGCTTCTTTTTTAGCCTGAGCTTCAGCTTGCTCTTTTGCTTCAGCTCGCTTTTTGTTATCTGCTAATTTTTTTGCTTCGGCCTGTTGAGCAGCTTTTTTGGCTTCTTCTTTCTCAGCCGCTTGAGCTTTTTGTTTTTCTTCATTGGTTGTGTTTGTTGTGGCATCAGTACGCGCTTGCACAGTTGGTGTTGTAACTGTTGAGCTATTTTCTACTTTCGTATCCTCATCCTCTGCTGGCATAGCGTTGGCAACATACTGCTGGTTTTCTGCACGAGATTTCGCCAGTGCCTTTGCTTCTGCACTCTCCTGCTCTGCCAAAAACTGCTGAGCGCGCTTCTCTTGTTCTGCAACACGAGCCGCACGTTCTTTTTGCTTTTGTGCCAAGATACGTTTTTCAGTTTCGATATCTGTGGTTAATGGTTCTACAGTTGTTTGTTCAGTTGATGATTTTTCGACGATAGCAGCGGGCGTTGCTGGCTTATCATTAGTACCGATTTGTTGCACCATGGCGTATAGCATGACGCTACCGCCTATAATCATCCCGATGCCCAATAAGGCTTGTCTCGAAAAATTCATCCGTTTACGTCTCTTAGTTGGTTAATAAGGTTGATGGCTAGGCATGACCAGTCTATATCGTCATCTTACTTTACTGCAAAAATTACTGCAAAAATTGTGTCATGTTTATAAAACGCTTTGATTATAAAACATATTTTTCACGCTGTCTGCTATCAGGCATCTGTTAATGCAATTTTTGGACGTCAATCAGCTCTAGGAGATTATAATTATTCGTTTACATCGAGGGTGGTAAGCGCTTCACCGATGGTATGAAAAGAGCCACATACTACAATTAAGTCTTGCGCTCCACTGTCTTCGATTACCGCTTGCGTGGCCTGTTGTAAATCAGTATAAACATGTATAGCAGTATCTTCTACGTATGCAGCCAATGCCGCTTGCAACTCCTCCATACTCGCTGCACGAGGATGATCAATCTCTGCAATATACCAATCCGTAATGGGTAATTTGGCTTGCGTTAAATGCTCGACCACCATCTCAATATCTTTATCTGCAAGCATAGAAAACAGCAGCTTAATAGAAGCCATTTGTCCATCATTTAAGACCGCTAGATGCTGTTGCCATAATGGCTTGAGCTGATTTAATAAAAACGTCACGCCCTGCTCATTGTGTGCCACATCAAACAGCCACTGGCGATCAACCATTTGACGATAATCAAAGCGTCCGGCAAGCTTGACTGTCTGTAGTGCGGTTTTGATAGCGTCAATACCGATATCAAGTGGACTTGCCAGCACCGCGGATAGCGCATTGGCAGTATTTACCAATGATAGCTTGGGTTGTGGCAGCTGCAAAGTTATAGCAGCATTGCTATATTGCCACGTGGCAGCGCTAGTGACTATATCCGTTTCTATATCTGGCACGCGATAGCTAAAATCGCGTCCCGCTTGGTAACAGACAACATTATGATCATCGATTTTTTGTTGCACGCTGGCGGGCATGTCAGTTGCACCAAAAATTAATGGAATACCATCACGTAAAATGCCCGCCTTTTCAAAGCCTATAGCATCAACATTATCGCCAAGCCAATCTACATGATCGATGCCGATATTGGTAATCACGGCTAAATCTGCATCAATGATGTTGGTCACATCCAAGCGGCCGCCCAATCCCACTTCTAGCACCCACACATCACAATCAGCTTCAGCAAAAATCAAAAGCGCTGCCAAAGTCGTTATCTCAAAAAACGATAACGTTAAATCGCAAGCAAGCCGTGCCTGCTCAACCTTCTCGAAAGCAGCAATCAAGGTCCGATCGCTTGCCATCTGACCATCGATACGCACGCGCTCATTAAAATCAACCAGATGCGGCGATTGATATAACGCGGTTTTGTAACCAGCTGCGCGGCACATATCGCTGATAACGGCAGTCGTTGAGCCTTTACCATTGGTGCCTGCGACAGTGAAGACAAAGGCATCGTCTTTTGCTGATTGCACCACGCCCAAATAATTAGCCACTGGCAATACACGTGATAATCCCATATCAATAGCAGAAACATGAATCTGCTGCATATAATCTAGCCATGCAGTCAAGCTTGATTGTGCCGTTGGACTGGTCACGGTAGTAGCGTGATTCGATGAGGACATAAAAACACCTTAAAGTAAAAAGCAGCCAAGATATACAGCTGCCAAAAGCGTCATTATACAATGCTTATAACCATATAATGAGTTCAGTATAAAAATGATACGGCAGGACTGATATCTAATGTATCCACCTTATTTGAAATCGACCATATTCAAACCCCAAAAATTAAAAATAGCATTTATCATCAATGACGATAAATGCTATTTAAAGGGTAAGCCAAACATGCGACATACAAAAACTTAAGTACTCACACAATTTAGGCGTCTACATTATCCGTATGCGTAAGCTTAGCTAGCAGACGATAAATGGTATCAATCATCTGATGACGATGTACCACTTCATCAACCACGCCATGCTCTAACAAAAACTCAGCACGCTGAAACGGCTCTTCTAACGTCTCGCGCACCGTTTGCTCGATCACGCGCTTACCTGCAAAACCAATCATCGCTTTTGGCTCCGCCAGATGAACATCACCAAGCATGGCAAGAGAAGCGGTCACCCCGCCATAAACTGGATTGGTCAGTACTACGATATATGGAATACCAGCGATTCTCAGACGCTCAACAGCAGCGGCAGTACGTGCCATCTGCATTAAGGACAGTAAACCCTCTTGCATACGCGCGCCACCTGAGGCTGCAAAACATACCAAAGGTTTTTTGTCTTTGAGTGCTTTTTCAGCAGCTTGTACAAACCGATCGCCAACGACCGATCCCATAGAACCACCCATAAAGCGAAAATCAAAGGCGCAAGCAACCACATCAAGGTTACGTAGCTTACCGTGCAAAACAATTAGAGCTTCTGTCTCGCCAGTCTTAGTCTTAGCCTCAGTCATGCGCTGGGGATATGGTTTGCTATCTACAAACCCGAGAGGATCTTTAGCGCTAAATTCTTGTCCAAGCTCTCCATCTACTTGATCCAAAAACCACTGTAGACGTTCACGCGCAGTCATTGGTAGATGATGATCACAGTGAGGGCAGACATAACAGTTAAAAATCAGTGCTGTATTGGTAATCATTGAATGACAGTTAGTACATTCTGTAGATGGCTCAGTTTCAACTGCAGTCAGCGTAGCGGTTAATTGCTGCTTGATACCCGGTACTGGGCGATCAAACCATGATTGACCAGCTTGATAGTTGTCTGTAGCAGAGCTAGCATCATCACTTTGAGTTTCAGGTTTTTTTATAGTATCAGTCATATTATTCGCCATTGTTGAAGGCTTATCGGCAAGCTTGCTCATTTACTTGTCCTTAAGAGTTTAATTGTTGTCTAGTCTAGGAAGCAAATACAGCCATAACATGAGCAGTTATGACTAACACGGTAGCTTATTCGCATTACTATTATCTATGTCATGATAAACAATAAGCTGAATAAATCGAGTAATTGTAACAAATTATACATCATGTTAGTTTACACACGTAAACTAAATATAGCAAAGTGATTTACTGCTATTATCATCATTACTTAGGCACTCAAACTGTCTAATGCACCGCGCAGCTCATCCATTTTTGTCATGATTTTTTGCTGTGCATTTGCGACTGCAGCGGCATCATTGGCATCGATATCGGCAAAGTTCTGTACCAATGCACTACCGACGATGACGCCATCTGCATGAGTACCGATCGCTTTTGCAGACGCACCATCACGGATACCAAAACCGACGCATACTGGCAAATCGGTCTCTGCTTTAATCGCTTGAACTTGAGTCGCTACATCGTCAGTATCTAGTGTGGCTGAGCCCGTCACGCCTTTTAGTGATACATAATAAATATAGCCGCCACAATGAGTCAAGACTTGCTCACGGCGCTCAGGCAAAGTGGTTGGCGATAGCAAGAAAATCTCATTCATCGCATGCTCAGTCAAATGCTGAGTGAAGCTGCCCGCCTCTGCTGGTGGCAAATCTACCATTAATAAGCCATCAACGCCTGACTGCTCACACAATGCGACAAAATTGTCATAGCCGATGATTTCAACAGGATTGAGATAACCCATTAAAATGATTGGTGTCTGCGTATCTGTTTGACGGAACTCTGCAACCATTTTTAGTGCGTCACGAGTACTGGTACCGGCTGCTAACGCTCGCTCACCCGCCAAGGCCACAGTTGGACCATCAGCCATAGGGTCAGAAAATGGTAAGCCAACTTCGATCATATCTGCGCCATGCTTCACTAAGTCATGTAGCAAGCCAACAAAGTTACTAGGATTGGGGTCGCCTGCCATTACATAAGGAATCAGGGCTTTTTTGTTTTGTGATTTTAATGTTTCAAAGGTGCTTTCAATTCGGGTCATAATGGTTCTCTTATTAAATTTATTCATTATCAATGATATGGACTTTGTCTCTTGGAAGTATAATTTTTACTTTATCTACAACTCCATGCTCACTATTCTTTGGAAATAGAATCACAATATTATCGCCTAAACCTTGCATTAACACATCGACATTATCAGTCCTAACATAATGGTTTCCGAAATTACTATCGCTTGATTTAATACCATATTCTATTAAGTATTGATTGTATGGTTCTTGAACATGGACTGATACATTGTCGTTAGCAAGACTTAGTATCTGCATAGAGGAATTGATAAATCCTTCAACTTTCATACCTGAAAAAACCAAAAGTAGAACTGTTATCGAAAATACAGTTATATTCAAAAACTCTTTCTTATTGGTAAACTCCAAATCTGCAAGACCTAATCCTTTGTTGAGTCTTTGCTCTTTAATCTTAATGGAACTTATTTCGTAAAAAAAAACTGCTATGAGAAATATACCTAGAACACTTAAAATATCAAGAACTTCTATTATATTTGACACGAGCATAAAACTTAACCACAAGGCAATAAAGATAGATTTAAATACTGTATCTAAATTAAATCTGTATTTTCTATACATAATATTAGAAAATACTATGATTTTTTTAAATTTAAAAACCTTTATATTCACATAAAGTAAAAGCCCTAAAGTAATATCAAACAACATTTTAATAGCTGATAAGGTTAAACAATAAAATATACCGAACACTACTGTTAGGGCAATAAATATAAAGGTATCACTGATTGAAAGATCCGTAGGGAAATATCCGATTTTGAAACAGTAATACAACATTATCCCTCCACCAATCAAGGTGGAGGTCTTAAACCCAGTGGATGCAACAACGCTTATCAGTTTCTCAAAGTTTTCACTTTTATTATAAACCGCTGTGAGATAAGACTCTTCATTAAAATTAGGCTTCAATCCCTTCTGCCTTCATCACTGAATGCAAATCTTTGTCACCGCGACCTGACATGTTAACGATAATCGTCTGATCAGGAGTCATGGTTTTAGCCAGTTTCAATGCATAAGCAACGGCATGAGCAGTCTCAAGCGCAGGAATGATACCTTCTTTACGCGTGGTTTCATGGAAGCCTTTTAGCGCTTCTTTATCGGTACAGCCAACATACTCAACGCGCTTCATGTCTTTTAGGAAGCTATGCTCTGGACCAACGCCAGGATAATCAAGACCCGCTGAGATAGAATGCGTCTCTTGAATCTGACCATCATCATCGGCCATCAGGTAAGTACGGTTACCGTGTAATACGCCGATACGACCAGCAGCCAATGGCGCTGAATGACGACCTGACTCGATGCCATCGCCTGTTGCCTCGACGCCATACATTTTGACGTCAGTATCGTTCAAGAAGTCAAAGAACAAACCAATAGCGTTTGAGCCACCACCGACACATGCAACCAACGCATCCGGTAATTTGCCTGTTTTTTCTAAATGCTGAATACGCGCTTCTTTACCAATAATCGCTTGAAAATCGCGTACGAGTAGCGGATATGGATGCGGCCCTGCAACCGTACCGATGATGTAATAAGTGGTGTCGACATTGGTCACCCAGTCGCGCATGGCTTCATTCATCGCGTCTTTGAGCGTGCGTGAGCCAGAAGTGACTGGCACAACCGTTGCACCAAGCAAGCGCATACGATAGACATTCATCTTTTGACGCTCGACATCGTCAGCCCCCATATAGACGATACACTCTAGCCCCAAGCGTGCGGCAATCGTCGCCGTTGCCACGCCGTGCTGTCCTGCACCAGTCTCAGCGATAATACGTTTTTTGCCACACATTTTGGCAAGCAGCGCCTGACCAATGGTGTTATTGACTTTATGCGCGCCTGTATGGTTTAGGTCTTCACGTTTGAAGTAAATTTGCGCACCGCCAATCTCGTCACTCAAACGCTTAGCATGATACAGCGGCGTTGGGCGACCGACATAATTCACCAAATCGTTGTGATACTCCTCCCAGAACGCTGGATCTGCTTTGACTTTGGTATAAAGCGTTTCTAGCTCTTCTAGGGCAGCCATTAGCGTCTCAGAGACAAAACGCCCCCCATGTACACCGAAATGTCCGCGTGCATCAGGATATTGGTTAAAATCCTGTACATTTTCAGGATTGGTAAAAGTATTTACAGATTGTGCGGTAGCAGATAAATCTTTGTTCGCGACATGACTCATGATAATTCCTACTGTAATAAGTGGTATTTTTTAGATAACTATAAAGAAGATAATAAAAGGGATAACAATCTAATAAGATTTAAGCAGAAAAATCGGAATAACGATTAACTAAGCAGAGTATGTATAGCAAACAACTTGATACAAACCCACTTAAATGGCGCCAGTGACCGTAGCGTTTTGCCATCGATCGCGCTTGACCGCTTTCATAAAGGCACGCATTTTGGCAACATCTTTTTTACCTTTATCGATCTCGATACCACCACTCACATCGACACCATAAATAGGCAAATCTAATGTAGCGGCCACATTATCGGCATCAAGTCCACCAGCCAACACAATCGGCAGTGCGCTGTCATGTGGAATGAGGTTCCAGTCAAAACGTGCGCCTGTACCGCCATACTTATGCTGATGGTAGGCATCTAATAAGATGCTACTCGCCCCTGCTGCTGCAAATTCGTCAATCTGAGCACTGACACTAGCAGCACTATCCGTATCAGCATTAACGCGCAATGCTCTGATCCAGCGTTTATTGACCGTACTTGCCAGCTGCTCACACTGCTCAGGCGTTTCATCGCCATGGAACTGGATAATATCAAAAGAGACGTCATTTGCTAAATTGATCAGCTCATCTTTGGGCATATTGACTACCAATGCCACCACGCTGACAAAAGCAGGTACAGCAGCGCTCAGAATTTGCGCTTGCTCTATTGTGACCGCGCGGGGGCTTGGTGGATAAAACACCAAACCCACTGCGTCTGCACCTAATTGTGCCGCAGTCTGTATATCATTAAGCTGAGTAAACCCGCAAAACTTAACGTGCATTTTGTGACCTTGCGTTTCATGGTGCTGAATATGACACCGATTATAGCGGTATCAGACAGGTTCAGGCTAAAGTTAAATCGTTAGATGTGATGAGGTTTTGTTAACCAAACGGCAAAGCCATTGCATCCAAAAACTTATCCTAGCATACTTTTATCCTTAGTTTCGTTTACGATTGCGATTGATTGATATAGGGATACCTTGATGTCTAAGACTGCACAGACAGCGGCGAATAATACTAATACTGACGACAATGCTACTAGCAAAAATCCACCGCATTACTTGATGTGGTTTCGTCGTGACCTTCGTATCCATGACAATACCGCTCTAGCAGCGCTGTGCGAACGTGCAAAGGAAGAAAACGCCTCGGTGTCTGCCGTATTCTTTTTGACGCCTGAGCAGTGGCAAGAACATGATACGTCCCTTGTGCAAGTCGACCATATTGCCCGCACGCTACCTATCCTAGCAAAGGACCTGCAGTCGCAACTGAACATCACTTTAACCGTGCAAATCTGTCCAAGCTTTACTGACTGTATAGAAACGCTCACAACCTTATGCAAAGATAATGAAATCAGTTGCATCATGGCCAATCATGAGTACGAAGGCAATGAGATTGATCGTGATGAGCAATTGAGTAAGCAACTTGCAAAAGATAATATCGAGTTCGTCCGCTGGCATGACCAATGCATTTTGCCACCGCAAAGCATTACGACCAATGATGGCGACAGCATGTATAAAGTCTTTACGCCATTTTATAAGAAATGGCGACATACGTTAGACGTTAGTACCATTCAAATGCATGAAGCACCCGCAGTGGATAGCAACTATAAAATCAAACTAAAATCATCGCAAACGTTTGCCAATACAGTCG
Organism: Psychrobacter sp. 1U1; assembly: GCF_051847535.1. Classification (NCBI taxonomy): domain Bacteria; kingdom Pseudomonadati; phylum Pseudomonadota; class Gammaproteobacteria; order Moraxellales; family Moraxellaceae; genus Psychrobacter; species Psychrobacter sp. 1U1. The sequence goes on along the minus strand of NZ_JBPYDD010000008.1, from coordinate 55,215 downwards.
ATGATATCGAAGCACTAAGTAAAAAAATGCTCAGTGACTACCAGCAAACACTAGAAAAGAACAAGTCATTACAACATATCAATATGACAGCCCAGATTGACCAGGCAAGAGACGCTTATCCTGCTGGTGAAGATGCTGCTTGTCAGCGTTTAAAAGAATTTGTCGCTAATGATATAAATAACTATGATGTCAGCCGTGATGTCCCCCATTTACATGCAACCAGTCAGCTATCGGCTTATCTTACTATAGGGTCTATTAGTCCTAGATTTTGCTATCTACAAGCAAGTAAAGCACAAGAAAAGCTACACGGTAATGATGGCGATAATGAAGACATCAATCGCTGGATAAGCGAGCTTGCATGGCGAGATTTTTATCGTCATGTACTAGTGGACAAACCAGCACTTGTCTGTCACAAGGCTTATAAAGAAGAAACAGATAACAAGATCAATTGGTCATACGATAGCGATGATTTTGAGACATGGTGCACTGGTAAAACAGGCGTACCATTAGTCGATGCAGCGATGCGCTGCTTAAATGCGACGGGGTTTATGCACAATCGACTGCGCATGGTCACCGCCATGTTTTTGACCAAAGACTTGCTGATTGATTGGCGCTTAGGAGAGCGCTACTTTATGCAGCAGCTCATTGACGGGGATTTTGCGTCCAATAACGGCGGTTGGCAGTGGAGCGCGTCAACAGGCACCGACTCAGCGCCCTACTTTCGTATTATGAATCCCTTTAGCCAAGCCAATACGCATGACTCTAAAGCACTGTTTATTAAAACTTGGCTACCAGAGTTAGAAGATATTCCTACTAGCATCTTGCATAGCGAAGACAAGATGCGCAAAGAATTGGCAAAAGGTGGCAAGTTTGCCGATATTGACTACCCTGCGCCGATGGTCGAGCATAAATCGGCACGCAAGCTGGCTATTGCCGAATTCAAAAAAGAATAAATATTAGCTTAGCTATTGGTAGTGACTGGCAGTCGGCAAGCCCCTGCTCCTTGTGTGGTCACAGTCACCACTGCGCCAGTCATCGCAAACAATTGTTGCAGCTGCATTTGGGCATTTTTTAGCGCCATATTCATCACATCACCTCGGCACGCACGCTCCAGCACTTCTTTTTTTGCCATTGTCTGTGCTTGCGCGAGTATCTTAGGATCAACCTGCATCAAACCAAAAGCACCTGTTTGCCAGTCATAGATTTCCAAGTCGTCTAGATACACTGAAAATATCTCTGATGGCGGTAAGGTAATGTTGATTTGCGGCATCATCGCGGTATTATTGTCGCTCGCCGTCTGTGCTTCATCTTCACCTACGTTAGACTCTTCAAGCTGTACGACTTGTACCATCTCAGGCGTCAACGCGCTCAAATCTATACCCGCATCTACCCGACCACGAGCAATAAACAAGCCTTTTTGCTCATCTTGCCAAAGTTTCATCCAGCTGCCCTGTCGCTCACTGGTAATCACTGTATCCACGCTAAAAGCTACGGTCTGCAACCGATTTAACTGTTGAATCTGCGTCACCACACCTTCACGAGTGACGGTTTCAATCGGTTCTTCTACCGTCCGCTCATTAATAGTATAAACAGCAAAAGCTAAGGCCGTAAAACTAATAATTAACAATATCCATGTCGCTATTCCAGTAGGCTGTTTTGGTTTAGGGCGCTTACTAATATTGTCGCGAGCATTACTAGGTGTACGATTATCAGAAGTTGTCATATGCGCTACCTTTTATATTGTTAACGGCACTCAAAAGACGTTATTTACAAATGCTAAATTAAGCACGGCTCTATAGCATAAATGACGCTTTTCAAAATGACTTCAAGTATTAGCTACTAATCTTCTACACAATTGCTTAGTCCACAATTTTACAAACTCAACCGCTTTTAGACTTACTACAATTCTCACCGACGACGAATACTAAAACTATCAGATATTTGCTTCATTTTTTGTCCTATATTGAAGTTTGTATAGCGTTCTATTGTAAAAGACAAAAAGTCATTGCGTATGAGGCAAACTTTACCTAACATAGTCTGATTGCATCGATGAAATGTCAACGTATATAGACTACCTGACATTAGCCTGTTTTTAGATAGGTTTTGAACAAAAAGCTTGACTATAAATTGCTAATTTATACACTGTCACGTCGATCAAATCATTAGTTATATCAGGTTATATATTAAAGGCAAGCTTGTAGCAGCTATCTAACGCTCAGCGCCTTATTTATTATTTATTTTATCGTTGATAAGGTTCCGCTTTATTTATGAAAGCCAGTCAATTCTTGTTCGCCACTCTAAAAGAGACCCCAAGTGACGCCGATATCGCTTCAAGCCAATTGATGGTGCGTGCCGGCCTTATTCGTAAAATTGCTTCTGGATTATATATCTGGCTGCCTATGGGGCTACGCATTTTACAAAAAGTTGAGCGTATCGTCCGTGAAGAGATGCAAAATATTGGGGCTCAAGAGGTACTTATGCCCATGACCCAGCCAGCTGAGTTATGGGAAACTACGGGTCGCTTCGACGACTATGGACCAGAGCTATTACGTTTTAAAGACCGTCATGAGCGTGACTTTGTATTGGGCCCTACTCATGAAGAGGTCATCACCAACCTTGCTCAAGGTGAACTACGTAGTTACAAACAGCTGCCAATCACATTTTTTCAAATCCAAAGCAAGTTTCGTGATGAGATTCGTCCCCGCTTTGGCGTGATGCGTGCGCGCGAATTTACTATGAAAGATGCTTACTCGTTCCATGTCGATCAAGTTTCGCTCGCTAAGACTTATCATGATATGTATGAGGCTTATACGCGTATCTTTACCCGCTTAGGCTTAGACTTCCGTGCGGTACAGGCAGATACAGGCTCTATCGGTGGCTTTGCCTCGCATGAGTTCCATGTGCTAGCCGATAGTGGCGAAGATGATATCGCTTTTTCTGATTCCTCAGACTATGCTGCCAACGTTGAGCTTGCCGAATCTATATCATTCAATATGGCTGAACGCCAACCGCCAAAGCAAGAGCGCGAAGACGTGCTCACCGAAGGCATGACCACTTGTAAGATGGTCGCTGAACACTTGGATATCCCGCTTGCCGATACGGTTAAAACCTTAATCGTTCATGGTCATAAAGAAGATGATACACCGCAGCTCATCGCTGTCGTACTACGTGGTGATCATCAGTTGAACACCATCAAAGCTGAGAAAATCGAAGAAGCCAACGTGCCACTAACTTTGGCCTCTGATGAAGAGCTCAAAGCAGCGGGTCTACAGAAAGGCTTTATCGGTGTTGATTTGGATATGCCAGTCTTTGTCGATCGCTCGGCGGCGACCTTGTCAGACTTTGTGACAGGTGCTAATAAAGTAGATAAACATACCGTCGGCATGAACTGGGCACGGGATGCACGTATCACACGCATTGTAGATGTGCGTAATGTGCAAGAAGGAGACCCCTCTCCTGATGGCAAAGGCACACTAAAAATCAAGCGCGGTATCGAAGTTGGTCATATTTTTCAATTGGGTGACAAGTACTCCCAAGCGATGAATGCTACCGTATCTGGTGAAGATGGTAAGCCAGTTACCCTTATGATGGGTTGCTATGGTATTGGCGTTAGTCGTATCATCGCTGCTGCCATCGAGCAGAACAACGATGAGAACGGTATCATGTGGCCAAAAACGCCATCAGTTGATGACTCAATTGCACCTTTTGAAGTGGCCATCATTCCGATGAAGTCGAAAGAAGAAACCGTCATGCAAACGGCAACAGCTCTGTATGACGAATTAAAGGCTCAAGGCATTAATGTGTTACTTGATGACCGCAACGAGCGCCCTGGGGTCAAATTTGCCGATCTTGAGCTAATTGGCATCCCGCATCGTATCGTGGTCTCGGACCGTAACTTGGCTGAAGGTAAGTACGAATATGTCAATCGCCGCGAGACAGAAAAGCAAATGCTAAGCCGCGAAGAAGTTATGGCAAAAGTAAGTAGCAAGTAGCTTTTCTGATAAAAAATGTACTAAAAAAAGCGCCTATTTCACTTGATGAAATAGGCGCTTTTTTTATTTTATAGTAGGTCGGCTATATAATCTAAATTATACAAAACCAACCCTATCAATTACTGACGAATCAAACGACTTGGTTTAGGTAATAAACCTATGTCACTGACGCGGCAAGGATTGATATCGATACCACCGCGGCGCGTATACCAAGCACGAACCATCAGCTCTCTTGGTTTATAACATTCACTCAAATCAGCGAATATCTGTTCGACACATTGCTCATGGAAGCCATTGTGCTGACGGAAGCTCAATATATAACGCAGCATATTCGCATTATTAAAAAATTTGTCAGTAGTAATCGATACAGACAGAGTTCCCCAATCTGGTTGATTGGTCACCGGACAATTACTACGCAGTAGATTAGAATAAAAGGTATACGGCTGAGTACCATCACTTGCCACGCTTTCACTGCTCGCTTCTACTTCGTTTTCACTCAGCAATGACGCATCAGGATGTTCAGTTAATGCAACTTTGTCCATGTTGCCTGCTAGTGCTTCATCAATGCAAACACCATCAGGCCGAGAAATCAACAAACCTGTCGTTTTATCATCCAAACCACCCTCTAAGCCAAACAACTCAACCTGTACTTCAGCTTGCACGCATGCTGATAAATCTTTAGCAATCAACGCTTGTACGTCGTTCCAGCTGGCAAATTCGGTAAAGTTAATGCTGTTTAGGTACAATTTAAGTGATTTTGATTCGACAATGAATGGTGAGCTGGCAGGAATACCAAAGCGGGCGATGGCAACTTGAGAGATACCTTGCAGGTTTAACCAAGACATCTCAAAAGCATGCCACCAATCTACACCAACTGCCAACTTATCATCATGCCAGCCAATTGCATCACGTCCCATACGACGAGCAATGGGATATAGTGTCTCTGGACTATACTCAGTTGGGTAGTCGGTGGTTTGTTCACCTAAAATACCGTGAATACTCATTTAACTTCCTGATATTAAACCGTTAATAATTTATGTCCAAGATGACAATGTACCAAAATAACAATCACGCTATCTTTTAAAGTGCCACTTTTTAGATAATAAGGTTTACAAGCGCACGCGCGATCCATTACTGAGTAAGCGATAGGCAATGGTATAAAATATCGCGCAGAATACAAAAATCGCGACCATCGAATACCAAACATTGACATCTGAATATCCCAAAATACCGTAGCGGAACGAGTTCACCATATAAACGATGGGATTTAATAACGAAACGTTTTGCCAAAATGGAGACAAATTCTCCATCGAATAAAACACACCGCCAAGATAAGTAAGCGGAGTCAATACAAAGCTTGGAATGATAGAGATATCATCAAACGAGCGCGCAAATACGGCGTTGATAAAACCACCAAGCGAAAACAAAATGGATGTACCCAATACCGTAAATATCGTCACGAATAAATGCTCAATACCAAGGTCTGTAAAAAAGAGCGCCACTATCGAGACAATAATACCGATTGCCAGTCCGCGAAAGATACCACCGCTAATATAACCCATCAAAATAGAGTGCTTAGAGACGGGTGAAACGAGTAGCTCCTCAATACTAGCCGTAAATTTGGCACTAAAAAAGCTTGAGACGACGTTAGAGTAGCTATTGGTAATAATCGACATCATAATCAGACCGGGAACGATAAACTGCATATACGGCACACCGCCCATCTCCCCCACGCGCGAGCCAATCATCTTACCAAAAATGACAAAATACAGGCTCATTGTGATAACTGGCGGCAACAATGTCTGAGGCCAAATGCGTAAAATTCGGCGTACCTCTTTTAACCATATGGTACGAAAAGAAATCCACTTTTTGCTCCATGACATTGCTTTATTATGATCTAAGGCTTCTTGACTCATAACCCTGCCTCCTTCATGCTGTCTGCACTTTGAATATTTTTGTCAACTAAGCGCATAAACAACTCTTCTAAGCGGTTGGCTTTAGTACGCATACTAGCGACAGTGATGCCTTGATCGGACAATTGACTAAAGACATTGTTTAATGACTCACCTTCAGTGAGCGTAACTTCAATTGTCTGATCATCTGGTTGTGTTATACCCGTTACATCTATTAATTTTAATTCACGAGTAAGCGGCGTATCCAAATCGAGTACAAAGGTTTCAACTGACAACTGCGCCAATAGGTTTTTCATTTCTGTGTTAATGCGGATTTCACCATGATCTAAAATTGCAATGCGCTTACACAACTGCTCAGCTTCTTCAAGATAATGCGTAGTCAAAATGATGGTCGTATTTTCTTCAATATTAATCTGCTGCATAAATTCCCACATAGAGCGGCGCAGCTCAATATCTACCCCAGCAGTCGGCTCATCAAGAATCAACAGTTTTGGTTTATGAATGAGTGCTCGTGCGATCATCAAACGGCGTTTCATACCGCCTGATAGCTCGCGCGACTTATTGTCACGCTTGTCCCATAAGCCAAGCGCCGTCAACAGTCGTTTCGCCCGTGGTCGTGCTTCCTTAGCTGGGATACCAAAGTAACCGGCCTGAGTAATTAAAATATCTTGTACTTTTTCAAACTGGTTAAAATTGAATTCTTGCGGTACCACACCAAGATATTGCTTTGCAACGGAGGGGTCGGTTAAAAGGTCAGTACCAAAGATATTGACGCTACCAGTTGTTGGTTTAAATAAGGAGCTAATAATGCCAATCATCGTTGACTTGCCCGCACCGTTTGGTCCAAGCAAAGCAAAAAACCCACCTTGTGGCACCGTTAGGCTGACATCTTTTAGGGCCGAAAACCCATTATCATAGGTTTTGGATAGATTTTGGATAGAAAGCGCTGGTACCTCAGACATGAATACCTCTTTATAAATTTATAAAATAAACGTTGTAATGCCTTAATGTGAGGTTGCTATAAGTAGATTTCAACTATAGCAATATATAACGACATTATTGATCTCATCTTTCGTCAATCATAAAAAAACGTCTATCTCAATCAGCGAAATAGACGTTTTACAATCTTATATAAGACATATCAAGGCGGTAATTACAAAACCACTCTTTGTCGCGTATACCTACGCAGACTAGCTGGCTTCCCCTACCATATAATCCACAGCATTTTGGACTTCTTCATCAGGAATATCGGCCCCACCTTTAGCAGGCATAGCATTAAAGCCATTAATAGCATGTGTATATAAAGTATCTGTACCTTTTGCTATACGTGGCCCCCAAGCACCTGCATCACCTAGTATAGGTGAACCAAGCAGTCCTGATGCATGGCAAGTCTGACATACTGCGTTATATACCGCTTTACCATCACGAGGGCCATCGCCAGCTGCTGGACCAGAAGAACGGGCTGTCACATCACAAACCTCATCGTCTTCAAAACAGACTTTAGCAACTGGTTGAATACGGGCTATCAGATTGGGATATAAAGCAATGAGCTTTTGCACTTGCGGTGTATCCTCAGGAATCGGCTCTTCATTAGCCGCAGGAGCTGCTTGCGCTGTTTCTTCTGTTGCTGCGCCCTCTTCAGTCATAGCATCTGCAGGTAGAGCACCATCAACAGGAGCAGTATCGCTTGTAGTATTAGCGGCAGCTTGTGGCTCGTCACCTAGCTGTTGAGGCGCATCTTCAACCACTTCTTGCGCTTCTGCTACGTCAGATACCGTTACAGATGTATCTGCAACGTCTTCAGCTTGGCTCACTGCGATACTAGCGATTCCTAGAATGGCAGCTGCCGATAACATAACTACTTTTCTCATTCGTCACGTTCTCTTATTTACGTATACAAGTGCTGGCACGACTTGGACATTCTGTCTATCTTCCTTTGACAGTATCTAGTTATCAATGGCAAACAACCATTCCAAAGGCAAGCGTACTTGTAATCGGTGATTATGAATATAAATTTTCCCTAACATTATAAGGGAAAAGGTATACCAATTGCCATGCCTGTTTGCTGACTATCTTACTATTTATTAAATAATCTTCAGAGCTCGTTTCATTTATTGGCTTTACTACTTTTATTTGTTAGACTAAGCGGTCTTTATTTTTCGACGACTTATACTGCAAGTTTACTTCATGCATGCAGTTTTATACATGCAGTGACTTGACTCGTTTTACATAGCAGTCAATTCATCATATGCGCTCGTAGCTCAGTTGGATAGAGTATCGGTTTCCGAAGCCGAGGGTCGTGGGTTCGATTCCCGCCGAGCGCACCAATCATTGTAATCAATCTATTACTTTAAAGTATATCCCACTGAGCCAACTTATCTATTTTGGTTTAGCTATAATGCTGTGTCTGGCATTTCCAAAACTTTCTTATCAAATAACTGTTTACTCTAAACCTACCCTTCTCTTTTATCACTCCTAAACCTTTCTTTTGAGCAAGCTACTTTATGGCAAAAATACGCCTTTTTGCTTTCTTCGCTTAATCTTTACAAAAAAACTACTTTTATTAGAAATAACACTTACATTTTAAAAGCAACATAAGTATTATTGCTTATTAGGTATTTATGTAACTATATGTAATTAATTGAATATATAGCAATATTCTAGTAACCAAATATAGATTCAAGTACAGAATGTTTTTGGCTCGTTAATTGCATGTTTAAGATAGGTTCAAACGAGCCAGCGGTTTATAACTTTTAATATAGTATGAGTTAAGTCTAGGAGACGTAATGAGTGTATTTTATATGGCAGCATTATCAGTAGGGTCTGTATTCTGGGGAATGGTTGTTGTTTGGCTGATGGCAACGCGATAAGTAGCTGGTTTGTTGAACTCAACATACTTTTTGCAAGTCAGTACTAAGCTGGGCTCGACTCGGTACTCGATGATAATTGATAATAGGCACCTCTCCTAAGCGGCGCTCACCAGCTGCGATACTATTATCTATGGTAATTATTGCAATCTTTTTATTCTCTTTGGTAATTAGCAAATGCTTAGCTCTTCTGCTGGTACTATAATTAGGAAAGTGTTTTTTAATTAAAACAGCTGTCTTTTGTAAGCTATCATTTGTTAATGGCTTCTTACCCGCTGATACGTGTGCTCCATTTTTGGGATCAACTTTATTACTACGTAAATGTGCTATCAGCCATAGTACTGTAATGACTGCTAGCAATATGACAAGCCACCAAATTCCGTCTATCATAGAAAAGTATATCCATTATTAGCAAGGGTTAAGTCATGGTAGCAGAATTATCGCCAAAACTAATAGCAGAAGTACATCGGGCTGCTAAATTGCTAGCGGTTCGACCACAGATCTGTATTCTAACTGGTGCAGGCGTATCAGCAGAAAGTGGCATTCCAACTTTTCGTGATAAGCAAACTGGTCTCTGGGAACATTATCGAGCAGAGGATTTGGCAAGCCCCACTGCCTTTGCTCGAGACCCACATTTGGTATGGTCGTGGTATCAATGGCGCAGACAACTGGTGCATGACAAAAAACCCAATCCTGCTCACTATGCGCTTGCCCAATGGCAACAAGACGCCAAAAACCACAAACAGCACTTTACGTTGGTCACACAAAACGTCGATGATTTACATGAGCAAGCTGGTAGTGAGGCCATTCATCTACATGGTCATCTGTGGCGTAATCGCTGTCACGACTGTGGTACACCTTATCAAAATGAATCAGCAGCTTTAGATAGTAGTAAAAAAGCCATCAGTTTCGATGATAGATTAATAACATGCCAACAGTGTGATGGTTATATCAGACCTGATATCGTCTGGTTTGGTGAGGCGCTACCTATAGGAGCATGGCAAACGGCTGAAGATGCTGCCGCCAATTGCGATGTATTCATCAGTATTGGTACGTCAAGCTTGGTATACCCTGCTGCAGGTCTGGCACAATTAGCTCAGCAAAATGGTGCAACAGTCATTGAGATAAACCCAAATCCAACGCCTAATACCATCGTGGATATCACATTGGCTGCAAACGCCGGCATGATAATGCCTTTATTAATGCAAAAAGTGACTGCTCTCACGTAATCGCTGTACAAAAGGCAAAGCATTTATCTAAAGCAAAGCGTTCATTTACTGACAAAATACGTGCGGTATCAATAATAGCCAAATGCTTTATATAGGTAATTAAGTTTTGAGCTGCCCCTGAACAATTACTGCAATTAAAAAATTACTGCAATGCACGATCCACTTTAGCCAAGTATGCTTGTTTTAGGTCATCATCTATGAAAGATGATCTAAAAGAGTTTTTTACCAAAGTGACAATATCGTTTTCTGTTAATGGTAAGTTGTCACACAAGTTGATAAAATTTTGGTTAATATAACCTTTAAAATAGGCTGGGTCATCTGAATTGACGCTCACATTTAGACCATAATCTAAAAGCTCTTTGATATTGTGCGCTTTGTAGTCCTCAAACACTTTTAATTCAATATTTGAGTTTGGGCAAACCGTAAGCGGTATTTGCTCTTCTTTTAGCCGCTGCATAAGCGTATCACTATGAATCGACTGCACGCCGTGGTCTATTCTATCGATACCTAGTAAATCTAAAGCCTCATAAATATAAGAAAAGTCACCTTCTTCGCCTGCATGGGCGACTAACCTAAACCCCGCTTCTTTTGCCTTTTCAAATACTTCTGTAAATTTCGATGGCGGGTTACCAAGCTCTGAAGAATCAAGACCAACGCCAATGATATCCTCCTTAAATGCCATCGCCTCCTCTAACGTATCAAAAGCATCTTGCTGTGATAAATGACGTAAAAAACACATGATAATACCAGAAGTAATGCCGTATCTTTCTTTGGCATCAGCCAGCGCTTCTTTTATGCCAGTGATTACAGTTTCAAAAGCGATGCCCCTTGCCGTATGCGTCTGAGGGTCAAAGAATATCTCAGTATGAATAACATTGTCTTCAACACATTTTAAAATATACTCCCAAGTCAAATCATAAAAATCGTCTCTTGTGATAAGTACATTGGCACCAGCGTAATAAATATCTAAAAAAGTCTGTAGATTGGTGAAATTATAAGCGTTACGTACGTCCTCTATGTCTTTATAAGGAATATCTATGTTGTTTTTTTTAGCCAGCCTAAACATAAGCTCAGGCTCTAATGAACCTTCAATATGTAGATGCAATTCAGCCTTTGGTAGTTTTTTTATGAGATCAATCATAGTATTTCCTTATCTTTAATTGCTTATCTATAATTTTGTGGAAGCTACTTTAAAAAGACTACCGTATCAGACAGCTCATTACCTGCTGGGTCATGCTCTAAGTGGTAATACTGACGCAATAGTTGTCCTATCTCATCTAGTAGATCACTTAAGCTTTCTTCTGACTTTTTGTTGGCAATGCCCGTCACTGCTTTGTCACACATCGCACGCCATACTGTAGGACTGACATGAGCGCTAATACCACGATCTGCGACAATTTCCAGCTTATGCTCACAGATGTTGACATAAACCAAGACCCCCGTGTTTTCTTCAGTATCCCATACACGGTATTCGCTAAACAAATCGATAGCACGCTCACGGCAGTTGATGCTGTAAGCTTCTTGAATGGGTAGATGGTTTTCTATAACCAAAAAAACTTCGCCACGATGACCTTGCTCTGCTTCTGTCACTTTCGCTGTTAAACGGGCCTTAACCTCTGCTGTTAGCCATTTGCTGTTTAGCATCGGAACAAACAAGACTTGACGCCACCAGCGAGCAAAACTTGCCTCTGATGAAGGTAAGTTGTTTTGTGCCATAATGTTTCCTCAAGTAGGCGATTGCTCATTGTCGTCTAATACATTATCAAACAAATTATAAAAGCAATGTTCTTAATATTTAATTCTACGAATCGATTGTTATGATGATGGTTGGCTTACCACGATCCACCAGCACCGCCACCACCAAAGCCGCCACCGCCGCCGCCGAAGCCGCCACCACCAAAGCCACCGCCGCCGCCGCCACCAAGTCCAGGTAAGAAAATTAAACCGCCGCCGCCGCGTCCACCACGACCACCGCCGCCTGAACCTCTAGCAATTAAGAACATCCAGATAAAGATGGCCATAATGACAGTCATAAAGAATCCGCCACCCAATGCTAAAGAACCAGCAAAGAAACCACCAGCCGTTAAGATAGAGCCAAATACTCGTCCAAAAATACTAGTAATAAACTTACCAAAAATCATCGCCATGATGAACAAAAAGACAGGTGTTGATGGTTCATCTGAACCTTGTTGAGCGGTACGTTCTGCGGCTTGGGCATCGGCACGAGCCAGCACTTCAGGATCAGCAGTGAGTCGAGCTTCCAGTGCACCAACACCTGCCAATAACCCAGATCCATAGTTGTTTTGCTTGAATAGTGGCGTAATATCCTCACGGATAATACGATTGACCGCCGCATCCGGCAACACGCCTTCTAACCCATAACCCGTTAAGATATACATGTCACGATCATTGACTGCTACCACAATCAGTAAGCCGTCATCAATGTCCTCCTCCCCAAGCTCCCACTTATTAGCAACCTGTAAAGCATAGTCAAATATCGGCAAGCCATTCGTGCTAGGCACGATGACGATTGCTGCTTGAGCTAGACCTTGCTGGTAGATATTCCTAAGCTGGGTCTCTAAACGCTGTTTCTCTTGCGGATTTAGTATATTTGCTTGATCAACGACTGGTTGATTTAATATGAGCTTATCAGCATCAACATTAGCCGCATCAGATTGCACAGGTGGCTGTGCAGTGGCCTGAGACTCTGCTATGGCTTCATCATTGGCAGCATTTGGATTGATAGCCTCATTACCAAGTATGGTGCCTCCAATAGCGTCGTTACCAAGTACCGCATCATTGATGGCTTCATTCGCCTCGCCAGCTTTAGCGATCGCTACTAAGTCCTCAACGCTACGGTTCTGCATTTGCGCATCGGTCGCACTCTCAGCTGTCGCAACATTAGCATCATCCGGCGCAGCATGCAGCAGCGTTGTATTGCCCGCGCTGAGTGTTAATAATAATGCCGAGACGATTGCTTTTGAAATCTTCATCTAATCTATACCACCTTTAGTGACACGCTTGCTGAACGAAATTATGACTTATTATAAATAGGAGTCTTTTTTCACGCCTTTGTTAGTAGCGACTAATCATAGATAGCGAGTAAAGCTACTACTAAACGCCGCTTTTTGACCCAAAACGCTGGCTTTATTGTGCAGTAGCTTCATCATCTCCAAAATCAACCGTAGGTGCGGTCGAGATCTCTTCTTCATTAGCAACAGTAAAGTTCGGCTTAGTATCCATACCGAACACTTTGGCTGTGATATTAGTTGGGAATTGTCGTACCGTTGTATTGTAGCCTTGCACTTCTTGAATATAACGATTACGAGCTACTGTAATACGGTTTTCAGTCCCTTCTAACTGTGCCTGCAAGTCTTGAAACAAAGCGTCGGATTTGAGCTCAGGGTAACGTTCGGACACTGCCATCAGACGTGACAATGCTCCCCCCATCTGAGCTTGGGCTTCAGCATAACGTTCCATCGCTTGTGGGTCATTGAGTACTTCTGGCGTTATATTAATGCTACCTGCACGCGAACGCGCTTCTGCCACCTGAGTGAACACCTCTTGCTCTTGGTCTGCATATTGTTGCACAACTTTCACCAAGTTTGGCACCAGATCCGAACGGCGCTGATATTGGTTGACTACTTCTGACCAAGCTGCTGTGACTTGCTCATCTTGTGATTGCAAATTGTTATAACCACAGCCTGACAAACCTACGGTTGAGGTTGCCAATACTGCTGATAACAACATAGGTTTTATAATAGATTTACGCGTCATCTCTAATTCTCCTAATAATAATTAACTGCTTAGCCATTTATGCTAAATAATAACTTGTAATGTCACAGACAAACGATTGTCTTTAATTGTGCTGCTAATAATGGCGACATAGCCGCTTTTTTACAATTCATCGTTACTAAAACACAACCGCAAAATAGGACTGCTGACTTTTTTATTATGCGTCAATTTACTATTCTACCTTTATTTTTATTACGACCTAATCAATTTCTACAATATCGATAACAGTATGTAAGCAGTTGATAAAAGGTCCTCAAATCCTAGTATGACACTATCTAACAATACATTTAATAGACTTATATCGATTTAGCAAACAATTATTGAAAATTACATACACGGACAATTCAAAAAAAAATCTAGTAATTATAAAGAAATTGTGGCAAATTGCAGTTACTTAACCGTATGGTTTGCATACATTCGGTAGTGGAGTTGTTATTTATTTGATATTAGCGCAGTATAAAACAAAAAATCGTTTTTATTTTGGTGACAAATATTATAGCTATTGAACGGCTCTCTTACTGTTATCATTTAGCATTTACTAAAATGTCTAACGATAATCTAAGGTTCATGTTCGTGTACTATAAGTTTGTAAGCTGTTAGCAAACAAGAATAACGTAAATGGTTGAATACCATCAGATTATTAATTGATACGTATTTGATTATAATAATTATTTGTTTTATCCGCTGGTCTATTCTTTACCTACCTATTCTTACTGCGTTATATGTCATAATATTGTGACAACCAGAAAGGCAAAAGGACTTGCGACCGCAGCTAGGATCTATTAACACTGTTTGTGTTACTTGATAAGCCAAGCGGATAAATACAGACATTTACAATCCATCCTAAGCGGTTAAAAAGATATTAAGCCTTAGTTTAGTACAATGTTTAATATCCTTTATCGCTATTTTAAGGACGTTTGAGGAAGACATAATATGGAAAGTTTAGTCAATTTAGTAAACGGAATTATTTGGAGCCCGGCTCTGATCTACCTGTGTTTGGGCGCAGGTCTGTTTTATTCTATTATGACGCGCTTTGTACAAGTGCGTTTGTTCAGTGAAATGATAAAACTACTGTTTACGGGTAAATCTAGTGAACAGGGTATCTCATCTTTTCAGGCGTTAGCTGTCTCACTCGCAGGCCGCGTGGGTATGGGTAACATCGCAGGTGTTGCTGCTGCCATTGGCTTCGGTGGTCCTGGTGCCGTATTTTGGATGTGGATTGTGGCGTTCTTAGGAGCATCTACTGCTTATGTTGAATCGACACTCGCGCAGATCTATAAAGAAAAAGATGTGGTGACTGGCGAATATCGCGGTGGCCCGGCGTATTACTTTGAGCGTGCACTTGGTCAAAAATGGTATGGGATCCTTTTTGCAGTCTCCTCTATCTTAGCTTGCGGTATGTTCTTACCGGGTGTACAAGCAAACGGTGTTATCAGTGCATTTGCCCAGGTAATGGGTGAAGGCACTATGATGAGCGTCGGGAGCTTAGAAGTTGGCTCTATGCGTCTGGTTGCGTTAGTAATCATTTTAGTCGTGTTAGGGATTATCATTTTTGGTGGTATTAAGCGTATTGCAACCTTTACTGAGTTTGCAGTTCCTTTTATGGCACTAGGCTATATTGTTTTAGCCTTGATTATCATGTTTACAAACTTCGATATGATCCCTCAAGTTTTTGGTCTGATCGTTGGTGACGCCTTTACCGCTCAAGCAGGTTTTGGTGCCGCAATCGGTTGGGGGGTTAAGCGTGGTATTTACTCAAACGAAGCAGGTCAAGGTACCGGTCCTCATGCAGCAGCGGCAGCTGAAGTTCAGCATCCATCACAGCAAGGTTTGGTACAGGCATTCTCAGTCTATGTCGATACTATCTTAGTATGTTCTGCTACGGCCTTTATGATTCTCACGATGGGTACTTATAATATCCAAGGTACGCTACCTGATGGTCAGTTCATCGTTCAAAACGTAGCAGCGACTACTGAAATTAACGCGCCTGCCTTTACGCAAATGGCGATGGAATCAGTATACGGCTCATTCGGTGATACTTTCATTGCTGTCGCAGTATTCTTCTTTGCCTTTACCACTATTTTGGCTTACTACTATATTGCTGAAGTAAACGTGGCTTATTTGACTCGCTTTTTGGGTCGTAACGCAAACAGAACGGGTTTATTCTTAGTTAAAATCCTCATCATGGCAATGGTTGCTTATGGTGGTCTAAACTCAGCTGGTTATATTTGGGCTATCGGTGATATCGGTGTTGGTCTGATGGCATGGCTTAATATCGTTGGTATTCTTGTTATCTTTATCGTTGCACGTCCAACACTTACCATGCTCAAAGACTATGAAGCACAGCGTAAAGCGGGTGTTAAGCGCTATAGCTTTGATCCTGCAAAATACGGTATTAAGAATGCGCCATATTGGGAAGCACGCCATTTAAAAGAGCAACAAAGAATGGCTGAAAGTCCTCTACATAAAGAGCCTAAATAAGACTCTTTAGAGCAGTTATAGTTATAGTGTACTAATATAATATAAAAAGCCTGAGGCAATGGTCTCAGGCTTTTTTATGCGCTTCATTATGCCCTATCAATTACTGGCAATTACTAGCGTTGATAATATGCACAGACAATCTTTAATCCAATAAAAACCCAGCACGCTTGGCTGGGTTTTAGTCTTAAACATTAAAGGGGGTTCAAATCATACTATTTTTAATAACAACCTGTTATTTAGGCATTAATACTGTATCAACCACATGAACAACCCCATTGGTTGCCATTACGTCTGGTTGAGTAATATTGGACGTGTTGCCGCTAGCATCTGTGATAACATTGGCTTCGCTAATAGAAAACGCTTGGCCATTTACTGTCTCGATATCTGTACCGTAAGGAATATCGGCAGATTTTACTATCATACTTGGAATAACATGATATGACAGTACATTGGTCAACATGTCTTTATCAGCCAATAGCTCTTCTTTGGTGACATCAAGCTTCGTCAATGCATCAGCGAATGCAGCGTCTGTAGGCGCGAATACAGTGAACTCACTGCCTGAATCCATTAGAGTTTGATCCAGACCAGAAGCTTCAAGTGCTGCTGTTAAAATGGTTAAATCATTGTTGTCAGAAGCAAGTTCAACGATATTTTGCGTGGCAGTACTTTCTTCAGTCGTTACCTCAGGATCCGCGATGACTTCAGGCTCTTCCATTGTCTCAGTTTCAACCATTGGTTCAGGTTCGACCATCGGTTCAGTCGTTGCTTCGGCTTCCGTAGGTTCTGCAACTGTCTCTGCATCATTACAGGCTACCAAAGATACGGCCGATGCAGCGATTGCTAGAGATAATAAAGTCTTTTTTAACATGGGTCTATCCTTATAAAAATTAAGCAGATGGTTTCTTATTCATTGCTATATGCATTGTATTTAATGCATGGAATAAAGTTTTAAAGCAGGGAATAAAAAAACGAATACGTGTCTTATTTACTGCGGTAACAGTACTTTATCGATAACATGTACGACACCATTGCTAGCTGCGATGTCTGTTTGCAAGATATTAGCAGTACGACCACTCTCATCCATCAGTTTGCCTTCAGGTGTAATCATCAATGTGTCTTTGCTGAGCATCATAACGTTACCTGGCTGCACATCTTTGGCATATACAGGTGCTGGACCATTGATTACGTGGTAGCCCAAAATCTTAGTTAAAGCTGGCTTGTTCGCAAAAAGCTGCTCTTTAGTCATGCCAGTTTCTTGTAAGGCTTCAGCAAACGCTGCATTGGTTGGTGCAAGGATGGTAAGGTTTGCATCAGGATTAGATAACGGACCAGCTATACCAGCAGCTTGTACCGCTTCAACCAAGGTCGAAAATTCAGGACTGCTTTGAGCCACTTGTACCACATTCATTGCAGCTACCGCTTCACTTTGAGTAGTTGCTTGCTGAGCTTGTTGTGCCTGTGCCTGTTTTGCTGGCATCGTTGCTTCTTTAGCTGGCATCATGTTGTTACAAGCGCTTAAGCCAGCAATTGATACAGCCAGTGTGCCGATAGTAGCAAGTTTAGTAAGTTTCATATTCATATCCTTGATATTGAAGTCTATCCTGATTGCGAATTTAAAAATTATGAATGGTGCTTTTTAAAGGTAAGGTTTTGATAAATCAACTTATACATGATGACTTACTATCTACACAGTTTAACCATCTATTTAACTAACTCTTTAAAGAATCACGCTATACAGTCATGTATTAATACACGTATACATGCGTCTGAATGTTAGAAATAATATGTACACCGCTTAGTATAATAGTTCACCATTATCATCCGAGAGCTTATAAGCTATACTTACGGGCAACCAAACCTTACGAAGCTAAAGTTAGCATGGCATACAACTTTAACTATCTGCATTTGCGCTATTTTTTGTCATCCCCTTGTAAGTTTTGTCAGTTTTCTTGCATGGCTTATTTTTTAATTTAGTGATGGAATACTTTACAGAATCAATAGATAGTAAAGCTGCCCTGTATTCATACAAAAGGATATAAGATGACCTTTAAGCATGACTTTGGCGTGATAAACACTCTTAGATTTAGCTGACAAAACCCTCATTTTTATTGTTGAATATCAATAAAAACATACTGATAGGCGCCATATTTTTCATGCTAGAATATTGCAGATTTGTGCTTTCTTATTTTCTATAATTTATGGATTTTTCTTTTTCTCTTTTTTTTATGATAATTACGATACAAGCAGTGTACCTATGACTCAACAGACAGCCTCACAAACTTCTTTGCCAACCAATCACCTACAAGCAGCGGACGACTTTGTCCTAGCGCCGCCTGCTAGCTTTCCCTTTAAAGAACAGCAGCTAACCGCTCGCGTGCGTATCACTGAGCAAATGAAGTCGCGTATTTTGATGTTAGATGGCGCGATGGGGACACAGATTCAGACCTATAAGCTTGAGGAGGCGGACTATCGCGGTGAGCGCTTTGCTGATATCGAGCAAGACGTACGCGGTAATAATGATCTGCTGGTACTCACACAGCCGCAGATGATACGTGACATTCATCGCGATCATCTTGCAGCGGGCGCTGATATTATCGAGACCAATAGCTTTAACGGCACGCGCCTATCGATGTCTGACTACGATATGGAATATTTGGTGCCAGAGCTAAACAAGACCGCTGCCAAAATTGCTCGTGAAGCTGCTGATGAATTTACCGCTAAAACCCCTGATAAGCCGCGCTTTGTCGCAGGGGTCATCGGGCCCACTTCACGCACCTGTTCGCTATCGCCTGATGTCAATGACCCCGCCTTTCGTAACATTACCTTTGATGAGCTGGTGCTTAACTACCGTGAGGCGACGCTGGCGTTAATAGAAGGCGGCGTCGATATCATCTTGATTGAGACCATCTTTGATACGTTAAATGCTAAAGCGGCGATATTTGCTATCACCGGCGTGTTTGACGATATCGGTTTTGAATTACCAATTATGATTTCGGGGACGATCACTGACGCCTCAGGCCGTACCCTATCTGGTCAGACAGCTGAGGCGTTTTATAACTCGATTCGTCACGCTAAGCCGCTATCAGTCGGCTTTAACTGTGCGCTCGGTGCTGATGCGCTGCGCCCGCATATTCAGACGCTATCGAACATCGCCAATACGTATGTCTCAGCGCATCCAAATGCAGGCTTGCCCAATGAGTTTGGTGAATACGATGAAACTGCTAAAGAAACCGCTGCTCTGCTAGAAGGCTTTGCCAAAGCAGGCATTTTAAACATCGTCGGCGGCTGCTGCGGTACCACCCCTGAGCATATCCGCCACATTGCGGATATGGTGGCAAACTACTCACCGCGCAAAATACCAGAGATTGCACCTGCCTGCCGTCTGTCTGGACTTGAGCCGTTTACCATCACCGCTGACAGTCTGTTTGTCAACGTTGGTGAGCGTACTAACGTCACTGGCTCCAAGAAATTTTTACGCTTAATCAAAACCGAAGCTTACACTGAAGCTTTGGACGTAGCCCGCGATCAAGTCGAGGGCGGCGCGCAAATCGTCGATATTAATATGGATGAGGGCATGCTCGACTCCAAGCAGGCGATGATTCATTTCGTCAATTTGGTCTCAGGTGAGCCAGATATCAGCCGTGTACCGCTCATGATGGACTCCTCTAAGTGGGACATCATCGAAGAAGGACTTAAACGTATTCAGGGCAAATCGGTCGTCAACTCCATCTCCTTAAAAGAAGGCTACGATGAGTTTGTTAAGCATGCCAAGCTCTGTATGCGCTACGGCGCCGCTGTCATCGTCATGGCCTTTGATGAAGATGGGCAAGCGGACACCTATGAGCGCAAAATCCAGATCTGTCAGCGCAGCTATGACGTGTTGGTCAACGAAGTCGGCTTCCCGTCTGAGGACATTATCTTTGACCCTAACATTTTTGCGGTCGCAACTGGTATCACTGAGCACAACAATTACGGCGCGGACTTTATTAACGCGACGAAATGGATCACCGAAAATTTGCCCAATGCCATGGTGTCAGGCGGCGTCTCCAACGTCTCATTTAGCTTCCGTGGTAACCCGATTCGTGAAGCCATCAACTCGGTATTTCTTTATCATGCGATCAAAAACGGCTTGACCATGGGTATCGTCAATCCGTCGATGCTTGAAGTCTATGACGACATCCCTGTCGAGGCGCGCGAGGCGATCGAGGATGTCATGCTTAATCGCAATCAAGGCGAGACAGGTCAGGATGCTACCGAACGCCTGATGACTATCGCTGAGAGTTATCAAGATGGTGGCAAGAAAAAAGACAGCACCGTCGATATGAGCTGGCGTGAGGGCACGGTTGAAGAGCGCATCGCCCATGCACTGGTCAAAGGCATCACCACCTTTATCGAAGCTGATACCAAAGAAGCATGGGAGAAATATCCCAAACCGCTCGATGTTATCGAAGGGCCACTGATGGATGGCATGAACATCGTCGGTGACTTATTTGGCTCGGGTAAAATGTTTTTACCGCAAGTGGTCAAGTCGGCACGCGTCATGAAACAATCGGTCGCTTGGCTAAACCCGTATATCGAAGCAGAAAAGGTCGAGGGCGAAGTCAAAGGTAAGATCCTGATGGCAACTGTCAAGGGGGATGTACATGACATCGGCAAAAACATCGTCGGCGTGGTGCTCGGCTGTAATGGCTATGACATCCTTGATCTTGGCGTGATGGTGCCATGTGAAAAAATCCTCGATACCGCTATTAGCGAGAAAGTCGATATTATCGGCTTATCAGGACTGATTACCCCTAGCCTCGATGAGATGGTCTATGTCGCCAAACAGATGCAAGAGCGCGGCATAACCCTGCCACTAATGATCGGCGGTGCGACCACCTCTAAGGCGCATACGGCGGTAAAAGTTGAACCGCAATACCAAAACGATGCGGTCATCTATGTCTCGGACGCTTCACGCTCGGTCGGCGTGGTGACCAAGCTGCTGTCGAAAGAGCACCGTCAGGGCCTCATTGATGAAACGCGCGACGAGTACATTAAGGTACGCGAGCGTCTGGCCAAGCGTCAGCCCAAAGCGGCTAAGGTATCTTATGCGGATGCTATCAAGCTTGGCTTTGACTATGATTGGGACAACTATGTGCCACCTGCGCCCAATAAACTTGGCCAAGTGATACTTGACGACTATCCGATCGCAACCTTGCTGCCTTATATCGACTGGACGCCATTCTTTATCTCGTGGGGACTGACAGGTAAGTATCCCAAAATCTTGCAAGATGAGGTCGTTGGTGAAGCGGCGCGTGATCTGTTTGATAATGCAAATGACTTAATGCATAAAATGATTGATGAGAAGTTAATCATCGCTAAAGGGGTGTTTAAAATCATGCCCGCCAAACGTACTGATGCCGATACCGTCACTGTTTATGACAAAGCGCTGGAAGACGGCGGACAGCCAACGCATACCTTTGAGCATCTGCGTCAACAAAGCGACAAAGCCAGTGGTAAGCCGAACTTTAGCTTGGCGGACTTTATCTCACCATCGGACACACACACCGATCATATTGGCGGCTTTACCGTTTCTATCGTCGGTACAGAAGCACTCGCTGAGAAGTATAAAGCCGCTGGCGATGACTATAACGCCATCATGGTACAGGCGCTGTCTGATCGCTTAGCCGAAGCCTTCGCTGAGCATTTGCATGAGCGGATTCGTAAAGACTATTGGCGCTATCTGCCAGAAGAGACGCTGACCAACGAAGACCTCATCAAAGAAAAATACGTCGGTATCCGCCCTGCTCCTGGCTACCCTGCCTGTCCTGAGCATACAGAGAAAGGTAAACTGTTCGATTGGCTTGGTACAGTGGACGCTATCGGCACAACGCTAACTGAAAGCTATGCGATGTGGCCGGCCTCCTCGGTCAGCGGCTTTTATTATTCGCATCCGGAGAGTGAGTATTTCAACGTCGGTAAAATCGACCGCGACCAGTTGGAGGATTATGCCAAACGTAAGGATTGGGATATTAAGACTGCTGAGAAGTGGTTGAATCCGAATTTGTAGAGATTTTGATAAGCGGGGTTGGCTGGTGTAGCTAACCCTGCTATCCGCTCTTCCAACTCAAGGTTTATACAATTATGGGGTTCTCAATACATTCATCTTATATATCAATATTTAAAAATATACACGACACTATGTGACGTCCACCTTATCCCAGGCCTATATATCAGAGCAATTGTTTGCTAAATTAGTTCTATTATCCATCATAAGGAAATAGAGTGTCCAATAACTCACCAACCGAAAACAATAAAGTCTTAGATTTTATAAAAGCTCCATCTAAAGAGATAATTATTGGATTAATAATCACCTTACTGAGTGGTTCCGTAATTTCCTACGTCATTTCCCGTATGTTTATTAAGTCCTATATGACGACCATAGGCTTTAGTACTCTAGAATATAGTGCTTTAACAAATTATGAAACTGTAGCATTATTAACTTTAGCAATACTTACAGTTTTACTAGCAATTGTTTTCATTTTTAGCTTTGTACCAATGTATTTAAGGTTCACTTATAACGATACTAAACCGTTGTTCGAAGAAACACATAACGAATATTCAAAATATATTGATTGGTTTTTCTTTTTTTGTTTTTTACTACCTTTAGGTGTTTTAATTTTAGTATTTCTTGATAAATCTTTTGAATACTACGTATTAACAGGCCTATCTTCCGGACTAATATTCCTTTTCATTTTATTCAAATCTTGGAATTCAACTAAAGCTGAAGATAAATTTAAAATAATTTATAACGGTTTTATATTTTCAATGCTAACCTTTTTAGCCTTCGCTCCCTTCTTAAAGGTAATAGAGACGATTGATTCCTTGAATGTAGAAAACTGGATATCTTATTTTATTGTATCCATTGTTTGGGTTTTATTATCAGCATCTTATGGATTTAGGATTACTAAAGCACAACCTATACATTATCTGATAGATATTGCTGTCTCTATACTGGTATTGCTGGGATTAATTATAATGAGCACTAATACGATTAAAATACCTATTGCAAATTTCGTTGGTATAAAAGACGATGAGGCTCATATCTATAAGATATCGTCTGATGATTTTATAGATATAGAGAGTAATATTAAAGCGTTTTGGGATGATACTTACACGTCTAAACCGTCACCTAGCAATAAACTACAAAATATAGAAAGCTACTATTTAGCATCTGCAGTTAACAGCTTCAATGGTGATGTTTATTTGTATGCCCAAGTGATATTTCGAGATGATGATAATGCAATTATATGTCCACCTCTCTATAAGATAGGTGATAATGGACAAAATGAAACTTGTTTTATAACCAAATCAGCATATCTAATATCTACCCCTTTGACAATGCCTACTCTTGATAGAAATCCTAAAATTGAAGACAAACTTTGGATACCTTTGAAAAAAGATAGTGGCATATAAGAGTTAGTCTAAAATATGTTAAGAGTATCGATGTATACAGTAACGAGAGCTCTAAGCTAAGGAACATTTTACAATGTCTTATAAGCCTCAAGTCCTAAAACCTAGTACTGAACAGGAGTTTGAGACTCTTTGTGCTCATATTTACGGGGAGGTTTTTAATTGTAAGACACCTTCAATGTATGGACGTAGAGGTCAAAAGCAATATGGTTTAGATGTTCTGGTTTATAAAGACAATCTAAATAAATCAAATAATCGAATAGGCATTCAATGTAAGCACGTCTCAAAGCTGCCGTTCAATGGGAAGGATGAGGTAACTATTGTTAAAGAGGTTGCAAAAGCTGACAGTGGTCAACAAAAAATTTCACAACTCATAATAGCTACATCCTTACCATCTGACAGGAAATTGACTGATGCTGTAAATGCTTTATCAGACGAACGTGTTAATGAAGGAAAGTTTCCAGTAGAAGTTCAATTCTGGAATGATATTGAAAATCATATATTTAATTCGAGCAACTTGAGTGAAAGATATCATTCAAACAGTGATTATTCAGAAAAAATAAAACAGGCGAAAGAAAGTTTTAACAAAGAACGGTATTCAGAAGTTATAGACTTATTGACGGTTGATAGTATTAAGTTAATGAACCATGTAGAGAAATATGAAGTTTATTATCTCTTAGCAAACTGTTACCACTTGATAGAGCAGAACGATAAGTTTACTGACTTCGCTTTAAAGCTCCAGTCTTTCGAATGGCACGATGAAAAGTACAACGTAATAACTATAATAGATAATATTATAAGTAGTAATGCTGATAATACTTTAAAGATTATCGAAACTTGTATTGATAAAGAGCCTGAAAACTCCCAATACCAAGTTTTTAAATATTTGTTAAACTTAAATCAAGGAAGTATTAAACGCTTCAGAAATTTACCTAAAGATGTCAGAGATTCCTACTCTATCAAACTTAGCTATATGAGATATTATTCGAATCATAATCAGTTTGATAAATACGATGTGATAGAGACACTGATTGATAAAGATGAACGCTTAAAGCCTTCATTTATCATTCTATCTCTTGAATCTTCTCTGCTGAGATATGCTACATCTAAAAACCAACATCATTATATTGAAGCGGAGTTGAACTCCCTAGAACTGAATTTAAACATAAACCAGATTGACGTACCTTCATTAAAAAAGTATGCGATAAACAGCATTATTACTGCAAATTGCGTCATAAATAACGAAGAATCAGTTAAGCATTATTACAGACTAACGAAAACTACCCAATGTGGGATACTTCCAGAAACCATTATTAATCTCGTTTCATTTACTAAAAGAAACTCAGATAAAGTGTTTTTCTTAAAGGTTTATAAAGATCATTCTGAGTCAGAAATAATAAAATATTTGGTTGACGGCTTATATAATTTTGGTGAAATGGATAAACTAAATCATCTAATTGACTCGAATAGCGATATTGGAGAACCTTTAACTAACGAAATAAGGTCTTTTATTGCAGTTAACCAACTTAACAATATTAATTTTTTAAAACTTGTAGATGAGGTAGATTTATTTAGTACCAATACCCTTAGAGGCTTGGCTCTATTAGGTTTAAGGTTATATAGTACTAACGATGATAAATTTGATAAATTAAATAGAACTATATCTTCTATTAGTACGTCTGATAATGATCTAAAAACGTTACTAGCTGACTATTACTTTAAAACTAAGCAGTACAGAGCTTGTAGCGATACATTAGACACTCTTATCAATGAATCTAATGAAGAATATCTGTTAATTATCCAAATTCATTCTTTGATTGAAAGCTTTCAATATCAGAAGGCTAAAGACTTTGTAGATCAGAATAGTCATAAGTTTAATAAGTATCTTGGCGATTTTGCTAGTTTAGTTAGTAAGTTAGGTAACAAGACTCAAGATTTTAGTGCTGCTGAAATGCTATTGCCCAGACTTAATAAGTACAGTAACTTATCTTGGTATTGGCGTTTAAAACTTTTTTTAAGTATTCACAACGATAATATAGGTCAGTTGAAAAAAGATACGAGACTAATCCCATTAGATCTAGACAATAATCCTGCGGATATATGCTGGTTAGCTTCTTACGAGCTACGATATTCAAAACAAGAAAAAGCTATTGAAAGAGTTATTAATCTTTGGCGCTCAAACCCAACTGACTTAGAAGTGCTCTCAGCCATTCAAGACTTGCTTCTTGATACAATGCTTTCTCGCAAACTTCCAAATAATTCAAATCCTTTATTTGATCTAAATTTTGCCGAAGTCATTGATGGTTGCTTCGTTTCATATTTTGAAGAAAACGAACTTAAAGGGAAATATATCGATTCTAAGTCTTCAGGCAAGAACTTAGATATTATAATTTCACCTAACGATAAACTAGGTCAGCAGTTTTTAGGTCGAGCTGTTGATGAAGAATTTGAAATCATAGGAAATTTTGGTGTAAGACGAAATATTAAAATTGAAGAAATTTTATCTATACCTTTAGCGATATATAGAAAAAATATAGAGATGACATCAGATATCAACAACCCTTTTAATATGGTTTCTTTCACAGCAGACTTTAAAACAGAAGAAGGCATAGCAAAATTTATTAAGGATATCAATCAGACCTCACGTTCTAATGAACAATTAGAGCGACAGTTAAAAGTATATCAAGAAAACCCAATGACAATAATGTGTCTAGCGGATTACGTTGGAAAAGATATTTCTGAAATTACATATAGTTGGTTAAGTGATTCTCGATTTACTCTGAGAACGATTGATGATCACTATACTGTTGATATTAGCATCGATGATCTAGGAACTTTACTAGAAAAACAATCTACAGTAGTGATCGATTTATTTACGTTATTGGAGTTACAGCGTTTAGAAACCCTAGACCTTATTACTTCCAATCTGTCTATATATGTTCCCAAAATCCTGCTTACAAATTTAAAAGCGCTAAGTGATAAGCATATATATGAATATAAAGGAGGTGACAAGCCCTTATCGTTCCATTCAAACGATAACAATTTTACTGTGAATGAAATGGATATACAGTTGCTTGAAAAGCGTTCAAATGATTTGAAGTTTTTAGTTGAATATGTCGAAAGCAATATGCAAGTTACTCCTGCTTATGGAAACAATTCAAACTCAAAAATTATAGAAGCGCTCAATAGTTTTCTTCCTGAAGCAGATAAGTCCATCATCAGACTGTGTCAAGAAAAGAGCATACCACTTCTGTCTCTTGATGCAAGATTAAGAGCGCTTGCCCATCAAGCTGGAGTGGGTACGATAAATTTTCACGACTACTTATTACTAGATACTTCAACAAATAAAAGTAGATACATAAACTTCCAAACTAATCAATTTATTGACAACCGAAATGCTGCTGATTTTAAAATTCATGATTTGCTAGATTTCGCATTAAAAGGCAATAATTCATTAAACATAGTCGTTAATAAATTTATAAATCATATGAGTCTACATTATGATTTCGACTTAATATTGAAACAATTAGGTATTTTAATAAACATCATAATTTCAAAAAAAATTATGCCTACTAATGGCTTTATTGAAAGAGTTTGTGAAATACTCTTCTGTAATTTAGCTAACTATAATAAGCTAGATTTTGATAACCATAAGATGTCTCTTAATTCTTATTTTGAAACATACTTTCATCGTCGTCCAATAAGAGTAGATAGCTTTGAAAACATGAAAACTGTGAAAGATAATACTTTATACATAGTATATGGAACGTCACAACCTTTACTAAGTGCCAAAAATATAAATTAATACATTGTATAGATCAGAAGCTAATTTTTATTCTTAGCACTCTGACAACGCTCTGAACAATAAACCACTTGCTCCCAATCCTTCTCCCATTTCTTGCACCACGTAAAGGATCGCTGGCAGACGGAGCCTATTTTTTGCGATAAACTTACTTTTCATACAAAAAATAAGACATCATACAAAGCTTCAATATCATTGTAACGAGTAAACTGTCTTTATTAAGCGAACGGATATTAGGTCGTTCAGCTTTCAAGCCACTAGCATTACCTTTAGTATGTTTGGCGATTTTAGCGTCTTCTAGTCCAGTCAATGGCTTGCCTGCCACTGCGCCAAAGAAGTAGAAAGATTTTAACTCTAATGTATCTTCATCAAATATTATCTAAATAATACATCCTGAAGGCTTAGTGGCTAAACGAATATTAACTTTTTGTCTTGAAGTTTTACCACCTAGTTTCGAAGCTTTAAGTTGAATATGTCGAATGACATTATTAAGCTCTAGAACAACATCACAGCCAGCATTGTCGACCTCAGGTTTCATAACCTCAAGCTGACAATCACCTTTTAGCCACGATAGTTTAAGCATTTCACTAATAAATAAGTGCTCAATAAGCTTTTCTCTAAAGCTCGAATGTTCAAAATGTTTACTCATAGTTCACCTTGTTACTTTATGACCTTTATTATATGACCTCTATTAACAACATAGCCTTCAAAAGTTACATGTGTTTTTAATCCACTCTATTGCAAGACTCATTGACAGTTAAATAGTAGCAGCTGCTGTTAAGTTCTTGCCCATATTCAATCAGTACTAAACTTAAAGCCTAACCTTTAGGACTTAAATTTTAATAAATATGTAACAAAAACAGCTGTTTGATTAGATTAACTTAAAGATATTTGGTATATTTATAATTAAGAATATATTTAAATTGTTTAGTAATATTACTATATAGTATGAGCCTTACAAACTGTTAAAAACAAGGAGGTATATCGGCATAATAGTTGTAAAAATTGAGATTTTACATTTTTAAATCAAGGAGAGATAAAAATGAAATCGTTCAAATTAACGCTACTAGCCATGACAGCTATATTCTTTTTACAAGGATGTGATGATGACTCTGATGAGTCGACCTCACCACTACCCAATCAGCCAAATATCGACACTGAAATCGTTGGAACGTGGAGTAATGACGATAGTAGTAGTGGATTATCAACGATTGTCTTTATGAATGACGAGACTTATGTACAGGTCCAAGTCAATAGTAGTCAGTCTACAAGTGACCCTGAAAATGGTATGGAATGGGGTAATTACAATATCAATAATAGTACAGGCAAACTAACTGCTACGCCTATTTTTGATAAAAATGGTAGCTCTGGATTGTCAGATTCTGTCAATCGCCATGCTCAGGTATCTAACGGCAAGCTGATCCTCGAAGTAGACGAAAACAATGATGGCATTATCGACAGTGATGAAAGCCATGAGTTTTCAAAAACCCAACCTGAAGGGATCTTAGGGTCTTGGAGTTTCGATGATACTGATGACGATGAGCTAATCGGATTAGCATTCTTCGATAATGGGACTTATGTCCATGTCCAAGTGGATAAAGCTGGCTCAGTAAATAACTCCGAAAATGGTATGGAATGGGGTTACTACACCGTTAATCCTACGACTGGGCAGTTAGAAACTTCTATAATCTATGACGATAACGGCGGCACTGGATTATCAGAACCGCGTACGCGTTACGCGCGGGTGACTGGTGACACCGCCCTTACTATTGAAGCTGATAACGATCAGAACGGCTCAATAGATAGCGGTGAGTCTTTTGCTTTTTCGAGACCATCTTAAGAAGGTTTAGCAGAGCCTAACTTGATAACTGTAAAAAAATTATACTACAGTCTTGGCTACGTAAAAGAAAACTCCTTAAAAGGGGTTTTCTTTTGATAATTATCCTGCTTAGCTAACTGAGTTTATAATGACTTGGAAGTAGCAACCGTCGCCTCCCCCCAATAGTGATAACCAACGATATTGACGCCCTGAGTAAATCCTTGCTGACCCGAGACCTCAAACCCCGCCTGCGCGATCAGCTGTTCGATATCCCTATCCAAATGACAGCCGCCCGCTATCGGCTTCCATGCTGGGGTGATGAGCTGTTGGATTTTGCTCACCCATTTGGGCTGCGGCGCTAAACCGTGCTCGGCATAATATAGCGTGCCAGTCGGTTTGAGCACACGTCTCATCTCAGTTAGCGCTTGGATAGGATTAGGAATAGAGCATAGCGTAAACGTCATGACGACACTGTCAACGCTATTATCTTCAAGGGGCAGCGTCTCAGCGGACAACGGCTGCAAGATAAAGTCGATACCTGCGCTAGTAAAGCGTTCTGCTGCCAATGGATGCAGATGCGGATCGACGCCTATCACTTCTTTGACGGTTTGAGGGTTGTAAAACTCAGCATTTAGCCCACTGCCAACACCGACTTCTAGCACGATGCCGTGGGCTTTTGGGACGACAAGCGCTCTTTGCTCGCTCACAACATCTAATGCACAGGCTTTGTCGATTAGGACAGGCAAGACTTTATTATTATAGACGTTTTTGAGACTGCTGAGCTTAGAGGTCGGCTTCGAGGTCATGATGATTCCTTTATAATTAAAATATGAACATCTTTGTATCTTACTCGCCCTTTTTACTCCGCCGGCATCGTTCGGAACAATAAATCACATTATCCCAATCCTTCTCCCACTTTTTGCGCCATGTAAAAGGACGCTGGCAGACAGGGCATATCTTTTGCGGTAAATTAACCTTTTTATGTGCCATAGTCCTTTTCCTAAAGTTAACGATGGATGATTACTGACCCCAGATAGGTGAGCGTACAACCCCGCCCGCCTTACTGCTAATGGCATAGCTTGTCTGACCCGCTAGCGAATGTATGACTATGCTGCCACCGCTTTGTCCGTCCACTCGTGAGGTGCGCGTAGGATAAACACTATACTGTCCAGAGGGTGAAAAACGTGCTGGCTCATCTAGACCCGTCTCTGCAAGTTTAACAATCTCTCCAGTTGCTAGCGTCAAAATCGCCGCTTGACGGTCGTTTAGATAGGCTAGGCGCTGGCCATCAAAGCTGAGCTGCGGACTGGCAGCATAATCTTTCATCGTTATTTGAGTGGCGTTACGAGTTGCAAAGTCATAGCGATATATTCTCGGTCGTCCAGCGTTTTTCTTATCACTGGTGTAAACGAAGCTTTGGCCATCACTGGCATAGCTTGGCTGCACCTCGGTGCTAGGCAGTGTGGTCAGCTGTTTGGTTTTACCACTATCTAAATGCATCTCATAAATGTCTGCGTCACCGCCAACGGTTGAGCTATAGAGCAGCTTTTTGCCATCTGGTGAGAATGACGGTGATAGGTTGCTACCCTCAGTACCCACCACCAGATTGTGCGTTTGGCGACTCACATCATATATATAGATTTTTGGGTTTTGTCGCGGGGTTTGCTTACTATAAGCCAATAACTGCCCATCAGCTGACCATGCTGGTGCATATATATAGCCGCTTAGCTCATCTATGAGTTGTCTATCGCTACCGTCAGGATAAATGCTGTACAGACTAGAGACTTTTGTAGACCCTGCGCCTTGTTCTTCCACGTAGGCAATGCGACCTGCACGATCTAGCGCTGGCATTTTCGCTGTTAGTGGACTTGTCATCGTACTGCTAGTAAGCGTGTGCGCGCCTTTGTCTATCGGCAACGTGCTACAAGCCGTTAAAAAAACGCTGAGTGCAATACCCGCCGTAATATTGCAAGTGATATTCGTCTGAGTTATAGAAAGGTATTTTGTGTGTAGAAGTTGAGAGATACTAGAGGTAGGCATAAAGAGGTACTCAGTTAGGTTCTGGCTAGAAGCAATAAATTAAAAGACGAAAAACGCGTTTGAGTAGCTAAGCGTGTCATGTATCTTCTATGAAAAATACCCATTGATGAAATAATAAGACAATAGGTAAAATAATTAGGACACACAATTAGGTCATAGAAAAACGCCTCACTACATTATATAGTGAGGCGCGCTATGATTAACAATTATTCGTCTTTTTTTATAGTAATAACAATAATTTATACAAACCATGTTAAACCGCTTTATGTACTTAGTTATTACTTATTTAGCGATGGCTTTAAAGTGAGCCACTTGGTTTGCATTGCGAATGGTTAAGATAGGTACATTGTTTGCGTTATTATTGATACTGTACTTGCCCTGTACTGTTGCAAGTGTCGCTGTATCAAAGCTTGCTTGTGGCTCAGGGCATGCCATCATAGTAGATAAGACATTACCTAGTACAACGTTACCATCTACCACACTATAGTCAGAACCCATGTTGTTACAAGTGTTGACAAAAGTGACACGGTCATTGCCCTCGTTTTCAAAAAACTTTAAGGTCAAAGGTTTAGACGGATCAAAGAATAGCTGAGTGACTTTTTCACCATTGCTACGTTTGGCATCAACGAGTTGCCAATCATGTGCTTGTAGCGCATTAGTAGTAATTGGTTGAGTGACTGGTGCAGTGACGCTAGGGGTTGTCTGGCAACCAGCAGCAAGTGTACCTACTGTAAACGTTGCCGCCATCATTACTTTTGTCATACTGTTCATAGAAACTCCTATAATAGATAAATTTAAACCTTTGTATAATCAATATATTTTTATTGGTTATTTGAGGCTAGCACTTTTGTAATAGCTCTTATTTAATTTGCTAGATAGA
Source organism: Psychrobacter sp. 1U1 (assembly GCF_051847535.1). Taxonomy (NCBI): domain Bacteria; kingdom Pseudomonadati; phylum Pseudomonadota; class Gammaproteobacteria; order Moraxellales; family Moraxellaceae; genus Psychrobacter; species Psychrobacter sp. 1U1. The sequence continues at coordinate 22,945 of NZ_JBPYDD010000008.1, read as the reverse complement.
TGCGCTAAACATCAACACTATTATGCACGACGAGCAGATTATTGTCATGAAAGATTGCGTACACCCTTGCCTTTAGATTTGTTTCACTGTATAGCTATTTTGCTAATACACCTTGTCAAGACATACACTACCTGCTAACTGCTGATTTAGTCTTAATTATTCTAAATCAGTACTCGCTTGGCATTTTATATAAAGCTGTCAAGCATTTACCAGTGAAAGACCGTGACCGCTAGCGTCTATGGTAGGGCCGTTAACCAGGTATTTATGCTATAATGCCTCTACTTTCATTCTATAACTATAAGTACGACAATGATGACTAAAAAATCCCTTATCCAGTCCCCTGAAGCCATAGAAAAAATGCGTGTCGCCGGTAAGCTTGCCAGCGACGTACTTGTGATGCTTGATGAGCACGTGAGAGTCGGTATCAGTACCGAAGCGCTCAATCAAATAGCTCACGATTATATCGTTAATGAGCAGCAAGCTATCCCAGCGCCGCTCAATTATAATGGCTTCCCAAAATCAATCTGCACCTCAGTGAATCATGTGGTGTGCCACGGTATCCCAACCGAAAACAAATTGCTTAAAGACGGCGACATTATTAATATCGATGTGACTGTCATTAAAGATGGCTATTATGGCGATACCTCAAAAATGTGGATCGTTGGTAATGGTTCCATCATGGCGCAGCGTATCTGTAAAGTGGCGCAAGATGCGCTGTATGCAGGCATGAGTGTCGTCAAAGATGGCGCGCGTTTGGGTGATGTTGGTGCCGCTATCCAAGAAGTGGTCGAGCCTGAACGCTTTAGTATCGTGCGTGAGTTCTGTGGTCACGGTATCAGTAATGAGTTTCACCATGAGCCACAAGTTATGCATTATGGCAAAAAAGGCACAGGCTTTGAGCTTAAAACTGGCATGACCTTTACTATCGAACCCATGATTAACCAAGGTACATGGCAGACCAAAATCCTACCGGATGAGTGGACGGCGATTACTAAAGATCGTAAGCTGTCTGCCCAATGGGAGCATACCATGGTCGTGACTGATAATGGCTGTGAGGTATTTACCACGCGTCCTGAAGAAGATTTGAGCTTTTTGACCCAATGATATAAATCAAGATCGCTTAGGCGGTCTTTTTTTTGCGCTATTATTATTGTCTTTAGGCTATTATTATGAGTCGGTAGATACGCGTTAAGTATTATGTTGACTGCTTTTAGCTTTATACGTTTAATTGCTTTGTGCTTTTAACACTCTCTATTTTTAAATTATTGTTTGGATAACGCTCATGTTCTCTTTCGATGCTGCTTCTATTAACCTAACTCCGCTACCCTCTTTTCCTGCGTCAGATACGGTCTCATCATCTGATACGGAGAAGTCTTTACTTGGTATACCCAAATGGTTAACGCAGATCAATAACGATATTAGCCGCGCTCTTGAACGTGGAGCGAATATTCGTCAACTAGTTGGCGCTCGTAGCGATGCCATTGATGATTTGCTGATTGTATTGTTTACATGGTTTGAGTTAGACAAGACAGATTTGGCATTATTTGCAACTGGCGGCTATGGACGCGGCGAGCTGTCTCTGTATTCAGATATCGATATTTTATTGCTAGCACCTGATAAGTTACAGACCGATGTTAGCAGTAAAATTGATAGGCTGGTAGCGATGTTATGGGATATTGGTCTTGAGCCTGCGCTATCGGTACGTAGTGTCGATGACTGCTTGGAAGCGGCCACGGATCATACGGTTGCCAGTACGTTACTAGAGGCTCGATTGTTAATCGGTAATGAAGCGCTACAGAGCATTCCTGTCGATGTCGTTAACAAATTATGGTCACAAAAAGATTTTTATGAAGTAAAAATCAATGAGGCTAAGGTGCGTTATATTCGGCATAACGCCACCGAGTATAATCTTGAGCCTAATATCAAAACCGCACCTGGCGGACTACGCGATATTCATATCGTCGGCTGGGTGACCAAGCGCTACTTTCGAGTCAGCAAACTCTACGATTTGGTACAACAAGGCTTTGTGACCGAAAAAGAGTTCGATGAGCTAAGCTTTGCTGAAAGTTACTTATGGCAGATACGCCATTATTTACATGAGCTGACAGGTCGTAACGAAAACAAGCTGCTGTTTGACTATCAGCGCGATATCGCGCAGCGGATGGGTTATGAGTCGCAGCCAGATGATCAGCCTAACGCCGCGGTTGAACGCTTTATGCGCGACTACTATCGCTGTGCAATGCAAATATCAACGCTGTCTGAGATGCTTATCAATCATTACTATGAGACCATCATAGAGCCGCATCTGCCGGATGATGAGCAGCCTACTAAGCGTCCATTAAACGCGCTTTTTAATCAGGTTGGCGAGCAGATTGCCGTCTCCCATCATCGTGTGTTTTCTCAGCATCCTGAAGCGATTTTGGAGATGTTTTTACTTATGGGACAATACGGGATAAAGAGCATCCGAACCCGAACTCTGCGTGCACTAAAAATTGCCGCGCGCGGTATCGACCAGACTTACCGTGACAATCCTGAACATCAAGCGTTGTTTTTAGAAAACATAAAAGAGCAAAACTATTTGTTCCATCGGTTGCGTGCGATGAATCGCTATGGGGTATTGGGTAACTATATTCCTGCCTTTGCGCAAGTGACCGGTCTTATGCAATACGACTTATTTCATCGTTATACGGTCGATGCGCACACGCTATTTTTGATTCGAATTTTACATCGCTTTACCGACGCGCGTTTTTATGAAGACTTTCCGTTAGTTAGTGCTATCTTTCAGCGCATTGAGCGTAAAGAGATTTTGGTATTGGCAGCGATGTTCCATGATATTGCCAAAGGTCGCGGCGGCAATCATAGTCAACTTGGGGAGACTGAGTCGATTGAGTTTTGTTTGGCACATGGTATGAGTAAAGCCGATGCTCATCTGGTAGGCTGGCTCACACGCTATCATTTATTAATGTCTATGACTGCACAAAAAAAGGACATCTCAGACCCTGAAGTGGTGACTATCTTTGCTGATTTGGTCGGTAATGTCACTCATCTTAATCATTTGTATGTATTGACGGTGGCAGATATGAACGCTACCAATCCGCAGCTTTGGAACAGCTGGCGGGCGACTTTGATGAAACAACTATACTCACAGACGCGCCGCATCTTACGTGCTGATATCGACGCACCGACCAACCGTCAAGATATGATTCGTGCGACGCGTAAGCAAGCGCTGACGATGCTTGATAACGCCAACAATCAGCATATGAATCGTGATGAGGTGCTTAGGTTATGGGATGAGTTGGGTGATGAATACTTTTTACGTGAGATTGCAGAAGACATCTTATGGCATACTGAAGCCATCTTAAACCATCCCCCTATCGGCTATGCGTCTAATGCTGATAGTATGCCACTAGTTGTATTACGTGAGCATCGGGAGTTGGCGCTAGATGCTGTACAAGTCTTTGTATATACCCAAGATCAGGCCAACTTATTTGCGGTCACCATGGCAGTATTTGATCAGATGAGTCTTGATGTACTGGACGCACGAATCATCACCGCGACCCGTGACTTTGCTTTAGACTCTTATGTGCTACTTGATCGTAGCGGTACATTATTAAAAGATGAGGACAGTCAACAAGAGCTAAAGCAGCGTTTAGTAGATGCTTTTAAAAACCCTACAACACCCAAACTTGCGCAAAAACGTATCCCGCGCCAGCTTAGACATTTCGATGTACCGACTATTATTGATTTTGAGTTTAATGAGGCTTCAGGTCAACATGTCATGAGCTTACAGACACTTGATCAGCCAGGGTTACTGGCACGAGTGGGACAGATATTTTTGCAGCAAGGAATTGAAGTGCATGCGGCTCGTATTACGACCTTAGGTGAGCGCGCAGAAGACATGTTTTATCTCAGTGATCAAAACGATGCGCCATTATCTATAGACAAACTTGATACGTTAAAAGCGGCTTTGATTGCTAGTATTAGCGTCTTACCAGATAGCAGTCACGCTTAGCCTAGCGTGACTGCTATTAACCGATTTAAATGCTATGGTTCTAATGAAATAGCATGGTTCTAAGACATATGAATCAGGCTTTTATAAATCATTTTGTCGGCATAAGGTGACAACTCTTCGTCAGCAATCTCTGGTGGCAATACTTCTGCTTCTATCTGATATTGTCCTAATATCAAACGTCCAGCTTCGACTTCTTTTTGTAGCAGACGTTGCAAGCTAGCCAGTTTTAGATGGGACTTATAACGCTCACAAATCGTTTGTAAAGAGATAGGCGCGCTAGCATGAATAGCAGGTAAAATAATATCTGATGCCAATATATACATCTCATTTAACGCCTGTTCTCGTACAAGGTCTGCAATATCAATTCGATTTTGCAAACGATTTGCCAAACGCCCTTTAGACGATAACATCACTACAAACAAGGCAGTCTGTACACCAAATACAGCCATATACATCCAAAAATACAGCTCTACGTTTAATAGACTGCTAAGTAGCATAAGAACGACAGCCACTATGAAATAGCTAACCAGCTGCCATAATAACCACATAATTAGGCTATTATCTCCAAACCAAAACATCCAGCGCTCTTCTAGTGCGATAAGGCTTTGACGGGCCTCCCACCATTGCTGTTCACGCAGTTTCAATTGTTCACAAAAACCAGCATGCTGCACATTATTATCACTAGTGTTATCAACATCGCTAGCATTATCAGTATTGTTATTACTGGCATTGATAACTTCGATATTAAGGTGGTCGGCCTTAGAAGCTTTAAGCATATCAATCATCCTAACAACAACTTACCAAAGTTAATGGCAGTCATTGCTTATATCATTATTATTTATAAGCTATGAGTGATAAGACAAACAGCTAAAACATTAAACTGCTATTAAGTATTTCGTTAGTAAATAGCAGTAAACATGAGCGAGAAGCAAAAGACAAAAAATAGGAGAAGTGCTACACTGCCTAAATGTAATTTTTCTTTATATATTTATTATCAACTGCCTATTATAGTTACCAAACTTATGAATAACAACTTAAAGCATTTGCACCCATATCCGTTTGCCAAAATGGCGACTCTGTTAGCTAACAGCATACCAGCCAACGACTATTCTGAGATTAAGCTTGGCATTGGTGAGCCAAAACACAAGCCACCGACTTTTGTGCTGGACGTACTACAAGAAAACTTAGACAAACTATGTCGATATCCAACCACTAACGGCAGCTTTGAGCTGCGTCAGACCATTGCTCATTGGCTTGAGAAGCGGTTTTTTTTGCATCATGTTGACGCCAATACCGAAGTACTGCCGGTCATGGGCACACGTGAAGCGATTTTTAGTTTTGTACAAGCGGTAGTGAATCATAATGACAATACTACTCATCAAGCTATAGACAATGCAGATGACAAGCCCTGTGATCCTATCGTCGTCATGCCCAACCCTTTTTATCAAATTTATGAAGGCGCTGCGTTACTCGCTCAAGCAACGCCATACTTTGTACCTTGCGTATTAGGCAATGACTTTAAAGGCAATTATCGCGCCGTACCGAAAGCTGTCTGGCAACAAACACAGCTGTTATTTATCTGTAGTCCAAATAATCCGACTGGATCAGTGATGACCATGGAGGACTGGGAGTTTCTCATCCGCCTATCAGATCAATATAACTTTATTATTGCCAGCGACGAATGCTATAGCGAATTATATTTTGATAAAGCGCCTATTGGTCTGCTGCAAGCATGTGCCGAACTTGGTCGCAATGATTTTAAAAACTGCGTCGTATTTCATTCGCTATCTAAGCGCTCAAACCTCCCCGGCCTGCGCTCAGGGTTTATCGCAGGCGACCAATCTATTCTAAAATCTTATTTACAATATCGCACCTATCAAGGCTGTGCGATGCCTATACCTCATCAGTTGGCATCGATTGCCGCTTGGCAAGATGAGAAGCATGTGGCGCACAATCGGGCGCTATATCAAGAAAAGTTTGCGCTGTGGATGACAGAGTTAGGCGAGCTACTAGATTTACGTATGCCTGAGGCTGGATTTTATTTTTGGGTAAAAGTTCCTGAACAGTTCGATGGTGATGATGAAGTCTTTGTCAAAGCACTGTACGAACAAGCCAATATTCATGCACTGGCTGGGCGATACTTGTCACGTGAAGTTGATGGTAAAAATCCCGGTCAAGGTTATGTCCGTATCGCTCTCGTTGCTAGTGTTGACGAGAGCCGCGAGGCCATTGAGCGTATTCGCAAGTTGTTAACGGCGCAAGCCAAACTGGTGAGTTAACGGTTGATGTGCTAAGTATGAAAAGATAAAAGACTAGAAATTTTAAGCTATATATCCTTATTAACAACAATGTTATGGATGGCAAGATAGTGCTATAGTAAGACAATATCGTTTTACTATAGTCGCCTACGCAGAGTAGCATTTTTTATGGCTTTGACTTAAGCATTGAATTTGCAATGATAAACTGCTTTTGTTGGCGACGCTATCAAGGATGATGCCATGCCCCATCTTGATTTTACCCAGCCACCATTTGATGTATTGCGTTCAACTGAACGTCAAAGCCTCAAAAAAAACACCCAAGTCCGCTATCTTGGCGCAAATGAATCTTTAACTAGTGACGACTTACACAATTTTTTTGTGGTATTAAAAGGACAAGTTGATCAAACGCTAGCTGGCGAATTTGTCGCTTCTTATTTTGGTAGTAATCACTCCGACCAACTAAATAGCAACGACTGGTTTGATAGTCGCCGCACGCCCGAATCGCAAGGCCGTATTGTCAAAGCACAAAACGATGGCAGTACTGAGCCTTATCAATATACGGCTCACGAAGATACTTTATTGCTGCAAATTGATGGTGCTGCTATCGATAAAATTAGCGCGCAAAATCATCTAGTTCGCCAACTACTATCAGACAAATTGCCTGAGCGGCTAAAGGCACTACAACAAAGGCGTAGTACGCAAGGTCAAGCATTAGGATTGCATGCAGAAAGCTATACGGCGCAGCAAGAAGTGCAGCAAATCATGCTACAACCAGTCACTGATGTGACCCTATTGCCCGTACATATTGTTGATGCCGATAACAGCCTACATGAGGCGGCACGTATCATGACCGAAGCTGGATTGAAGCATGTGCTAGTACGCCCAATGAACCATTTGTTAGAACAACCTATAGATACGCTTAGCGATACTGAAAATAACTCTAAGCCTGAAACTGAACATAGCATTACCCGCCGTTCAGATCATGAGCTAGGTATCTTGACTGATACTGATATCTGCCGTGCGGTCAGCGAACAGCAAGACCCTGCTACCACTCCCTGCCAGCATTTTACCAGCTTCAACCTACGGACTATCGATGCCGATAATGAGATTGGCGATGCGCTAATGACTATGACTCGCTACCGTATTCACCGCTTACCTGTTATTGATAATAAAGGTCAGGTCGTAGGTGTACTGGGGCAAAGTGATGTCTTAGCTTATCTTGGTCATCACTCACAGCTTATTAGTGTTCAAATTGAGCAAGCAAAAGACTTAAGCAGCCTAGATAGAGCGGTCGAGCTCATTGGTCGCTATATTCGCTCGCAGCACCAAAACGGTGTCAAAATCGGCGTCGTTAGCCGCATGGTACAAACGCTAAACGCGCAAGTCTTTACTAAGCTTTGGAAGCTCATCGTTCCTGATGAGGTCGTAGAAAATACCTGCGTCATCGTAATGGGCTCAGAAGGACGCGGCGAGCAAATCATGCGTACTGACCAGGATAATGCATTAATCATTCGTGACGGCTTTACTCATCCTAAGTTGGCGCAGTTTGCTGATATCTTTAACAATCATTTAGCAGATCTTGGTTATCCGCTGTGTGATGGCAATATCATGATGAATAACTCAATGTGGCGGCAACCACTAAAACCGTTTAAAGCCCAGATCAGTTTATGGTTTAAAAATACCGATCCGATGCACAGTATTTACTTATCCGCCATACTTGATGGTGAGTACGTCTGCGGCGATGAGTCCCTGCTAAACGATATACGTGACCATTTAAAAACGGCGCATCGTCAATCAGATCGGATGTTCGTACGGCAGTTTGTACGGGCAGCGCTCCAGTTCGGTGATGTCAATCAATGGTGGCAAAAGTTTGTACCGTTATTAAGCGGTAAACCCAGCTCACATGATATTGATCTTAAAAAAGCCGGTATCTTTCCACTGGTGCACGGCATCCGTACCTTAGCATTAGAAAATGATATTTTAGAAGTGCCTAGCACTAAAGGTCGCCTTAAAGGCTTAGTACAAGCTGGCGCTTTAAACCAAGAGCGGGCTGACACCTTATCGGAAGCCTTAGAGTTTTTTATGGCGCAGCGTCTGTCCGTCGCACTCTCCACAGATGATAAGTATGCCCGGCACGTCGACCCGACTACCTTATCAGCGCTTGAGCGTGACTTATTAAAAGAGTGTCTGGCCGTGGTCAAAAGCTTTAAAACGCAGCTGCGGCAGCACTATCAATTAGAGGCATCATAAATGGATGTTAGACTGATATGAGTTGGTTAAAGCAGTTATCTTCTACGTGGCAAAAGTCGCAATTGCAGCGTCCTGAGCTGGCATCGATGTTTGATAAACCTTTGGCTGAGCAATGGGTCGCGATAGACTGTGAGATGACGGGGCTCAATCCAAAAAGGCATCACTTATTATCGGTAGCAGCCATTCATATCAACGGTAATATTATCGATACAGGCAATGGTATGCATCTGGTTTGCAGGCCACCTGTGATGCCTGATCGTGATACCATTGTCATTCATGGTTTGCGTACCGCTGACGTTGAAAACGGGATGAGCTACGATGAGATGCTCGAGTTACTATTACCCTTTATTGATAATCGGCCGATAGTTGGATTCTGCCCAAAGATAGATACTGGCTTTTTGAACCCTTTGGTAAAGCGCTATATGGGTACTACTTTACCCAATGACGTCATTGATGTGCGGCATTTATATAGTCGGCGTATGAGCGGTCAAACCCAAGGTCTCTCTGGTCAATCACAGCATCTGACCAGTATCTTAGCGCATTATGATATTCCTGAGCTCGGTACTCACGATGCTTATAACGATGCCATCATGACGGCAATGGCATTTTTACATGTACGCTAAAGCTTGCCACCGATTCATGTTACTATAGGCGGTTTTTGCCACCTGATGGTAGACCATTCATGCAACTCACCTCCAAACTTTGCACGCCTCCTACAACGATTGTCAAACTGAAGCTTTTTTGCACTTATTTGCGACCACTTAATCAGTCTAGTAAACGCTTATCAACGCTTGCACTATTTGCCACAGCTATCATAACGCCACTTCACGCACAAGCAGCACTACCAGACGCTATCCAAGCAGCACTATCGCGAGCAGAGTTAACAGCTGCTGACATCAGTATTATTATCACCCCAGTGGGTGACAAAAACGCCAGCCGACTACCTCCTCCGATACAGGTTGTTGACAGCAATATTGATACTCAGACTCAGCTTACAAGCAACACTTCTGAGGCTAATAGCACCAGTCAGAAAACGGCGCAAACCAATAACCATAATGGCAAAAATAATGCTGATAGCCATGCTACAAACTATGTTAAAAACGATCCTAGTCAGCAGATTACATTGACTACTATTGAGAAGCGCACGATTAAAAAGCATGAGCAAAAAATACACGCTTATACCGATGACCCTTATACCTACCAAAGCCTAGAAAGCATTCCAACAGTACTCCCAGATGATGTAAACTCAACGTCTATTAATAATGCTAATAGCGATGAAGATGCCCATGTAAGTGCTAATGTAAGTACTGATAAAGACAGTAGTGCTAACGCTGCTACGCCCGCGATCAAAATCTCATTTTCACCTTTATTAAGTCATCAACCAGATATCGCGCGCACGCCAGCTAGCACGATGAAACTGGTGCCCAGCTTTATTGCTTTAGATACGTTGGGCGCTAACTTTGTCTGGCAGACACGCGTCTATCATACCGGTATTATTATCGGCGATCGTCTACTCGGTGACTTGGTTATTCAAGGAAGTGGCGATCCCAAAATGACCCATGAGCGTTTGCAGCAGTTACTCTATAAAGTGCAAGCAGCAGGTATTCGTCATATCAACGGTGATATTATTATCGATAGCGGGGTTTTTAAAAATGTTAGCAAAGATCCTGCGGCCTTTGATAACGCACCATTGCGACCTTATAATGCCAGTCCTGATGGTTTTTTGGTAAACTTTAGCACTATCGGCATCAAAAGCTATCCATTAAATGAGGGACAAGCGCAGCTGACTTATAAGCCGCAACTGGCAAATTACCAACTGCCTAACACGATAAATACGCGCTCAGCTTACTGTGGTCAAGCCCGTTATAGCCTAGCGCCGCAGTGGCAATCCCAACAGCTAATCTTAAATACTACTCTACCAACTAGCTGTAAAGAGCACGTCTTTTATGTCGCGTATCCTGATGCCAAAGATTTTGCGGCACGCGTCATTGCTGCCAAATGGCAAGAGCTAGGCAATACGCTAAGCGGGAATGTCATTACTCAAGAAGCCCCTTTTGATGCGGCAAAAAATACAAAACCAACACGTGGTCTAGCAGCGCTGCCCATATCACCGCTCCCTCTTGTTAGTTATCCATCGTTAAATTTAACTCAGCAAATTTATGACATCAATCACTTCTCTAATAATGTTATGACTGAGCAAGTAGCACTATCAATAGGAGCTTATGATGAGACAGCTAATAATAAAATAATAAACAGTCAAACAAGCAGCTTATACCAGTTTGGTAAGCCTACTGCTACAGACTATTCTGTTGCCTTACAAACCATGAGCCAGTGGTGGCAAACTCATCTAAGTACGCCGCCGCCATACTTGACCAATGGCTCAGGACTCTGCCGCGACTGTACAATCGCAGCGGCCAACTTGAGCGAGCTATTAACATACGCTTATAGTCATCCAAGCTTTGATGCCTATGTCAACTCTTTAGGTATCGCGGGTGTCAGCGGTACTATTGCGGCTCATGGCGAGCGCTTACCTGAGTCGGCAGCTATTGGTCGTGCATGGATAAAAACGGGCACCTTAAATAACGTGACTTCGATGGCAGGTTATGTCAAAGGGTCGTCCGGACAGGATTATGTCGTCGTTGGTCTTATTAACACTAAGCAGGCCCTAAACGCTTATAATGCTAGAACGGTGTTGGACACCATGCTCGACTGGACTGCGCAGCACTAGTCTTTTATTAAAAGAAGCAGCCCCAAATAATTGAGCTTAGTATTTATTCTGGCCTTTGTTGCGATTTTATCGACTACTTACTACATTTATATCCATTGTACGTTTTTATTTTTATAAAGGTCAGCTTATGTCACGCAAGACAACCAATCTTAGAAAGTCTACTGCCCAGACAGGTCGCAATGATCACCTGCCAAACTCTCAATCAGACTCACCTAAGCTGGCTCAATATATCGGTTTTTTCGCGATTGGTTATATTCTTACCAGTACGGTATTTATGATGATCCAAACTCAAGTTACTCTCAACTCGCACTTGGTCACTGTGCTCTCTATCATCATCGGTGCTTATATTGCGGTATATAAATTTATCAAGCATCATAAGCGGGCGCTAGGTAGAGATGAGATCAATCGTTTAGTGTTTGGCGGAGTGACTGTCGTTTGGCTGCTGACTGCCGTTTATTTTTTGGGCATATGGTTCTTCTTGTTTGATGCAGTAAGCCGTGAAGTATTATTTGAGATGACCATGCAGCAGCCCCTGCCTCTACTCTCTGCGTTAATCATGATATTGGTGCTCACCTTCATCAGTGCGCGAATCAGTATCCTACTCTTAAATCGTCTACTGGATCCAAAACGAAAATCATCTTAAAGACTGACAATCTATCTATAACGTACTACAAATTTTCTGCATTATTTATACTTAAATTCCGTTACGCTGGATTAAACTGCCTTTATTAATCTAAGAATTTGAAATATTTTGTATTATAGATAGGAGTAAATACGATGGACATGCTCTTTTTTGACAGTATAGATAAGCTTGGACGTATTGTTTTAACCACAGCCATGGTTTATATATTAGTTGTGATAACAACCAAAGTCTCAGGCAAACGCTCTACCTCACAGCTAAATAACTTTGATTGGATCGTCACCGTGATGATCGGCTCGCTGGGTGCGAGTACTATCTTACTCAAAGAGATTCCGCTTATCGAAGGCTTTAGCTCAATCTTGGTACTTTATGTACTACAATTTTTGGTGACCAAATATGCGGCGATTTCACCACAATTTAGTAACGTTATTTTGTCCGAACCCCGTATTGTTTTTTATCAAGGACAATACTTACCAGAGGCTATGCGTACTGAACGCTTAACCCGTCAAGAGCTTGAGTGTGCCATGCGCTCTGAAGGTGTAAGGAGCTTGGATGATGTTGAAGCGATTGTCTTTGAATCTGATGCCAAGCTGACTGTCATCACTAAAGACAGTAGTAACCAAGATACAGATAGTATCTCTGAGACACTATCTCCGTTGACTGATTAACAAGAGACGATTGAATAAATTATATTTAGTCGTTATAAAATAAATCAAAAAACTAAGGAGCAAGCGGCAATGAAAGTAAGGCTCTTAACCGTTGGTAATAAAATGCCCAATTGGGTACAAAGCGGCTTTAATGAATATTATAAACGTATCCAGCCTATGCTCAGCACCGAAATCGTTGAGCTGGCCGCAGCCAAACGGGCCAAGAACCCTTCTGATGCCAATTTGGCGCAGTATCGCGAGCAAGAAGGACAGACAATCTTGGCAGCTCACACAACTGCTACCCGTGAACAGCTTTGGGTACTGGATGTTAAAGGTAAAATGCTATCGACAGAAGGTCTGGCAGAAAAACTCGCGGATGCTATGCAGCAAGGCGATGATATTGCGTTCGTAATCGGCGGGGCAGATGGCGTCTCGCAAGACGTGTTGGCGCAGGCGGATGTAAAATGGTCATTGTCAGCGCTGACGTTACCGCACCCTTTGGTACGAGTAGTATTGATGGAGCAGTTATATCGAGCGATGAGCATCAACCACAATCATCCTTATCACCGTGGTAACTAAAGACGCTTATACAAGCGTCGTAAAACTAATCTATCAGAAAATTCAGCGCAAGATTGAAAAACCCATACGTGCCCTAATAAACGGTACATGAGCTATCCGAAACTTGCAAAACCTATGCCGTCTAACCATCTTTATGATCATGCTAAAGCGATCGAGCCCATCAGTGCGGCTATCGCTTGGGCAGATGCACCTGCAGGACTCAATAATGCAGCAAGACTGCCAGCGTTATTTATATCTCATGGTGCACCGACGCTTGCTATCGAGCAGTCTGCGACCACGAACGCCCTTGCTCGAATAGGACAGAACTTACCCAAACCTCGTGCTATCGTTATTATGTCTGCGCATTGGCTGTCTGCCAAGCTTGAGATTAGCAGCAATCCCAAACCTAAGACCTGGCATGATTTTTCTGGGTTTGATCCTAAATTGCACGAATTACAGTATCCTGCTCAAGGTCATGCTGAGCTAGCTGAGTCTTTAGCGCAGCAGCTAACAGCACGCGGTATCATTTGTAGTGCCAATCCAATGCGAGTCTGTGATCATGGTGTTTGGGCCCCGCTCAAACATCTGTATCCAGAAGCAGACGTTCCTATCGTACAGATATCTCTACCGCAGCACTATGATAGTGTGTCTCTTTATCAGCTGGGTGCGCAGCTTGCTTGTCTGCGCGAGCAACAAATACTTATTATCGGCTCAGGTAATATCACTCATAATTTGCAAGCGCTACGCTGGCAGGCTGATAGCATTGATCCTGCCGCCAAAGATTTTAAGCTATGGTTGTTACAACAGCTCAAAACAGACATTCCATCGGCGCTAGATTGGCAACAGTATCCTGATTATAAAAACATCCATCCAAGCGATGAGCACCTGTTACCGATATTTTTTGCACTAGGCGCAGCGCAGCGCGTGTCTGTTGTGCATGAAAGTATGGCGCATCATAGCCTTGGGATGGATATCTATCGCTTTGACTAGATCAATTCTACAACCCTATTACTTGGTATAGTTACTTCTCAAAAGCCGCCTTAGTAAATAATCCTGCGCGCTCAATCTCTCCTGCCAAACTTAGTAGTGTGGTCTCATCATTCATACGACCGATCAATTGCATGCCAATTGGCAGACCCTTTTTACTCATTCCAAGTGGCAGTGACATGGCAGGTAAGCCTGTGACATTACCGAGCAAAGTAAACGCCATTTTGCTCAGTACAGGATGGCTAAGCTTCTCAATCATCCCTGAGCTAAAGGTATATTTACCCATATTAATACCTTTATTTAATAGACCTGAGGTGCTCATTAATATCTCGTCTACTCGGCTTGGTGGCAACACTCCATGCTTCACCGCTGTCGTTGGTACTGTGGGACATAAGATCATATCGTATTGCTCAAGTAGCCTACCCGTCTGGTATTGGCTATTATGCCAGCCGTGTTTTGCATGTACTAAATCGACAGCAGACAATGAGCGGCCAAGCATCGCCATATTGTAAGTTTGCGGCTCAAGGTTTTGCACATGCTGTTTGCCATGGCAGCGCTCAATATCGTCGATAGTAAAAGCCGTATGGGCACACACCACTACGATAAAATCATGCCAAAATTTCTCGATATTAATGTTTGGTTCAGCTGGCACAACGCGGTGCCCCATAGCCTCCAATTGCTTAGCGGTTTTTTCCAGAGTAGCCAACACCTCTTTATCCACTACAGTATCGGCAATGAGTGGCCGCTGATGTAAAGCAATCGTCAGCGGACGAGGTGCACGCATTGCTGCTTGCAAAAATGTGCCATTGGGCGGAGCAATCACATAAGGTGCACCCACCTCAGTGCCACTCGTCGCATCAAGCATCGCTGCACTATCACGCACCGTGCGCGTGATGGCATGATCGGCGATCGCGCCATCCCAGCCTTCACCAAATGCAGGACCAATTGGATTGCGGCCGCGACTAGGTTTAAGGCCAAATGCACCGCACCATGCTGCAGGAAAGCGTATCGAGCCGCCGCCATCTCCTGCGCCTGCCATCGGTACAATACCGCTGGCGACTACCGCTGCACTACCGCCCGATGAGCCACCAGAGCTATAGCCCTTTTTGAATGGATTGTGGGTAGCTCCATGTGCTTTGGGCTCAGTAGTAATGATTAGACCAAACTCGGGAGTATTAGTCTTGCCAAAGGTATTAACGCCACTGGCTTTCATGCGTTTGACAATTTCGCTGTCGTAATCGGTCATGATATTGACACTGCGACTGCCCATCGTTAATGGCTCATCAGAGAAATAGAAAGACAAATCTTTGAGAAGATAAGGGACACCAGTAAATGCACCTTTCGGTAATCCTGCTTGCGCGGCATCATAGGCACGCTCATCAAAGCGGTGAATAATGGCATTAAGCTTTGGATTGAGTTTGTTGGCTTGATTGACGGCAGCATCTAACAACTCTTTAGCGCTGACTTGTCCTGAATTGACCAATTCTGCTAATCCTAGCGCGTCGTACTGAGTATATTCTTTAAACATTTTTGCATCCTTGCTTAGAAATAATTTTACTTATGATCATCAAACCTATTGAGTATATCGGTTTAGATAGCAGACGAATAGACACCTATCAGTACTGCTCTGTTCATTACTCTATTTATTAAAACGAAAAAGCGAGCCACTATTGCGACTCGCTTTTTCTTTTATTAGCCAGATTTACCTGTATTTACATAAGCAACTCACGCTTACCACTTTTACCCATGGAGCTGACCAGTCCAGCCTCCTCCATAGAGTCGACGATGCGCGCCGCGCGGTTATAACCGATACTAAATTTGCGTTGAATGCTAGAAGCAGATACTTTACGAGTCTCCATAATAAAGGCGACTGCATCATTATAAAGATCGTCGTCTTCACCAGATGCACTACCAGCACCACCACCGCCAGGGCTCGACAATTCAAAATTGCCCGCCATGTTGTCGATATAGTCTGGTGCACCGCGTTCACGCCATGCATCGCACACACGGTTGACCTCTTCGTCACTAACGTACGCCCCGTGGACGCGATCTGGCTCAATCTGTCCTGGCCCCAAGAACAACATATCACCGTTGCCAAGCATGTCTTCTGCCCCGCCGCTATCCAAAATTGTCCGTGAATCGACTTTTGAATTAACCCGTAATGCCGCACGTACTGGAATGTTGGCTTTAATCAAACCAGTAATGACATCGACCGATGGACGCTGAGTGGCGAGCATAAGATGAATACCTGCCGCCCGCGATTTTTGAGCCAAACGCGTGATAAGCTCTTCTGCTTGCTTACCGACCTGCATAATCATATCGGCAAACTCATCCGCAACAATGACAATCATCGGCAAGGTTTTAAGCTTCGGTGCTTGGTCAATGCTTACACTGTCGTTAGGTCGCCATAATGGATCAAGCATCGGCTTGCCAGCTTTTTCAGCAGCTATTACCTTTTTGTTAAACTCATTCAGCTTACGCACTTTTAGCAAGCTCATTAATTGATAACGGCGCTCCATCTCAGCCACACACCAAGATAAGCTACTAGCCGCTTCTGTCATATCGGTGACGACAGGCGTTAATAGATGTGGAATGTCATTATAGTTGGCCAGCTCAAGCTGCTTTGGATCAATGAGAATCAGGCGCAAATCATTTGGCGTATATTTAAGTAGCATCGAGAGCAGCATTGAGTTTACCAATACTGACTTACCAGAACCTGTTGTACCTGCAACCAACATATGCGGTGCACGAGCAAGATCAGTAATAATAGGATTGCCACCGATATCTTTACCCATTGCCATGCTGATTTGCGCTTTAGGGTCTTTGTATTTTTCAGTATTTAAAAGCTCAATCAGACGCACCATTTCGCGTTTTTTATTCGGCACTTCGATGCCGATATAAGGCTTACCTGGAATGACTTCGACCACACGTAATGACGCCATAGACAAGGAGCGCGCAAGATCACGTGAAATACCCGTAACCTTACTGGCTTTTACCCCAGCGGCCAAATCTACTTCAAAGCGCGTGACGACTGGTCCTGGAATCGCATTTACGACCGAGGCTTTGACATTAAACTCCTGTAGTTTAATCTCCAATAGCTCTGATAACTGCTCAAGCTCTTGAATGGTATAGCTTGGCTTACGATCAGGATCTGGTTTATCTAAGATAGACAGCTCTGGAATGGGGGTCAGCTGCGCACGATATTGAGCGGTTTGCATTGAGCGTGACTTTTGACTAAACGCTGCATCATCACTGATATCAGGCATGACTGGCGCATCTGTATCGCCCAAACGACTATCGTCTTCTGGCATCATATCGGTAATATGATTACTACTATCACCCTTGGGGACGGCAAAGCTCATCGTTGGTTTGGACGCTGCTATCGGCTCAACACTTACGCTTGGATTAACGCTTTCTACCGCCGGCTCAGCTTTTGACGCCGTCTTTGGATTGGCAGGTGGCGTATTGGTCGGGGTCATATCTTTCGATATCACCGGCTCTTGTACGTTTAACTTTCGTTTAACCTCAACGTTGTCAGTTTCCGCCGCTCTCTCTTTTATTATAAGCTCTTCAGCTACAGTCTCTTTGGATATAGGTTTTTTCTCTACAGCTTCTTTAGCGACAGACTCTGTAACTATAGGCTGCTCGTCAACCACTGGTGAAGCTTGATGTTCAGCCCTCTTCGTGGCTTCGCGTATTGGATTTTGATGGTCGGTGACGACGTTATCAGCAGAGGTGGTATGCTCAAACGAAGATGCTTTATCTGCCTTTGCAGGCTCGTTCTCAGCTAGCCAAGTATTTGCCAACGCATCTAAATTGGGTGTTTGTTCAATAGCAGCAGTCGTATCTATTTGTTCAGATTTGATTGCATCAGATTGGTTATTTTCAAACGCTCTATCGTCATATTCTACTGCTTGCTCAAAATCTACATGAGTTTCTACAGGTGCAGATATAACAGGATCTGTAGCGGGCATCGGCGTTGATACGTATTGATCTTTCTCAGATTCAGTGGCCAATAAATCATCGACCGTACCAGCATCATTCCATGCAAAGCTAGGTTCAACTTTACGAGTAGGCATAGTGGGTGCTACTACTTGTGTCTTATTATTAGCGTTTTCAGTATGGTTATTCGATATAGGAGCTGATGCTTGCGAGCTGTCATACATAGTAGCCTGATTTGTAGCAGACTCAGCAGCATTGGCTGCAACAGTCGCCTTGACGCTAGCGCCAAGTCCTGACTTGGCCAAAAAATCCGTTAGCGCATGACTAAAGCGACTATTATTATCTGGCGTATGGCTTACGCCAGCGGTTTGTAGCTCGAGGGGTAGTTGCTCGTAGCCATCGGCACTTTGTTTCGCTTTACGTTCAGTGCTTGTATGGTTGTTAGTACTGGCAGCTAACTTATGAGCTGCGCTGTTTTCCTCGTCGTTAGATGCTGTATTATCAGAGCCTTGCTGACTGTAGATATGCTGAACACTATTATCTTTGACACCTGAGCCAAGCCATGACAAATCGATAAGCTTACCATATAACTTATGCCAATGAATATTGAACGCAAACGTCGCAGTGATACCGACAAACCCTGCCAAAAACAATACACTTCCCCACTGCGATAATAGCTGCGTCAGGCGTGCTTGCAACTCAAGCCCGATGATGCCGCCTGCAACGCCTTCAAGGCCTGATGCAATAGGGTCTGTAACTTGCTGTACTAGAGCAACAATTTGCGCAAACAAGGCACTACTACTTAGTATTAAAAAGACATAAGCCACCAAGCGTAGCAACCAAAACGTCGGCTTATTGTCCCACCAAATCAAGATAGATTCATAGATTAAAAAAGCCAGTAGCCACCAAGCGCCAAAGCCAAAAAAGCTATAGAACAGATCAGACAACCATGCGCCTGTTGAGCCGCCCATATTATTAATCGTCGTCATATCACTGCTAATATGCGACCAGCTAGGATCATTGCCGGTATAGGTCGATAAAATAACGAACAAATAAACGGCCAAAATTATCCCAAGAAAGGTAAATATCCCTTTTTTTAAATACTCAATAAGCGGTGCTGATATCACGTAAAATCTGCCTTGTTATCCATACTAAATAGTCGTCAGTCCATGATTAAGCTGAATCATGCTGACATAAAGTGCTGACATAGATTGACGTAGCCAAATACTTATAAACAGTCTTTATAAACGGGGTCTATAAAAAGCATCTATAATAAAACAGCTATTATAAGGTATCTTATTGCTATACATAACGTAAAAGTCGTCGTTTAACATTTAAAATAGGTACTTAGCACTCTATGTTAGTAATATGCTTGCCTATCGCTAGCCGATGTTACTCACACTCTAGGCGTTTAGCATAACTTCTTATAATAACAAATACATAGCTCGATTGGGGACGATGTTATGAATAAAACGTGCAAGAAAACACACCGATAACGAATTTATAAATAAGTAGAGACCTCAACAAAATAGCGAAGGCAATCTCATTGAAAAATATAGCTATGAACACTATTGATTGACTATAATTAACCTTCAACAAAAGAGGTAAAAAATTATAACGCTCTACTCAGATAAATCTTGTGCAAAATTGAGCTGCACAAACACAGCGAGCATACTTTAATTGTAATAATATCCATATTAGTTTTAGCAAACTTGCACTTCTTAGTAACGGCCCTTATGTTAGTATCACATATAATTAAAATCACTCAATTATTTCTAGTTTTTTATAATCATCGTTTATCAAATTTAGCAAGGAAAAAGTATGTCAACTGAAAACAACACTGCTACTCAAGAAGCGCGTCACGAAAAACTCATCATTTTAGGCTCAGGTCCAGCAGGATATGCTGCCGCTGTCTATGCTGCACGTGCCAACCTAAAGCCAGTGATGGTCACTGGTATGGAAGTAGGCGGACAATTAACCACCACCACTGAAGTCGATAATTGGCCAGGTGATGCTTATGACTTGACAGGCCCTGTACTGATGGATCGTATGAAGGCACACGCTGAGCGCTTCGGTACCGAACTGGTCTACGATCATATCAATGCTGTTGACCTAAGTGCGCGTCCTTTTAAGTTGACTGGCGACAACGGCAGCTATAGCTGTGATGCTCTTATTATCTCAACAGGTGCATCAGCGCAGTATTTAGGTTTAGAGTCCGAAACCAAGTTTAGAGGCCTTGGCGTATCTGCTTGTGCCACCTGTGATGGTTTCTTTTATAAAGACCAAAAAGTTGCGGTGATTGGTGGTGGTAACACCGCTGTTGAAGAAGCGTTATATCTATCAAATATTGCTTCTGAAGTCACATTAGTGCATCGCCGTGATAGCTTACGTTCTGAAAAAATTCTACAAGACAAACTGTTTGAAAAAGCCAAAAACGGTAATGTGAAAATCGAATGGAACCATCAAGTAAAAGAAGTAGTCGGTGATGATATGGGTGTCAATGGCGTCATCATCGAATCTATGATTGACGGTAGCACTAAACAGTTAGATAGCCATGGCATGTTTGTAGCAATTGGCCATAAACCTAATACTGATTTATTCAAAAATCAGTTGGACATGAAAGATGGCTATCTTATCGTCAATAGCGGCTTAAACGGTAATGCTACGCAAACCAGTATTGAAGGGGTCTTTGCAGCAGGTGACGTCGCCGATCATGTTTATCGTCAAGCCATTACTTCTGCTGGTACTGGTTGTATGGCAGCGCTCGATGCCGAAAAGTATTTGGATGCTATGGGTGAAGTTACGGCAACTGATCATACGTATGCATCGACCCTGACTGCCGATAAAGAAGCCTAAATGGGCAACTTTTCTCAACAAAATGATAGTCATATCACGCCTGAGACTTTAAAAAATCTTGGGCGTTATGACTTTCCTGACCCTACTTCTATCGATCCAGATGGTATCGGTATCGTGGCGATAGGTGGCGATCTAGCACCTCAAACGCTGATTTCCGCCTACGCGCAGGGATTATTCCCTTGGTTTAACGAAGATGAGCCTATCGCTTGGTGGTGTCCTGACCCGCGTTGTGTAATAACGCCGACCGATTATAAGCCAAGCAAATCGCTACGCAAGCAAGCAGACCGTACTCGTTGGCAGCTGACGCTCAATCAAGCGTTTGATGATGTGATTCATGCCTGTAGTTTACCGCGCAGTAATGGTTTGCCTGAAAGTGAGCATACTTGGATACATGAAGAAATGATCGAGGCTTACACAGCGCTTCATGCTCATGGATTTGCCCATAGTATTGAAGTTTGGGATGAGAAAGGTGCGCTCATTGGTGGACTTTATGGGTTAAAAATAGGCAGTATTTATTTTGGTGAGTCGATGTTTCACCGTGCCTCTAATGCCTCAAAAATTGCATTCTGGGGCTTGATGCGTTTATGCGAACAAAGCAATGTTACCCTTGTAGACTGTCAATTGCCAAATGATCATTTAATAAGCTTGGGTGCAACGATTTTACCACGTCCTCACTTTTTAGCACAGCTAGATACGCTGATTGGCAGTGGTTCAACCACATGGCGAAAAGATTCTCACAAATCCTTATCCGTATCGCTAATTGATACAATAGAGCCTTGGCAACTCAAGTGAGAACAAATGCTATTGTAATAGCAAACCTTTTTATAATTACCGGTCAACGAGGTTAGTATGGCACCTGATACATCGTTTTTACTGATTGGAAAATTGGCAACACAGGCCAATACGACCAAGGACACCATACGCCATTATGATCAATTGGGGCTGCTAAAATCACGTAAGCGTCAAGCTGGATCTCGTCTCTATACTGAGTTTCATTCAGAGTGTATTGAACGTATCGAGCTGATCAAAAGCGCTCAAGCTATTGGCTTTACGCTCACTGAAATCAAAGACAGCCTTAATGACTATTATGATGGGCATCTCAACCTTGATGATCAACTGATGCTGACGCAGCAAAAGCTTACGCAAGTGAAAAAGCAACAGGCGAATATAAATCGTATGGTCGAGTTACTCACTGAGCGTATTAAAGTACTTGAACGTATGAAAGCAGACAGTACTTATAACATTGATGGCGCAGACTGTAAAATACCTAACGCTGCCCCTCCTTTATAACCTCTTCAAAAAATGCGAAACTCACAATACTAAATCACAGTGCTATAGCAAACGTTGCATGATGAGCGCATCAATTGCTGGCTGATTCGGTATACGATAATAGCCCTGACGCTTATAAATCATTGAAAACCCTTGCTGTTCATACAAAGCTATCGCAGGAGCATTGTCCGCCCGTACTTCTAACAGTAGCGTCTCCACATCTTTATTTATCAATTCAGTATTTAATTTATCAAAAATCTGCGAGGCGATACCTTGGCGTTGACACTTAGGACGAGTACCAATTCGTAGAATTTCTGCCTGCTCAAATACTATCTGATACAGACAATAACCCACTATTTTATGGCTAGCAATTTTTTCTTCTTTGCCTTTATCATAAGCAATCAGGATATGATTGTTATCTTGCTCTAGCAAATCAACCATTGCTTGACACGACCACGCCTCTTGCGCCTGCACCATAGCTTCAATATTCGCTACCATTTGTATTATTGTGACAAAATCTAAATCGTGATTTGACAGACTTTTTATAGTAGCCATTATGCTTCCTCGTCTTACTCTTCATCAAAAAAAAGCCACCCTTATATAAGGATGGCTTTTTGACTAAAGGCTTCACACTCATCAGACTAAGCTGAATGCAGCAAACCTTGCAATGTCTTCTTAGTCGTTAACGTTAGCAACAACACCAGCGCCTACTGTACGGCCACCTTCACGAATTGCAAAGCGAAGACCTTTGTCCATAGCGATTGGGTGGATAAGCTCGACGCCCATCTCAACGTTGTC
>NZ_JBPYDD010000007.1:0-192257 GCF_051847535.1 Psychrobacter sp. 1U1 | reverse complement strand
CAGCAAAAATCCACACAAGTTGTTCTTTAGTTTTGCTTTTAAATAATGTCCCTTCACTGTCGTCCAGTTGAAGCGTTGTTCTACTAATAACCAAGCAATGTGCTTATCGTTATTAGCGAGCTGACTATCATATCATGTTAATTATGTTTGTCAAGCTTTTATTTCGTTTTGTTTCAATTAGTTAGCTGGGTTGGTAATGGGTAAATATTCTATCCGTTACGGCCAGTTTGTGCTAATGAGGGGCGTATTATAGACCCTTTTTTGTCAGTGTCAAGGGTTTATTTTATTTAGTTTGAAAGACTTTATTTAGCTAAATAAATACTCCAAACTAAGGATTGATGTGTTCAGTGGTAAACCACTCTCCAATCATCCTTCCCTTTCGACTGGGTGGCATTATACGCGCTTTTGATAGGGGGTCAAGAAGATTATATATTGTTTTTATTATTATTCGATAATACAACCAATATCTTATTCTTATCAATAAGTTAGCAATAAAAATATTTTTATTCTACTTTATATACGATTTTATCAAAGGATATTCTTCTTACAACCTTCGTAATAGAGCACTTTATACTTTACCTACCTTTTCAAAAAACGCTTTATAGGCAGCAATTTTTTTATCTAATGCTAATGGATAAGCGCGTGAAGTAGAAGGTAGTCGATATAAGGTTAAGTCATCCACTGTAGTCGCTGTTAGATCAGAATTTTCGCTTTGCCCCTTATAAGGGTAAGCCATACTTTGATTGGTCTTTGGATGTTTCGACTTTGGTAATGAGCTATCCAGTAAATCAATTAAAACTTCTGTGGCTTTGCCGCCTGTTGTAAACAGCGCCTGCACTTTGGGAACTCTTGGCAAAATGTCATCTAAATTAACGGGAGTGACGACGGTTAAATTTTTGTCAGAAGCATTACCCGTTTCTCGAATCGCTTGCTTGACCGTTGGGCACGAAGCAATGCCACGTTCAAACAAAAAGTTGCGAATACGCTCAGGATCAAAACGCTTTTCATCCCCTACTCTAAAATAGTTTACATCGTCAAAAAATACGCCACCATAAATGCGCCACATATCATTATAGAAGTTAGGATAATGAAAGCGCATAGCCCATTTGTCAGCGGTAGGCGGAAATGTCCCCATCATCATGACCGTAGCATTGGGTGGCAAGACAGGCTCGAAAGGGTGGGTTTCTATCGGTGTTGCTATTGATTTTGTCGATATTGGGCTAGGATTTGACTGGTTTTGGATACCAGATGGTTGTTTGGTCATAAGATTCTTCATCGGAAAAGTGGTTTTTTTGCTATCATAACAGGCCTAAACACGACTTCACTTGTCATAGCGCTATATAGCCGAATAGGTTTGGCTTAAAACTGGTTATTTAAGCCTCAATCTTACTATTTCTACGCTTGGTATAGCGTTAAGTGCGGTAAGTGTTTGTATCTTTTATACTAATAGCAATCGCAGTAACTGCGTGTGCATCAGCCTACAACCAAGAGAGTATTTATGAGTGACTTAAAAATTACTGTAATTGATCATCCGTTAGTCCGTCATAAACTCAGCCTAATGCGTGAAAAAGACTGTAGTACTTATAAATTTCGTACATTGACCAAAGAGCTTGCTCGTTTAATGGCTTATGAGGCAAGTCGCGATTTTGAAATTGAAACTTTTCCTATGCAGGGTTGGTGCGGTGAGATAGAGGGTGAGCAAATCATCGGCAAAACGGCAACCATCGTTCCTATATTACGTGCTGGTATTGGCATGCTTGATGGCGTACTTGACTTAATCCCTACTGCAAAAATCTCTGTCGTAGGTTTACAGCGCGATGAAGAGACCTTACAACCAGTGCCATTTTTTGAAAAGTTCGTCAGCCATATGGACAAACGCCCAGCGCTTATCGTTGATCCCATGCTTGCCACTGGCGGTTCGATGGTTGCTACTATTGATATGTTAAAAAGAAATGGCTGTAAGAGTATCAAGGCTCTGGTGTTGGTTGCGGCACCTGAAGGCGTACGTTTGGTGAATGAAGCTCATCCTGACGTGACTATCTATACGGCTGCATTGGATAGTCATTTGGATGAACACGGTTATATCATCCCGGGTCTTGGTGATGCAGGCGATAAAATCTTTGGTAAGCAGTTATTTAACAAATAATCCAAAAAGTAGTCGTTATAAGAATCGTGACTACAGCTTACGACAGCAATGATAAGGATATAAAATGAACGTATTGATTACAGGCGCAAGTGCTGGTTTTGGTAAAGCGCTGGCTGAGCGTTTGGTTGCCGAAGGTCATCACGTAATTGGCTGTGCCAGACGACTTGATAAACTCACTGCAATGGCTGAAACGTTAGGCGATTTATTTTTACCGGTCGTCATGGATGTCGATGATACGGCCTCTATTCCAAAAATTATTGCGGATTTGCCCGATGGCTTTAATCAGCTAGATGTCTTGGTCAATAATGCAGGTCTAGCACTTGGTACAGAGCCTGCCCAAAGTGCCAATCTTGATGATTGGATGAGAATGGTCGATACCAATGTTAAAGGATTAATAGCTCTGACCCATGCGGTGTTGCCAGCGATGGTCGCACGCGATAGTGGCTATATTATCAACGTCGGCTCTATCGCTGGTAGCTGGCCTTACCTTGGTGGGAACGTCTACGGCGCGACCAAAGCATTTGTAAAACAGTTCAGCTTAAACTTACGCGCGGATCTGATTGGCACCCAAGTACGCGTAACCAATCTTGAACCAGGCAATGTAGCAGGTACGGAGTTTTCAAACGTCCGCTATCATGGCGATGACGATAAAGCGGCCAAGGTCTATGACGGCTTTACAACCATGACGGGTGAAGATATTGGCGATATTTTACTATGGCTGATTGAGTCGCCTGCGCACATTAATATCAACCGTTTAGAAGTCATGCCAGTCGCGCAAACTTTTAATGGTTTAACGATAGCTAAGCAAAACTCTTAGTCTATAAAGTTTTATATATAAACCATCAACGCAATTCATAATAACGCAGTACTACGGCGGTGTCATTTAGCATCGCCGTAGTAGTTGGCGTCTCATTATCTAAAACTTGCTCATCAACCAAACGCAAATCATTAAAATCCAGGATAAGTACTTCATTGCGGGTGCGCTCACTGGTACGCTTATTATGACGTATTGGAAACCCGACCACTTGCTTACCAATGACCTTTATCTGATTTATGATCAAGGTTTGACTGTCTTGTTGTCCTAATTTTAGCGCATTCTGCTTGGCTTTTTGAGCACCCAAGACGGCGGTAGCAGGATTAACAGTGGTGGTAAATAACTTATCGAGTCGTGCGCTTTTTGGCATAGTACCTGCGATAAATAATACTTGTTCTAACGGTAGATACTGCGCATGACGTAACAGCTCAGCGCGAAACAGCGCTGGCATATCCATATTAAAGCTGTCTTCAGTTTGACGATAAAATGCTTCAAAACTACGCTGAATATAGCGCCCAAATACGGTAGCATTAATCCAATCTTGATACGTATCATTTGCCAGTAATCGTTTGGTAAAGTCGTTGGGTTCTAACGCCAGATCACCCGTCAAAAGCGCCATTAATAAACCATGTGGATCCGTAAAAGTCAGCTGGCTCCAGACCTGAGGATAAAGGCTACTATCAAGACTGGATAATGTCGCTCTACTCATAAATTTTTATTTCCTTCTTACATTGAATTATTATTTTGACGACATGGCTCTGATAGATATTTTTATACTTATATTATTGTTAAATATGCTTTTTTTACTATAACACGCCTTACTAATATAAAAATGTTTTGTGCTGAGCATTTTAATATTAAAATTATAAAATGAACCTCCATAAATGAAATGAAAACAAGAAGCTGCCGCCCATGATAAAAGACTGGCTAAAAATACCGTCACAATACCAATTACAGACTTTGAGCATCATCAAGACTGACGATACAATCATTCCTGTCTCTGTGATTGGCAAAGGCAGACCTGTCATTTTGCTCCATGCGTATGGCATGGATGCGCGCGAGTTTTTACCTTTTATATTGCCGCTTACTGACAAATACAGGTTTTATCTTCCGCATTTTAGAGGCTTTGGAGAAGCGAAGTCTATTCATTTGACGCAATTTGATTTTGTACGCCAGTATGCTGACGATATCAACACCGTGATTGAGCAAATTTGTCACGACCTTAAAATAGAATCTTTACCAGTTGCTGCTATCTCTATGGGTGCGCAAGTAATGTGGGGGTATTTTGAGCGTTTTGGTATGTCACGGGTCAGCCGTTATATGAACATCGACCAAAGTCCTGCGATTCATAATCAGGCTGATTGGCAAGGCGGCTTATTTAGTGAGCGGCAGCAGGAAGTGTTTGATATATTTCATGAAGTGGTAGATATGACACTGCCTTATGCTAATGTTGACAGTTTTACGCACCTACCATTTACGATTAAACGCCAGGTCACAGATATTGAGCGGCTATTTTCTTTACTATCAGTAAATCGTTCACGCTCAAAAGCCCTCGTCCAGCTTTTAACGCATCAAAATGATCATAAGCTGGTGTTTTATAATCATAATACCTGGCAACATAAAATGCGCTGCTTACAAGCGTATTTAAAGTTAGAGTACGATTTTCGAGCCGTCATAGAAAAAATCACCATTCCAGTGGTAAACTTAGTTGGAGATCGCTCAACGCTCTATGATCCTAAGTGGCAGCAAGAAGTGACCCGTATGCTCCCTAATGCAACTGAGATTGTTTTGCCGCGCTCTGGTCATGCGGTGCCGATGGATGAGCCGATTGCCTTTTATAAAGTGCTAAAAGAGTTTGTGGGAAATGAGCGCTAGGTGATATGGTAAAAAGCTGGGTTAAAAACCCAGCCTACGACAGCGTACCTTAAGTTTCTAGTCGGGCTTTGCATTTCCAACTAATCAGCTTCAAACTAATCAGTGAGCGCTTTAATCAATTCAAATCTAGGCACTTCTTTACCATCACGTGTGACTGTCTCGCTAAACATCGAAAGTGGTCGTACCCATACGCCATACTCACCATATAGACAGCGATAAACCACTAGCCTTTCTTCCGTTTCGGAATGCTGCGCGGTATGCAACACTTGGTAAAGACTGCCTTTATAATGGCGGTAGATGCCTTGTGGAATAGATTGGTTCATAAGTAACTCCTAGCCTTCCCTATAAATGTATGAGCTAAATACTGTCTCGTTATGTTCAAATAATAGAAATAGATAAGGCCGACAATCAATGTCGACCTTATTTATGCTCTTGATATTAAAAGCCCTATTATTCTACCGTTACTTTTGCATAGGCCTTTTTGCCTGCTTGAATAACAGCCGTCTGACCTGATGTTAAGCTAAAGCTAGCATCGACTACGTCACCATCTACTTTTACCGCGCCACGTTTTACCATATCTTTAGCTGCAGAATTGTTTTTGGCAAGTGCTGCTTGGTTTAAGACTTGGGTGATAAATAGCGCATCTTGCCCTTCTAGATCTAGCATAATTTCTGGCAGGTCGACTGGTAATTCGCCATCAGCTAAAACGTTGCCTGCAGATTTGTGTGCATTAGCCGCCGCATCAGCATCATGAAAACGTTCAATCAACTCTTCGGCGAGGATACGTTTGATTTCTTGTGGATTGCGACCGTTTTCCATCTCTGCCATCAATGCTTCGACTTCTTCCATCGGCTTAAAGCTTAAAAACTCAAAGTAGCGACGAATTAAAGTGTCTGGCATAGATAGCAGTTTTTGGTACATGGTGCCCGGTGCATCATAAATACCGACGTAATTGTTCAAGGATTTAGACATTTTATTAACGCCGTCTAACCCTTCTAAGATTGGCACGGTGATACAAACTTGAGGCTCTTGTCCATAACGACCTTGCAAAGTACGCCCCATGAGGATATTAAAGGTCTGATCAGTACCGCCAAGCTCAATGTCAGCCTTAAGCGCGATAGAATCATAGCCTTGTACCAATGGGTATAAAAACTCATGAATAGCAATTGGCGTTTGGGCGGCATAGCGTTTAGAGAAATCATCACGCTCAAGCATACGCGAGACGGTAAGCTGGCTTGACAGCTGAATCATATCTCCTGCTGACATATCATTAAACCATTCAGAGTTAAAAACAATCTTGGTTTTTTCTTTATCCAAGATTTTAAAGACTTGCTCGGCATAGGTCTGAGCATTGGCTTTGATTTGCTCGTCAGTCAATGGCGGGCGCGTGCTGTTCTTACCAGAAGGATCGCCAATTTTGGCCGTATAATCACCGATCAAAAAGTAAATCTCATGACCCAAATCTTGAAAATGCTTAAGCTTATTAATCAATACCGTATGACCCAAATGCAAGTCAGGTGCGGTAGGATCAAAGCCTGCTTTGATGCGTAGCGGACGGCCTAATTTGAGTTTTGCAACCAAATCCTCTTCTGATAAAATTTCTTGCGTACCGCGTTGCACAAGGGCAATTTGTTCTTCTAGGGTGTATGAATGGTCTGTCATGATGCTCTCTTTATTGTCTTTATTAAAAGGGTAACGCGTTTGGGCTATTTAGGACTTCGTAGCCTGTAAAAGATGTTAGAATTTGAGGGATATACTAGCGTTTTTTAAGGTAAATTGCCATGACCAACCCTACTCAGACCACGAATGACCCTGAAAACACCGAATTTTTAGCTGACTCATCTGATTCAGTAGGTAGTGACGACGATACAAACTACGCTGCACTGACTGAGGCGCTGGAGCAAACAGTGTTTGAAAGCTTTGACGACGGTCTATATATCGGTATGATGTCAGGCACTAGCTTGGACGGTATGGATGCAGTGCTTTGTCAGTTTAATAATGCAGGCAATACTCAACCACCGATGCAACTGTTGGCAACTTATAATCAAGATTTTCCGCCGCGACTGCGTGAGGTGCTCTTAGCGTTGTGCCAACCTAATGGTATCCAAGAGTTAACGTCAACCGCTGATGAACCAAACAGCGAATTGGACTGGTTTGGCTGGGTAAGTAAAGAATATGCTGAATTTGCAAGCGACGTGGTTAATACATTATTGAAGCAGTCAAATACTGATGGTGAGTCGGTGCTGGCAATTGGTTGTCATGGGCAGACGGTACGTCATCGTCCGCAATTGGGCTTTAGCTTACAACTACTCGATGCCAATGTCATCGCTGAGCGCACTGGCATTAGCGTGGTCAGCGACTTTCGTCGCCGTGATATGGCAGTCGGTGGACAAGGCGCGCCTTTGGTTCCTGCTTTTCATCAAGCATTGTTTGCCGCACCTGATAGCACACGCGTGTTATTAAATTTGGGCGGTATTGCCAATATAACCGTCTTGCCAGCCAATGATAGCCCTGTTGTTGGTTATGATACTGGCCCTGCCAATTTATTACTTGATGCGTGGACCGCGCTACATACCGATCACAGCTATGACGCGGGCGGCGCATGGGCGCAGTCTGGACAGGTCATTGAACCGCTACTCAATCAATTATTAGAGTACCCGTTTTTTGCGAAACCTTATCCCAAAAGTACAGGGCGTGAGGACTTTAACCTAGCGTGGCTACAAAGCGAGCTACAACACTTTGATCAGATTTCTGCCTCTACTCGCTACTCATCAGCAGATGTACAAGCGACCTTGACGGAGCTTACGGCTATCAGTGCTAGCATGCAAATTAACATGTTTATTAATGCACATGTAGATGGTTCGGTATATGTCTGCGGGGGCGGTGCATTGAATAATTACTTAATGACCCGCTTGCAAGCGCATCTGCCCCATTGCACAGTAGAGACTACGGCAAGTCTAGGACTTGAGCCAACTTGGGTAGAGTCTGTGGCCTTCGCTTGGCTGGCACGCCAAACTTTGATGGGTGAAACAGGTAACTTGCCAGCAGTAACAGGCGCAAGTAAAAGCGTGGTATTAGGGCAAGTATGTTTTGCCTAATAAGTAAATAAGTTGTTAGATTTAAAGAAGATTTAAACGCGCAATGACTAGTAATTCAACAATATTGTGCTAACTTTTTGTTTTATCTTACTCTTGCGTCATCATTCTATGAATTATTAAGTTTACAGACGTGCACTTATGTGCTTTATAATAGTTGCTAAAGTAGCGGGATAACGCTATAAATAATATTGCGTAATTTTAGAATATTTACAATAAAACAAGTAGTCTCACCCTTTTAGGATCGCAAGTACAGGATATATCACATGAGCCAAAACAGCAGTTCACCGATACCGCAACATACCAACGCTGAATCAAAACGGCGTCGTAAGCCTCCTCATCATGAACGTCCTGATGAGATGCGTGTCGTCGTTACTGGTATGGGGGCTGTTACCCCGCTAGGTGTGGATGTTGAGAGCACATGGACACGGTTGCTCAATGGCGAAAGTGGTATTTCAACCATTTCACACTTTGATGCGACTGATTACCGTGCCCAAATCGCAGGTGTGATCAAAGACTTTGATACTACGCCATATATGAGCCCTAAAGATGCACGCCGTTATGATGCATTCATGCACTATGGTGTCGCGGCTACTGCAATGGCATTAAAAGAGGCTGGCTTTATTGAAGAAGTTAGCGCTAATGATACGCCAGTACAAAATGTCGATCAGGAGCGTTTCGGTGTCATATTAGGCTCTGGTATCGGTGGTATTCAGACTATTGAAGACAGCTGCGCTATGCTAACTGAAAAAGGCGCTAAAAAAGTATCACCATTTATCGTACCGGGTTCTATTGCCAATATGGCAGCTGGACTGGTAGCTATCAAACACAAACTTAAAGGCCCCAATCTTGCTACTGCAACTGCGTGTACGACAGGGACGCACGCTATCGGTTTGGCTGCACGTCTAATCGCTTACGGCGATGCTGATGTCATGATTGCTGGCGGTAGCGAAAGGGGTTCAAGCCCATTAGGTATGGCAGGTTTTGCGGCGATGCATGCGCTCTCTACCCGTAATGATGAGCCTACCAAAGCATCACGCCCATTCGATAAAGATCGTGATGGTTTTGTGATGGGTGATGGCGCAGGCGTATTGGTACTTGAAAGCCTTGCCCATGCTAAAGAACGCGGTGCAACTATCCTTGCTGAAGTCGTCGGCTTCGGTATGAGTGACGATGCCAGCCACATTACGGCACCTCCTGAAGATGGTAATGGTGCTGCTCGCGCCATGCAAAGTGCCCTTGATGATGCTGGTATCGAACCGTCAAGCGTCGGTTATGTCAATGCTCATGGTACTAGTACCCCTGCTGGTGACGTCGCTGAATCGATCGCTATTGAAACTGTTTTTGCATCCGTTAAAGACAGCATCTTGGTTAGCTCCACCAAATCTATGACTGGACACTTACTGGGCGCAGCTGGTGGTGTTGAAGCTATCTTTACGATATTGGCTTTGCAAAATCAGCACGTACCGCCAACGATTAATTTAGATAATGTCGAGGATAACTGTAATCTAGACTACGTGGCCAATCAATCACGTAAGGTTGATAATCTCAATTATGCAGTATCCAATAGCTTTGGCTTTGGCGGTACCAATGGCTCAGTGATTTTTGCACGTTGGTCATAATTAACGTAGTTGTTACAGTTATTGGGTCTTAGATGCATCCTATAATATCCATAAAAGCGAATAGGGCCATTGATGTAACGTCGGTAGCAGTTTTGCTACGTTTGTCCGCTTGCAACCCCTTATCATAGTTGCGTATGATAAGGGGTAATTTTTAGAAAATTTATGGAAGAGTCTATGTCAAGCTATTCGTTTTCGCATCAATTCTATCAGCGTTGGACGCGCGCGCCAGAGCAGATACGGGCCGCCATCGTCCAAGAGTTAACGGATATCACGACTCTGCTGCAAACAGACACCCCCTACGAAAGCTTTACCTTTAGTTTGCCAGACTTAGATGCACACCTTGATGAGCTATATAGTGCGCATAAAGCTGAGCAAGCGGCTGCAAAAGCGCTTGCTGATAAGCAAGCAGAACAACGTGCCGCTGCGGAACAACAACGCTTAGCTGAAGAAAAAAAGCTTGAAGAAGAAAAAGCACGTGATGTTGCAAAAATTGAACAAGAAGAAGCTAAAAAAGAAAAACAACAAGCAGAACAAGCTCAGAAAGAAGCGGATGAACAAAGCGGTGCTGAGCAAGAGAAGAGCGATACCGAAGCCGCTACGAACGACAAGCAAACTACGAGCGATGCACACAGTCCTACCAACAACGAAAAAAACGGTGTCAATGATCACTCTTATACGGTCAGTCAGACTGAAAACACTATCGTAAAACCTCAAAAAGGCGCAGCAATTGATTTGTCTTTTAAAAACCCAGAACTGACTGCTGCCCACGAGAGCTTAATTCAAGAGCTAGAGATGCATGTAGATGACTATCTGAGTGAGCAAATGATGCAAATATCTGAGGACTTAAAATCATGGTTACGAGCGGAAGTGGGTCAGCAGCTTGCCGGAATCACAGAAAAAAACCAAGCGGTTGAAG
The DNA here is from genome assembly GCF_051847535.1 of Psychrobacter sp. 1U1. Lineage (NCBI taxonomy): Bacteria > Pseudomonadati > Pseudomonadota > Gammaproteobacteria > Moraxellales > Moraxellaceae > Psychrobacter > Psychrobacter sp. 1U1. The sequence continues at coordinate 181,789 of NZ_JBPYDD010000007.1, read as the reverse complement.
ATATTGTTCAAGAAAATATGGCTAAAAAACACTAGTCTATTAACTGATTTATCGACAGCTTTTAGATATCCGTTAAAGAGCTCCATTAAAAAAGCCCCGTAAATATTTTTACGGGGCTTTTTGTATTTCAATCAAGCATTAACCAGTCTTTATTTTAAATAGCTTGTGTACGTTCGGTCAGCCATTCAAGTGCTGCACCTTCAACACGATCCTTTAGCTCAGCATAGACTTGGCTGTGATAATCATTGAGCCAATCGACCTCTACTTGGTTGAGCAAAGTTGTATCGAGCAAACGGGTATCAATCGGGCAATAGGTAATGGTTTCAAAGTTTAAAAATTCACCAAACTCAGTCTCAGTAGCATTTGCCACCGGCATATTGACTACTAAGTTTTCAATACGAATGCCCCACTTACCTTCACGGTATAATCCTGGCTCATTACTAGAAATCATCCCCTCTTTCATCGCACGCTCTTTTGGCGTACTGGCACTATAAGCGATGACTTGCGGGCCTTCGTGAACGTTTAAGAAGTAACCAACGCCGTGACCGGTACCATGACCGTAGTCCATTTGTGCCTGCCATAATGGTGCACGGCAGATTGCATCAATGAGTGGCGAGGCAATACCATCAGGGAAGCTTGCACGCGCCAAAGCAATATGGGCTTTGAGCACCGTAGTAAAGTCGCGTTTGTGCTCATTGATGACTGTACCAATGCCGACCACACGAGTGATATCAGTAGTGCCGTTTTGGTACTGAGCGCCCGAATCAATCAGTAGTAAGCCGCCCTCGCCCTCACTTACATCAAGGTAGCTAAACTTCTCTGGCGTCGCACGGTAATGCGGCAATGCACCATTTTCATTGAAGCCTGCAATCGTTGGAAAGCTTGGCGAGACATAATGCGGCTGCTGACTACGTACCTCAATCAGCATGCTATCCACGTCCAGCTCACTTAAACGTTCACCGTCTGCTAGACGCTGCTCAAAAGCAGCAAAAAACTCACTCAATGCTGCGCCATCTTGACGCATTGCCTCACGTACATGCTCAATATCAGCATCAGACTTAACAGATTTGAGTAATGTACTTGGTGCCATTTGCTCGATAAAGCCCACATCATCCGCCATTTTTGATAGCGTACCCACAGCAACTTTGCTTGGATCTAATAACAGTAGGTCTTCTGGTGTCATCTCGCTCAATGCGCCTTGTACGGCATCATAATCAGCTAACATGATACCACTATCTTTTAGGGATTTTTCAATATCGCTGCTGACTTTGTTATTATCAACGAATAGCGTCGCCTTATCGTCACTGATGAGCATATGTGATAAAAATACGGGGTTATAATCGACGTCAGCGCCGCGCAAATTGGTGAGCCAAGCTATATCATCTAGGCTTGATAGCAAATGATGCGTCGCGCCTGCCTCAGCCATACCTTCACGCACTGCAGCAAGTTTTGAGCTAGCGGACTGTGCAACGAACTGCGCATTATGCTGATATAAATCTGCTGATGGTAGCGCTGGACGATCTGTCCATATCTCTGTCAACACATCACGCTCGGTGATTAAGGTAATGTCGTTAGCATCGAATGCATTTAATAGCTTATCTTGCTCAGCGATAGACAGCACATTGCCATCCACGGCCACGCTATCACCCTCTGCCAAATGCGTAGCTAACCAGTCGATATGGTTTGGCTGACCAGGAGCAAGCTTTTCTAAGCTAATACCAGTACCTTCTAGCTGGTCAGCGGCGTGTACCCAATAGCGACTATCAGTCCATAGACCTGCAAAATCGGCCGTGACAACGAGTGTACCAACTGAGCCTGTAAACCCTGACAACCATAACCGCGCTTGCCAATATTCCGGTAAATACTCAGATAAATGCGGATCGGCTGACGGTACAATAATGGCGGTAAGGTCTTGTGCGACTAAAGTTTTACGTAAGCTATCGATACGATCATGTATGGCTTGTTTATTCATCGAATGTTTCCTTATTGATTTTAGAGAGGTTTTATCGTGAGGCGACTATGGTTAGTCGTCTTATTCGAGCGGGTAAATCTTGAGCATTAAGTAAACGATCAGTATTTAGATCATTTATATCTAGCACTAAGTTTTCATAAAAATTCAAATAAACGAGGCTAACTGCTACAAAGAGTAGTATAGTATTTTAGTAGAACATCATTAGATGTTTGGGCACAGCGCAGGCTTTCAATAGCTTAGACAAATATCTTAACAAGTAAACCAATAAGACGCGTTCCCACAACTGGTAACACGTCTTAAATTTGTCTTTTATTGAGCGTATAGCCTGTACAAAAGTAACGTTAAAGCGCTATTTATTGGACAGCCTTATCAGCATGCTCGCTCTTTTTGAGCATATTATTGATAGGCTTTGCTAATATTAACAAGATGGCAGCCGTCACCACCAAAAAGACGGTCATTGTGGTAAATAATGTTGGTAGACCTTCAATTTTATCAGCTGACACATTGCCACCGAAGAATGCCGCAACCAAATTACCCATCGCTAAAGATGCAAAGAAAAGCCCCATCATCTGTCCTTGCATGCCCTTTGGTGCAAGTTTCGTCATTGACGACAGACCTACAGGACTAAGTGCCAACTCGCCAAGTGTCAAGAGCAGCAAGCTACCAACTAGCCATAAAGGCGATGCTAGGCCCGTATCATTGGTCAAAATACTTTTTGAGGCGATAATCATCAGACCAAAGCCTGCCGCAGCGAGTAACATCCCAAGGGCAAACTTCACCATACTACTTGGCTCAAGACCTCGGTTACCAAGCTTGACCCAAACAATACTAATGATGGGTGCTAAAAGAAGAATAAATAAAGGGTTAAGTGACTGGAACCAAATGCTTGGTATCTCAAAACCCAAAACGTTTAGATCAGTATAGCGATCAGCAAATAGATTAAATGATGTTGGCTGCTGCTCAAAACTTGACCAAAACAGCGTTGAGCCGATAATCAAAATGAAGCAAATCAGCAAACGCAGCTTATCGGTTTTATCCAGCCTTGGTGAAATAAACATAATCGCAAAATACAGTATCACCACACTTGCGATGATATAGGTCATATACTCTGCCACCATTTGCGGCTCAAACGGCATTATACCAGACGCGACCAGCACAACGACTGCGACCAGTAAAGCCACAAATCCTATGACCCAGCGACCGATGTTGTTAAAACGGTCATTTGAGCGCTCCCACTCAGCAGCGATGCCTTTTGCTTGTGCATAGCGTGTCAATGTCTTTTGAGCAGAAAAACGATAGATGAGTAGCGAGACCAACATACCCAGTCCACCAACCCCAAAGCCGACATGCCACATGCCTTGCTCTTTAAATACCCCAACGATAAGGGCAGCTAATAAAGCGCCGATATTGATACCCATATAAAATAGAGTAAAGCCACTGTCACGGCGCACATCACCCTTAGAGTATAACGCCCCAACCATCACCGAAATACAGGTTTTAAATAACCCCGACCCCAACACGATACAGATGAGACCAACGAAGAATAATGTCATACCGAACATTGCGGAGAGCGCGATACATAAATGGCCAAGCGCGATAATAATACTGCCCCACCATAATGCACGCTCTTGACCAAGCCAGTTATCAGCAAGCCAGCCACCTGGTACCGCTGCCAAGTACAAAGAGCCTGCAAAAATACCATAGATAGCAGAAGCGGTAACTTCATCGAAACCAAAGCCACCGCTTCCCACCGTCGCCACCATAAATAATACCAACAGCGGACGGATACTATAGTAAGAGAACCGCTCCCACATCTCAGTAAAGAATAAAGGGCGCAGCGGTTTGGGATGGCCCATAAACCCATTATCTAGTGCTTCTAGCTCAGTAGCACTAACCTCTGATTTTACTTCCGTGCTCATAAGTTTATTCCTTTGCGATACTACGATAGAGATGACCAAGTCCATCGCTAGTAAGACAGACAGTCATAAATGCGCGTTATTGTTTCATCAGATTACAAATATGTAAAGGAAAAGAATGTTCATTAATTGAACAGTCACTTACGAAAACATGAGACAAAAAAGCACCGAGCTATTAAAAATAATAGCTCGGTGCTTTTTAAAAACGCTACTACTTAACTATCTATCATGAAATACTAACGATAGTATTTAACCATTTTATCAAACAGTCTCATTAGTTTATTGAGCAGTAGTCGTATCTTCAGTTGTACCAGCCTCCAGATCACCGTCAGCTTGTTCTGCGGTGAGTTCGGTATCTTCAACCGCAGCTTGGCTCACTGTGCCAGAAGCAGTGGCTGTACCAGCTTCAGCGCTAACCACTGCACCGCTTGTGTCTTCAGCAGGCGTAACCGTAGCATCAGCGGCAGCTTCAGTCGCACTCTCGCCAGCACCTACTGCTGCATCGGTATCAGTGTCTGCTGACGCGGCTTCTGCAGTAGCAACAGCAGTATCAGTCACTACTGGCTCTTCAACAGCGATCGCTTCTGCTTCATCAGCCGCTGCCGAGGCTTCAGTCGTTTCAGCTGTGATGTGCTCACCTGCTGGACGCAAGAATGCTGAGACACCAATAAGTAAGACAATACCCAAGAACAAGGCAATGCCGCCCAAAGCATATATAAACTCTTTTTTTGGATTGTTGTTGACGATATCTTCTGACATACCTTATCCACCTTGCGCAAAATATTTGAAATTTTAGCCTATTATATCGCAATTTGTACCAATGTGTTAAAACCCTTAACTATTTGAAGGAATTATTATTTAGTACCTGCTTATAAGCCATTGACGATGTCCTTTTTATTTACCAAGACGAGCACGAGCGGCGGCGCGTTTGCCAAGGTAGCTCAGCAGTAATAATAGCGCAATGATGAATAAAATTGGATAATTACCAAAACGCATAAATGGTGTATTGCCAACCCGCGCTTGCACATCACCTCGTAATACGGTGCGCTCAAACTGCGGTGCGCGCTCAACGATACGGCCTTTATGATCGATGATAGCAGTCACACCTGTGTTGGTGGCTCGCATAAACCAGCGGCCATTTTCTAACGCCCGCATTTGTACCATTTGTAGATGCTGCAATGGACCTGCCGACGTACCAAACCAAGCATCGTTTGAGATGGTCAATAAAAAGTCGGTACTGATGGCGTTTTTACGAGTGGTATCAGGGTAAGCAACCTCGTAACAAACCGCCGCGCCTAGATTGTGTCCGCGTACCTGTAACGGTAATTGCTCATCACTACCGCGACTATAGCTCATGATGTCTTGGCTACCTGCCAAATTGGGTAGTATATCTAATAACCCCTCAAATGGAATATACTCACCAAACGGCACTAAACGCTGTTTTTTATACAAGCCTTCTGCATCCGCACCTAACGCAACGACACTATTATAAAATGGTGGGTACTTATCTTGAGTTGCATCAAACGCCGCCTCATCCTTATAAGGAATTCCTGTCACCCATGTAGTATCAGTGGCTTTGGCCATCTTTACCATCTCGCTGATAAAACCAACGGCCTCTGTCTGAAACATTGGAATCGATGATTCAGGCCAAAGGATAAGATCGCGTCCCCATTCCGTGCTGGTTAATTTGGCATAAATATTGAGCGTTTCTACTTGATATTCGGTCAACCATTTGAGATCTTGCGGAATATTGCCTTGAATTAATGATACGGACAAATCAGGCGTGCCTTTAGGCTTTGTCCACTGCGGGTTAATCAGCCACAATGACGTACTGATGATTAACAAGGCGATGGCAACCACCATATAACCGCCGCGACGGCGCAGCAGCTCAACGATACTTGCTGCCAATAGGATGGCGACAAAGGAGATGGCAAATACCCCAGCGATGGGTGCAAGTGATGACAACCAATACTGTTCAGTAAAGGCATAGCCGACGAACAACCACGGAAACCCTGTAAATAGCCATGTTTTCGTCCATTCTTGTAGTACCCAAAGCGCGGCAAACGATAAAGGCTGCTTACCGACTACACGATTAAACAACAACGCTAAAAAGCCATGGAACAACCCCATGCCTAGGCCCATAAGCGCAATCATAATGAGTGCAAGCCATGCAGGCGTCGCTCCATAAACGTGAATGGAGGTATACAGCCAAAATGCGCCGACGCACCAAAGCCCCGTACCGTATGCTTGTCCGATAATAAACGCACGTTTGCCAGTCATCGCTGGTAACAATAGACCATATAAGATAGCAGGTGACACTAGCGCTAGTGGCCAAATATCATAAGGTGCAAGTGCAAATATAAATATCGCACCTGCGAGCCAAGCTATCAAAATAGACAACCCAAGCGATAGTTGCTTGGGCTTAGTGGGGTTCAAACGCTTTTGTAAATCAACAGTAGACAGGCGCATAGCTATTATCCGAAACCTTATTATTCAAAACGTTAAATCTGAGATTATTTGTCCGACAACGGCTGTTTTTGACAGTGGTTGGCTGTCAATTCTCAAAATTAAGAATGCTTAAAATTAAATGCGCCCATGATACCAGTCTGTATTCATTAATGGGTAAATTTGCGTAGCAAAAAAAGCATAGGCTAAAAAGCAAAAAACACGACCGAAGTCGTGCTGTTGTCATATAAGCTCAATATAAATGCTCATGGCGTTTATCAGATATCAGATATTATATTGACTATCTAATAGTCGTCTACCTTAATAAACGTCTATCTCATCATCATACTATCATCGATACACTAATGGCTACCTATTAACAGGCGCTGAGTGTCGGTGGTCTTGGTCAGCTCTAGATTTTGAATAAAGCGTCCTTCTGCATCGATTACTTTGATTTCCCAATCATCTATTTGTACGCTCTCACCTTCTAGATCACCCACATAGCCAAGTGTTTGCATGACAAGACCGCCCATCGTATCGACATCGGTATCATCAAAATGGCTGCCCAGCTCATCGTTACAGTCTTCAATCACCGTAGACGCTTGTACTCGCCAAGTGTTAGGCTTTTCAGGATCGGCGATAATATTATTAATATCACTGTCTTCATCAAAGTCATCGTGCTCATCGACGATGTCACCGACGATTTCTTCTAACAAGTCCTCCATCGTGACTACGCCTGCAAAATTTCCAAACTCATCGACCACAATCGCCATGTGTACTTGAGTGCGCTGTAATGAGCGCAGTAACGTATCAGAGCGCGCAGTTTCACTAATATAGAGAGGTTGACGTACCAAGTCTTTTAGACGTTTGCTGTCGATTTTATCTTCTTGATCGCGCACCATATGAACAAGAATAGGAATCAAATCTTTGGCAAGTAAAATACCAATAACGGCATCATCGTCTTGACTGTCAAAAACAGGATAGCGTGAATGCGTGGTATCAAGGATAATGTCCATCACATCAGCAAGGTTGTTGCTTTCGTGCAAGCCAATCACTTGCGGACGCGGTGTCATAATTTCACGTACTTGTGTGGCTGGCAAGTCCAGTACACCTTCGAGCATATCAACTGTGTCTGGCTCTAAGAACTGACGGGAGTCTTGTACCAAACGAATCAATTCATCACGGGTTTCAGGGGCGGTCGATAGCCAGCGTTTTAAGCCGCGCATCGACCAACTACTCGGGCTTGGAGCGTCGTCAGACATGGCGATATGAGTTAACCTCTTTAGTTTAGTATAATTAATATATTAATAGATTGCGTCGTGAAGAGTAAAATAAACAAGCCTAGGTATCATTAATTACAAGTATCGTTAGTCACAAATATCACTAATAATAGGTAACATTGATCATTAAGGATAAATAGACCAGTCTAAATTAGCTTCACTTTATCGCAAGCCAATCAGACATTCAACGACAAATTTATCCAAATTGTATTGTCAGTGTGTTATAAACTTTGCTATCGTCAACGACTTTACTTACCTAGCCCACACTTATGTCGCTTCGCTCTCTTTTTTCTCGGCTTCGATCATCACGAAAAACCCCTCTTGACGCTTTTAAAGACAAGCACAACCTTGCACGTCAGACAAACGACTGGCGATACTATCTTGTTTCTTTTTTGGTCATTCTTGGTCTGTTGTTATCAGCATTATGGTTGCTGATGTTAATCTGGTATCAGCTTGGCGCATATAATCCTATAACTTGGGTGGCGTATGCGTTAGTTATCGGTTTGCTTACATCGCTACTGCTTGTAAAGACCAAACCAAGGCTTCCAAGTAAAGTTATTAACAACACGTTTAATCAGTCCTTTAAACAAAGAACCATCGTTACTTGGCTAGGTGGACTGTATGCGGCTGTCTGGCTGCTGGGTCTTGGGTGGTTTTTTTCTATTGAAGCCAAACAAAACCGCGACTGGATGCCTGAGGTTAGCCAAAGGGTCGCCTATAAGCGCGATGCGGCCAATCCTAATTTGATTACCTTTACCAATGTGCGTAATTTTGATTGGCATACTGACGAGGACGCGACTGCGCACTGGGAGACGCGTACAGTCGATATGTCTAAATTGTCCGGAGTCGATGTCATTAACTCTTATTGGATGGGACCTCTCATTGCTCATACCTTAGTCAGTTTTCGTTTTGAAGATGATCGCCCGCTTGCCTTTTCTTTTGAGATTCGTAAAGAAGATGGTGAATCGTTTTCGGCACTAGCGGGCTTTTTTAGACGTTACGAGCTTAGCCTCATTGCCTCTGAAGAGCGCGATATTATTTATACTCGTAGCAATGCGCGCGGTGAGCAAGTGTATTTGTTGCCTGTTAGCCATTTGCAGCAGTCGGAAGTCAGATCATTGTTTGAGTCGTACTTGATTGCAGCCGATGAGCTCAATGCCAAGCCTGCTTGGTATAATACCTTAACCAGTAATTGTACCAATATTATTTTTTATATGGCGCGCATCGTTAGCGGCGAACGTCTGCCATGGGATTATCGAATTTGGGTATCTGGCTGGTTACCAAACTATCTATATGATGTCGGTATGCTAGATGCCAATCCCAACAACAGTGGCCAGCCTTGGTCGATGGATACCTGGTATGAGCATGCCCATATTAACCCAAAGGTTAGAGGTTTTGACAATCAGGCCGATCTAGACACTCAGGTCAATAGTAATGAGTTTTCAGCTCAGATTCGCCAAGGTATTCCCATACCGCCGCTGGCAGACTCGCAAGCCAAAGCCGACGCAGAAGCCAAGTCTGCTGCCAAGGCTTCTAATGATTAATGTTTTTGATAGCTAAAGATTTTGACAAACAAGGCGTCAAGACAACTAAGGCGTAACCCAGTTAACCACTCGCGTCTCCATCTCCTCATCAGAGATACCAATCTCAGAGATGCAGCGCCCTGCTACCCCGACATTGACCGCGCGCATTTGCTGCTGCGTTATGACGGCATCTTGAGTTAATAGTAGATGCCAGTCTGGTAGCGTTTGACCTTTATACAAACGTTTGTACGCGCAGTGCGCTGGCAACCACATCATATTGGGCAAATTCTCAATCGTCAGTTGAATACAATCAGGTACGTACTCTTGGCGCGTATCATAATGTCTACAATAGCCTGTCGCACAGTCCATGAGCTGACAGGTCACATCCGTATATTCGACCAGTTCTTCCTCATCATCGTCGTCCATATATTTAATCAAACAACAACTGCCACAACCATCACACAATGCTTCCCATTCACTATGATTTAATTCATCTAGATTAAATCGGGTCCAAAACTGTGGACGTAGCGTTGCACTATCGGCCTCGTCGGGCTTTGTATTGGATGTTTTATCAGATACTTTTTTTGAAAATGAACGTGATGGATCTAACAAGTTTGGCCTCATGGAGTCATAGTAGGGTTTTATAAAGTCACAGTATCATTTTGATAAAGAGCGTTACAGTATTATAGCTGTTTTTGTTGGTCGTGGGCGTTAAGGTAGGACGAGTCAAACAATTGAACATGTACAAACCCCCTAAATAAAACTCACAATATAAAAAAGGATAATAATATGCCTATTCAAACTTATGAATTAGTCAGCACGACAGACAATGGCGTTGAGCTTATTAGCTATATTGCACTGCCAGAAGATGCTTCTGATACCAATCCAGCGCCTGGTATTATGGTCGCACCAGAGTGGTGGGGTGTGGTTGACCATCCTAAGACCATCACCGAAAATTTGGCTAAGGCTGGTTATGCAGCGGTGGCAATGGATGTCTACGGTGAAGGCAAACTGACTGCAGATGCTGCTATGGCCAATATGTGGATGGAACAAGTACTTGCAGACCAAAATATGCTAATGGCACGCTGCCGCTTAATCCTCAATGACTTTAGTAGCCAACTGGCAGTCAATGGCGATAACCTAGGCGCGATTGGTTATTGCTTCGGTGGTAAAGTCGTTCTTGATATGGCACGCGAGGGCATGCCATTAAAAGCAGTCGCTACTTTCCACGGTAACCCAGCAGCGAAACAACCTGCAGACAGTAACTTTAAAGCCAAAGTACTGGTTGCCCATGGTCGTGATGACTCTATGGTATCAATGGATGCAATAGAAGATCTAAAATCTGAATTGGACGTAGCTGACGTAGACTATACGGTTGATGTCTATGATAATGCCAAACATGGCTTTACCAATCCAAATGCAGATGAGCGTGCCGCTAAAAATGATATCGATTTAGGCTACAACGAAAGCGCAGCTAAACAAAGCTGGGAAAATATGCTTGAGTTTATGAAAGCAAATTTAGGCTAGTTTGGGTTAATTTTAGCTTTTAAAGATATTTAGAATAAGTCTAAAGCAGAGTATGCGTGTCATGCTCTGCTTTTTTTGTATAAAAAACCCTTTACTAAGCGTGTAAATTTCTACCTGATCAAAGCTTTTTTTAAGACGCACTTTTGCAATAATACGTTTAGGCAAATTAAAATAAAGCGAGCAATCTACTTTAGGCGCATTCAACCCCTCATTGTGTAGTAAACTTGACCTCATCACAAAAGTAAAAATTTATTGTTCTACTTTTGGCACTCCATTTAAAGAAGGTTGTTATATCAATGAGTAACGCTAGTATCCAGTGGTTCCCTGGACATATGAACAAAGCCCGTAACGAGATCAAAGAAATTATGCCAGAGATGGATGTCGTCATCGAGGTCATCGATGCACGCATTCCATACAGTAGCGAAAACCCTATGGTCGCAGCGCTACGTGGACAAAAACCCGTCATCAAAATACTCAATAAAGCAGACCTCGCCGACCCTGATCAAACGCAAGCGTGGATTGAGTATTTAGAAAGTCAGGATCAAGTAAAAGCCATCGCTTTTGATGATAACAAAACCAACGACGTACATAAAATTGTCGAGCTGTGTAAGCGGCTAATCCCCAATAAAGTCGGCACTGGTAGGCAAATCAAGGTGCTTATCATGGGCATACCAAACGTTGGCAAATCGACTTTGATTAACAGCTTGGCTGGACGTAGCATCGCTAAAACAGGCGACGAACCTGCCGTGACTAAATCTCAGCAGCTGATCAAAATCGATAACGACATCATGCTTTATGATACCCCTGGTATGCTTTGGCCAAAGATTGAAAACCCAAATTCAGGCTATCGCTTGGCGGCTACAGGTGGTATCAAAGATACCGCGTTTGATTTCGCTGATGTGGCTGGTTACACCGCTGAATATTTAATTGAAACTTATCCTGAGCTGCTTAAAGAACGCTATAAAATCGAAGATTTGCCCCAAACTGATTGGGAACTTTTCGAAGTTGCTGGCCGTAACCGAGGCCTGCTAAAAAGAGGCGGCATCGTTGATACTTACCGTATGTCTGAGATTTTAGTTAATGAGCTGCGCAGTGGCATCCTAGGGCGCATTACGTTAGAGACACCAAAAATGCGTGAAGTGGAGCTATTATTAGTAGAAGAGATACGCGCACAAGCGGAAGCGAAAAAAGAGGCTAAGTTAGAGGAAAAGCGTTTGCGTAAAAAGCGTGCGCGGAAGAATCGGAAGTAAGGTTAAAGGATAACTTTAACAAAGTAGCCATTCCCGCTTTTCGCTACTACCTGCCAATCTGTGTGAGGCACTAGCTCAGGTTTGATGTGTCTCTTACTCCGCGTAGCCACCTCAAAACCTAGCTATTGTAACTCACCCAAACCGTCAGTATATCCGCTCTAATCGGGGCTAGCGGTTAGATTGCATTCTTCCCACTATCTATCGTGACTCAGATTACCTATTTTACAAGTTCATTCCTTTTCTTTTTAAAGGAAGAGTTAGGAGATCAACTATTCGCTTGCAAACTTTGAAAACACTAGCTTCATTTAGAAGGAAACTCAAGTTCATCATATAAACTTTGTAAACACTCATCGATATTAGACATTGCTTTTTCATAAACAGAAATTGTACTTCTTGCTAAGTCTATATCGTTCTGATTACCTTTAACATGTAACTCCATACTAGGCATGATCTCACACTCCTGATACAACTTATTAAGAACTAAGTTTGAATTTTTAGAAAGGAAGATAAAGTCTTCTAACTGAATTTCATGTAAAGCATGGATATGCATTAATGCGGACCCTGCGTTACTACTATCTAACGTTTCTAAAGTAGGATGAAACTCTCCTCTATCATCATAAGTTCCAAGAGCTGCTTCACAATATCTTTTAAAATTCACTAGAGTTTTTTGAATCTTTCTAAATACCCTAACTTTCTCATCAAAAAGAATATTATTCTTTCGAGAAAATAATGCTAGTTCAACCTTAAGTCTTTCGATCTCCGCCACATATTCGTTCTTTGTACCTTCTACTTTTCTTGTAATTCCCTCAATGTCTTCTTTGGTAGCCAAATTTTTACCCTTTTCCGAAGAGTAAGAGAATAGGTATTTTTGAAAAATAAACAAGCAACCTATAGCTGCTAGGATAAGTAGCTGTAGAACTAACGCTATATCCATTATTACTCCTCTTATTCCCAATAAACTCAATCATAGCTTATTCATATTAAATCACGTAGTAATTAGAACACTAATTTAAAACTAGGTAAATACTCTGTTCTAGGAAATAGAAAAGCTAATATAGAATCCCCATATCAATCATTATTTCCACTAATATGATATCTCTATGACCCAACCAATCGCTAACTCAGAATCCGATTTCAACCATGCATCCAAATCTCTAGACTCCTTCGCCCCACACCTACTCGACTGGTTCGAAATTAACGGTCGCCACGATTTACCTTGGCAACAACATCAGACCGATACGCCCAATCCTTATGTCGTTTGGTTATCGGAAGTCATGCTCCAGCAAACGCAAGTGACCACTGTACTGCCCTACTTTGCGCGTTTTATGAAGTCGTTTCCGACGGTGCAAGATTTAGCCGCAGCAGACTGGGATACCATCGCCGAACATTGGGCAGGACTAGGCTACTATGCACGCGCGCGTAATTTGCATAAAGGTGCAAAGCAGTTGGTCGATATCATTAATGAGACGGGCGAGTTTCCGCAGACCTTAGCAGGTTGGGAGGCTATATCTGGCGTTGGCCCTTCTACCGCTGGGGCGATTATGGCAATGGGGCTGCATCGATATGGCGTCATCTGTGATGGTAACGTCAAACGGGTGCTGACACGCTGGGCAGCGATTGATGGTGATATTACCAAATCTGCGACGACTAAAGAGCTATGGGCATTGGCTGAACGTTTGACCCCTAGAGAGAGTTCAGGACTGTTTGCACAAGCTATGATGGATATGGGCGCAACCTTATGTACGCGTAGCAAGCCTGCTTGCTTATTGTGTCCACTACAAGATGATTGCTTGGCACATGCACAAGGTCGCGAAACGGATTATCCGGTCAAAGCAAAAAAGCAGCCCAAACCAAGTAAGTTTAGTAATGCTCTATTAATTAAAGATGCAGGTGGCAACATCTTGTGGCTACAGCGCCCTGATAACGGTATTTGGGGCGGATTATGGAGTTTGCCTTTGCAGTTTGTAGAAAAAATTGAAGGCAAAGCCAGTGTTAAGACGACTGGTAAAAAACAAGTTGCGAACGATGCTAAGCAATCAAATGTGTCAAGTGACAGTCGTAGTAAAGAAAAAATATACGAGGCAGAATTTACCACTGCTGAGCAGATTATTAATGAATGGTTAGCAGAAAACGACTTGGTAACAGAATCAGTCAGTAATTCTTTACTGAATGACGCACCGATTAAACACTCACTGACACATTTTCATTGGTATTTGCAGCCGCAAAGCTTGGTTATTGATACTAAGCAAATGGCAGACTTAAAAAATAAGCTAGATACTGCGGATATAGAATGTAAATGGCTGGATAAACAAAAAGCGCGCGATAGTCTCGGACTACCGCGCGCTATGATAAAGATTATAGAGATTTAAGCTATGAATATATTATAGTATAGGTCGTTTAATACTATAATATACTGAATTATGTTGAGAATAGTGGAGTATGTGAATAATGAAAATTGAGGCAGATGATAAGGAAGTTCAAGATATTTTCTCTTTAGGAATATTTAAAATTCCTAGGTTTCAACGACCTTATTCATGGGGTAGGACTGAAGTTGAAAACTTTTGGAACGATATTATTAATGATGTAACTGATAGCTATTTTATTGGCTCTATGGTTGTATATCAAACTAAAAAACCACAGTTCGGAATAGTAGACGGACAACAAAGATTGACAACCATTACAATTGTACTTTCTGTCATTAGAGATGCTTTTATTAAATTGAATGAACCTAATTTAGCAAAAGGTGTTCATAAGTATATAGAAAAACCTAATAATGATTACGTGAATGAATTTGTATTAGATACAGAAACTTCTTTTCCGTACCTACAAAAACATATCCAATCATTTAAAGACTGTCCAACTAATATAAACTTTGACTGCGATGTTGGCGCAGAAGAAACAAACCTCAAACTTGCTTACGATATTTTATCAGAGAGCTTAGAAAGTTATATTCCTAAAATCTCTGAAACTGCTACTCAACTAGATATATTCACACCTGAATCAGCTATAAAGAAATTGAAGAAGTTGAGAGATAAGTTTCTTTCGCTGAAACTTGTATTTATACAACTAGATAATGAGGATGATGCATATCTAATTTTTGAAACACTGAACGCAAGAGGACGAGATTTAAAGACTTCAGATCTTGTCAAAAACTTACTTTTAAAAACTATAAAATCTTCGAATAATACTTATGATAGTCCAAAACAAGCTTGGAACATACTTATAAAAGGATTTGATGATATATCTGAGAATAATGCTATAGATACTTTTCTTTTGCATTACTGGATTTCAAAGCAAGAGTACACTACTGAAAAAAAATTGTTTGCATATGTCAAAGATTATGTGTTGAAATCACCTGAAAATGCGAAAGAGCTACTAGAGAGTTTAAGTCAATCTGCTATAGATTATTGCAAAATGCTTAGTCCTGAAAACATGTTATGGACTAAGGAGCAGTTTGAAATAAAACTTTCATTAGAATCCTTAAATAGTTTCAAAGTTAAACAGCAGTATTCATTCGTACTTTCTTTACTTTCGGCATATACACAAAGAAATATCACTTTAAAACAATTAAAAACTATGCTCAATAAAATCGAGCACTTTCATTTCGTATTTAATGCAATAACACAACAGCGTTCATCAGGAAGTATTGCGTCAATGTATTCACAACATGCAATTAATTTGTCTACTACTAATGATGAAAATGAAATTCAGAAAATTTTAACAAGCTTGAGTCGAAAACTAGAGGACAAGCTACCTTCATACGAAGAGTTTGAAGTCAAATTTTTAGAGCTGATTTATTTATCTAATAGAACTAAAAGCAAATCTATTATTAAATATGCCTTGAGAAGATTAGTTGGGAATAATACTAATGGTTTAGATATAGATCATGACAACTTAACAATAGAACATTTAATACCTGAAGCTAAAATAAAAACTGGAATGGATTCGGATATAATAGGTAGTATTGGAAATCTGATTTTAACAGATTCTAATACTAATGGTCATAGACTAAAAGATAAAGAGCCAGCTGAAAAAATAGATATATTGAGACAAGCAGGCTACCCATTATCTAAGTTCTTCTTAGACAACACTGTTTGGGATGAAAATGACGTTCTAGAACGTACTAAAAAATTGTCGAAGGCTCTATATCCTAAAGTAAAGTTTTGAAGAGTAACCTAAGACTTCGGCACCCGCAGACGCATCAAGCCCTCTTGCTGCACGGTGGCAACCAGCTTGCCATCTTGCCAGAACTGTCCATGGTTTAGCCCCATCGCATTAGACGTCGTATCACTCCACATGTCATATAACAGCCAATCATTTATATCAAAACTGCGATGAAAATGCATTGAATGATCAATGCTAGCCGCTTGTAGTCCACTGGTCATAAAGCTGATGCCATGAGACATAAGCCCCGTTCCTACTAAATAAAAATCAGAAGAAAACGCCAAGAGTGCTTGCTGAATCGCAACTGGCTGCGAGCCCAGTTCACGGATGCGTAACCAATTGGCTTGCTTCGGTTTCGTTGGCTCTGGATGTATAGGATCGCGCGGCTTGACAGGCTTAATCTCCACATGACGACGACGCATAAAACGACCCTTAAGCGCATCTGGTACTTTACCCACGTAGCTCTCTTTTAGGTCTTGCTCAGTCTGTAAATCTTCAGGTGGTGGATAAACAGGCATATTTTCTTGATATTCTAAACCCTCTTCCATCGGTGCAAATGAAGCAATCATCGAAAATATCACTTGTTCAACAGGCGGCTTACCACGGACTTGTTTATACTGAATCGCCGTCACTTCGCGTGCTGACAAACTACGACCGTCCCGTAAGCGCCTTACTTGATAAATCACCGGTTGATTGATATCGCCACCGCGCAAAAAATAACCATGTAGCGAGTGACAAGGCTTATCTGTATCCAGTGTATGAGCTGCAGCCATCATAGCTTGAGCTAGTACTTGCCCGCCAAATATACGCTTACCAACGTAGTCATGGCTTTTGCCTTCAAATACATCAGGACTGACTTCAATAAGTGCCACCGTAGCGAGCAGCTCATCAATCAGTTGTGGATAATCAGACATGGCAGTAATTTTCCTTATTTTTGAGCGACTATTACTGAAAAGCCGTACTAATGCGATAACGCTTAAAACCGCTTGTTTGGCACCTAAAAATGATACTAGATCTTTAAAATAGAAAACATCTTAACCAATATTGTAAGCTTTGACCAGTTGCTACAGACTTACTTGCCCGCATTAACTTGACTACTTAGGTTAGATTTTATTTATACGAATATAGGAATAACCAAATGTTGTTTTAAACTTAAACGACCAAATGATTAATTGTGTAAAAAAGAGGCGTTATATAACACCTCTTTTAGCAATACTGGTGACAGCTACGGCTTTACCGTGACGAGCACACGGATAGAATCCGGTACCAATGATAAGTTCGCTAATGCTTGCTCACCTTGCGCTTGCAATTGCTCTAGGCGCTCAACTTCTTCTGGGCGCACATTTGGATTAATGGTTTGCAAATGCTTGAGGCGTTTAATCTCACGTGACCATTGCTGATTAAAGCGGGCCCTTGCTTGCTCACC
This sequence comes from Psychrobacter sp. 1U1, assembly GCF_051847535.1. NCBI lineage: Bacteria > Pseudomonadati > Pseudomonadota > Gammaproteobacteria > Moraxellales > Moraxellaceae > Psychrobacter > Psychrobacter sp. 1U1. Next base: position 164,286 of record NZ_JBPYDD010000007.1, on the reverse strand, counting down.
AATGTCAGCCAGCTGTGCTCGTGCAATCTCCTCGGCCTCGTAATAACGACTCTCAATCACATCACTACGCACTTTAACCACCTGACGCGCGCGGGTTTTGTCCAAACGATCAATATGCGGCATAATCATCTCGCTACTGATACGTGCGGATAAATCACTTCCTTGCTCACTGATAAAGACACGAATGTTTTGAGTCGGTAGAGTCGCTGGCAGGTTAAGTAGCTTTGGCGCGATCGCTTCGACCCTAAAATGAACCTCAAGCATAATCATACCTTGAGGAATGGCATTGCTCTTGAGCATTGCCACCGTCGTATTACCAAAGGTACTCGTGCTCGCAAGCTCGTAGATCGATCGCATCAATGGATGTTCATGGGTGACAAAATCGATGTCCTCACGCTGCAGTGCAAGCTCGCGATCAAAGGTCAACGTCATACCTTCTTCATCGCTAAGTGGCAGCCCCTCAATATACTCACTAACTTCAGTGCTATCGAGTGGCGCAAGCACCCAAGAACCATCACGCTGAATACTATAATCGACATTTGCTGATGCCAAAAAGCGCTCAATAAAGGGCGGTAGCACATTATTATCATCAAAATCACGCATCGCATCTGCAATACGCCCAGCGACGCGTGGACGGCATGAGTTATATTCAAGTAGACGATCACGTCCTTCTTGCAGCTGTGCTTCTAGCGCCAAGCGCATTTGTAACGCCTCAGCGATAAGAGCTTTTAATTCATCGCGATTCTCTGCAGTATCGGCACCTTCAAGTAGCGGTTTGAGCGTTTGAATATACTGTTCTTGCACACTTTGGGCCGTGGGAGATATCTGATTGAACATGTTTAGGGCGCTGTTATACCAGTGATATAGGCGTTCTTGCGCGGTCTTTTGTACATAAGGGACATGCAGTGTGATTTGCTGCGTCTGCCCAATACGATCTAGACGACCGATACGCTGCTCTAGCGTATCTGGATTGGCCGGCAGATCCCACAGTATCAGCTGACTTGCAAACTGAAAATTACGACCCTCAGAGCCAATTTCTGAACATAGCAATATCTGCGCGCCTTCACTATCGGCGAAGAATGCGGCTGCTTGGTCACGTTCAAGCAACGTCATCTGCTCGGTAAAGATGGCAGTCTTAATACCAGCATGTAAGCGTAATACCGCCTCTAAACTCTCTACGGTTGCCCCACTACGAGCGATCAGTAAGACTTTTTCTTGTTTGAGCTCACTTTTTAAGATATCAATCAACCATGGCACACGTGGATCATCTTCTAACCAGCCGCCATCTGGCTGATTTTCCTCGCCCCACAGCTGTTCGCGAAGCTTGCCCTTGGTTTGATAGCTGTCCTGCCACGCTTCAGGTAATGGCAATGGATACGCCTGACTGCTACGTCCATAGAACCCCTGAACACTTTCACGAGTATTACGGAATAACACCCGCCCTGTGCCATGACGATCCAATAGCTCATTAAGGGCATACGTACGTAGTTTGTCATCTTCATTAATCGTTGCCAGCTCATCGTCATTTAGATTCAACAGGGCAGTTAGTGCAGCGATTTGTCCGTCATTTAACGACTTATCTTCTATCAATACACCAGCCACGGCCGCAGTTTCCGCAAAGGCTTCTTGACCGGCAATAAACTCATCCAAATCATCAAAGCGATCAGAGTCGAGCAAACGCAAGCGCGCAAAATGGCTTTGAACACCCAGCTGTTCAGGCGTAGCCGTTAGTAACATCACCCCAGGCGTCTCTTCAGCGAAGTCAGCCACTAAGTCATATTTTTCGTTGCCGCCCGCTGCTTCATCCCAATGCAAATGATGCGCTTCATCGACGACTAACAAATCAAAACCTGCTTCTATCGCTTGATCATATAAGTCAGGATGGTCAAGTAGCAGATCCATACCAGCGATAATACATTGCTCAGTGGCAAACACATTTTGCTCAGGATCATGCTCTTTAATCGCCGCAGTACGGACCAGATCAAACAAAGCAAAGTTTAGGTTAAAGCGACGGCGTAACTCAACCATCCATTGGTATTGCAAACTATCAGGCACCAATACTAAGACGCGCTCAGCTTTACCGGTTAAGAGCTGCTGATGAATAATAAGACCTGCCTCGATGGTTTTACCCAGACCGACTTCATCAGCAAGCAGTACACGCGGCGCAATACGTTTGCCAACTTCGTGGGCAATATACAGCTGATGCTCGATGATATCGACACGCGCTCCCATGAGACCCTTCAGTGGATGTCCTGCCAGCGCTGATTGCATACGCAATATATCTTGACGCAGCTCGTACCAGTCTCCGCGTTCAATACGACCCGCCAACAGTCTTTCAAGCGGCTTTGCCAAGGTAATATTTGCTGCAAGACGCGTTTCCATTATGCCTTTTTCGTGCTCATCGACACTATACTTGAGCACGCCCATCACCTCATCAACCGCAGTGACCGTATAGCTATTTCCTTGTTGGTCACTGATACTATCACCAACCTTAAACACGACACGTGACAACGGTGCAGAGTTTTTTGCATACACGCGCGTCTCCTCGCTTTGCGGGAATAAAATATGTACACAGCGGTCGTCGACATCGATAACCACACCCAAGCCAAGCTCGGACTCGGTGTCAGATAAATGGCGTTGACCAACGGCGAATTCGGTACTATGCAATGAGGCGATGGAGATAGTCATAAGGCGATGTCTTTTGTACTCAGATGATAAGAAAATGGGCGACAACAACATCGTACTACTCTTAAGTAAAGCACAATGAAGTTGTTACGATAGTCAGCACTATCGTTTAAAGATGCATATATTAACTTAGTTAAGCGACTTTTTAGCAAAACCAGTCAAGTGCACTATTATATAACGTTACCGGCTAAATGCGTGCAATAAGTTGGTTTTTCAAGAGCAGATCGATGAGGAATACAGATAATAAAATGAGCGGCGTTTTATGAAACTTATAGTGAAGACCATACCTAAAGTAATAAGTTGCCAATAGTTGGTAGTATCTGTAACTATTAGAGCAACTAATATCTTTACGCTTACTGACGTATTTTTCAATTTTTGCTCAAAGCATGCTACATTGAGTCGATACTAGCAAGAACAGCAAACAGCTGGCTTGATACCCAAACTTGACGCCCGAAGTAGTATGCTTCGTTTTATGAAAAAACGTCCAAGCATCTATTCTACTTACCTTAATAAAAACAAGATAAAAACTTTCTAAATCAAAATTTTTATAAATAAGGATTAATTATGCAAGCGGTTTTTTTAGATAAAGGAACATTTTCTGATGGCGTAGATTTGTCAGTACCTGCAGGCGTGACTGACTATATCACTTACGATGATACACCTGCAGATTCCGACCTTATTATTGAGCGCTGCCAAGAAGCTGACATTATATTTACCAATAAAGTTCAGATTAACGCAGAGGTGATTGCTAAGCTCCCTAAGCTCAAACTTATTCAACTGACCGCCACTGGTATGAACAACGTTGATCAAGAAGCTTGCAAGACGCACAATGTTGCTTTATATAACGTGGCAGGTTACGCGGTCAAAAGCGTGCCTGAACATACCTTTATGCTAATGCTCAATGCAATGCGTGCTGGCATTTATTATCATCAAAAAGTAGCGGATGGTACGTGGCGAGACAACGGTAACTTTTGTCTGCTTGATACGTCTCTTGTAGATTTAGAAGATAAGACCCTAGGTATCATTGGTGTCGGTACTATCGGTAAGCGTGTGACCGAGATAGCCCGTGCGTTCGGTATGACGGTATTGTGGGCGGATCACCAAGGTCATACACCGCGTAACGATGACTATACGGCTTTTGATGAGGTACTTGATCGATCTGATGTCATAAGCTTGCACTGTCCATTAAATGAGCAGACTAAACACCTTATCAATCGAAACACCTTAGCCAAAATGAGCAAACAACCTTTACTGGTGAATGTCGCTCGCGGCGGTATTGTCGATAGCCAGGCCCTGGCAGATGCTATCCATAATCAACAAATCCTTGGTTATGCCACGGATGTCTTTGAACAAGAACCTATTACAGCAGATGACCCCCTATTGAGCTTGAGCGATCATCCACGCGTAATATTTAGCCCGCATAATGCTTGGGGTAGCAAAAGTGCGCAAGAGACTTTATGGCAAATGTTGAGTAAACAAGTGGCAGATTTCGTCAACGATTCTCAATAAATATCTAGCGAGTAAAATGTAGCCAGTTGTCTTCTATTTTACGGTATTTGAGCATAATACGGTCACTTAGGTAATTGTTCGTCACACGCCATGGATAGCGATCGCCCTGCTTGGGTAGCTTATCTTTTGCACGGCGTACATAGCCTGCTGATAGCGCACCAAGTACCGTATCTGGCTGCATTTGCACCTGCTCTTGCTCCGTTGTAGCCTGCGGAAAAACTACACTATAACGGTGCTTTTTCATATAGTTAAGCATTCTGACTACATATTGACACGCTAGATCTATTTTTAGCGTCCATGAAGCATTGGTGTAGCCAAACATCATGGCAATATTGGGTACGCCCTCAAGCATCACAGCTTTATAAGTCATGCGCGCACCGACATCGATAAGCTCACCATCGACATATAGCGCAGCTCCGCCTAGTATCTGGAGCTTAAGCCCTGTTGCAGTCACAATAATATCTGCTTCTATATGCTTGCCAGATGTTAAGGCGATACCAGTCTTGGTAAAATGACTGATTTGATCGGTCACAACCTCTGCTCTTTTGCCATGCAATGCAGTAAATAAGTCGCTATCAGGTACCGCACATAGACGCTCATCCCATGGATTATAAGTAGGCATAAAATGAGCAACATCGACACCGCTGCCTTTTAACTCTTTTTTGACGCCATGCTTTAATGCTGCTTTTAGGACATTGGGCGCATGGGTGGCAAATTGATACAGACCTTGTTGCATCAGAACATTGCGTGTACGTAGTAAGGTATATGCCTGATGCTTTGATAAAGGTGAAAACTTACCCGCTAGCCAGTCAAGTGCATAATCATCGCCCGGCACACTGGCTACATAAGTCGGTGAGCGCTGTAGCATGGTTACATGACGCGCACATTGCTCACCATTTTCATCGACTAGCGCTGGTACTAAGGTCATCGCAGTCGCACCACTACCAATCACTACGATATTTTTATCGTTATAATCCACATCTTGCCAATACTGTGGATGCACGATATCACCTTGGAATTGCTCTTCACTTTCAAAATGTGGTCGATATCCTGCATCATAGTCATAATAACCAGTTGCACCAACGATAAATTTCGCTGTCATCGTATATACTTCACCGCTAGCATGGTTTTTGACCACGACAGTCCACTGTTTAGCAATACTTGACCAAGATAGTTGCTGCACGTCATGTTGATAGCGTATATGTTTTTCAACCTCAAACTCGCGCGCAGTCTCTGCTATGTAGCTTTTGATGTCATCACCTTTGGCTAACATCTTATGATCTAACCATGGACGAAAACTATAACCAAAAGTCAAAGCATCAGAGTCCGAACGAATACCAGGGTAAGTAAACAAATCCCATGTACCGCCCAAGTCTGCACGCTTCTCTAATATAATAAATGGCTTGGTAGCTTTATCTTTATTGCGCTTCTTTGCCTTCAAAGAATGATTGAACAGCTTTTGATAGTTTTGCTGCAAGCGACATGCCATACCAATTCCAGAGATACCAGCGCCAATGATTAAGACCTCATAATCCGCCGTCACGTTCGGTTGAGATTTTGAGCGCATCAGGGAGTGCGTCAGGCGAGCTTTGGTCATATTTTTTATAGAATCAACACCGATCATCATCTCATCCTATGTTAGTAACTGATTACCGTCGATTTATACTTCGTTTGTATAGCTGCTACTCTCTACACGACTAATTTAGGCATTAAGCTTGGTTTGTTATTTTTAAAATGTGCCACGTCTAAAACGGTACCGCGCTTTCCCAGTCCATCCAAGCGCCAAGTACAGGATGCTTTAGACGCAGCTGCTGGGCATGCAAATTTAGACGCGGTGCCATCTGCAATGCCAGTCCTTCTGCATAAATAGGATCACCGATAATGACGTGCCCTGCATGTACCATATGCACGCGCAACTGATGGCTACGTCCTGTCACTGGCTTTAGCGCAACACGAGTGGCTGCTTGACCGTTACATTGTTCATAAGCGAGTACCTCATACAAGGTCAAGGCGTTCTTACTCCAATCATGGTCAACGATATGCCGCGGCTTGGTTGTCGGCTCATATCTTACGGGCACAGATATTTTCCCCGTAGCTCCTATTGTCTCCCAAGTACCAAAAACCCGTGCTTGATAAGTCTTTTGCGGCAATCTGTCAATGAATTGTTTACTAATATTGGTCTGAGCGGCCGCATTTTTTGCAAAGATAAGCAGGCCTGAGGTATCCATATCCAACCGATGAATGAGTTTTACGTCAGGATTTGCGCGTTCAAGTCGTGCCAATAGACTGACCTTTAAAGTCTTACCATCGACACTTAATAACCCTGCAGGTTTGTCTACTACCCAAATATCGTCATCTTCATAAACGGTAATCTCGCGCGCAAATTTTTGAAAAAACTCTACTGGATACTGAGTTTCTTGTAAATTCATGGCAGCGATGTCTTCATCGGTAAAAGGCATAAAAAATAGCTACTTCTGTAAATGAGTTTAAATACGGCAAAAAAGCATAGTAGGTTATGTATACGTTTTTACCAGGCGAATTATAAGGACAATCTACTACCAAGATGTAGCCTGTGTTAATTTGTGTTTCGATTTATTGTACTAATACTAGTTGTTAAGCATTTTAACCACCCTTTGTCTGTCAAGACGTGGCAAACATGCTAATATAATGGCACATTTTCACTTTCATTCCATACTTCTTAGGCTGTAACTGGGTAATTTGTTAGACAGATAAATAGGACTGGCTCATATAGCAGATATATGTTTCCACCCAATTTATCAAACTATTTTCATCTATTACTAGCCAAAAGATGATACAACAAGAGAGAATAATTATGTCAGACCTTATTGTTAATACCACCGATGCAGACTTTGACCAAGACGTACTACAATCTGATGTCCCAGTCCTAGTAGACTTTTGGGCGACTTGGTGTGGTCCTTGTAAGTCGATAGCGCCTATCTTAGAAGATTTGGCCAACGACTATCAAGGCAAAGTAAAAATCGTCAAAGTCGATGTAGACAACAATCCACAGGCAGCAAGCCGCTTTGGTATTCGTAACATACCAACTTTATTCGTCTTTAAAGACGGCGAAAAAGTAGACTCAGTAATGGGTTTACAGCCAAAATCTGAACTTGCTAAAGTACTTGATAAGCATTTATAAATTATATATCAATACCCTCGATTGTTTGAATAAATGATCAAAATTGGCCATTATCTGTACAAGATGATGGCTTTTTTGCATTTTTATTGGTCAAAGAGCAAATTATGCAAATTTTTTAACAAAAATAATTGACAAGCCTGACTTTAAAACCGTATAGTCTGCTGTCAAGAGAAACATAAAATTTCCTGATGCGTCTTAACGCTATTCTCCTCGTGTTTATCAACACAAAACACAATTGTATACTGAACGAAACTACTAACTATAACTATTGATATAGAGCTTTCATTGCAAGCTTTTATATCCCAAACTCTTATATAGTCCTCTTTATATTCACATTTGTCATCCTGACACAGTTTTGCGCAGCTGATGATAATCTGATACATAAAAATCAATGCTATATAAATCTTAACTCTGTGCACACATCCTATCGCTACACTATCGTTGTTTTAATCAATGTCGTGGGTTGTGCTGCTAATGGCAGTTCTCACCCGATAAATCGTTAATGACCTACCTATGAATTTAACTGAATTAAAGAAAAAATCAATCACTGAGCTATTGGCTATTGCTAAAGAAATGGGTCTTGATAATATGGCACGTAGCCGTAAACAAGACATAATCTTTGCCATATTAAAAACGCATGCTCGTAACGGCGAAGCTATCTATGGTGATGGCGTACTAGAAGTCCTACCAGATGGTTTTGGCTTTTTACGCTCATCAGAAGGCTCTTATTTGGCTGGCCCTGACGATATTTATGTCAGCCCAAGTCAAATCAGACGCTTTAGCCTAAAAACAGGCGATAGTATCGCTGGTACCATTCGCCCACCAAAAGACTCTGAACGTTATTTTGCTTTACTAAAAGTAGGTGAAGTCAACTTCGATACGCCAGATCGTTCGCGCCATAAGCTCATTTTTGAAAATCTAACCCCGCTATTTCCTACCGAGCATCTTAAGCTTGAGCTTGGCAACGGTACAACAGAAGACTTAACTGGACGTATCATTGATCTGATTGCGCCGATTGGTAAGGGTCAACGCTCTATTATTGTCGCTCCACCAAAAGCAGGTAAAACCGTACTGTTACAGACGATTGCACAGTCCATTACGCGTAACAACCCTGAATGTTATCTGATTGTTTTACTGATTGATGAGCGTCCAGAAGAAGTGACAGAGATGGTACGCACAGTGCGCGGTGAAGTGGTTGCCTCAACGTTTGATGAGCCGCCGCAGCGCCATGTACAAGTCGCTGAGATGGTCATCGAAAAAGCCAAGCGTTTGGTTGAACACAAACAAGATGTTGTCGTTCTGCTGGACTCTATCACGCGCCTTGCTCGTGCTTACAACACAGTTATCCCTTCATCCGGTAAAGTATTGACTGGCGGTCTTGATGCTACTGCTCTTGAGCGCCCAAAACGTTTTTTTGGTGCAGCACGTAACGTTGAAGAAGGAGGGAGCTTGACGATTATTGCTAGTGCCCTTATCGATACTGGTAGCAAGATGGATAGCGTCATTTTTGAAGAGTTTAAAGGTACTGGTAACCAAGAAATCACTCTTGAACGTGATTTGGCCGAAAAACGCGTCTTTCCAGCCATCAATATCAAAAAGTCAGGCACTCGTCGTGAAGAGCGTATTCTTGATGAAGATAAGCTACGTAAAGTTTGGATATTACGTAAGTTATTACAACCAATGGATGGTGTTCAAGCAACTGAGTTTTTATTAGATCGTTTAAAAGAAGCTAAGACGAACGATGAGTTTTTTGAACAAATGAAACGTAAATCTCAAAACTAAGCAATTATTATTTATCAATTTGACTTCTATTATTTCATTTATTTTATACAAGATAGTTCTATCAGATATTAATAGTTAAAGTTTAATGAGTTCTATTATCTTTAACCTGATAAAAAAGTCCAAAAGTGTTAGCTTAATAGTTTAATAAATACAAGAATTATAAGTAAAAGCACTACCAATGACACAGTGAGGCAACATAAATTACAAAGTGTTTGCAAAGCTTAGCCAATCTACTACGACTATATAAATATTATGAGTATAGTATTAACTACAGTATAAATAAGCTTTATATAATATACTTTTTAATTTTGATTATTTAATAGGTGATAATATGAAATTTGCTAAATCTATCGCGATGACTGCTATTGCAAGTTCAGCTTTGATCATGACTGGTTGCAACTCAACTGGTGGATATGGTGGATATAATAGCGGTGTCAGTAATACCGCTAAAGGTGCAGCTGCAGGCGCTGCGGCTGGTGCACTTATTAGAAGTGGTGGTGATAGTAAAGATATCGCTCGTGGTGCACTTGGTGGTGCAGCTGTTGGTGGTGCTGGTGCGTATATCCTTGAAAACAGCAGATAATAAATAAGTTGTTATTTTCTCTATTCTATATTTTGAATATTTTTTATTTAAAATGTATTTAATTTATAAGATATGAGTTAATTTTATAAAAGGCCTGCAGTTGATATTGCAGGCCTTTTATTGTTTGTTGTCTATTATAAATAAGCTTTTACATTGTCATTAATTATAAAGCACCACTAAAGGTATCACATGATTGTACATTACCACTCTCCAAACCGCGCGTGAACCATTGCACACGTTGTTGACTGGTGCCATGAGTAAAGCTGTCTGGTGTCACTGCACGACCGCTTGCACGCGCAAGACGATCATCACCGATTTGACTTGCAGCGTTGATTGCTTCATCAATATCACCTGACTCCAAAAATTGTACACGCTGTTGGTTGCGCTGCGCCCAAACCCCTGCAAAGCAATCGGCCTGCAATTCTTGTAATACAGAAAGCTTGTTAGCCTGCGTGCGAGTCACCTGACGACTTGCTTCATTGACTTGCTGAGTGATACCAAGCAATGTCTGTACGTGATGACCTACTTCATGCGATATGACATAAGCCTGTGCAAAATCGCCAGCTCTACCTTGGTTTTCATCATCACCTGAGCCTTGCTGATCTCCAGAGATGCCAAGATTTTGGCGCATTTCTGCAAAAAATGATGTATCTAAATAGACAGTCTGGTCGCTTGGGCAGTAGAAAGGACCTGTAGCAGCAGTAGCACTACCACAAGCTGAGCTTACTTGACCATTAAAGAGGATAAGTGAAGGCTCTTGGTAAGTTTGACCACCTTCATTAAATACTTGATGCCAAACCTCTTCTGTGTCAGCCAGTACTACCTTAACAAACTGTGTATCACGATCGTCACTTGTGGCTGGTTCAGTTGAGGTACTGGTACCACCACCTGTTATCACTTGACCAGTCTGTAGAGCAGTCATTGGATTTACGCCAAAAACTAACCACAAGATACCAGCTATAATGATGCCGCCAATACCGCCACCGATCATTTTTCCACCGCCACTACTGGTACGAACGTTAGAGCTCCCTCGTCTGCCTCGCCATTTCATAATACATCCCCTAAATTTATGATAAATATTGTTATGATTACAACTATCACTATTGATAAGTCAAAAATTATACTTCTTTCAGAACCTATCTTTTAGATAATTAATATTATTACCTAATTATTAATATAGATTTTATTAAAAATATTCTTTCTTGATATGATTTTTTCACTGTTTGTCTGCCCATCTCTTGAATAATCGAACAACGAATAATATATGTAAAACCAGTCTGTTACATTCTTTTATCGCTAACAAAGAATTTTACGACTCCTTAACCTTAGTTACAAAATTTATCTATTAGTTGTTTATTATTCTATGTTCCAATTAATTATACGGAAAACACTTTTGTAAGTTGTATTAAAAATTATATCAAAGTGACATTGCCCAAGTTTCTTCACTATTTTATTGTTACTTAATTGTACATTCTCTTCTCATTTGAAAAGAAAACATATAGAATGCGTGAAAGCTGAGTAGCTGCACTTAGTATTAGTTGACTTTCGAAATAATTCGAACGTTCAACCTTTTGTTGTGGCTACTGCTCATTTTATTTTACGGAGATTATCTTATGAAACTTAAATTACTTGCTCTTGCTGGTATCATGACTGCTTCTATGGGCTTAACTGCTTGCGACAGCAGCACAGAAAACGCTGCTGAAGACTTATCTGATGCACAAGAAGAAGTGCAAGACGCACAAGAAGAGCTTAACGAAGCTGATGCTGAAGGCGAAGCTGTTCCTGCTGATGCCGAAGCTGCTGCTGCCGATGCCGAAGCTGACATTGCTGAAGCACAAGCTGCAACTGCTACTGACGAAATGGACGCTGAAGTTCCTGTAGACGGCGATACTACTAGCATGGACGTAGCTAGCGAAACTGATACTGCTGCTGTTGATGCTGCTGACGAAGTTGTAGTTGTTGAAGAGCCAGCTCAGTAATTTTTGCTACTCATATAATAGAATATACTAATAAAAAAAGAGAGCCGATGCTCTCTTTTTTTATGCATGATATTTATACTTTTCAATAATAAATTAATTAAAATTATAAATATTTAACCTTCAGTATGACCACATAAGAGTGACTATCCACTCTTTCACTCATCATCCTCAAACTCAGTCATTAAACTTAATATTATTGATCAAATAGATGCTGATCAACTTGTTGACGGAATTTTTGCCCAGTTTTAAACGTCACTACACGGCGCGCAGATACTGCAACAGGCTCTCCAGTTTTAGGGTTGCGACCTGGACGGCTGTTTTTATCTTTAAGCTCAAAATTGCCAAAGCCTGAAAGCTTGACTTCTTTGCCTTCAATCAAACTATCTGACAACTCATCAAAAAAGTTCTCAACCAGACAGCGTCCTTCTTGTCTTGTCAAGTTAAGATGATTCATCAAATGCTCGATCATGTCAGATTTGGTTAAGGTACTCACAAGTACGACTCCTATGCTATGTCGAGATATCGGGTATCATGGTTTAGCGGTATGACTACTATATAAAGATAAATGACTCACTGATTACAATCATTAAATCACCGAGTCTTTAATTCAAGTGTAGGTATTATAAAGTATTTTTACTCTATTTTTAACAAATCTCGAAATAAATCTCTTTATTAATAGTCACTTAGCTAAATATAGTTAACTATCGCGTAATTGAGCATTATGCTGTTGAACTAATGACTCGATCACTTTATCTGTGACTGCTTTTACTACTTCGTCAGATAAAGTTTGAGTATTATCTTGCCATACCAGTGCAAATGCCAATGAGCGTTGTCCCATCGGCACTTTGTCCCCTTGATAAACATCAAACAACCATAGATTAGTCAGTAACGTACCTGCAGCTTTACGTATTGTCGACTCTAGCGTTTGCAAGCTGATGTCACTATCTACCAAAATAGCAATATCACGGCGCACTTGTGGAAATTTACTTGGGGTAGCGATAACTTGCTGCTCACGAGCCAAGTCTAACAATGGTGCAAGCGATAATTGTGCAACCCAAGTCATAGGCATGTCTAACTGTTTAGCAGTGCTAGGATGCAGCTGACCCAACCAGCCGATATAAATATCGTCGATATAGAGTTTGGCGCTTTGACCTGGGTGCAAAAAGGCCAGCGCGCTACGCTCATAGCGAACACGCGCAGGATCAATCTGAGCTGGTAACAGCTGTTCGATATCATGCTTGAGATCATAAAAGTCTAAGGCGCGGTTTTGGTAGGCTTGTTCATCCCAGATATCACCGACTGCTACCAAAGCGATACTTGGCGTCTGCACCAAGTCATTGATGCTTTGCCCAACAAAGCTAAGACCTGTCTCAAAAAAACGTACACGCGGCTGCTGACGGTTTAGGTTATATTGTACACAAGGCAACAAGCTTGAGAGCAACGTACGGCGCATCACTGCCAAATCACTAGAGATGGGATTGGCCAGTGCTAATACCTCCCCTAACGCCTCATCATCAAGTAGCGTCTCAAGCTTAGCATCGCTAAAGCTAAAGCTAATTGCTTCCATATAGCCATTATCGACTAATGCTAGCTTCATCTCATGCGTCAAATCGGCAGTATCATCATAATCCATACTGACTTGCAAATGAGGTAGGACACTTGGAATATTATCATAGCCATAGATACGCGCGATCTCTTCGATGAGGTCCTCTTTAATGCTCATATCGAAGCGATACGATGGCGGCGTACAAACAAGTGCGTCTGCTTGCTGCTCTACCCAAAACCCTAACTGAGTTAAGATACGTACCATTACCGCAGGTTCAATGTCGATACCGATGACATCAAAAACCTTTGTCAGCGGTAGCGTAATAGGTGCACGGGCTGGCAAGTGCTCGCTACTTTCTGTTTTTATAACTTGACCGGCCTGCGAGCCTGTGACACTGGTAAGCAAGTCACAAGCACGGGCCAATGCCAACTCTGGCAGCGCAAAGTCTACACCGCGCTCAAAACGCTGTGAGGCATCGGTATGTAAGCCAAAACGGCGCGCACGAGCAGCGATGGCGAGTGGATTAAAAAACGCACTCTCTAATACGATATTGGTTGTGCTGTCGGTCACACTACTACGCTTACCGCCCATAATCCCAGCAAGAGCCAGCACGCCTTCATTATCAGCAATGACTAACTCATCGCCCGTTAAGGTAATGGTTTGCTCGTTAAGCAATATCAGCGTTTCTTTAGGCTGTGCCAAACGCACTACAATATCACCTTTGATGGTATCGGCATCAAATGCATGTAACGGCTGGCCAAGCTCCATCAACACATAGTTGGTGACGTCCACCAAAAAGTTATGCGAACGTAAGCCTGACTGAATCAAGGCATCCTGCATCCACTTTGGCGTATCGATACTGCGATCGATATTGCTAATCGCCTGCAATAAATAACGCGGGCAAGCCTCTACTGCTTCTACACTTGCCGCAACGTTTGCGCCATCATCAGTTACAGCGTTGGTCGCAATCTCTGGCTGCTGCATCGGCAAGTCGTTGATGACTGATATCTCACGAGCAATGCCGCGTACGCTAAAGCAATCGCCACGGTTTGGCGTGATAGAGATATCTAGTATTTGATTGTCTAAACCTAGATAGTCGCGGATATCAGTGCCGATTGGTGCATCAGCTGGCAGTTCAAGCAAACCATCGATGCTATCAGTCAAATCAATCTCGGAGGCACCGCAAAGCATGCCGTTTGAGGCAACACCGCGAAGGTTGCCGTTTTTAATTTTAAAGCCTTTTGAGTCATCACTAGGTAACACAGCACCAACGGTTGCCACGGGCGCTTTCATACCGACTGTGACATTGGGCGCACCGCAGACGATTTGTAACGGTTCAGCTTCACCGATATTGACCTGTGTGACGCGTAGTTTGTCGGCATCAGGATGTTGCTCGACACTGATGACTTCACCAACCACCACACCACTAAAGGCGCGCGCAACTGCAAAACGATCATCAATCTCAAGCCCTGCCATGGTCAACTGTTCAGCCAATTGCTCACTGGTATTGTTGGGGTTCACCCATTGACGTAGCCACTGTTCGCTAATTTTCATAAATATCTCGGATCAAAATTTCATAGTAAAGATTTTAGAATAAAGGTAGGCGTATTTTTATTACAATCCAAATCTAGCCAAACTGTTTTAAGAAGCGTACGTCGTTTTGGAAAAACAGGCGCAAATCATCGATACCGTAATACAACATCGCAAAGCGCTCAATACCCATGCCAAAAGCAAAGCCCGTGTATTTATCGCTATCAATACCGCAGTTGGTCAGCACTTGTGGATGCACCATGCCGCAGCCCATGACCTCAAGCCATTTGCCATTATCATCAAGGATATCTACTTCAGCAGAAGGCTCAGTAAATGGGAAGAATGACGGACGAAAACGAACGGTCAACTCTTTGGCAAAGAACGCTTCTAAGAACTCACTAATCAAGCCTTTTAGCTCAGCGAAGGTGCTTGACTCGGTAACCATAAGCCCTTCTAACTGATGAAACATCGGTGAGTGGGTTTGGTCCGAGTCATTACGATACACGCGACCTGGACAAATGATACGAATCGGTGGCGCACTTTTTTCCATGGTACGAATTTGCACGGGACTGGTATGTGTACGTAATAGATAGTGCGCATCAAAGTAGAACGTATCATGCATCGCACGTGCAGGGTGATGTGATGGAATATTGAGCGCTTCAAAATTATAGTAGTCGCTCTCAACTTCAGGTCCGGTCGCCACGTTAAAACCTGCTTGCACAAAATACTGTTGCATGCGCTGAGTAATCATCGTCACTGGATGTAGATGGCCTTTTTGACCACCACGTGCTGGCAAGGTAATATCGATACTTTCACTTGCAAGTTTAGCGTTAAGCGCCGCCACCTCTAACTGCTGCTGCTGATCCGTCAATGCTTGCCCGATACGGCTACGCACGCTGTGTAACCAGGCGCCATAGGTTTTTTTGTCATCGGGGCCAAGCTTACCCATCTGCTTTGACCAACCTGTCAGCGCGCTTTTTTTGCCCGTTAGCTGAACACGTAAGTCTTGTAAGGTACGCGCATCGGTTACTTGTAGAATTAAGGCTTCAGCAGCACTGGTAAACTCATGTAGCTGAGTCTCATTTAGCTCGCTAAGCTCTGAGGACAAGGTCGGTAGCGCCGACAAATCGTTGGTGGCAGCAGGGGTAGTCATAAGACGTATTATTCCTGATTTAAACGGATTATTGATGGTATGTAATTGTAGGGGTTTGACCAAATATTGCAAATCATTTACCTAGTATTTTCAATACCAAGGCTCGTTATATAAATGGCTTGAATATGTAGACAGTTAAAATAGTTAATATAAAAAAAGCCACCGACCAGCGGTAGCTTTTATTAATATCGTACTATTAATTGATATTAGTCCTATCCATATAGATATTTGCTTAAAAAAGCGTCAAACCTAAAGGATGACTAATACTTAGGCCAATTCCGCTTTTGCTTTTTCAACCAAGGCTGTGAAAGCGACTGCATCATGCATAGCGATGTCAGCAAGTACGCGACGATCGATTGCGATGTTTGCTTTTTTCAAGCCATTGATAAGACGGCTATAGCTCAAACCGTTTAAGCGTGCACCAGCATTGATACGTGCAATCCAAAGACGACGGAAAGTACGTTTTTTGTTGCGACGGTCACGATAAGCGTATTGTCCAGCTTTGGTCACTGCTTGTACCGCTACGCGATAAACACGTGAACGGGCACCGTAGTAGCCTTTAGCACGCTTTAAGATTTTTTTGTGACGGCGATTTGCCTGTACACCACGTTTTACACGGGCCATAAATTACTCCAAGATTTTAATCATTATTAAACGAATCACGATGTCTATAAATGATAGACATCGCTGTCAAATTGCAAAGTCAAATATTTAATAAAACAGATGACAATAGGCTATTAGATGTATGGGCACATACGACGAACTGCTGCTTCGTCAGACTTGTCCACCATCTTTAGACCACGCAGTTGGCGAATACGCTTAGCTGATTTCTTGGTCAAGATATGGCTTTTGAAGGCTTGCTTACGCTTAAAGCCGTTCGCTGTTCTTTTGAAGCGTTTAGCGGCACCGCTTCTGGTTTTCATCTTAACTTTCATGATGAGTTGCCTCTTTGTCTTTAATAGAACCTGGTCGTCAAATAGTCGGTTATATATAGTGGTTTCAAAAACAACCACTAAACCTTTATTTGCCTCGAGGTGGGAGGCGCTATTTTAGCAGAAGTGTCACGATTTTGCCAAATAAAGTTTTAACATCATGATTCAACCTATCGTTTGCGAAGGTTACCTCTTTATAGGTCCACCAGCCTTGAAACAATGAGTAACGTTATAAAACCAGCATAAGATGTCAAGCATCGCTTTAGTGAAAAAGCCTTTAAATGTTCAATCTTGCTCATAATTAAAGCAGTTAGTAAAATAATACTACCGCTTATTCCTAAATTGATTGAATGTCTGCTTAAGCTATGTTTTATTGATGACAATGGCGTCTCAGACGTTATGAAAACTTATGTAGGAGATAACGTTGATAGACCGTGAGTTAGAGTTTGATGATAGAGTATTCGTCTTTGAGACAGTTATGCGTGTCCGTAACACAGAGATTGATGTTGGGCAGCATCTAACGTTAGAATCACTCATTGCATTATTGGCCGAGGCAAGGGCGAGGTTTTTGTACTCTAAAGGTATCAAAGAGATTAATGCAGAATGCCAAGGTTTGATTGTTAGCAATTTACAGCTGAACGTTATTAGTCGTGTACGCGCTCGTGAAGAGCTACTATTTGAAGTCGGTATAGAGCACATATCTGATAAAGATGGCGAGATGGCTATCAAGGTGACACGTATGTATGATGGTTCACTAGTAGCAAAAGCCCGCAAATCTTTTGTTCAATATGATTATCGCTCCAATAGAAGTATAGTTTTTAATAATGATATTAAAGAGGCACTAAACCAACAAGCATTTGAGCTATAATGGCGTCGATTACGTGAGCCTTATAACCCTTATGCTTGCCATTTCTCTATCAACCTAAACGTCTATAACTATAAGAAGATAGATTATGACCACACCTAATTGGCTAACCTCTATAAAATTCAATACTGATGGTCTGATTCCTGCAATCGCTCAAGATTACGAGACAGGACGCATCCTAATGATGGCGTGGATGAACACTGAGTCCTTACAGCTGACGGCAAAAACGCAAACTGCAGTCTATTTTTCGCGCTCGCGTAATCAGCTGTGGCACAAAGGTGAAACGTCAGGGCACACTCAGCAGGTACACGATATTCGCTTGGACTGTGATGCCGATGTCATCGTGCTAAGTGTTACTCAAGTCGGTGGTATCGCTTGTCATACTGGACGTGAGTCTTGTTTTTATCAGCGTTTAGACATGACAGGTGCAGAGCCCGTCTGGCAAGCAGTCGATGCTGTATTAAAGGATCCTGCTGATAT
The DNA here is from genome assembly GCF_051847535.1 of Psychrobacter sp. 1U1. Lineage (NCBI taxonomy): Bacteria > Pseudomonadati > Pseudomonadota > Gammaproteobacteria > Moraxellales > Moraxellaceae > Psychrobacter > Psychrobacter sp. 1U1. Next base: position 146,082 of record NZ_JBPYDD010000007.1, on the reverse strand, counting down.
TTACCAGTCAAATAACAATACTAATAGTAATGTAAAAAGCACTGCTCATAAAAATACTGTTTCTAATATTAATAGTTTATCAAGCCAAGAGACTCAGACTGCAATATTGCGCCAGCTTGATAGTGTGTTGGCTGAACGTAAACAAGCATCTGCAGACAGCTCTTATGTAGCAAGTTTATATGCTCGCGGACTTAACAAGATACTAGAAAAAATGGGTGAAGAGACGACTGAGAGTATCATTGCTGCCAAGGACTTCGCTAATTGTAATCAGCTTACAGATGAGACTCAGTACAACGCTGCGCGACATGAGCTCATTTATGAAGTGGCTGATGTGTGGTTTCATACATTAGTAGGATTGGCATGGTTCGATATCGAATCTGATGCTGTATTGAACGAGCTGGGACGACGTTTTGGACTTTCGGGTATTGATGAGAAAGCAGCAAGATAGCTTTAATTGAAATAAGCTTGTGTAATTATTGTTGTTTTCAACTTTTTATTGTCAGTGCGCGTTATAATGTATCTTTAATAACTTGCTTCTTATTTGGCAATAACAGTTTATTGTGCAAGTAATAAATGTAAGACAATACGAGACATATTGGTCTCATTAAGACATAAGGATACCGTTATGGGCAGTTTTTCCATCACCCATTGGCTAATTTTATTGGTTGTAGTGGTTGTCGTTTTTGGCACCTCTAAGCTTAGAAACGCTGGTAAAGATCTGGGCGGCGCAGTAAAGGGCTTTAAAGAAGCTGTCAAGGACGAAGAGACAGAACATGCGCGTAAACGCCGTGTACTCGACCATGATGCCAGCTCAAATACTCAGTCGACTACTTCAGCAAATTCACAGACTGGTACTAAGGTTGATGATGTAGAAATCAGCCCTACCACCTCTAATGATGAACATAAAGTATAAGAGATGTTATTTATAAATAACGTCATTGAATAGTATATTTATGACTATATTTGACAACTATGTTTGATATTGGATTTTCTGAACTACTCTTGTTTGGTGTCATTGCCTTAATCGTGCTTGGCCCTGAAAAGTTACCTCAGGCTGCACGTACTGCTGGACAATGGTACGCTAAGCTGCGCCGTACAGTCTCAACCCTGCAGTCTGAAATTGAAGCCGAGCTTGACTTGGCTGAGACACGCAAACAAATGCAGGATGAACTTGCTAAAATCCGTCAAACTGAAGCGGACATGAAGCGCGAAATGGCAGAATTGCGTGGTAGTATGCAAGATTTTGAATATTCGCAGCACCAAAGCATGGATGCTATAAATAATCCAAATAGCTACAACTCAAATGATGAGTCCTTCGAAGACGACTATGATGAACATATGATGCATATGTCGGAGGAAGAAGCAGCTAGCTTGTTCTCAGACTCGGACATGCCAGCTGAATTTGCTTATGACTATGAGCAAGATCGACTGTCAAACTATTCATCTGATCCATACAAAGATACAGAGTCGGTTGATGGAAGCTTTGATCAGACTGCTAACAACACTAAAGACTTCTTAGGCGCTTCTAGCAATATACCCCCGCGCTTCATTACCAAACCATGGGAAAAAATGTGGTTTCGTCTTAGTGATTATGATCAGTCACGTCGCTTACCTGCACCGCCCTATCTACCGAACTATAAAGCAGATAACCTATTACATGACGACTTTTCGCATTCAAGTTTTTCACATCATGATTTAGATGAAAAAATGCCACCTATTGATGAGTATTGGGAGTCTGAATTTGATGAGGATGAATTTGAGCAATCAGAAAAGTATTCGTTACAAAACTCTTCTGCCCATAATACAGATCAAGACGGTTCAACTACTCCCCTCTCGTTATCAAAACGCGAGGCACCTAAATGAGTTTGTTTAAACGACAAAAGAGTCGCAAAGAGAAAATAGCGGCAATTGAAGACAGCTCATTAGATCAGCCAAATGAATCGCTCGATGACAATCCTGATGATATAGTGAGCAAGCTTGTCGATATGCCCATCACAGAGCATTTGATAGAGCTGCGTCGCCATTTAATCAAAATCTGCGTGGCGATATTAGTTATATTTTTGGCATTGGTTGGGTTTTCACGCGAGCTATATAACTTTCTATCAGATCCATTGGTCGCGCAGCTACCAGTTAATTCGACCATGATTGCGACAGATATCACTTCCAACTTTATGGCGCCGATACGCCTAACTGTGTTCGTTGCCGCCTTCGTAGCGATGCCTTATATTCTTTATCAAATTTGGTCGTTTGTCGCTCCAGGTTTGTATAAAAAAGAGAAAAGAATCGCTATACCAGTGCTGACATCGTCTATCTTTTTATTTTATGCTGGTGTCGCCTTCTCTTACTTCATTGTGCTTAAAGGTGTTTTAAAGTTCTTTATCGTGTTTGCGCCGCAAAACGTATTACCGATGACTGATATCGACAGTTATTTGAGTTTTGCGCTCAAACTATTCATGGTATTTGGCTTAACGTTTGAGATTCCTGTAGTCACCTTGCTATTGATATTGGTTGGCATTGTCTCCATTCAGGGTTTAGAAGATAAGCGCCGCTATATCATCGTTGGTTGCTTTGCCATTGCAGCAGTGGTAACACCGCCGGATGGGGTGTCTATGCTGATGTTAGCAATCCCCATGTGGTTGCTGTTTGAGCTTGGTTTATTGTTGGCCAAAGTATTGATTAAAGAAGACAAAAACGCGGCCCTAACATCTGATAATGACTAGCTTGGCAGTCTTATTTTTAAAGGCGTACCGTTTAAAACATATGTCTTTAGATTCGATAATATACGTCTTTAAACACGACAGTTAGCAAACTGAGTAAATCTGGCAGCGTGTCTGACTTAAATTAAACCGACACTACCTCAGTTATCCATTTTCCCTTCATACGTAGCTCTTTTCATTTGTTATGATCACTAAATTGCCAGCCAGCCATTGGTAATATCCAGTGGTTTTTTTTACCCCAGTTGTTCTTAATCATTTTTTGCATTTTAGGTAGCCTTTTTATGTCCGCATCTATGCCAGCTTATATGAGCGATCCCACTGATGAGCAGCTCAGCGCGCTTAATATGGCGATGGATCACAAGTCATTTAAAGTAGTCGCCTATGCAGGTGCTGGTAAAACCACCACGTTAAAGCTTATCGGTGAGCGCCTGCGGGGACGCGGCTTATACCTAGCATTCAATAAAGCCATTGCCAATGATGCACGGCAAAAATTCCCAGGTCATGTGGACTGCCGCACCTTTCATTCGCTTGCTTATCGGCATGTTGCTCGTGATATAACAGCCAAGCTATCTTTACCGCGCTTTTCACCCAAACGCCTCGGTGACGATTTGGGTTTGCAGCCAGTACAGGTACGGCGCCAAATGGATGGGATTAATAAATATATTACACTAACGCCCGCCAGATTAGCGCGTTTCGTGAGTGACGCGATCAGCAATTTTTGTAGTACTCATGCAAGCTACCCGGCGCCAAGACATATTTTATTTCCAAGCTGGCTCGATGAGTCTGACGCCGAACAGCTGCGTGAGATGCTCTACCCTGCTGTCGAACAACGCTGGTTACAGTCTATCGATGCGCGCCATCCTGCCGGTATCGGTCATGATATCTATCTAAAATTATGGGCGTTGTCTAAGCCAAGCATACCTGCTGACTTCATTTTATTCGATGAAGCGCAAGATGCCGACCCATTGATGATGGGCATTTTGACTCAGCAATCAAAGCAAGTCATTTATGTTGGTGACGCCCATCAGCAGATTTATGAGTGGCGCGGTGCAGTCAATGCGATGAAAAAGCTACCGTTGCCGCAAACGTTATTGACCCAATCCTTTCGCTTTGGTGAGCCGATTGCAGAAGTTGCTAATACCTTATTAAAGGCATTGCAAGAAGACGTACCACTTAAAGGTAATCCAGATAAGCGCTCATCAACAGATAAAGGTATGGTGCACAGTAAAAAAGATGCCATTCTTTGCCGTACCAATGCTGCTGCCATGGCGCAACTGTTAACTGGCCTTAAGCTTGGTCATCGCGTGGCGCTACAAGCTGATACTGACCGCATGCTCAAGTTCTGCCAAGCTGCAGAAAACTTAAAAAACGGTAAATCAGCTTACGGTGTACCTGAGTTGGCTTATTTTTATAATTGGAGTGATGTGCAAGAGTACTCTGAAACCAACGAAGGTAGCGATCTTAAAACGCTAGTCAAACTGGTCGATGATCATGGTACCAGCGTACTCAGCCAAGCGGTGAATAGCCTGACAAGTATCGAAAACGCTGACTATGTCATCTCAACGGCTCACAAAGCAAAGGGACTTGAATGGTCGCGCGTCCAGCTCGATGATGACTTTTATTATGATGTCACAACCAATGGCGTGAAAATTAATCCTGAAGAATTGCGCTTACTTTATGTTGCTTGTACTCGTGCTCAAGCAAATTTAGATATTCATAATATTCAAGACTTAATATCAGGATTGCAGACCGGCAAAAAAGTGATTTATGGGACTTAATTGGACTTATTAAATGTTAATGTTTTTGATCGGCTCACTCTTAATGATGACTAATTACCCATGAATAATGACAATCAGAAAACTAATTTGTTAGATCAACACAATCATATGCAGCAACTATTTGAACATCCCGTCCGTCTCCTTGCTCCCATGGAAGGCTTGAGTGATCCATTAATGCGCCAAATTTTGACTCAAATTGCGTCAGATTTAGGTCGTCCTTATGATTGGTCAGTCAGTGAGTTTATTCGAGTTACCCAGCACCTTTTGCCAGCCCATGTGTTTTATAAATATGTACCCGAGCTCCATAACGATGCCAAGACCGAATCTGGCACCCCTATTCATGTACAACTTCTAGGCAGTGAAGCGCAATTGATGGCTGAGTGCGCTGCCTTGGGTTGTGAGCTTGGTGCACCTGCTATAGATATCAACTTTGGTTGTCCTGCCAAGACGGTTAATAATCATCGGGGCGGCTCTGTGCTGTTGGATGAACCAGAAGTCATGTACGAGATCATCAGCGCCGTGCGCAAAGCCGTACCTGCTCATATTCCAGTATCTGCCAAGATTCGTTTGGGCTATACCGATACCAGTAGAATGGATGATATTCGTGGTGCTATCGCTGACAGTGGTGCAGATTGGTTGACTATTCATGCTCGTACCAAAACTCAAGGTTATAAGCCGCCTGCTTATTGGGAAAAGATAGAAGCATTTAATAAGCTTAAAATTCCAGTCATTGCTAATGGTGAAATATGGACTGCTGAGCAAGCGCAGTCTTGTATGCAGCAAGCCGGCACCTCACATCTCATGTTAGGACGCGGCGCAGTGACTCGTCCAGATTTGATTGCACGTGTAGACAGCGCTAATAGCAATAATGGCTGGGCAGAAGGTTCTATGACAGATTCTAAGGCATTGACTTGGCAAGCACTAATACCGCATCAAATTAAGTTTTTAGAAGGGCAGGCCAAAAATGACATCGTATTAGTTGGTCGTTATAAACAGTGGCTTGGCATGCTTACTAAAGGCTACAGCGAAGCGCAAATACTATGGGAAAGTATCAAACGAGAAAAAAACAAAGCGACTATTATTAATGCACTACAGGTAAGTGCACAGTCATAATAGTCGCCTTTACTTTTAATAATTATAAAGCTTCTTGAAGCTGCTTAAATTGCTACGAAACTAAGTGCTAATCCGAATCGCTAAATAAAACAGCATCAAACAGCATACGATTGACAATACCCAAAGTACTGAACGAAACATCGATAAGTTGGCAACATAGGCCACTCCATAACCAATACGAATCAGCACATATAGCCATGCCAATGTATTTATAATCGATTGCGGAACAAAGAACAACATCGCAACTAATACCGCTGCCAAAAATACTGGCAAGGTCTCATAGCTATTCTGTTGTGCTGCATTAGCACGTGCTGCTGCTCCTGTCGTACGTTGTAAGAAATCACGAGGATGCGCATTGTCAGCCAATCTAAAGCCAACAATGGCTTTTGCTGTCATTGCCATGGCTAATGGTAGCAGACTTGCAACCACCATCGCCCAAATTGCGGCGGCAGCGGTGTCAGGGATTAACCCAAATAATGCACTCATAGTTATCTCTACCCTTACCCTGCAATAACTTCAAAGTCATGAGTAACATTTACCCCGCCTTGTACCAACATCCGACTGGCTGAGCAGTATTTTTCTGCTGACAAGTGAATGGCCTTTTCAACTTGTTTATCTTTGATATCTTGACCAGTGACCACAAAGTGCATATGAATATCAGTATATACCGCTGGTACGGTCTCAGCGCGTTGTGCCGTCAATTCACAGCGCACGTCCGTCACATCTTGGCGAGACTTTTGCAGAATTGCAACAACGTCATAACTGGCGCAACCTCCTAGCCCCAATAGTATCAACTCCATTGGGCTGGCACCTTTTTCTTTATCGGCATCAATTTGGACGTTATGCCCCGATGGCGACACACCCATAAATGCTTTGTTTTCTTGCCAGGTAACGCTCGCTTTTGACTCTGCCATTGTTTGCTATCCTTTCATAAACTTTGGTTAAAACGCTTAGATATTTTTATATTTGAGAATACTAACAGTACAAGGTTAGTTTAGCATAGGATAAAACAAGGTTTTATAGACGATCTGTCATACAACTTAAGTCATTTTATTACTTTAACGATATCACTAAATCTTACTGTACTTTTCCTCTTAGCTCATGAAAGTGAGGGTTTTATAAACCCTATAAAACCCTTTGCTTAAGTGACTGATTTTTAACGTTTAAATTCACGAAACATTTTATAGCAAAATACTGTTACACATTTGGTCTATTTCTTGGTTTAATGATGGTAATAAAGCTTGTTTTACTAGTATGAGTATACCGTTCACCTAACAATAATTATGATTGCTATATTTTTATGCTATTGAGATAAGCTATTTTAAACAACTTTAAGGGTTTGTTCATGATAGATGCAGACGGCTTTCGCGCCAATGTCGGCATCATCTTGGCAAATACACAGGGGCAAGTACTGTGGGCGAAACGTATTGGTCACAACGCTTGGCAGTTCCCGCAAGGCGGTATCGACCGCGGGGAGACGCCGATGGATGCAATGTATCGGGAGCTCTGGGAAGAGGTCGGACTATATCCTCGTCACGTAGATTTATTGGCAGTAACGCAAGATTGGTTGCGTTACCGTTTGCCAAAGCGCTACGTGCGTCATGGGCAATATCCACTGTGTATTGGGCAAAAACAAAAATGGTTTTTGCTGCGCTTAGATGAGCCGAACGCGCAACACATCCGCTTTGATGCGGGTAAACCTGAATTTGATCACTGGCAGTGGGTCAGTTACTGGTATCCACTAGGACAAGTGATTCATTTTAAACGCGGGGTATACCGCCGTGCTTTGCAAGAGCTGGCACGCGAATTACCCCTTAGACAAGAGCTAATTATTCCTGAGCAAAATAATCATTTACTGATGGAATAATTGGACCATTTAATCCAAAACGCATTACAGATGCTCACATGAATATCTAGAACATTTAGATATTCATGTGAGCATTTTTTATTGCAGATTTGAATGATAATCAAATTCGCGACTAATAATATTCGCAGTAACTTTTGTATTCTTGGCATCATTACGTAGCGTCAAAATACTTTGCGTGCGAGTCCCATAAGTTGGTACATTTTTTTCTGTATCATCAAAAGCAACAGGCTTGATATAAACAGAAGACAGCATCTGCTCAATCTCTGCAGCCATACCAGTATTTGGTAGCTTATCTGCTGGCGCTGGAGTATTGTCTGACAACACACTGAGAGCAGCATCTCGCCAGTACTCAAACGAGTTATCTTCTGCAATTAGCGGCAGTACTTCTTGACGTAGCCGACCACGCAAGCGCTCAGTCTTAAACCAGCTATCTTCTGGCTGACCATTAGAAAGAACATGCAAGCCTGCATACAAGGGTGTTGGTGCATGGCCGCGATTATTAACAATGACGGCCTGCGCTGCATCACCAATAATGAGGTTAAAACCCGCGTAGTCTTGCAAGCTGATTTGCCGTGCAAAATCCATTGGACTTATATTGCTGGTCAAAAAATCTGTGACGAGTGCACCACGTGAGCGTTCATCCAAGCTTCCCTGCACACCATCGCGAAAATTCAGTACGGCGGCCCAGCGTCCGTTTTGCTCATAAAAACCGGTATGCTGCTCTTGATGAATACCCAGCCAAGTACCACCACTTTGGCTATCCCGTCCAGCATAGATAGGTTTATCAGACCACTGATGCAGCGGCTCAGTTGGACGCTGCAAAAACTCATCGCGATTAGACAGTAGTACTAATGGCAACTCATCAAATAGTTGCCAAGTGATGGCCACGATGCACATAAAGTTCCTTTATATTTTAAAAATTATAGTTGTTAAGAGCCTGTCATTTAGCGCGACTGTTATTTTATATTTTTAATAATTAATTAGTGTTTAGCTTCTTATCGGCAGGGTAGCTAATTTGATAAGTAGACTGTACCACTCGCGATTGCCTACTTGGCAAATCAAACTCCCAAGCGACCATGCCCTTATTGTCATTCCAATCCTGCTCAGTAACTGCTGGTGTATGGGTCGCTGTAACGTTGATATCCTCATCGCGGCTGATAGGCTCAGCGCTTAAAACTTGCAAATGCACGCTGCGATTGTGCTGATTGGTAAATTGATAGGCCTGTTTGGTCGTCAAGGTTTGCAAACGATTGAACACCCCTTTATCGCCTTGTTTGTCTTCATCGGTCAGCTGCTTTACTAACACGTTAGGATCAATCCCAAAACCAATGCCCTGCTCTTTTAGCGATTGATAGCTATAGCGCGACTGTCCGACATAGTTATCATCGCGATATAACTGTAATGAGCCATCGATCCAAGCTGGGGTCAAAAAAGGCGCTGATGCGTACCAATAGGCGGCTTGCTCGACACTTGGTGTACTGCGTAGCCACAGCTTACTGTTACCAGATTGCTCATCAATGACCGTCCGTACCCGTCTACCATCACTTGGGATGCTGACGCGCTGCGGCAAACGATACTCAGTAATACCATTTTTGTTTTGGCTACTAACAGTAAAACTTGGCAGCGGTGCCATGTTCGCAGCAGACTCGGCGCCGCCATAGTTATCGCTTGCAGAAACAACCACAGGGACAGCTTCCATAGCAACTGGCGCATACCTAGCGCGTTTAGCTTGCAGCGCTTCATATAAAGATAAACGCTGTACTTTTGGCAGCTGACTAGTAGTATTTTGATTGGGATTAACAGTGCTCAAAGTAACGGGTATATTTGACCAGTTCTCTCCCGTTTGTTGGGCGATGACGGCAGAAGCTGTGATGCTAAGCTCTTTACTCTCAGTATTCAGGCGTGCTTGATAGGTTGGCTCCCAACCTGCGCCGCGTACTTGATAATGCAGTTTCACTGAGCTTGGGGAACGGCTAGCCGTACGCACACTCACTTGCGTCACGCTATTACGTGTTGAGGTCGCACTACCTACCATCATCTGATTAAGGGCATCTTGCGCGCGAGCTTGGCGCTGCCGAATATCCAGGATTCTTTTATTAATGCTTGCCGCTTGCGTTTCTAAATCACGCGCATTGTTCGCCAATGTACCATCCGTACTTATTTGCGTGACTTTGGTCAAATTTTGCAAGTATGCTTTGGCTAAGCGTGCCGCTTCTAACTCTGCAGTAATATCAGCCAAATTATTCTGCTGCGTTTGTACTTTTGCATCACCTTGGTACTGACATTGCGCGGCTTGCTCACCGCTCAAGGTTTCAATACTGACTTCGCCGACATTTACAGTGCCAAGTGCCTGCACGCTGACACTATCTTGATCAATAGACGGCGATAAACATGAAAATATCAGCGTCTGCTCGCCGGTACCATTTATTGGTAATGCACGGGTCACACTTGCTAAGCCTTGATAAATGGTCACTTGTTCAACGCTACTCATGGCAGCTTGGACAGAAGACACACTTAAAGCTGCTAGGCTAACTAGACTTAGCGGTATCATGAACCGTTTTAATACCAACCTGCTCGGTTTCTTTGAATCATTGTGATCAGTAAAAACTGATGCTATTAAAAAGTAAGCGCGCATAATAATCCTCAAAAATAATATTAATCCGTTAATATCGCTGGTTAGCGCAAGCTTACGTGATCTGACGCTATATAAAATGACTTATTGATCTGCTTATTGTTGTTGTACAGTATTTTTATCCGGTATTCTTTATGGTACTTATTCTAAACCCAGCTTTATATCTTAGCGGTTTTCTGTCTTTCTTTCTAGATGTTGCCAGCGGCAGATAAGTTGTTACGATGAACCTAACCTGACAGTAATTTGGTATGCCTAAGTAGCTATTTTTGCTATTATGACCAGCATTCTATTATCAATAATTATGACACCCTTATGATGATTCATCCTCAGTATGATCCCGTGGCACTGTCCTTGGGTCCAGTAGAAGTGCATTGGTATGGTCTAATGTATTTATTGGCCTTTGCCGCCGCTTATGGTTTGGCTTGGTATCGCAGTACTAAGCGTGATAGCTGGTCAAGTGACATGGTCTCAGACTTAGTGTTTTTCGGTGCGCTCGGGGTTATTTTAGGTGGCCGTATCGGCTACGTCTTGTTCTATCAGTTCGGTGAATTACTACAAAACCCAGCCTATCTCTTTAAAGTCTGGGAAGGCGGAATGTCGTTTCATGGCGGCCTGATCGGTGTTGGGCTTGGTATGCTGTATTTTGCCCGTAAATATAAAAAGACGCCTTTTCAAGTGCTCGACTTCATTGTGCCTTGTGTGCCAACAGGGCTGTTATTTGGACGTATCGGCAACTACATTAATGGCGAGCTATGGGGACGCGTATCTGATGGCGGCTATAATTGGCTGACTTACTTTCCACAAGCCGCCGCCTTTGATATGCAGCAATTGCAAGCCAACCCTCAGTTGCAAGAGTTGATGATGGAAATAAATGGACAGTACTTACTGCCCCGTCACCCTTCACAGCTTTATCAAGCGCTTACTGAAGGTCTGCTATTATTTTTGTTATTGTGGTGGTATTCGTCCAAGCCGCGTCCACGTATGGCAGTCACTGGCGTCTTCATGCTGGGTTATGGGTTTAGCCGCTTCATCGTCGAGTTCTTCCGTCAGCCAGATGCCGATCAAGGCTTTATATTATTGGGCTGGGTCACTAAAGGGCAGATACTAAGCGCACCAATGATTCTTATCGGTATTTTCTTAATCATTTATGCTTACAAGCGCGATATTTATGATTGGGGTCGTCAATCTGCTTATTAAGACGTATGAAAGTTGAGAGACATTAAAATTGATATACATTAAAACCAAAGACTATGGAATCTAAAAAGTCATGATTACTACTAAGAACGAAGCGGCTTATCTTGATTTATTAAAACTAGTATTGGCTGATGGTACTGAAAAAGGTGATCGTACTGGTACTGGTACGTTAAGTCATTTTGGTGCGCAGCTGCGTTTTGATTTGGCGTCAGGATTTCCGTTGTTAACCACTAAAAAAGTTCACTTTAAATCGATCGTTTATGAGCTATTATGGTTTTTAAGCGGTAGTACCCACGTTGATTACTTGCAAGAGAATGGCGTACGTATTTGGAATGAATGGGCAACGAGCGAACAAACAGCGCGCTTTAATCGTTCTGCTGGCGATTTAGGGCCAGTTTATGGTCATCAATGGCGCAATTATAGCGCGACAAAGAACGAAGAAGGCGGCTACAATAAAGATGGCGTTGATCAAATTACCCAAGTCATAGAGCAAATAAAGACCAATCCCAATTCGCGACGCCTAATCGTCTCTGGTTGGAACCCAGGTGAAGCGGAGCAAGTAGCCCTGCCGCCTTGTCACACGCTGTTTCAGTTCTTTGTCGCCGATAATAAGCTGTCATGCCAGCTCTACCAGCGCTCAGCAGATTTGTTTTTAGGTGTACCTTTTAATATCGCCAGCTATGCATTGTTGACCCATATGGTCGCACAAGTTTGTGGGTTGGATGTTGGTGAGTTTATCTGGACAGGTGGCGATTGTCATATTTACCAAAATCACCGTGAGCAAGTCGAGCTGCAACTGACACGCGAGTGTTATGCACTACCGACATTAACGCTTAACCCTGATGTCGATGATATTTTCGCATTTAAATACGAAGATATTACTGTCAATGGCTATGAATCCCATCCTACTATCAAAGCAAAAGTTGCGGTATAGTTTATCCATACTAAAACTGGTTTTACTTTATTTTGATGAAAACAATAAGGACACGTTATGAGTTATGCCCATACTGAAGTTGCCCAAATCGTCGCTATCGGTAGCAATCGCTGTATCGGCAAAGATAATGAGCTGCCGTGGCATATCTCAGCAGATTTGCAGCATTTTAAGAAGATGACGACCAAAGCAAATGATGGTGCTGTTCAAGGTATCGTCATCATGGGTCGTAAGACTTTTGAGTCGATGAATAGCAAACCATTGCCGAAGCGTGTCAGCTTTATCATTACGACGCAACTAGATTACGCTGAGAAAAAAGGGCTGGTGGGTAAAGATAATGTTTACGTCGTGCATAATTTAGATGATGCTCTAACGCAAGCGGCGAGCCTTGCACATGGTGCCCATCTTGACACAATTTGGGTAATAGGCGGCGAGCGCGTGTTTAGTGATGCATTCATGTATACCGATCGTATTGAGCTGACTTATGTCGATATCGAAATTGCCGACTGTGACGCCTTCTATCCTAAGCTGCCAAGCGATTTTGAAATATCTGCAGAATCTGCTCAAGAGCATGATGAAAAAAGTGGGTTAGATTTTAGATTTGCGACTTATTTAAAAAAAGAAGCTAAATAATATTACTCTTCTCCTCAAAAAAATTATAAAAAGGCGGTCTTAGAAATGTCTAAGACCGCCTTTTCATAATTAATCAACTTACTCATGCAGCACTTTATAAACAGTTTTTGCTAATACCGGACCAATTCCTTGCACGCCTGCCAGCTCTTGTTGGGAAGCACCTAGCAACTGCTGCAGTCCGCCAAAATGATTCAGCAAGTCACGACGGCGCTTCTCCCCCAGCCCTGGTATAACCTCTAGTACTGACGATGAACGGCGCTTATCACGCTTCTTACGGTGCGCTGTGATGGCAAAACGGTGCGCCTCATCACGAATGTGCATCAATAAATGTAGCGCCTTGCTATCCATCGGCAAATCAAGCGGCTCATGATCGATAAAGTGCAATACTTCAAGTCCGGCCTTGCGCCCCTCACCTTTTGCCACACTGATGAGCAATGTATCATTAAGAATACCCAGCTCTGTTAATACTTCTTTAGCGATGCCCAGCTGTCCTTTACCGCCATCAATAAGCAATAAGTCAGGTAATGGCTGCTTTTTATAGCGCCGTGTCAACACTTGCTTCATTGCAGCATAGTCATCACCGCCTTGAATATCATGGATGGCATATTGACGGTAATCACGGCGGCGTGAGCCTCCTTGATCAAAGACCACGCAGCTGCCGATGGTCGCCTCACCCATGGTATGGGAAATATCAAAGCATTCGATTCGATCAATCGTTCGATCGGTGACATCAGACAATACGTCTTTGAGAGCGCCAAAGCGCGAATGCAGCTCTAGATAATCACCCAGCTTAGTTTTAAGCGCATTGTTGGTATTCAGTTTGGCTAAGTCCAGCCACTCTGAGCGATGTTCACGTACGTTGGTTTTGATAACGACTTTGCTATCAAAATGCGTTGCTAGTGCTTCGCTGATTGCTGTCTGATCAGGCAGTTTATGACTTAATATAATCTCGCTCGGCAAGTCATCGGTCACCTGAAAATAAAATGAGGTAATGAAGGCGGATAAATTATCAGCGAGCGACTCACTGCTATCGACATCAGGGAAGTAGTTTTTACCACCAAGTACGCGCCCGCCGCGTACCGTCAACACGTTAACACAAGTCATGCCTGCCTGACTGGCAATCGCAATCACATCAGCCTCACCCTGCACGGTATATACTGCTTGCCGCGCTTGCACTTCGCGTAGCATAGACAGCTGGTCACGATAAAAAACCGCCTTTTCAAAGTCTAATTCTTCAGCCGCACCTTCCATTTTTTCAATTAACGCACTATGAATGTCGCTTGAGTCACCCTTTAGGAACCGAATGGTGTTATTCACATCCTCTGCATATTCTTCTGGCGATACCAAACCGACACAGGGCGCACGGCAACGCTTAATCTGATACTCAAGGCATGGACGCTTACGCTGCTTAAAAAAGGTATTGGTACATTGTCGCATCTGAAACATTTTTTGCATCAAAACCAATGTCTCTTTTGCCGCGTGAGCAGATGGAAAAGGACCAAAGAAGCGCCCCTTTTGATGATTGCCTTTGCCGCGTCCATAAGCCAATCTCGGATAAGGTTTATCAGCTGAAATAAACACATATAGATAAGACTTATCATCACGCAATAATACGTTATAGGGGGGACGATATTCTTTAATCAGGTTTTGCTCAAGCAGCAGTGCCTCGGTTTCACTACGGGTAATGATGGTCTCGATATCGTGAATCCGTGCCACCAATGCTCGCGTCTTTGGATGGTCAATGGTCTTAGCGAAGTAGCTATTGACGCGACTTTTTAGCGACTTCGCTTTACCCACATATAAAATATCGCCGTTTTTTCCCAGCATTTTATAGACTCCTGGCAGATTTGGCAGGCGTTTGATAAGATGCTTAAGACGGGCTTTTTTATCATCTGCGGGACTTGTTTCTGAGACGTTAACCATAAATTTGCTGCTCTTAAGATACTGATATACAGCTAATTATGGGGCGATAGCCTGAGTTTTACAAGCTATCGCTTACTATAGGTTTATGCACAAAAAAACCAGCATGAAGCTGGCTTTTATTTTTTTGGGGTAGGCAAAATTTCTAATGACGGAAGTTCGGTAATAGTGCTGGAATACCTGGCAACATACCAACGACCGCCATAACACCTGTTAATATCACAAAGGTAATCACAGGTATAATCCAGCGACTCATTTTTGATAAACTCGCACTTCGCTCTTTAGAGCCTATTAGTCCAAGGTTATCAAGTACTAAGGTTATCGACCAACCAAAGGCTGGGTTTACCAGTGCTGATGCAAATACCACAATGGCAGCTGACTGCGTGGTTTTACCTTCGCGCGTCATCTCCATGCCAGCCTCAAGCAGTGGGATAAAGACACCGACGATCAGCGCCACACACATCACCGGCTCCCAAATAGCCAGATCCATTGGGTAGCCCCAGATACCAGCGATCAGACAAAACAGTCCAGTTAGTACCGCACCCGCTGGAATCGGACGCTTAGCGATCGCTGCTGGCACGATATAGGTACCCCATGATGAAGCAAAGTTTGCGCCGCCCAATACAGAGCCTGCCACCTGACGAATAGAAGCGCTGGTCATCGTATCATCGATATCCATCAAGACACGCTCAGTACGCTTTGGATAGCTGATTTTTTGAAAGACTTGATGACCCAAAAAGTCGGGCGACCACATGGCTACTGCCAACACCGCAAATGGTAGCACTACAACAAAGCTTTCAACCGTTGGTAAGCCTAGCATCCAACCAGTGTTTTCACCCCACCAATACATTGGATTCATATTTGGCAAGCCAGGTGCAGTTTCAAAAGCAAAGGGCGCACCCATCGCAAAAGCTACGCCACCACCTAACAAGCAGCTAAGCGGCACAGCGAGCCAACGCTTTTGGAAATTTTCTAATACGGCATACAGTATGATCGTTAGCAAAATCACCACAAAGGCAATATGTGCCATGCCAATCCCTTCTGCCCAAGCAAACAGATTTTTGACTTGTGAGATGGTACCAATAAAGCCTAAATACAGCAGCAAACCACCGCACACGCCTTTACTGGTCAGGTTCGCCAGCAGACTACCACCCTTACTAATAGCCAATAGTAGACCAAAGGCACCGATTAGCAGACCAAAGGCCATCGGGTGACCACCAGCTGCCACTACAATAGGAATAAGAGGAATAAGCGGGCCATGCGTACCCGCAAGGTTGGCAGTCGGTAGCAAAAAGCCTGAGAATAAGATCACAAAGAACGCGACGATTAATAGCTCATAACGGACGTTTTCTAACACAAAGGCATCACTGAGACCAAGCGGCCCTGCAAACGTAGCGGCAATAGCGCCCACCATTACTACTTTACCGATTGTCGCGGCCATTGCTGGAATGGTATCTTCATATTCAAAACGATAATCACGAAATGGCAAATTCATGCGCCAGCGCTTGGGCTGCATAATCTGTAGTTCATGATTTAAATAGGCGTCACGACTGTCAAAGCTTGAGCTTGGCTGATGCAAATCAGTATAGCTACCTTGCAATTCATCATCGTAGTGAGCTGAATTTGACTGCTGCGGATTGGTGCTTGAAACGGGGGTCTCGTTACTACTCATCACATCTCCTTATGCCAACTGAGGATTCGTTTTTTATCTATAACGACTTTTTGCCCAAAATTGTACAAAAAATAAGCTGCTCAACACAAATTGGCAGCCATTGTATGCTATCAAGACTAGGATTGCGAGTTTTGCCGTCACAACTCTTGACCTTTTCTTCGCATTTTGATGTATGACTAGCACCGCTCTTAAAGACCATTTAGTCCTAATAAACAGACATCTTCTACATTGATAACAGGGTAAACGTTTATTATAGTATTGATATTGTTGAATAATTAATATTCGTTACGCTTTAAAACTGGTAGCAGTTTTTATTTTTGACTATGATAGGTGTTTTTTGTTCAGTTTATAATTAGCTCAGGCCATCATTAATAAAAATGATGGTTATCAATATACGAGCATCTTTACGTACCGTAAAAGATAGAGAAATATAAAGGAATAATAATATGAGCTTCCTACCCAAGAATCTAGAAAATTTAAAACGTAAAACTAAAAAAAACGTCATGCCTCTTTTAACGCCACACTTACTTAAATTGCGTATTAATACCTACGCTCCTTATGTCGGCGCTGGTATCAAGGTCGAGCATGTTGATTTAGATCAAGGCTTGTGTGTGGTCAGTATGGGTCTTAATAGTCTGAATAAAAATATCGTCGGCACACAATTTGGTGGTAGCTTATACTCGATGGTTGATCCTTTTTATATGCTTATGCTCATGCATCAACTTGGCAGTACCTATGTAGTATGGGATAAAAGCTCGCATATTGAGTTCGTTGCCCCTGGTAATAGCAAAGTGACAACGCGCATGAAAATTCCTAGTACAGAAATTGCCACTATTCAGGAGCTGGCAAAAGACGGCGAACCTGTATTTCGTGAATATCAAACAGATATCGTGGATAGTCAGCAAAAAGTTATCGCTACGGTCACTAAGACCATTTATATCCGTTTGCGTAAGTACAGCAAGTCCAAGGAACAAAGCAATCGTATAGATAATGTTGACTCCTAGGTTTGAATTTAAGGCCATACATACAAAAACCCCAATCTGGCGTGTGCTCAGATTGGGGTTTTGTCTTTTTGGTATGGCCCGCTTATTTATAAATAAACCTATGAATAAGGGCTTGTATCTACTGTTGCTTTACTCCTAAGCGGCATATTAACAGCTAAGGCGCTTTGGCAAGCTTAAACGTAATGCTTAAACTTAGATACCAGGTGCAGTTTCAACTGCATCAGGTACACCAGCATCAGTCTTTTTCTGAGCAGCTGGACGACCACCAAGCTTTTCGCGAATACGAGCTGATTTACCAGAACGCTCACGTAAGTAGTACAGTTTCGCACGGCGAACAGCACCGCGACGTTTCACTTCAATGCTATCAATGATTGGTGAATGCAATTGAAATGCACGCTCAACACCAACGCCACTTGACATTTTACGGACAGTAAACGCTGAGTTCAGACCGCGGTTACGCTTAGCGATAACCACACCTTCAAAGGCCTGTAAACGCTCACGCTCACCTTCACGTACTTTTACTTGAACCACGATAGTATCACCTGGTGCAAAATTTGGGCGTTCAAGTAGTTGTTCGTTTTCGATGACCTGAACCAATGGATGCTTGTTGCTCATGAGAGTTATCTCCTCACATTAGATAATAGAGGCTTTACGCATATCACCTGTTTGTAATAATTAATCGTATCACGCATTTACGAGATACAACATAAATGGGGTCTAACAAACGGCCATTGTCGTATGACCTGTTTCATTATTGATCAAAATCTTCGTTGTTAACTGTGTTTAAACTATTTTGTTTTGCCAATGCTTTTAGCCAAGCAACTTGCTGCGTATTTGGGGTAAATGCTTGCCACAAATCTGGACGTCGTACTTTGGTACGCTCGACCTGTTGACTAAAACGCCATTTAGCAATATTGGCGTGATGTCCAGAGAGCAATACTTTAGGCACTTCCATACCAGCAAACACATGCGGTTTAGTATAATGTGGACAATCAAGCAAACCATCGACGAACGAATCTTGCTCAGCTGACTTGTCATCACCCATTATATTGGGTAGACGACGTATCACACTATCCATGAGTACCATTGCTGGTAGCTCGCCGCCAGTCAGTACATAATCACCAAGTGACACTTCCATATCAACATACTGTGATAATAAACGCTCATCAATCCCTTCATAACGACCGCATAATAGAATCATGCCATCATAATCAGTCATGCTGACCACGTTGTTCTCACTTAGCACTTGTCCTTGCGGTGACATGTAAATCACTGGACAATGTGCTTTGTCAATACGGCAACCATACTGGCTGGCACGCAGGCGCGCATCTTCAATTGCTTTTGATAATGGCTCAGCCATCATCACCATACCAGGACCCCCACCGTAGGGACGTTCATCAATACGGCGATAATTATCCGTAGTATAGTCGCGTGGATTGATGCACTCAATTGTGACTTGCTCCTGAGTCACTGCTCGTCCCGTGATACCAAACTCACGAATCGTGGCAAACATCTCAGGAAAAATACTAATCACAGCAAAATACATCAGACCTCTGTTTAAGTAATGCTCGCTAAATGACACCTGCATGAACATATCATTGCTTCAATCGTAAAGATCGAATCAATAATCGCTCGGCCACGCCACATGAACTGCTTTATTGGCCATATCGACTTCAATTACAGTTTGAGCATGCCACGGTATCAAGCGCTCTTCGTTATCTAGACTGTCTGAATGTGCTGCTACCCGCATAATGTCATGCGCGCCAGTTTCAAACATCTCAGTAATATCACCAAGATACTCATCCTGCTCATTCAAAACTCTAAGTCCAACCAGTTCAGACCAGTAAAACTCGTCCTCTTCAGGTTCAGGCAATGAGTCTTTTGCAACCCAGATAGCAACACCATTCATAGTTTCAGCAATATTACGATCAGGAACTTGCTCAAATTGAGCCACAAGCCCTGTACCCTGCTGACGCCACTTACTTACTGTCAATGGTTTAACACCAGTGGCAGTTTTTATCCACCACGGCTGCATACCAAAGATATCCGAACGATCATCTGTATCGCTAAACACCCATAACCAGCCTTTGATACCATAAGGTTTCTTAAGCTGACCAATTTTCATAAGTGTACTAGCGTCTGGTACAGATGACATAACGTCTAACCTAACAATAAATAAAACAGAGATTGCTAATAAAAAAGCAATTAAATAATAAAAACAATTAACCGCGTATACTGATCAAATCAGCTACGCTATCTATTTTAAACATACTAAATAGTCTAAAAACTGACTATAAGTACTTAACGCTAAGCATTTAAGCAGTTGCTTCAGTGCTTGTTGTCGCTGATTTGTTGTAAGCTTTTGCTAATGAAGCAACGCGATCTGAAGGCTGTGCACCTTTTGCGATCCACGCATTATACGCTTCCATGTTTAAGCGTACTGCTTCTTCAGAATCTTTGGCAAGTGGGTTAAAAAAGCCAATGTTTTCAATGTAGCGACCGTCACGCGCGCGGCGTTGATCAGCAACAACTACTTGATAAAATGGGCGTTTCTTGGCACCGCCCCGTGCTAAACGAATAACAACCATGTGAATTCTCTCTTTCGCAGGTATACCAAAAGGGCATAATTATATCACAGTCTTGATTTGTTGAAAACATAAACTGTGTTTATTTAATGACTATTATAACAATGGTTTAAAAGCAATCAAGGGCCACAAATATCGCAACCTATTTACTGATCAAAGTCTAATATTCAACGATAACTTTTAGCCAGCTCATAGCGCCTACTGCAGTATTGCACTATACTTTATTGCAATACTGTAAGAGCGTTAGATCCCTATGTTTATTCCAACTCCTCGTCGCACTGCTTGGCTGCCACGTTCGTACTCTAGTACTTGGCTTACAACCTTAATGGTAGCCTTTATTGTTATAATCAGCGTCGGTTTGTCTATTTGGTTTTTTTGGCGCAGTTTGTATTTGCCAGAGCTTAAAAACCATGCGCGTTATTTAACCAGCGAGCTGCGTTTGATGAATAGTGCGAGAATAGACTGGCAGGACAATCCAAAGATGCAACAATGGCTGTATCGCAACTCACACGTGGTAGTCGTTGATAATCCTAGTGACTTTCCACAAGTTGAAAACAAAGTTTTTGTAGGAGTATTCACTGACGTTTTACAACGTGAAATTGGAGCACAATTAGGACGACCAGTTGAAGTATATTTTAAATTTAAGCCCACACCTCAGCTATGGGTACAAGACAGCCGCGACCAAAGCTTTTGGATTCGTGAGCCCGTTGTCTATTATTCACAATATAGCCCAACATTATTGGCGTTATTCTTGTTAGGTTTGCCAATTTTGACTTTGTTAACGATCATCTTACTAGCACGTCAGCTAAACCGCCCGCTTCGTTACTTACAACGTGCTGCAACCAATTACATTCGTCTCGGTCATGCGACTACTTTGCCAACGCGTACAGGACCTACTGAGATACGCCAGGTCAATACGGCGTTCAATCGTCTATTTACAACGCTTAGTCAAGCGCAAAAAGAACGCACGATCATGCTGGCTGGTATCTCACATGATCTACGCACACCGCTAACACGCATGCGTTTAACCGCTGAGATGTTGCCTGATGACTTTTTCCGTGAGGGATTGATTTATGATATTGAAGACATGGATGCAATTTTAGAGCAGTTTATCTCTTTTATGAAAGATGGATCTGATGAGCCTGTACGCCTTACCAATTTAGACACGATATTTAATGAGATTATTGTACAGTTTGCGCCTATGCCGTTTATTTACCAATCAGAGCTTCAAAAAGCTGTACCAATACGTCCCTTGTCCATAAAGCGCTTAGTTATAAACCTTGTGAACAATGCAAATCGTTACGGTAAGCCGCCGATTTATTTGTCTGCCAGTATCGTACCGACCTTTATTGAAACGGTTGTTACAGAAGATACTGATATTGTGACCGAAAGCGAGGTAAATCAAGAAGCTCAAGAGCAATTGATGATATGTGTACGTGACTGCGGTGAAGGAGTCGCAGAGGATCAGTTAGAGCGAATCATGCAACCATTTGAGCGTGGCGAGACAGCACGTACCACGCAAGGAAGTGGACTTGGCTTGGCTATCGTCAATCGTATCGCAGGTCTGCATCATGGTACTGTAGAAGCTATCAATCATCCTGAGGGCGGACTACAGGTTTGTGTACGCCTACCTCTGATATCTAAGGTTACCGATGAAACGGTCATTGAGGACAACTTGACTACACCAGATAATGCAATCGATGGCGGGGGCTAAAAAAAGAACAAATATGAGACAATTCATCGAAAAACCATCATAAAGAGATGGTTTGAAAGGCGGGCTATTCTTTAGTCCCAATCAACGGTGGTACATGTTTGGCACTATTCGTAAACGTTATTGGCTGCGTAAGCTCCGCTTGTGCAACCTGTAAACTTGCAGTCGGAGTAGGTTGCTGTATAAACAAGTAGTAGCCAAGCATTAAAGCATTTAGTAATACTAAACCGCCAAATAAATAAGGCATCTTATCTCTCCTATACAGCCTCAAACTCAAAAGAACGGTAAACCTAATATTACCGTGGATAAAACTATAATTCATCAAAATGTGACCTACTACTCTTATAGTAGGTCACATAGTCGATTCTATCAACAATTCTAAATAATTCTAGTTGATAAAGTCTTATCATACGAATCAATTAGTGGTTAATTATATCTTTGGTTTACTCCCCACTAATGTCACGATCACTTTTTTCTTGGGTCAACTCGTCAGCAGCAAGCACTTGTGTTAACGGTTTAATGGGCCAAGTCATGACAAATCTGGCCCCGCCAAGACTGTTACTTTCATCTACCTTCATACTGCCATTAAACCAAAACGCGATACGCGAGACAATAGATAGCCCAAGCCCATACCCTCCTGAAGCTCTGGTACGACTATCATCTAAACGAGAAAATGGAATAAACACCTTTTCACGATCTTCCTCCGGTATACCGTGTCCATCATCTTCAACACTCACAAAAGCATTACCTTTTTTGACACCAGCACTGATAACTATGGTTGTTTCTGCATAGCGCAGTGCATTACCAGCAAGGTTTTGAATAACGCGGTGAAGATAGCGACGATCTGCTATTGCAGTGACTTTTGCATTTGGAAGTTGTCCAACGACCTTGATAGATTTTCCTAATGCATTGGTCTCGCGTACCACCTGCTCAACCAGCTCTCGAAGGTTTACTGGCTCTAAGTCTAGCTTAGGAGAGCCTTCCTCAAGCTTTGCATAGGTCAAAATCTCATCAATTAATCCATTTAGTGCTTCGATATCTTCGTCGATATAATCACGCTGCATAAAGCGCGAGTCCTCGTCATCGGTATCGGCCAGCATATCGACCGCAAAGCGAATACGCGCAACAGGCGTACGCAGCTCATGCGAGACCGCGCGCGTCAGCTCGCGCTGTGATTCAATCAGACGTTTAATATGCTCTGTCATTGCATTAAATGTGGCAGATAAACGCGCGATCTCATCTTGTCCAATGACTTGTACTTGAATATCCAAATTGCCTTGACTAACTTCGTTAACCCCTACTTGAATCAGCTGTAATTTACGCTCAAGTGGAAAAATTAGCGCGTAAACACCTAAGCTAATTAAGAACATACTTATCAGTACCATACTGATAATTAAATTTAATGGAAACCAGTTAAATAAGGAAACAGGACCCATTACAACAGCCATATCATTGATTTCAGAAGGCACAATTATTCTGATGGCAGAGTTGCCGCGGCTGGTGCTACTATCTTGAAACAATATAACGACTTCATCGCGACGTAGGCGCGCCATCTGGTCAGTGTCTAAGCCTAAAGCATTTACGCCCTTAAGCTCTAGCGGAAAAGAGAATTTCTCTTCTAACTCTTGTAGACGCGTACGCTTAGCAGACAACGTCGTATAGTAAGACAAATCATCTAACAAAAATACGGCCATTGCTCGTACTTGTTGCTCTGTGACTTGTGATATTCTAACAGTTAATACGCTTTTGGCATCTGACAGACGATGATACACATCAGCATAAGTAGGCTGACTGTTATAGCGCACGACAGTATTCCCATTATCAAAACGACGCAGCTCACTTGAGCTAAAGTCGATGTCGGTAACAGGTACAATACGAAAGGTTGAACCAAACAAACTACTGGCATCTGATAACCAATAGTCGCGCTGGGTGTCACTTATCTGCCGGCCCACACCTTCACTAACTAAATAAAAGGCTCCTGTAGCCATATCTTCACGATAGGTTTGTACACGTTCCTTATTAATAGTATCCATTAATAATTGGGCAAATAAGGCCACGCATAGACAGACTATTAATAGACCGGCATAAATTCGAACAAAAATACTGTGTTTTAAAGAAGAAACTAATGACATACGTGCCGTGACCAAACTGTTGAGTAATAATCGCTAGTATCGCTTTGACCAAAACCTCTCCATCGCAAACGATATCAAGCACTGTTAGATAAAGATGAAAGATTGAAGACCGTATTTTATCATTATATATAAACAACCTAACCATAATACAATGACCGACTTAAAACCATATCTATATAATGTGTATTGAGCTGGCGTCCATAATTACTGCTCAATAATTACCGCTCAATTAAACCACATAACACCTGTCTTAAGTTCAAAAACTTAAACTTTAGCCACAAAAAAACCAGCAAGGAGCTGGTTTCTTGTGAAGAAAATGATAATTACTGACTATGACTGTCATTAAGACAAGATCAATTGCCCTCTTTAACGAATAAATAACCTTTACTACGTACTGTTTTAATACGTTTAGGGTTTTCTGGATCATCACCAATCTTAGGACGAATACGTGAGATACGCACATCAATAGAACGATCTTGACCATCATATTCAATGCCGCGTAGGCGCTCAAAAATGTCTTCGCGCGATAAGATACGACCAGCATTAGAAGCAAGTAGCCATAGTAGGTCATATTCAGCGCTGGTAAAGTCGACTAACTCGTCGCTCAATGTCACAGATCGACCGCCATTGTCGATGACCAGCTCACCAAATTCTAGGCGTTGTGGCACATCTTCTGATGGCGCATTTTCAGAACGACGTAGTAACGCACGAATACGTGCCAACAATACACGTGGTTGAGCAGGCTTGGCGACATAATCGTCAGCGCCCATCTCAAGACCCAATACTTGATCCATATCTTCTGTACGCGCCGTCAGCATCAAAATTGGATTTTGATAATGGGGACGCACTTCACGACAAACAGTCAAACCATCACTACCAGGAAGCATAACATCAAGTACTACTAAATCTGGTTGTTCATTAACGATGCGGCGAATGGCGCGATTGCCATCAGTCTCGATCGCTACTTCTAAGCCATTCTTAACCAGATAATCTTGAGTTAACATAGCTAAACGTTCATCATCTTCAACAATCAAAATTCGGAGTGTGTTGTCTTCTTCAGTCGTTGTCATTGGTGTGTCCTATAATGTATAAAAATTAATAGCAGGTAATTAGTAGCACAATAAAATGGAACAATTGATGTTCTTATGAATGATGCAATTGTGGTAACACAGTATACTATCAAATAGTCAGCTTCCTATACTATAGCTTATTGTCGTTAACAAAACCTATAAAGAACATATCCTATAAGTTTAGTTAACGTCCAGTACTTTTAACTATTTAGTTATTTTCTCAATGAAGAGTAGCATTAATCGACTAGCAGTGAAACATGATAAAAAAAGCGTTTTCATTGTAGGCTAACACCATTCTTTACAATATCACCAAAAGAGCTTATTTTTATCGTCGATACCGCTATTATTAACCTAACAGAGAATATGAAATACCTACTTATGCCAACCAAATATACTGATTGGGTAGAAATATTTTATTAAATCCTTAATTATATTTACCAACACTCTGCACACCATAAAAAAAAACAGCCCATTATGGACTGTTTTTTTACTATTTTATTGTCAAATACTGAATAAAAACTACCATTCAATACTGTAGACAACAAATTAAGCGCGGTTTTTGTATTTACGAATCGTTTGCAGCTGGGCTACTGATTCTGCTAATGAAGCCAAGGCCGCATTAGTTTGTACGGTATCAGATTGGTTGACCAGCATTTGTTCCGCTTTTTTACGTGCTTCAACGATTTTACTTTCGTCAAGGTTATGTGCACGCATGGCAGTATCTGCTAATACAGTGACCATCTTTGGCTGTACTTCTAACACGCCGCCTGATACGTAAATCACTTCTTCTTCACCATTTGGTGTTTGCACTCGCATCGCACCTGGTTTTAGCAAAGTAATAAGCGGTGTGTGACCTGGCAATACACCAATCTCGCCTTCGGTACCCGTAGCTATTAACATGCTGATTTCGCCCGAATACAACTCTTCACGAGCACTTACGACGCGACATTGTAACGTTGCCATATTTAACTCCTTACGATCAAAACTGCGATGCGTTATCTACTTGCGAGTAGACTGGCGTCAGCCTACTCGCAGTTTAGCAAATGCTAATACAACTTACGCTGCAGTAGATTTCATTTTTTCCGCTTTGGCGACTACTTCATCAATACCGCCAGCCATGTAAAACGCTTGCTCTGGTAAATCATCGTATTCGCCAGCGATAATTGCTTTAAAGCTAGCAATAGTATCGCGCAGTGGTACATATTTACCAGGTGCACCAGTGAATACTTCTGCTACGTGGAATGGCTGTGATAAGAAACGCTGTATCTTACGAGCGCGATAAACAACCAATTTATCTTCTTCTGACAGCTCATCCATACCTAGAATAGCGATGATGTCTTTTAGCTCTTTATAGCGCTGTAGAACTTCCTGAACACCGCGAGCAACATTGTAATGCTCTTCGCCGATTACTTGTGGATCTAGCTGACGTGACGTTGAATCTAGTGGATCAACCGCAGGATAGATACCTTGTGACGCGATATCACGGCTTAGTACAACAGTCGCATCCAAGTGAGCAAACGTTGTTGCTGGTGATGGATCCGTCAAGTCATCCGCAGGTACATAGACGGCTTGAACTGAAGTAATAGAGCCTGACTGAGTTGAGGTAATACGCTCTTGCAGCATACCCATCTCTTCAGCAAGTGTTGGTTGATAACCAACCGCTGATGGCATACGACCTAGTAGTGCTGATACTTCAGTACCGGCTAGTGTATAGCGGTAGATGTTATCAACAAATAGCAATACGTCACGACCTTTACCAGTGGCAGGATCTTTGGTATCACGGAAGTACTCAGCCATAGTCAAACCAGACAATGCAACACGTAGACGGTTACCTGGTGGCTCATTCATCTGACCATATACCATCGCAACTTTAGATTTACTAAAGTCTTCAGTATTTACAACGCCCGCTTCTTGCATTTCGTGATAGAAATCATTACCTTCACGCGTACGCTCACCAACACCAGCAAATACTGATAGGCCTTCATGCTTAAGGGCGATGTTATTGATCAGCTCCATCATGTTGACGGTTTTACCAACCCCAGCACCACCAAATAGACCAACTTTACCACCTTTAGCAAACGGGCAAAGCAAATCGATGACCTTGATACCAGTCTCTAGCAGCTCAGTGCTGTTTGACTGATCCGCATAGCTTGGTGCATCACGGTGGATCGACCATTTTTCGTCAGCGACAACTGGACCTTCTTCATCAATAGGACGACCAAGGACATCCATAATACGACCGAGCGTACCTGTACCAACTGGCACAGAAATAGCCGCGCCAGTATTGGTCACCGGTAGGTTACGCTTTAGGCCTTCAGTTGAACCCATTGCAATAGTACGTACGATACCATCACCTAGCTGTTGCTGTACTTCTAGGGTGGTTTCGGTACCGTCTACTTGCAAGGCATCAAAAATTTGAGGAACTTCGTTACGGTCAAACTCAACGTCAAGAACCGCGCCAATAATCTGTACAATACGACCGCTACTCATTGCGTTCTCCTTGAACTTCTGTATATAGTAGGTTTTATAAAGGGTTTCAATTATGAAACAGCAGCAGCACCGCCGACGATCTCCGAGATTTCTCGGGTAATCGCCGCTTGACGCAGCTTGTTATAAACCAACTGTAAATCATTAATAAGGTCACCAGCATTATCTGTTGCCGCTTTCATCGCAACCATACGTGAAGACTGCTCAGAAGCAATATTTTCCATTACCGCTTGATAAACAATCGACTCAATATAGCGACCAAGCAATTCATCAATCAATGTCTTGATATCAGGCTCGTAGATATAGTCCCAGCTAAGCTCTGTCTGTATGCCACTTTCTTCATCATCAAACGAGTGCTCTGGCAGAGGAACCAATTGATTAACGGTTGGCTTTTGAGTCATGGCATTAACGAACTGGTTATATACCACGTAAATACGGTCAATATTGCCGTTACTATAATCTTCAAGCATGGCTTGAACGGGTGCGTTTATTTGCTCAAACGTTGGTTTATCGCCATAGTCAGTCACCGCTGACGTCACTTTACCACCAAAGTTTTTGAAAAAACTCACACCCTTAGCGCCAATAACTGCAAACTCAGTTTGCACAGACTGGTCTTGATAATCTTGGATACTTTTGGATAAAGCTTTGAATAGGTTAATATTCAAACCTCCCGCCAAACCACGATCAGAGGTAATGACGATATAGCCAACCTTGTTGACCGGACGCGTTACCATATATGGATGTTTGTAGTCTGATGAAGCATGCACCAAATGTGAAATAACCCGGCGCATACTATCAGCATACGGGCGACCCACTTCCATGCGCTCTTGAGCACGGCGCATCTTACTTGCCGCTACCATTTGCATAGCGCGAGTAATTTTTTGGGTGCTTTTAATACTGGTGACTTTGGCACGTATCTCTTTTAAGCTTGCCATAATGATTCCAATATAAGAGGGTTAAAAAGCATTTGCGCATGCAACATATGATCAAGATATAGTATCACTCTATCAGAATAATCATTATCTGTTTTGCATAACGCGACTAATACCGTTAATGGTTAGAATAGTGGCGCAAGTATCTGTTTAAACAACGCGCCACTTTTAACGACTAAATTATAACCAATCCGGCCTAACCCATTAAATTAATAACTGTGATTTTGTTTAAAAGTCTGTACTGCTGACTTTAAACGACCTGCGATATCATCGTTGTAATTCGCAGTATCATCAATCTCGCGCATCAATTCACTTTGCTCATCATGCATGTAGCGTAAGTAAGCTTCTTCGAAAGCACCAATCTTTTCTACTGGCACATCAGCTAAGAACCCTTCGTTTGAAGCATAGATAACCGCTGCTTGCTCAGAAACAGACATTGGCTGATACTGTTTTTGCTTCATAAGTTCAGTGACACGCTCACCATGATCAAGCTGTTCACGAGTGGCATCATCAAGGTCAGAGGCGAACTGAGCAAACGCAGCCAATTCACGATACTGTGCTAGCGCGGTACGAATACCACCAGAGAGCTTTTTGATGATTTTTGTCTGAGCCGCACCACCAACACGAGAAACTGAGATACCAGCGTTAACAGCAGGACGAATACCTGAGTTAAATAGGCTTGACTCTAAGAATATCTGACCGTCAGTGATCGAGATCACGTTAGTCGGTACGAATGCTGATACGTCACCTGCTTGGGTTTCGATAATAGGTAGTGCAGTTAAAGAACCCGTTTTACCTTTTACTTCACCATTGGTAAAGTTTTCTACATAGTCCGCGTTTACGCGTGAGGCACGCTCAAGTAAACGTGAATGTAAATAGAATACGTCACCAGGATACGCTTCACGACCTGGCGGACGACGTAACAATAGTGAAATCTGACGATAAGCGACTGCTTGCTTTGATAAATCGTCAAATACAATCAATGCATCTTCACCGCGGTCACGGAAATATTCGCCCATCGTACAACCTGAGTACGGTGCGATATACTGAAGTGCTGCTGGCTCTGACGCTGAAGCGACGACAACTGTCGTGTATTCTAAGGCACCAGTCTGCTCAAGCTTACGTACAACGTTAGCAATCGTAGAACGTTTTTGGCCGATGGCCACGTATACACACTTAATACCAGATGATTTCTGTGCAATGATCGCATCGATAGCCATCGCGGTTTTACCCGTCTGACGGTCACCAATGATAAGCTCACGCTGACCACGACCAATTGGAATCATGGTATCAACAGCTTTATAGCCGGTCATTACTGGCTGGTCGACTGATTGACGATCAATAACGCCTGGGGCGATTTTCTCGACTTTATCAGTCATTTTAGCATTGATAGGACCTTTGCCATCAATAGGATTACCCAAGGCGTCAACAACACGGCCTAGCAGCTCAGGACCTACTGGTACTTCAAGAATACGACCAGTACAATAGGCTTTTTGACCTTCTTGCAGCTGTAGGTAATCACCAAGTACTACCGCGCCGACAGAATCACGCTCTAAGTTAAGCGCCATTCCATAGATTTCGCCTTCAAACTCAATCATTTCGCCGTACATGGCATCTTCAAGACCATGAATCTGCACGATACCGTCAGATACTTTGACAATCGTGCCTTCATTCTTTGCAGTCGCACCCGCATCAAGGTCTTGAATACGCTGCTTAATCAGGTTACTGATTTCCGCTGGATTCAATTGTTGCATTGCCTTGTTTCCTTTAATTTATGATAACCCGCCCACTGACTTAAATGCTCTTATGTTCACGCAGATCTTATAAGATCGCGCCACTGAATGGCATTAGGCAGTTAGCTGTGTTTTTAACTGTTGTAACTTGCCGCGCATTGAATCATCGATAATTTTGTCACCGACTTTGATCGTAGCACCTGCCAATAAACTTGGATCAACTGACTCGTGAATTACTACGCTAGCATTTAGCGATGCAGCAAGACGCGTCTGAATCATGTCACGCTGAGCATCAGTCAATGGATAGGCAGAAGTCACATATGCGTCCAGCTGTTTTAAGCTTATGGCCTTATGACGGCGATAATGCTCATAAACTTCAGGAAGCAGTGCCAGACGTTCTTGTTGTGCCAACTGCTTAATAAAATTATCAAGGGCTGGTGACACTTTAGAATAGCTAATACTATTACCAGAGTGAGAGCCTTTACTCTCGCCTAGTAGCTGTTTAAAAGCAGAGTCGCTATCACCAGCTACTTGTGAGTCATAAAGATCAGTCAGCGCAGCTGACTTATGCTCAGCAGAAACAGCTGGATTTTCCAGCCAAGTACTGAACGACTTGTCATTGACAACGTGACTGGCAATAAACAAGAAGTTTTCCCACTCATTTACTACCCCATTTTCGTTGGCATAGTCAAACGCGGCTTTAGCGTACGGTCGTGCTAAGGTTGATAAGTCAGCCATGATATCCTCACAATTACAGCTTCGCCGCCAGTTGATCTAACATACTGGCATGTTTTTGCTCATCGACTTTGTCTTGCAAAATCTTTTCTGCACCAAGTACAGCCAGTTCAGCTACTTGAGCACGTAATGATTCACGCGCTTGGTTAATTTCTTGCTCGATAGACGCTTGCGCTTGTTGACGAATACGCTCGCCTTCTGCTTGCGCTTGCGTTTTTGCATCTTCGACAAGCTGGTTGGCACTTTTATTAGCTTGCTCGATTAAAGCAGCAGCTTTATTCTTTGCAAGATCAAGTTCCTGCTGGACATCTTGCTCCGCGGTTGCCAAATCTGCTTTTGCTTTTTCTGCGGCGTTTAGGCCTTCAGAGATTTTACGCTGACGCTCGTTAATGGCCCCAATAAGTGGTGGCCACACGAATTTCATGCAAAAAATCACAAATATTGCAAAAGCAATGGCTTGACCGACGAGGGTAAAATTGATATTCACGTGATCACCTCTTTGTTAATGAAAAATCAGTTTCATTGATCATGTTTGGCAGTCAGATCTTGACTATATTTGATAGAAAATCTCTAAGTACCAAACATTTACAACTGAGCTTTCGGATTAACCTGCTAGAGGGTTAGCGAACAACAATAGCATAGCAATACCAACACCGATCATCGGAATAGCATCCAAAAGACCTGCTACGATGAACATACGAGTTTGCAATTGTGAGCCAAGCTCTGGTTGACGTGCAACCCCTTCTAAGAACTTACCACCTAGAATAGCAAAACCAATACCTGTGCCAAGTGCACCAAGACCGATAAGTAACGCTAC
Source organism: Psychrobacter sp. 1U1 (assembly GCF_051847535.1). Classification (NCBI taxonomy): domain Bacteria; kingdom Pseudomonadati; phylum Pseudomonadota; class Gammaproteobacteria; order Moraxellales; family Moraxellaceae; genus Psychrobacter; species Psychrobacter sp. 1U1. The sequence goes on along the minus strand of NZ_JBPYDD010000007.1, from coordinate 114,419 downwards.
TGCGATAACTGTGTAACCACCTAATACTGGATCCATTGATGTATCCTCATTTACCTATTGAATGTCTAATTAATGTTCAGTTGATGATGCAAGCGATAAGTAAACTATCGTCAACATCATAAATACGAACGCTTGAAGTGTAATAATCAAAATGTGGAAGATAGCCCACGGTACCGATAACGCCCATTGAATCCAAAACGGCATTAGAGCAATCAGTATGAAAATCAATTCCCCAGCATACATGTTACCGAATAAACGCAAACCTAATGAGACAGGCTTTGCAATTAAGGTAACTGCTTCTAAGATGAAGTTGATGGGGATTAAAATAATTTGTAAGATAGGATTCTTGGCACTAAACGGATGTAGTGTTAACTCACCAACGAAACCGCCCACGCCTTTTTCTTTGATGCTATAAAAAAGAATTAACAAAAAGACAGAGAATGACATGCCAAGCGTGATGTTGGGATCAGTTGTTGGCACAATCTTAAAGAACACATGGTGTGGATCATGGCCCATCGCGGCACCAATTTGGCCTGCTAGACTTGGGATAAAGTCGATAGGCAATAAATCCATTAGGTTCATCAAGAAGATCCATACAAAAATGGTCAATGCCAAAGGTGCAATCAACTTTGAGGTACCACTATAAGAATCGCGAACGTTATTATCAACAAACTCAACGATTAGTTCAACTGCCGCTTGAGTTTTGCTTGGCACGCCTGAAGTTACTTTTTTGGCAACCATCCAAAAGATGGCACAAAATAAAATACCCAGACCAATTGACCATAGCATAGAATCAAGGTGGATAGCATTAAAGCCCATTTGTCCCGCTTCTTCAGCAGTATAGGCAACTTTCCAACCTTCGCCTGGCAAATAGCCATACGTCCAGTTCGTTAAGTGGTGAGAGATATATTCTGATGATGTTTGTTGCTCGGCTGCCATAATATAAGCTTCTTATTAATCAACGATTGAATCAACTACCAAAGAATACGGTTGTCATCTGATAAGCATACTAACAACAATGTTTGCATAAACCTAACTGAACTTTTAAGAAGATTAATAACATCTTATCCGTTCATATTATTTACAAATTAATCGTGTTCGCACTCTCATGTAATCAACAACATCCAACCCATACTTCTGGTGCAGTTACTGGTTTTTGACAGACTTCAATAAAATTTAGTTATCAAAAAAGGGCTTATGAGTATTCATTACTAGCCCTTAGCATCTGCACATAAACGTACTTAAAGTTATCATATTAGTGTTTGCCGATACCTTGATTTGCAAGATATGTGCTTAATACAGCACGTTTAAGCAAAATAATTAGCTGCCTATCTTAATGCAGCGTAGTATTCGTGTAAAGGCAATTATGTGTTTTTTATCTGCTATGTAATCATTATACTAGCTTGTAACGTTTAACAATATGGTCTTGCGCCCTTAATTAAATTGTAAAACATTATTATTAAGCAATCATATTTATAGTAGTTAGTATTTTTTGCAAAATTCCAAAACACATCATTTATTAATTTTCGACTTAGTCGTAGAGAAGTTGGACGGCAGGATGACATTTTTATGCTATGAACAGCATTATATTTATAGAATAAATATGACGTTATATTGGATAAATACAAAAGCTTAGAAAATTATCATAAGCGACTGTCATTTATCATTAACGTATATGCCACAACATCCAACTGTGACTAATCTGCATTACCATAAAACCGATGAAGAGCGCAGGCGCTGACAGGGGTCGTATGGTAATAAAAATTAGTGCGAAACCAAACACAGTCAATAACCATTTGGCCATTTGACCTCGATATAGCTGGCTGACAATGTGCCCGCGCGCGCGATATCCTGTGTACCAAAAGATAAATCCAGCAAATACAGCTTGAGTAACAAAACTTAATAGCGCACCAATGGCAGCGCTTTTTGCTACGACAAGATCACTGCTCAGCCAACTGGCATCTACAATCCAAGCGATGATAATAAGGATAAATAGTATCCACGCTTGGCGTTTAATATAGACGCCGATTTGATCTCTTTGCGTACGTTTGGCAGGTTTGGTCATTAGCTTACCTATAGTATTAGAATAATAACCGTAGCATTTAGATGATAGTAGCGTGTAAATGGCATACTTCTCTATGAACGGTTCACTATATAGATATAACCTTTTAACCAAAATAAAACGCCACTTATTATAAGGAGCAACCAGATAATTAGCAAGTAATATATGGCAAATATCAAACCTTTAATTTGTTATTGTTAATTAATAGGTTATAGACATATTAAACAATCCTTAAATGCCAACTTGGCCCACTTATCACTTTAGATATTGTAACGTTTTTTGGATACTAAGACATACAGTTACGTATTTCTTGTGCCATATTACTCCAGCCACTCACAAAGTCTTTACTACCACTCATATCTTCAGGCTGCACAGTCGTATTTACTGGCTGAAGCTTAGCAAGCAAGCCTTTAGCCGGAACGCTAGGACTCACCAAACACATTTGCTTGACTGGACGCTGCTCGTTAAGCCAACGTATCTGACTGGCTTTAGGTGCCAAATGATGATCCATGCTTAAACTACCAGCAAGCTGTAATTGCAACGCTTTTTCGATATATTGGTAAGCATCATGATAAGCCCAATAAGGAGAGGCTTTTTGGTCATTCAACTGTGCTGATGCTACAGCTCTATCCAGTCGCTGGGCAAACTTCTTTGCATTGGCTTGATACAAATTCTTGTGCTGAGGGTTTGCATGACTGTGAATCACTGCCAGTGCTCGAGTAATGGCTTTGGCGTTTTCAGGGTCGAGCCAAATGTGCGGGTCTAAAGTGTTTGCGATAAGTTGGCCTTTAACATCACGTAATGGATGACGGTTAAAGGCATCAAAACTAAATAAGGAAATGGCATTCGGTGCGGTGTTTAAGCTTGATGCAAGGTTGTTCTCCAACGGCTCACCAAACCATACAACAAACTTACTCTCTTGAATTGCTTTGATATCACTAGGGCTAATACTGCCATGGTGGCCGACCTCCCCTGCTTGCAATAATCGATTGGCTGACGGTGCTCCCTCAGTGACCGCTTCACTTAATAAAAATAAAGGGTAGTTACTGACGCTGACGGTCGCTGCTTGCACAGTCATTATGAACGAGCTTAAAAGCATCAATACGACTGTCAATATGTATTTGGGTTGACACAAAAACTGTCCTAACCTATAAAAAAAGAAAGGACGCACTCTACCTTGAAAGTACTGACTTTCATTATCTGGTTCTCTAAGGTTTTGGGGATTAGCATTCATCGGATAACTGCCCTATAAGTATGGTCTAAAAAAGTTTGGGTCTGAAAAAACAATTCAATCATCAGCAATACTGATTTTTTAATTTTTATTATGTTATACTATAACAATAAAAATGGCTAACATAATTTATTGTTATTAGTTTTGACCGTTTTAGCTGTAGTATCGTTTTTTGGAGTCTATACTTTTTGGAGTCTACACAATGTCTTCCACTTCATCTGTTTGCGAACACTTGCATGATGTTCAGCACTTTTCGTCACGTGATGTGACTGAACGTTTAGAGACTGCTAAAGCTCAATGCCGATTGCGCGGTGTACGCTTTACTCCGCTGCGTCAGCAGATATATGCTTTGATATTACAAGCCAACAAGCCAATAGGTGCATACGACTTAATCACAGAGCTACAACAAATGCGTACGACGGCGAGTGCTAATAATGAAAAAGAACAGGTCCGAAAAAATGTAGCACCGCCAACTGTTTATCGTAGCTTAGAGTTTTTGTTGGGTGAGGGATTGATTCATCAATTGACTTCGATCAATGCTTACGTCCCTTGTTGCCATCCACGTGACGAGCATACTGCTGCGTTTTTAATCTGTGAAGCGTGCCAGCGAGTACAAGAGTGTAGTAGCCTGCCAGTACAAGAGATGATGAGCTTTGCAGAGCAAGATGCTGGTTTTATGGTTTCTCGTAGTGTCATTGAGATTAGCGGTCGCTGTCAAAGTTGCCAATAAAATATCTCTGTTCTGTATAGACCTTCTGTCTACTTTTATTTAATTTTCGGCTGTTATTCTATGAGCCTTTTAGCGCAATCGTCCAATAAGCAACTCACCTCTGATGGGTTACCTTTACTGAGCCTAAATGGTATTAATTACCATATTGGTCCACAGTGCTTGGTTAAGAACATCAATATCGATATTGCTATTAATGAAACTGTCAGTCTAATCGGTCCAAACGGTGCTGGTAAGTCGACCTTGGTCAAACTTATCTTAGGTCTCATCACACCTACAGCGGGTAAGATTGTCACTCATCAACCACTACAACTTGGTTATGTGCCGCAGCGTTTTACAGTGCCACCTATTTTGCCGTTACGTGTAAAAGACCTATTGGCGCAGGCAGATAAACGTCGTTTAACATCAGAACAACGTCAGTTTATTTTTGATAACTTATCTTTGAATCATCTGTTATCGCGGCAGATGCTGCATCTTTCTGGCGGTGAAACTCAGCGCGTACTACTGGCACGAGCCTTACTAGATAAGCCGAATCTACTCATTTTAGATGAGCCAATGCAAGGGTTAGATCCCGATACTGAGGTTTGGCTTTACCAGTTTATCGATGAGCTGCCAGATTTTTTGCGTTGTGCCATGCTAGTGGTGTCACATGACTTGCACTGGGTTATGAAAGGCAGCCGACGCGTTATTTGCTTAAATAAGCATATTTGCTGCGAAGGTCAACCCAGTGAGCTTGCCATTACTGCTGAATTTCAAAAATTATTTGGTCATCATTATGAGCAGCCTTATGTACATCAGCCGCACGCTTGCGAGCATCATGCGCCCAGCGAGCTTTAATAACCAAAATCAGAACATACTCTATATCGATTAATAGCCCCTAACAAACTACTAAAAACCCTATTAACATCTAAACGGATATATCTTTTATGACTGCTTGGTTAGCTATCATTGCCCCTGCTTGGATTGCCGGCAGTATTTTAGGCCTATTATCAGCCCCACTTGGCTGTTTGGTATTGTGGCGACGAATGGCTTTTTTCGCTGATGCTTTGGCTCATGGAACACTATTAGGGGTCGCGATTGCAGTTTGGTGGCAATTGCCAACGGGTATCGGTATTGCGATAGTCAGCGTGCTAGTAGTGTTAGGTCTGATATTAATGGAAGATGAACGCTTGCCGACGGATGCGGTGCTGGCAGTAGTAGCAGTGTCTTTATTGTGTTTAGGGCTATTAACCTTAACTCAGCTTACTGATCAGCAAGCAAATGTCTTAGGATTTTTGTTTGGCAATTTACTTGAACTTGATTGGGCTGATTTGCCATTAATTGCTGGTAGTGTGTTAGTAGGATTGGTATTTTTGGCCTATATATGGCCTGCTCAAATAAAACTTGCCACTCATGAAGCTCTTGCCCGCATTCAAGGGGTTGATCCGACAAAACAGCGCCTGTTCTTTATGGGTGTATTGGCGGGTTTTTGTGCCATTGCATTACAAGCAGTAGGCAGTTTATTGATCAGTGGCCTGCTAGTGCTGCCCGCTTTAACGGCACGTTTATGGTCAACAGCTCCCAAACAGATGGTCATTTTTGCACTCATCATAGCGCAAGTCGGCGTGACGCTAGGTGTTTGGAGCAGTATTTGGCTTGATATACAGACGGGGCTTGCTATAGTTTTAGTATTGGCGGTCTTGTTTTTTATGGCTCTATTAACCACCAAGATAGCGACCAAAATACGTACTTAGTTTCACTAAATGGTATTAATTTAAAAAGTGGTTTTAAGCAACGGAATTTTTTGACATTATTCGTTAATAACTTATGAACCTTGTCTGGCATTTAAAGCTAGAGATTACATAACTTTTGTGCTATAAGTTTGCATTATTATTCTTTATAGTGGTTTTCTTAGGCTTTAATTGTCTTGACGTAAAGGGATCGACCTTATGCCAAGTTATCCTGCTCGTGAAATCAGCAGCCCAGATGGTCAGGTAAATGTACTACAGATTACGGATATGCATTTATCTACTGTACAAGCAGTACAAGAAACAACTGACCAACATCCAACTTCTGAATGCTGCTGTACCTATAGTTTTGAAGCAGTATTAGCACAAGCGTTGAGCGAAGATATTCGCTGTGATTTGATTTTAGTCACAGGTGATTTGGTTAATGTGGTCAAGCCTGCTATTTACGATTATATTTTTAGGTTATTACACGATACTGGTATTCCTTTTGCTTGTATCGCTGGCAATCATGATGTAACAGATGAGCTCGATGGCAAACAGCCCTACTCTCAGCGCCAACTTATCCCTCAGCCTGCAGACGAGCGTCTACTCAGTCGCCATGTGATTCATACAGACTACTGGCAACTTTTGCTACTAAATTCTGCCATTCCTGGCAAGGTTGCAGGTGAGGTGACCGATACAGATATTGACTGGTTATGCGCGCAATTGAGTGCTTGTGATAAACCTGCCCTTATCGCATTGCATCATCATGTGATGCTTATGCACTCAGAATGGATAGATGCTCACATTGCAGACAATGTATCTACTTGTTGGCAACGTATGGCAGCATTTCCACATTTACGCGTGATTATTAGTGGTCATACGCATCAGGAACAAGTTCGCTATCAAAATGGGGTGACCGTGTATACCACTCCATCAACCTGCTATCAGTTTAAGCCTTACGAAGATGACTTCGCTTATGATACAAGTGCATTACCTGGTTACCGTTGGTTGCAATTAGCCAACACTGGGCAGGTTGCAAGCTGGGTCAAAAGATTGGATACTTAGCGGCCAGTTTTAACCGTTCAGTGCGTATCGTTGTTTATAAAACTTTGTCATCTACCGATTGTTGTTATTTGTAGCGCTTAGGCTTTTAGTATAGTGTGTGAGACATTTTATTAAATAGTACTAGGCAATAGTCATAGAATAGACGATACTGCAAATATTGATATAAGCTACATAGACTTTGATTAGACGAATATTAAAATAAGATGGAATAGGAGCGCCTAGCGTTAAGTGTTAGGCAAATGATAATGGCTAGGATAGCTGAGACGACGATTAGCCAAGTAGCCGCAACCTGCTATGTACTCATGAACAGTATTATTTATACCTAGATGATAATGTTCATTATTATTGTTATATCGATATGAGCGTACCTTTAGAGCAGCTGTGTTACTTGCGTTACCCTGTGATAAAACGTTCTATAAAAGATAAGTAATAATCTTTATTGACACTTATCCAAGTTTTATCCCTTAAAGCGTCGTTTCATTGAATTAATTTGAAAAAGTAGGATACCCATATGAGCACCCTGACTAATAATCCGAGTGATGTCAAATTCACCCCTTACGAGCCTGCCAAAGACGAAGAGTATATGTCTGATGCGCAGTTAGAGCATTTTAAAGCTATTTTATTGGACTGGAAAAATCAACTGATTGGCGAAGCTGACCGTACAAAGACCTATATTCAAGATGAGTCTAGTGCCATGCCAGATATCAATGATCGGGCTACTCAAGAAGAAGAGTTTGCACTAGCATTACGCACGCGTGATCGTGAACGCAAATTGATTCGCAAAATTGACAAATCTATGTCAGAGATCGAAAACGAAGACTATGGGTTTTGTGAAACTTGCGGAGTAGAGATTGGTCTGCGTCGTTTAGAAGCTCGACCAACAGCAACGCAATGTATTGACTGCAAAACGTTGTCTGAGATGAAAGAGCGTCAAAACCAAGGCCATACTTAATACGCTGTTCTTACTTTGTAAGACTGATATCATTGATTAGTTTACTTACTTAATTAATCTAAAATCGGTCGACCTAATAGTATTTGATGTAATAAGCGACCACACAGTTGGTCGCTTATTGTATTTTGTACCCCATCTTAAAGCTCAAAATTAAGTAACAAAACCTCTTAACTTAATAAATATCTTTTCCCCTGTATTTCTTTTACGCTATTCTTATTCTTTTATTATTATAGCGGCTTATTTTGACACCCATTCATACTACTAATACCCATGCAATGACACTATTTAAACCAACGTCTAAACCGACGTCGCTGTCAACGTATCCTATCGGGCGTTTTGCCCCCTCACCTACCGGCGAGCTGCATCTTGGTTCCTTGACTACCGCGCTGGCAAGTTACTGTCATATCAAATCGCTGGGTGGCGACTGGCTCCTACGTATTGAAGATACTGATACTGAGCGCTGTGATCGGCAATTTAGTGAGCAAATATTAATAGATTTAGAGACGTTAAATTTGCATTGGGATGGGGATGTCGTTTATCAGTCTGAGCGCATTGATATTTATGATGAATATCTATCTTCCATACTGGTCCCGCTAACTTATGGTTGCCTATGCTCACGCAAAAGCCTTGAGCGTTATTGGGAGCGAAAAGCTATAATAGAAAGCGCCAACCTGCAAAACGCCACTCAAAAACTTCTTAATAGACAGCGCTACCCACGCTGCTGTATAGAGGCAAGTCTTGCTAAAGACCAATATAAACTACGCCTGCAGCTACCAGATTATCTCATAGGTTTTCAAGATGGTATTCAAGGGTTACAATGGGATAATCCGCAGCAAACCTTGGGCGATATGGTCGTTCGTCGTCAAGATGGCATGATCAATTATATTTTGGCAGCAAGCCTTGATGATGGGCTACAAGGAGTCACTCATATCATGCGCGGTTTAGATATCTTACCTATGACGACTGCACAAATCAGCATCATGCGAGCTGCACGCTTACCAGCTATAGATCAGTGGTATCATTTGCCACTAATATGCAACCCTGATGGACAAAAGCTCTCCAAACAAAACCTTGCCCAACCTATAGATACTCGCAAGCCCAGTCAACTGATTGCGATGGCTTTGCAGCTCTTACAGCAGCCTGCTGTCGACATAGATACTCCAGCACGCATGCTTAAGCAAGCTATTGCTCAATGGGATAATACGCCCTTACAAGGTAAAGATACGCTAAATACCCCCACTCATTAACCAGTCGCTTAAAAATAAAAAGCGCCACCCAACGGCGACGCTTTTATTATCTTTATGTCAATAATTACTATAGATTGTTGACGGTTATTCGGTAATACCTACTATTCTATTTTGCTATATTGATGCTCTTCTTAAAAATAACGACATTGGCTTTTTTCTATCTCGGGACTCTCTTTGTAGATCTTGAGGAGCAACGCAACCATCACCAAACTAATCAACATCGATGACCCACCATAACTAAAGAACGGCATCGTCAACCCTTTGGTCGGCATCGCTCCCATATTCATAGCAGCATTAATAATCGTTTGTGCAATAAAAATAATGCCAATACCAAAAGCGGTATAGCTCATACGCATTTGCCGACGTTTTAGGGCATTGTAGCTGATACGCATCGCACTACCGATGATAAGTGCTTCTAATATCAGGATCATAGTCACGCCAACAAAGCCAAGCTCTTCACCAGTGATGGCCAACAAAAAATCTGTATGTGCCTCAGGTAAATGTGATAGTTTTTGGACGCTTTCACCATAACCCACACCGGTAAACTGTCCTCGACCAAAGGCGATTAAGCTGCGTGCCAATTGATAGTCTGTATCTTGAATATCATCAAAGGGATCTAAAAACGACAACACCCTTGTCAGGCGATACTGAACCATAGTGACTGCCAGTACGCCAAGTACACCTACGACAGCCCCTAGCGCGACAAACTGCTTGTAGGGAGCCCCAGCTATATAAAATATGGCAAATACTGTACCGACAATGACCACCAATGAGCCAAAATCAGGCTGCAATAACAGTAAAAAAGTCAGCAGGCCGATCACTAAAGAGATGCGTAAAAACCCATCCCAACCATTACGGACTTCAAACGAGCGTCGCACTACAAAGTCCGCAACGAAGACGATGACCACAAGTTTCGCTAACTCTGCGACCTGAAAGTTAATCACACCCAAGTTTAGCCAGCGTTTTGAACCATTAATGGGCGTACCAAATAGTGTCGCTATCAAGAGCACACCAGTCACACCCAGCAATATAAACTGTGTCTCAGTCTGGTAGAGCGTTTTTAGTGGTACAAAGTAGTATGGTATCGCTGCAGCGATTAGCCCGATGCCCATGTATAACAGCTGATGTTCAAAAAAATACAGCTCACTCATGCCGCGACTTAATGCGAAAGGAATAGAGGCTGAAGCCACCATCAGTAAACTAAGTACCATCATACAACCAACGCTGGATAACAAGATCGCGCGTGCTGAAGGTAAAGAGAGAACACCATCTGCGCCAGAAGCTGGCTGAGATTTTTGAGAAGAACGAGAAAAAAAAGAGAGGGCCATAATATTCAAGTATATTAATAAACAAAAAAACACGACATCTATCCGACGCCACCGTTTAAACCAAACCAAATAAAAAACAGGCTCAATAGCCATCACAACCAGTAAACGCACCATTACTTTTAGTAGACGTTAACTGGCGACCACTAAAAGAAAGTTCTCAGTAAACTAGGGCTGGCTAACTGTGCTTGACAGTAGCAGTAATTTATAAGCAAAACAATCATTTATCGTCTTAATAGGCGAATTAACCAAGCGTATTATCAGCTTTAGTGTCCGTAACCAATTGCGTTACTAACTCACTAAAGTAATCGCCACGAGCGGCGTAACCACTAAACTGATCAAAGCTTGCACATGCAGGTGATAATAACACTGCTTGTACTTGCGACAAACTGCTACTAGTCACGTGCTGAATAGCAGTAAAAGCATTTTTTAGTGTCTGACATTGCTTAAGTAGCACATCACTACTTAGCTTGGCTACACGTAAATGCTGCTCAATTTGCTGGCTATCTTCCCCAATCAATAAAACCTGACTGACATATTGATTAATAAAGGGTGCCAATTCACCAAACTGTTGACCTTTGCCTTGACCTCCTAAGATCAAAAGTAGCTTACCATCTTTGGCCGCATACACTGCACCCAAACCTTTGATAGCAGCGATGGTCGAGCCAATATTGGTACCCTTAGAGTCGTTAAAGTAATCAATCCCTCTAACCGTTTCGATATACTGACAACGATGATCAAGCCCTGCAAAGCGTTGTAGGGTAGTAAGCATACTATCGATAGGCAGACCGGCAAGCTCGCCTAGTGCGAGAGCTGCTTGAGCATTGAGTAAATTGTGGCGACCTTTAATAATCAGCTTGTCTGCTGATAACAACCGCTCTGTACCACGAGCCAGATAAATCTGTCCATTAACGTCAGTTATCAAACCATACTGATCTCTATCTGGCGCATGAATACCAATGCTTAAACGTGGCAAATCATCAGCAACCAGTGGCCGAGTAAGCGCATCTTCACGGTTGATTACTACCGACTTGGCACCTTGAAAAATACGGTGCTTGGCCTGATGATAACCCAGCATGTCACCATGACGATCTAAATGATCAGGAGACATATTGAGCACTGTGGCTACTTGAGCACCCAGATTGGTTACTGTTTCTAATTGAAAGCTAGACAATTCAAGGACAGCTAAAGCCATGTCATTATTGGCTAAAAGGTCTAACGCTGGCACACCAATATTCCCCCCCACGCCAACATTGATACCAGCATCTGCAGCCATCTCTCCAACCAGTGTCGTCACGGTGCTTTTGGCATTAGAACCAGTAATCGCAATGATAGGAACATCACAAGCCTCACAAAACAACTGAATATCGCTTACTACCGGAATATTGGCTTGCCGCACCGCTGCCACTGCTTGAGTTTCAAGTGATATACCAGGACTAATAATAATACGTGCGGCTTGTTGCAATAGCTCTGCATCAATAGCGCCAAACTGGCGAATTTCGATTGCAGCGGGAAGCTTTTCTGCTAATGCGGGTGCTGATTGGCCATCTGTGATTGCTACTTGATAGCCTTGTTCAGTCAAATAACGTGCTGCCGATAGCCCTGATTGACCCAACCCGACCACCACTTGTAGGCCACTACCTTTATGGATTAACGTTTCTGTTGCAGCAAGGGGCATCATATATCTTCCTTTTTTGAGGCTAGGGTTTGGCTATCAAATGTGGGTGTTGACGATACTATATTGGTTAGATAGGCGATATGATATTTTTTAATCATAATAATGGTAAGCATGATAACGGTATCGTGCATGTTTCGGTACTGCTTTTTCATCACTTTGTGCTATTATGCGCATGTTTTTATATTAAGTTACTAGGGTCTTAACTGATAATTTAGTTTTGTACGCTGATTGAGCGTGTGATGACCTATATTACGGTATTTATCACATGGTTATTAACCCTTAGTAGCGAATCATACTGTCATTAGGTTACGGCAGATGCTTGTTTATAGCTATTTATTTGTTCATAGCTACTCTGTCTATCTTACCTGACAATCTATCTGCTGTGATACATCATCATAGCCATTTGTGTACTATCTTAGGTTTTTATCTTATTTTGCTATTGGCAATACTGCAAATAACTCAGTAGCCAGATGTTGTAGGATATTTATAATCTTTGAGATAGCGAAAGTGCAAGACCGTTTGACAGTTTTAGTCTGTTGAGCGACGCGGTAGCTTTCTTAGCAGCCGACATTATCCGTAGACAGTTGTTATTGACAGATAATATGGCTACTAGCGAATGATTACTTTTTTTGCCTCCAAATCTATGCAGTTTACTTATGACATCTTTTTTTGATAGCTTACGTGATGAGTGGTTTTCTAATGTGCGCGGCGATGTGCTGTCAGGTATCGTCGTTGCATTGGCTCTGATTCCTGAAGCCATTGCTTTTTCTATTATCGCAGGCGTCGATCCAAAGGTTGGTTTGTACGCCTCATTTTGTATTGCAGTGGTCATCAGCTTTGTCGGTGGTCGCCCAGGCATGATCTCAGCTGCCACAGGTGCGATGGCACTCGTTATGGTCGACCTAGTCGCTGAGCATGGATTACAGTACTTGCTTGCCGCAACACTGCTGTGCGGTGGTATCCAAATTATCATGGGTATCTTAAAGCTTGGTAATCTGATGCGCTTTGTCTCTCGCTCAGTGGTGATTGGCTTTGTCAATGCGCTGGCGATTTTGATATTTGCCGCTCAGCTACCAGAGCTCAATCCTGCGACTGAACGCGTTGGATTGACTGTCTATATGATGACAGCAGCCGGCCTAGCCATTATCTATCTGTTTCCGCTTATTCCCAAGATCGGCCGTATTGTACCATCGCCGCTTGTGTGTATCGTTGGCCTGACAGCTGTCGCATTGTATATGAATTTAGACATTCGTAATGTGGGTAGTATGGGCGACCTACCCGATTCGCTACCAGTGTTTTTGCTGCCCGATATTCCACTTAATCTAAATACGTTACTGATTATTGCTCCTTACTCTATTGCGTTAGCCATTGTTGGTTTGCTTGAATCGATGATGACCGCTACGATTGTAGATGAGCTGACTGATACGCCAAGTAATAAAAACCGTGAATGCCGTGGTCAGGGTATTGCCAACGTCGTTTCAGGTTTTTTTGGTGGTATGGCAGGATGTGCGATGATTGGCCAATCCATGATTAATGTAAAATCTGGGGGACGTACGCGTTTATCAACGTTGATGGCGGGTGTAGTCTTATTGATTATGGTGGTCTTTTTAAGCGATTGGGTCAGTCAAATTCCAATGGCGGCTCTCGTTGCTGTTATGATTATGGTATCCATCGGTACATTTAACTGGCAGTCTATTCGAGAATTTAAAACCCATCCTATGTCGTTTAACATTGTCATGCTAGCAACCGTCTTGACCACTGTCTTTACTCACAACTTAGCGTACGGGGTTGGGGTTGGCGTCCTACTATCAGCCTTAGCTTTTGCTAACAAAATTGGTCAGTTCTTAACCATATTTAGTGATTATGACGACAGTAGCAATACCCGTTATTATTATGTCCAAGGACAGGTTTTCTTTGCCTCGACAACGCAATTTTTGCAAAGCTTCGACACTAAAGAAGCTGTAGATAATATTGAGATCGATGTCAGTCACGCGCATTTTTGGGATATCAGTGCGGTCGATACTTTAGATAAGTTGGTCATGCGCTTGCAACGCGAGGGTATTGATGTCAAAGTAGTTGGTTTAAATAACGCCAGTCGCACGTTGATCGATCGTTTCTCTATTCATGATCGCCGCGATATCGGCCTATTGGATTAGCAAATAGGCTCAAACGTTTAGTTTTGCCCTCAGGTTTTGCTTGACAGTGGCTATCAATCATAGCTGCTGTACTCCCTCTGTTTGGCTTAACTGTACTTTTCTTTGAGATGATGTGGTTGCCCTTATGAGTAACTTAAAACCAGATAGTGTTATTGCTTGTCTAGATTGTCCTGACCATGTACAAGCCGTGTTGGATGCTAGTATGTGGGCATCAAAACGTATGCAAACGCCCGTCGGTCTACTACATGCAGTCCCAAGCGTACAGCAAAAGGCGGCTATCAATTATTCAGGCTGCTTAAATATCGACGATGAAAATCTTTTACTTGATCAATTTACAAGCCATGAGCATCTGAGCAACTCAGAGCTTAAAGCTCAAGGCAAGCTTTTGCTACATCAAGCAGCGGCTTATTGTGAGCAAAATTTGCATAAACATAAGGTCTATACGCTGCATCGTCATGAGACCCTAGGCAATAGTATCGATTACGTTGATGAAAAATCACAATTGATAGTTATCGGCCATCATGTTACCTGTAAATCTACCTTGAGTCAGTTGATACGTTTAAGCCACTGCCCCACTTTGGTGACTCATGCACCATTTTCGCCCCCTACTACCGCTTTATTTGCGTTTGATAATCGCGCCACTTCTCATAAAATGCTTAATTGGCTATGTAAAACACCGCTGGTTCGAGCATTAACCATTCATATTGTGATGGTTGGTAAAGACACCTCCGAAAACTGCGATGCACTGCGTGAGGCTTATGCTCGTCTCAAGCAAGCCGGTATCAATTGTAAAAAAACTTTATTGAACTGCCGTGATGTTTGTGCTGCTTTGAACTATTATCAAAGCGAGCATAATATTGGCCTGCTGATGACTGGTGCTTTTGGACAATCGCGGCTACGTGAGCTACTCAAAGGGAGCGAAACTGAGAAGTTATTGGGCACTACTAAAACGCCTTATTTACTTTTTCCTAAAGCTTAAGCTTCTTTATATCTGCTATTACCACACATAGTTTATCATTAGTATAGATGCTAGTTGCGTAGCGCTTAACGTAGGCGGCATCTTACTGACAAGCCAATCTACTGTCTGGCTATCGGACAATTAGACCACAAATCCCGCCCTGGTTTTATTTCTATACACTATTATCTACTGACTTCTACAGCCTCTCATTATCTCCATTGTTGAGTTAGCTGTCTTTATCTTAATTCTGTTTTGACATCTAGACTCCACTCTTTGTAAGATTTTCGCAAATCATCACAGGATACCCTCCCCGTAGGGTATGAAAGTTGGTTATAATAAAGTTCTTGTTGCACCTAACGTCACAGGTAACTCCGCTGTATTTATCCTAAAATTACTAAGTAATTATCAGGACTATCTCGTTTTTATTGCATCATATACGATGAGAATTTAAAGCTTTTTTCCGTTATAGTGGCGGTCATTTTTAAGATAAGTAAGTCCAAACGTTCCTCCCCCTTGAGTACGTCTGGCACATTTTTTGAATGACTTATCACAAGCATGGCAAAGCTATGATGCATTAGAGGTATGCAACGGCCTGCGACATCATTCATATAAGGAAATTTTTTATGAAGTTAATCACTGCGATTTTAAAACCATTTAAGCTTGATGATGTGCGTGAAGCACTGTCTGATATTGGCGTCAAAGGCGTCACTGTCACCGAAGTTAAAGGGTTTGGTCGTCAAAAAGGACATACTGAACTGTATCGCGGTGCAGAGTACGTAGTGGACTTTTTACCGAAAGTAAAAGTCGAGGTCGCGGTTATCGATGAGATGGTTGAGCCAGCTATTGAGGCTATCACACGTATCGCCAGCACTGGCAAAATCGGTGATGGCAAGATATTTGTGACAGCACTCGAACAGGTTATCCGAATTCGTACCAGCGAAACCGGGCCAGATGCGATTTAACTTTTATAGTTAAACCATAAATAAGCAGTTTTGCACACGATTGGTGCAAGTATCGTTTTAACAAACATCATGTCATAAGGACAGCTACTTTGTAATGTACGTCTAAAAGCAAACCAATCTACCGCATTGTCAATTCAAGGGGGAATTAAGATGCAAAGTCAGATTTTTGAGCTGCAATACGCACTCGACACGTTTTATTTTTTGGTATGTGGCGCACTGGTCATGTGGATGGCCGCAGGCTTTACTATGTTGGAAGCTGGACTGGTTCGATCAAAAAATACTGTCGAAATTTTAACCAAGAATATTACTCTTTTTGCAACCGCTTGCACTATGTACATGATATGTGGCTATGCCATTATGTATGGTGGCGACTGGTTTTTAAGTGGTATTGCAGGTGGTGAGACTTTAGTAAAAGACGCTTTAACAACCTCAGCCGAAAATGGCTTTGAAGGTGATTCTGTCTATTCTGCAGCATCTGACTTTTTCTTCCAAGTTGTCTTTGTGGCCACTTGTATGTCGATTGTCTCAGGCGCTGTCGCTGAGCGCATGAAGCTTTGGGCTTTTTTAATGTTTGCAGTAGTAATGACAGGTTTTATCTACCCACTAGAAGGTAGCTGGACATGGGGTGGCAACGATGTCTTTGGACTATTTAGCTTAACTGCTATGGGTTTTTCTGACTTTGCAGGCTCTGGTATCGTTCATATGGCAGGGGCTGCAGCGGCATTATCCGGTGTATTGTTTTTGGGCGCACGTAAAGGCAAATATGGACCCAATGGTGAGATACGAGCGATTCCTGGTGCCAATCTGCCATTAGCAGCACTGGGTACATTGATACTATGGATGGGCTGGTTTGGCTTTAACGGTGGTTCAGTATTGAAACTGGGCGATATCGCTAGTGCTAACTCAGTCGCCATGGTGTTTTTGAATACCAATGCAGCGGCAGCAGGTGGCGCAATTGGCGCTTTATTACTGGCACGTCTCATCTTTGGTAAAGCAGATCTGACCATGCTCTTAAATGGTGCATTGGCAGGTCTAGTAGCCATTACTGCAGAACCCTCTACCCCATCTGCATTGCAAGCGACGCTCTTTGGTCTTATTGCAGGTGTAATTGTTGTATTATCTATTCTCGCTTTAGATAAAATAAAAATCGATGATCCTGTCGGTGCTATCTCTGTCCATGGTGTTGTTGGTCTGTTCGGTCTACTAATCGTCCCTATTACCAATCCTGCTGCTAGCTTGCTGGGGCAGATAGCGGGCGCCGCAACTATCTTTATCTGGGTGTTCGTTGCCAGCTCCATTGTATGGGCAGTTATTAGAGCCACTATCGGTCTGCGTATCTCTGAAGAAGATGAGTACGAAGGCGCTGATATCGCAGAATGTGGTATGGAAGCTTACCCTGAATTTACTAACTAATGGTACTCAACAGCAAGCTTGTTTGAGTAATATAAAAATTTACTAAAAATAGACCCGCATGGCCTATTGGCGATGCGGGTTGTATTATTTTTTGTGCCATACAATCATATAGTAGATATTAAACAGTTGTATAGATACAGATATTACTTATTTCTTTTTCCAAGTTTGACTACGTGAAAATGGTCCTAGGTAGCCTTTTAAATTAAGCGTGTTACCTTCCAAACTGGCAGTCATACGGTAGGTCTTGTTTTTCGCAGGATCAGTGATAGTACCACCACTATACTTACCGCCGCCATCCGCTTTTAAGTCGGAGATAATAGTCATACCGACGTGCTTTTTGCCTTTTTCTGATACGGTACTAATAAGCTTACCTGTTAAAACACCGTTTGACTCAGTGATTTTGACCACACCTTTCGGTTTGCCATCGTCAAAAGTCTGCCAAGTAGTATTGGCCAGTGGATCGGCCGCCATTGCCATGGTGGCCATGCTAATACCAGCAACTGCTAACACAGATTTTGTAAATAGTTTCATAGATCGACTCCATTCGTATGATGATTCAAAAACAACGTTTTTTGTGCTTATCCTAGGTCATTGGTTGTTTGTTGCGCTTTATTAGTCCATCAGACAACACAATCAACTCCAATAACCCCTTCTGCACTCATTATAGACAAAATCCGAACTTTGCCTAGTAGTTTTTTATAGATAATTGTTTCTATAAAATCAAAACTATATCAAATAGTTACATGAAAGGATTGTCTATATCATTGTCTGGCTGGTCATTTTCTTGTTTTGACGAAAGCGTTTTTTTATTGTTTTGATCAGAATTTTCGAAAGCTTGCAATACTTTAGTCGTCAACTCGTGCAACTGTTTCGCTTGCTCATAGCCTGTCTCATCAAACAATAAATCAAGATCTCCATAAATGATAACTTTATCTTTTTGGTTTTCTACGATCAGCTCACCAATTTGCATACTTTGATGATTGTTTGCGAATGGATCAATCATTTTACTCTCCATGGTTGGGTAACATTGGACATTACCTATAGATAAATAATGGACATTATTTAAGCTGACTTTGATTTATGCTTGCAGCTGTGCGACCAACCATTCAAGAATTGCCCATACAAACAGCAGCCAAGTAGGCTCGTCATTTGATGCGTCGCTCGGTGTATCTGTACTTTCGCCAGCCTTTAGTGGCAACTCTAAAGCTTGCGTTTTGGTTTGAATATCAAGCGCTGGTAAAACATCAATGCCTGTCTTGGCTGTTAACTCATCAACGCTGATGATTTCTATACGCTCGGATTCATCGTTGGGAGCATAATATACACCTGCCTGATTGGTTGCTGGAATATAAACCGCCTTAAAAAAATGACTGGGTACCAATACTCGTCCAGCGAGCTGTTTAGTTTTTTTATTGGTAAATGCAACTCCTGTGACCGTATAAACTTCACCATATTGCTGCGTTAAGTAACGCGTAGCAGATTCAATATTGCGCCAAATATAGCGGTTATTGCGTGGTGACTGCGGGGCGATGTTGGCCAAACTAAAGCTGTCGTATTGCTGGCTGCGTGTGGCCATATCGGCATTGGGTGCCAGATGGCCGCGATCGTAACCAGAACCTGAATAATCTGACAGTGAAGCACGCGCTGACTTCGGCACTCGGCTTTCTTCATGAAAGCTGTCTTCGCGGTCGATGTCTTTGGCTTGCTGCAAGCGCTTTCGAGTCAAATGTTCTGCTGACCAAAGTGGTGTACGTGACACCTCTGAATACATGACGGCAAAACCGTCCATACAAAGTGGCTGAGTCTTGGCGCTAAGCTTATCATTAGTAAACTCAGGGTAGATACCGCCATAAAAAGACTGGTTACATTGAGTGAATTCAGCTGCTTGCGCCGATGATAATCCTACTACAATGACAAATATCGCCATCATTGTGCTGTCTTTTAAAATGTCTTTATATTTGCCAAAACTTATCATGCAGCTTTCAACCGTCTATGCTCGCTATTACGTATACGCTATCCTAGCAGGGGTGTAGCAATAAAGAAAGATAAGGCGTAAGTGGTGACATTTTAAATGTTATCCGCTATACTAAGCCGTCTAAAAACGGTGAAGTGGGTGAGTGGCTGAAACCGCACGCCTGGAAAGTGTGTATACGTTCATAGCGTATCGAGGGTTCGAATCCCTCCTTCACCGCCAATCTTATTTAATTCTAGTTTTCCTACGTTGTCCCACTCTCTCCTAAATACCCTTACAAACCTTCATATATAACGCTTCTAGCGTTTTTTTTATGCCCAACGTTTTCCTAATCCATCCGAACATGACCCATCTATCCCATGGCTTGTGCTGGTCTGTTGATTGCTAAAACTGATTGCTTAATTGTTATTCATTGTAGCAATCATCGGGTTATGTAACTGTATCTTTCGAAAGCGTTTCTACTGATTTGACATCAAGTGTCAGATTATACTACCATTGAAAATTACTATTAATAATTTTGTCTATTAACCAATAAAACACTCTCGGAGTACCGTTATGAAATGGACCAAACCTGCTTTTCAAGACATTCGCATTGGTTTTGAAGTTACTATGTATTTCGAAGCACGCTAGGTATTTTAAAGCGCGTTAAAATTTGTCAAACCTCGATTTGTTAAAAGCCCTAGATGACTAGGGCTTTTGTTTTTTTGGAAATATTAACTTATGTATATTCATGTTTTGGGCTCAGCGGCAGGTGGCGGATTTCCGCAGTGGAATTGTAATTGCCATAATTGCCAGGGTGTGCGTCAAGGTACGATTAATGCTAAGACGCGCACTCAATCCTCGATTGCCATATCTGAAAATGGTACAGATTGGATTTTGTTTAATGCCTCCCCTGATATTCGTCAGCAGTTGTTTGACTTTAAGGCGGCGCACCCCGCGCGCGGTCTCAGAGACACGGGGATTAATGCGGTGGTGCTGATGGACAGCCAGCTCGATCACACCACGGGGCTGTTAACCCTGCGCGAAGGGTGCCCGATTGATGTGTGGTGTACCGATATGGTGCATCAAGATCTCACCACCGGATTTCCTATTTTTAATGTGCTAGCGCACTGGAATGGCGGGCTACAACACCATCAAATTGACCCCAATCAGAGATTTCATATCAAAGGCTTTGATAATCTAGAATTGACGCCTTTAATTATAAAAAGTTCTGCGCCGCCCTACTCTCCGCACCGCAACGATCCACATGATGGTGATAATATCGCCCTTATTGTAAAAGACTTAAGTACGCAAAAGCAGCTGTTTTATGCGCCAGGACTGGCCAAAATTGATGAGCGCATCATGCAGATTATGCAAGCGTCTGATTGCGTGATGATTGATGGCACGTTATGGACTGATGATGAGATGCAAACTTGCGGCGTTGGCACTAAGACCGGTCAAGACATGGGTCATTTGCACATTAGCGGAGAGGACGGCTCACTACATTATTTAGACCAGCTCACAGGCATCCGCAAGGTATTGATCCACATTAATAACACCAATCCCATCTTAGATGACGACTCCGAGCAAGCGGCTATCCTAAAGCAGCACGGGGTTGAGGTGGCATTTGATGGTATGGAACTTGAATTGTAATCAAGTCCAAACTAAAAACAATCATAAGGTGAAAACAATGCCAGAAAAAACAGCCCTAAGCGCCAAAGAATTTGAGCAAGCGATCTTGGCTAAAGGTCAGTATTATCATATCTACCACCCCTTTCATATCATGATGCATGAAGGGCGCGCAACCCAGCAGCAGATCCAAGCGTGGGTGGCCAATCGCTTTTATTATCAGATCAATATTCCCTTAAAGGACGCGGCGATCATGGCAAATTGCCCCGATCACCGTGTGCGTCAAGAGTGGATTCAGCGCATGATTGACCAAGATGGTGTCTATCCTGATGGCGGGGGTCGCGAGGCGTGGTTGGGACTTGGTGAGGCGGTAGGACTGACCCGCGAGCAAATCCTGTCTGAAGAATTAGTGCTACCCGGCGTGCGCTTTGCGGTGGACGCTTATGTTAATTTTGCACGGCGGGCAACGTGGCGTGAGGCGGCCAGTAGCTCATTGACCGAGCTGTTTGCCCCGCAGATTCACCAGTCGCGCCTTGAGTCTTGGCCCAGGCATTATCCATGGATAAAAGAGCAAGGCTATACCTATTTTCGCTCGCGTCTGAGTCAAGCGCGCCGTGATGTCGAGCATGGTCTCACCATTACCTTAGACTCGTTTACCACGGTCGAAGAGCAGACACGCATGCTGGAGATTTTACAGTTTAAGCTTGATATTTTATGGTCAATTTTGGATGCGCTGAGCCTAGCGTATGTCCATGATCAAGCGCCTTATCAGAGTGTGACTACAGATAAGGTATGGCATAGAGGATTGTTTAAATGAGTACTTCTAACTTAATGCCCGATCTTGATTTATCGCTTGTGCCGACATGGCGTCATGGCTACCGCTTGCAGTTTGAACCGGCACAAGACGCTTATGTGCTGCTCTACCCTGAGGGTATGATTAAGCTCAATGAGAGTGCGAGCATCATCGGTCAACAAATCGATGGTCAGGCGTCCGTCAGTGATATTATCGAAAAGGTGAGCGCTATGTTTGGCAATGTGCCTGAAATCAAACAAGACATTGTCGAATACATGCTGGTCGCGCAGCGTGAACATTGGATTGATTTATTATGACCCATGACGTTGGGCTACCGCTGTGGCTGCTCGCTGAGCTGACCTACCGCTGCCCCTTGCAATGTCCGTATTGCTCCAACCCGCTGGATTATGCGCAGTATCAAGAGGAGCTGACCACGGATGAATGGTATGACGTGTTTGATCAAGCGCGGCAGATGGGCGCGGTGCAGCTGGGGTTTTCTGGCGGTGAGCCGCTCGTTCGTAAGGATTTAGAAGAGCTGGTCGCTTATGCGCATGACAAGGGATTTTATACTAACCTTATCACCTCTGGCATGGGGCTAAATGAATCGCGAATTGCAAACTTAAAACAAGCCGGTCTAGATCATATTCAAATCAGCTTTCAAGCGAGCGACCCTGTGGTCAATAACGCCTTGGCAGGATCAAAAAAGGCGTTTGCACAAAAGTATGAGATGGCGCAACTGGTCAAAGCGTACGACTATCCGATGGTGCTCAACTTTGTCATTCACCGGCAAAACATCGATCAGATTGATCAGATTATTGAGCTGTGTTTGGAGCTTGGCGCAGATACGGTCGAGCTTGCCATTTGTCAGTTTTATGGTTGGGCGTTTGAAAACATGCAAGGGTTACTGCCTACCCAAGCGCAGTTAGTGAGAGCTGAGCGCATCACCAATGAGTATCGGCAAAAAATCGAAGCGCAAAACATTAAGTGCAAACTGATCTTTGTGGTTCCTGATTATTATGAAGAGCGCCCAAAGGCGTGTATGGATGGTTGGGGCAAAATATTTTTGACCGTCGCCCCCGATGGTACCGCGCTGCCTTGCCACGCTGCGCGCCAGTTGCCGCTAACGTTTCCAAACGTGCGCGATACTAAGCTGTCCCATATTTGGTATGACTCGCCAAGCTTTAATGAGTTTCGCGGTGACGCTTGGATGCCGGATATGTGCCAGAACTGCGAAGACAAAGCGCGCGATTATGGTGGCTGTCGCTGTCAAGCCTTTATGCTGACAGGTGATGCTAACAACGCCGATCCGGTGTGTGGCAAATCGCCATACCATCATCTGATTAAAGAAGCGCGCGCAAACAGTCACGCACCGACTCCGTTTGACGATTTGTTATTTAGAAATCCAAAGAACTCTAAGCTGGCAAACGAAAAGCTGCTAAACGAAAAATCGTCTAATGATAAGCAATTGATTCCCACGCGCACGCTAATTGAGTAATGGTTTACCTATGATTTTTGATGGACATATTTTTGATGGGCATAACGATTTATTGACCCGCCTATGGCTGAGCAATGCCGATGATCCCGTTCATGATTTTATTTATGGCACGCTCCCTGGGCACTTGGATTTACCGCGCTGCCGTCAAGCAGAATGGATGGGTGGATTGTTCTCAATATTTTTGCCGCCGTTTAATTATGTGAAAAGTAACCATCCGGATAAGTTAGCCAACGCCTCAAGCTTAGATTCAGGCGCCGATTTTACGCCGCAGCAAATCATTGATATTTGCCGTGCGCAATTACAGCTCGCCCAGCAGCTACAAGAGCGCTCGAATGGTCAAATCAAAATTTGTACCACACTTGCGCAAATTCAAACCTGTATCCAAAACCAACAATTCGCCATTGTCCTGCATTTAGAGGGCGCAGAAGCTTTTGCTATTGACCCTGAATTATTGGACGAGTTTTATGAGGCGGGGCTTAGAAGTATTGGCCTGCTTTGGAACCGAAAAACCAAATTTGGCGATGGCTTAAACGTGCCTTTTCCGCACTCTCCTGATACGGGTACGGGACTTACCAACGACGGTAAAGACTTCATAGAAAAATGTGCCAAAAAGCGGATGGTCATCGATGTCTCGCACATGAATGAGCGCGCGTTTTGGGACACTGCCAAGATTATTGATCAGCCTATAGTCGCGACCCATTCCAATGCCCACGCGTTGTGTGCGCAGGCAAGGAACTTAACCGATGAGCAACTGCGCGCTATTAAAGAGAGTAATGGTATGGTTGGGGTCAATTTCGATGTGGCGTTTTTGCGTAGCGATGGCAAGCGCGATACGCACACCTCGCTTGATGTGATCGTCGAACATCTTGCTTATTTGGTTGAGCATTTGGGGGACAATCACGTGGGGTTTGGCTCGGACTTTGATGGGTGCCTATTGCCTGATGATCTAGCGGGTGTCAGTGATATCGACAAGCTCATTGAGCGAATGCAGCAGCGTCATTTTTCAGATACCCTTATTGAGAAAATCATGGCTAAAAATTGGTTTCGGGTGTTGGATAAGATTTGGCAGTGAGGGTAAAGCGTCTTTGATTTTCAAACTTACTTTATTCTTTTATATTTAATTTGATAGCATAAAAAAGCGGGCATCAGTAGATGCCCGCTTTTTTGTACTAACTGCTATCAAATAGCGACGACTACTGGGTAGCAGTCGCGCCTTCAGGTAGCGCATAAGCGATAACCGAATCGCCAGTTTTAGTGCCGGTATAGCGATGACCACCTGCCACAACGACTAAGTATTGACGACCATCACGACCTAGATAAGTGGCTGGTGTGGACTGACCACCCGCTGGCAGACGCGCGCGCCAGATCTCATTGCCATTGGCCAAATCATAACCGCGCACATAATAATCAACCGTGCCGGACAAGAAAGCAACGCCGCCTGCGGTGACGATAGGGCCACCAATACCAGGTACGCCGGTCTTAAAGGGTAGCGGCACAGGCGCCATGTCGCGCACGGTGCCGTTGACACGGCGGTAGACGGTCTCGCCGTTGGTCAAGTCAACACCCTGCACGTAGCCCCAAGGCGGCTGCTGGCATGGCAGTCCAACGCGTGACATAAAGGGCTTAACGATGGAGCCATACGGTGCGCCGAAGTTTTCATTGCCTATCGGCACATCATCGCCTGGGCGTGAGACGACTTTTTCTAGGCTATCAGGACGCTCGACCAATTGCGCGGTAAATCCTAAATACACCGGCATGGAAAACAGCATTTGGCGCGCAGGGTCAACGGCGACCGCGCCCCAGTTTAAGACCCCAAAGCTGCCGGGATGCGTGAGCGTACCATTCTCGCTTGGCGGGGTGAAGCGGCCTTCGTAGTTCAATTTGGCCAGGTCAATACGGCACAGCATCTGATCGACTGGCGTCATGCCCCACATCTGCGCGCCGGTGACTTCTTTGGGTGCAAAAGAGATTTTTGAGACCGGCTGCGTGGGTGATAACGGCTCGCCCTCGATACCGCCGCTTTGTGGTACCGCGACCTCCTCGACTGGCAGCACAGGATCCCCTGTGGCGCGGTTAAGCACAAACACTTCGCCTTGCTTGGTGGGCTGCACCAGTGCGGGCACTTTTTTGCCCTCAATGGTCAAGTCAATCAAGCTTGGCTGAGCCGGCACATCGTAATCCCATAAGTCATGATGCACCGTTTGGAAGGTCCAGCGCGGCTCACCCGTTGCGACGTCAAGCGCGGTAATGGAGGTTGAGTACTCCTCTTCAGCCTCTGAGCGGCCCACGCCATATTGATCAGGCGAGCCGACACCAAAGGGCACATAGACCAGACCCAGGTCTGCATCATAGCTTGACACGCTCCAGCTGTTCGGCGCGTTTTCGGTATAGGTTTCGCCATCAGCAATGGGCGCGGTCGCTGTTGGGTTTGCGGCATCAAAGTTCCACACCAGCTCGCCTGTCGCCAGATCAAAAGCGCGAACCACGCCTGATGGCAAGGTGGTAGACACGTTGTCATTGATAGCGCCGCCAACGACGATCACATCATCGGCGATAAGGCCGGGCGAGGTACTATAATAAGCGCCAGGGGAGATATTAGGCATCCCTTGCCACAGATTGACCGTACCATCATCACCGCCAAACCCGGGGCAAATAACGCCCGTCTCAGCGCTTAATGCAATCAAGCGCGCGTCACGTGTGGTGATAAAAACGCGCTGACGGCAATCTTGACGAATAGAGGCGTTAACGCTCGTCGTATTACCAGGTACCAGAGGATTGGGGTCGTTAGGTTTGGCTCTATCGACCAAAATGTTTTGAGCCACGCCTGCTGCTTTTTGCGTGGCGCTCGCACGGCTGGCCTCAAGCAGCGCATCCGCCTCATCAGCGCTTGCCAGTGGCGCACTCGCTGCACTTACGGATATATTGCTACCATCATCATAACTGACACCGCGGCACGTGGTATAAGACGCAAGCCCTGAGGGCAAGTCTAATAGTTTGGGATCAAAGCGCCAGCGCTCATCGCCTGTGACCGGATCAAGCGCGATGACTTCACTTTTTGGGGTACACACATACATCGTGTCGTTGACGATCAGCGGCGTAGACTCAAGCGCGCTCCCCGGCAAGTCCGGATGGATGTCATCGCCAGCATGATATTCCCACACTTTCTCTAATTTACCGACATTGTCCGTATTGATCTGATCAAGCGGCGAGTAGCGCTGTCCGGCAGACGTGCGCCCATAAGCGGCCCACTCACCCGGCTCAACATCATCTGCTGGTGCAGGGCCTGACGCCATACGATCAGCGGCAAGATTGCCGTCAATCTCGTGCGGTTTTGAGACAAAAGAGATGACCGCGATGACCACCCCAACGACCATCACGCCCATGAGCGACTTACTTTCAATCGAGTACTGACCGGGGCCGGCGCGCTTTGACTCTAGGCTGTGCACCACAGGCGGCAGTAGCATAATGATGCCAAGCAGCACAATCAGCCCCTCGCGCGGCGCCATCGCCCACCAATCAAACCCAACTTCCCATAGTGCCCAAATCAAGCTGATTATAATCACAATGGCATAAGCGACCAAAGCAGAACGCTGCCGACGCAATAACAAAATCGCGGATATTATCATGGGAATGGAGAGAATCACATAGCCCCAACTGCCGCCAAGGCTAATCAGCCATATGCCGCCGATGGCAAGTGCCACCCCAAGTATGAGAATCAGGATGGCGAGTATAACTCTAATCATAACTGCTCCAAGTGTGCCTTTAACGCTAAAAAACACACAGATACTTTGCGCACCTGTGTGTCCTTATGTTTTTTAAAAATAAAAACACTCAGCCGCCATAACATTTATGGCAGCGGCGTGTCGATCGATAGTTTTTAGGTTAGCAAAAAAGTAATTTTAGCTGTAGCGACGTCATTTTATAGCAAACGAGTATAAAACTTGAAACTATTCGGTAGCACAAGCGTAACGCAGTCAGCACAGACAGGCGTCGATTTGCGTATATCGCTGGCAGGTTCACTCATTCAAATACAACTCCGCCATCCCATCAAGCCGAGCCTTTACCTCCCTCCAGTTTGGCATTATTTGCGTGAGTAGTCGCCAAAAGCGTTCGCTATGATTGTGCTCGCTGATATGACACAGCTCATGTAGTATCACATAATCAATGCACTCTTTGGGCGCTTTTACTAAATGCGGATTGAGTATTAAGTTGCCCTTAGTAGAGCAACTACCCCACTGTTTTTTCATGGTCATGAATCTAAATGATGGCATGCTTGTGACCCATGAGGCTTTAGGCAGCACCGCCTCTAGGCGCTCTGTAAAGACAAGTTTGGCTTTATCTTGATACCAATGATCAAGTAGCCTTTTTACCTTAATCGCTCGTTTATCCGCGTCGAATTCATTAGCACTTTGGCGTAATATCACATTGAGCTTACCGCGACTAAGCTTCACACTAGGGGCATTTTCAGCGTTATTAAGCACTTTTAACACATAACGACGACCCAGATAAAACTGAGTCTCACCGCTGACATAACGCTTGGGCAACACATGATCTTGTTGCTTGGCAAAGTCCTGTAGGCTCTGCCATATCCAACGCGCACGCTTCATTATGGCTTCATGTATCCTCTCATCTGACGCATCGCTAGGTGCTGTGGCGACCACGCGCGAATCTGGATGTACTTTAATAACAACTTTACGAGGTTTACTTTTTGCGTCTTTACGCACTACTTCATAATGGATTTTATTGTCACCATAATAAAAATCGCCATTCTCAGTCATTGCTTACTACCCTCTTGCTGCTCGTGGGCTACTTGTCTCTTTCGTGCTTTTTGCTTCTCTCGATAGCCCAAGCCGGGTAATCTTTAGCACTTCCTCAATGAGCTGTTGCGCTTTATCGATACCCAAATCCATAAATAACATTGGCAGCAATTTGACACTAATAGCATTTTCGATCTCTGCTGGATTAATAGAATACTCAGCCACGGCTGTCTTAACAATCTTATCAATCTCAAAGGCATAAGCGACCAGCTTGTCATTATCTAGCTCTTTATCCGCTAAGAAATCAGCCTCAAATAAGTGCTTAAACAAACCAAAATACGCCTGTGCATGTTTGTTTAATTTACCGTTATCATCGACAAAGTCATTCGGCACATCAGCGACATCACGGTCTTTGACAGCTTGCTCAAAGTCAGCAAACATCATGTACTGCTTCACTGGCGCATCGAACATTGCCTTGGCATCCGCAATCGCTTGCTTAAGCAATTTAGAAAAATACTCTTGGGCATAAGGGTCATCAGCCAAATCTTGTTCAATCATCTTGGTCACCCGACCAGTGATTTTATCCGTTTGGTTGCGGGCTTCATCATCGCTTAATTCTTCAGGCTTAACATCCTTACCTAGGTTGCCAACCAAATAAGCACCTTTTGCCTCACGAACTTCAAGCCCTGCGATATGCTTATCAAGTAAGTTGCGAATATCAGCTTCATACTCATCATAGTCGATGGTTTCATCAGCGTCTTCGCGCACTTGCTTACGTAGATTGATAAAGGCTTTTAGATCGGCTTTGTAGCGATCACGCTTGCAATCGAATGATTTGTCTTCAAAGAAAGACGCTGATTGCAGCGCAATTTTCATGGCGTTAGAAAATGTGGTCAAAGCTGCATAAAAGTCGTCACGTTCTTTGAGCTTAGTATCGACTACTCTGCCCTCTATTTCCTGCATCTTTGGTGCAAGCACCTGCCTTAACGCTTGTCCGTCTTGTTTATTTTTTACCGATGAGAAAATAGCCCATAGCTCGCTATGTAGTCTGGGTAGCTGCTTGTACTCAGTATCCATCGCGTTATATAGACCTTTAAGGTCTTCGATATCAAAACCACCTTGCGTACGATCGGCTAAGTCTTGGTATTTCTCAATGGTGATATCCAGCTCTTTTAAGATGCCGCGATAATCAATCAGATAACCAAAACGCTTCTTCTCATGCAAGCGGTTTACCCGTGCAATCGCCTGAATGAGGTTGTGCTGCTTTAAGGGCTTATCAATATACAGCACGGTGTTTTTTGGCTCATCAAATCCCGTTAATAGCTTATCAACGACAATCATAATGTCAGGACCATCATCTTGACTAAAGGCTTCTATGATAGCTTTCGTATAGGCTTTTTCATCACCGCCATACTCATTAGCGACATTGGCTTGCCACCAGTTCTGAACGATGTCTTTTGATTCGCCATCGACGGTATCATGCCCTTCACGGGTATCAGGTGGTGACATGGCAACCACTGAGGTCACTTTGCCAATCTTGTCTAACGCCATTTTATAACGGATAGCTGAGGCTTTAGAATCACAAGCCAACTGGCCTTTTAGATGCTGCTGTTTAAAGTTTTGGAAGTGGTCAGAGATATCATGAGCGATAAGCTCAATACGACCCTCAGTTTGGTAAATTTGACCTTTTTGGGAGAACTTACGTTTGAGATCGGTTTTTTGATCCTCGCTAAGCTTTTGGGTGATACGGTCAAACCAAGCATCGATAGCAGCGTCATTGGTATTGAGCTCAGGAACGCGCTCTTCATATAATAGTGGCGTGACGGTTTTATCTTTGACCGCTTGCTGCATGGTGTAAGAGTGGATGATAGTACCGAATTTGCTTTCGGTCTTATCATCCTTGAGCAATGGCGTACCTGTAAAGGCAATAAAGGCGGCATTTGGTAGCGCCTGCGCCATAAGGATATTGTTCTCACCGTTTTGGCTACGGTGACCTTCATCGACCATAACGATGATGTTTGGGCTGTCGTTGTAGCACTCATCATACTTAACGGCTGAGCCAAACTTATTAATAATGGAGAAAATAACGCGCTCATTACCGTGACCGATTTGCTGCGCGAGACAGCGACCAGAAGTTGCCATGGCGTCACGACTATCACGTTTACTGGTTATTACACCACCAGACTTAAAGGTATTGCTTAGCTGGGTTTCCAGATCGACACGATCCGTGACAACAATAATTCGACACTTCGCGAGCTCCTCTAACCAAATAAGCGCTTTGGAGAAAAACACCATGGTAAAGGATTTACCACTGCCGGTGGTATGCCAAATGACACCGCCCTGCCGACTCCCCAACTTACCATCAGAGCCGTCAAAAGTGCTGATACGTTCAATCAAAGCTTTGATACCAAAGACTTGCTGATAACGGGCAACGATCTTGCCTGCCTTTTTATCAAACAAGGTAAACAGGCGCATCATCTCAAGCAAACGCTCAGGCTGTAATAAGCTGACAATTAAGCGGTCTTGATCAGTAACGACTAGATCACCAGAATCAATCAGTGACAGGTACTCTTTTTTAGCTGCGGCAGGATGATGATCAAATAGACGACTAAGCTGCTCATCATTAAGCTTTTGGTTTTTTAGACGGTTGAACTCAGGCTCAGAGATCTCTTCTTCGACCCATTTTGCCCAGAACTTCTCTGGCGTACCGCAGGTGGCATACAGACCGTCATGACCATTGACCGCTAGCAATAATTGGCTATAAGCAAATAGATGTGGGATTTGTTTTTGACCTTGGTTACGGATGTGCTGGGAGACAGCTTGCGCGTTGGTTGACTGCCACTCTCTACTAGAATCAGGGCGTTTGGCTTCAATCACTGCCAGCGGTAGACCATTCACAAAGCAGACGATATCAGGAATGACGTTGCCTGTACCCTCGGCATTTTGTACGACAAACTCTTCGGTAACGTGAAAGCTGTTATTGTCGATATGATCCCAATCTATCAGGCCGATGGTTTGCGAGGTCTTTTTACCGTCGATAAACTCGGTCACGGTCACGCCATAAAGCATAGCGTTATAGAGCTTTTCATTGGCGAGCTGCAAGCCTAAGTTCATCGCAGGGTTTAGCTCGTGCATGATTTTATCAATGGCGCTGTCTGATAAATGATGCGCTGTGCCTTCAAACGTAAAAGTTTGCTTGGCTAAAAACGCACGCATGATAGGCAATAACACTACTTGATTAGTAGCTTTGTTTGACGCTACTTTTGAGCGCATGGCACTGCATTCGCTGGGTGGAATAAACCGATAGCCCAACGTGCTAAGCAAGGTTAAGGCAGGAATTTTGGAGCTGAATTCTTCGGCGAAGTTAATGCTGGGTTCGTTTTTCATAAAAAATACTGCTCCCAGCTCTCAGGAATCCCCATAGCCAAACGCCATTCTTCTTTGTCTGCTAATGGTCTTAGAAGCTGAATTATACCTGATGACCAATTGTCTGCATTGTTAGTTGCCTTTAATAAATGATTTAGCATTAACAGTATATAAAATATCCTGTCATTTCTTGGTGTATTGATACTACTCCAACGAGCATCACCTGCGGTACTAGGTTTAATAGCTAATGCACGATTCCATAATCGACTATGATGAGCACATGTATTTCTTATGTATGTCAACACATGGAGCCAGTTCTCTAGCTTTTTATAATGTAGATTAAAATATCGAGCAATATGCTTTTTTTCTCGATTATTATTCTTTAGACCCTCATAACCATGCGATAGTGAACCCAAGGACATAACCTCTGTGAGCATCCAAATAGGTACTATGGGGAAATCGTTATATTTATTTTCGTAATGTCTTATAAAGTCATCTTTCGAGCGCTTTACTTCAGACTTTAACTTTTTGACCCATTTATAGTGCTTAAACTTAGGATGAAAGTTTTGCCTATTTACATGTGCAAAAGCACCGTAGCTATGACCTAATTGGTAAGTAAATTGGGTTCTAACGGCTACTTCAAAATATTCAATAGCATCAAAAACTAAGGAACGCAACTTACGATCAAACTGATACAAAGAAATAACTTCATTGAAGTTTGTTCCGCCCCGAAATTGACTAGTAACGACATTTTGGTTATTACGAATTCGAAAAGGATACCAATAACCGCTTAAACGATAATAGCTAATACTAGCTAACTTAGCTTCAGCAGCCCCCTTATCTTCAAAAAGCATACCTTTTTGTTCAAGGCTCATGATTTGCTGTGCAAAGGTTATAGGTGGTTTGGAGTAGGTAACTAAGGTCATTTAGTCACTCCATGGGAATAAATCTCAGGATTTTCAGATATTAAAAAACCGCCATGGTTGCGCGTTACCCTGAGGGCACTAAGCGTGGCGGTTGTGTTGCGTCCATTATATGACTTATTGACACCACTGTCAATACATGTATTCAGATACCACTTTTGCATCTTTTTCAAAAAACGACCCCTAAATTATCCATAATTACTACTATTGCAACAATAAACGATTATTAAACAACTTCAATTTTGCGTTAATAGCTTAGTAAATGCTTTTGATTTTATTGCCAATAGATTTTATAGCTTGCCATAAGCTACTCATTATAGAACGAATATTACAGTTTCCAACTTCACTCTGATAGCGTTCATCTTTAGACAAAATCTGGTCTATTTCTAAAGCGAACTTCAATGACTGCCCTTCTCTCATTAGCCATATTGAAGCAAACATAAATAAGAAAGCTAAAGAAATAGTGACTGCCTGCTTCACAATAAACTGCCTTATTGAGGTAGCAGTAGCTAATTCAGATTCCAATCCTAAAAGAAATAAGACAAGTATAGTTATTCCGATAAGCAACATGAGTATACCCATTATCAGGCCAACTCTAAGAAAAATTTTCTCTAAGCAATTTATTTTTACTACAAGCGAATCGTTTTTAGACTCGATAAATATTACAGCTCTTTTTATCTTATTAAACGTAAGCTGACCATTTGACTTTTCCCTCAGGTCAAGTAGCTTTTCTCGAAACGATTTATCCCAGTTCACGCCCTCAAAATTCTTATATAGATTGTTCTCTAATGATTCTTTAAGATAATCAGCACTTTTGTCAGTGATCAGACCTGAATTTATTGCTTCTGTTATCGCTTTATTTTTTCGGCTTGTTAGATAATCATGAATACTAGCAATATCTTTCACTTTAAAAAGAACAATTAAAAATGCAGCTAATATTAAACCAAAGCTACCTAGCCCTAACAAGGTGTTCAAAAGTTCTGTTATGTCTAAGCTCATAATTTAGCTTCCATCAGGCAATCACCCATCAACCACCACCCGCTTCTTACCTGTCAAAAGCTGCTGCATCAACGCCTTTTTCTCTTGCTGTAAATCCGCCAATTGCTGCTCAAGCAACTCAATTTCTTTATCGGCAGTGGTTAACACGGTGGCGATTTTTTGTTGTTCTTTTAAATTTGTGGGAACTAAAACGTCTAAACTTGCTAAGTCTTTTCCATAAACATGAATAATCGTAATGCCTTGACCTTTTCGAGCAATTTCGAACTTTTTAGTATGAGTAAGAAGATGAGCCATAAATATTGCATCAATTGCTTTTTTAGGTCTAAGAATATTAATATCTCCACCAAGCAAGATATCATCTTCAAGAACTGCTGTAGCATTCGCTAAATCAATTCCTGTAGTTGTTGTTGATGCTGGTATCAACACATCACCTTTTATAGACTTAACAGAGTTTGTTTCCGTTGTTCTACTTTTGACTTCGCGAATAACTTCACCGTAATGCGTATATAGCTCACCATACAGCACACACTTATTACCATTTTCTGTCAGTTGACCTTTGGATATACCTTTACCACGTTTGAAAGAGTATAAACTTCCTAGTTTGCTATCCTCCCACTCGCCTTCAAACTGTTTACCCGACTCATCAAGCAAACGCTTTTTACCCGTCAGCAACTGCTGCATTAACGCTTTTTTCTGCTGGGTACTATTGTGAATCAAATGCTCAGTCGTGCTAATCGCTTTATCCCAAGTCGATAGGATGTTGGCAATTTTCTGTTGTTCGGGGAGAGGTGGTAATTTAATAGGAAGTGATAGTAACTTTTCTCTGGTCAAATGAGCGATACTAGTTCGCGAGGTATAGTCTTCTAGCAATTTAGTACCTGCAATACTTTGCATATAGTTCTGAAAATATCTCGGTACAACCTCACCTTTTACTCTCAATCGATGAAGAGCTTTTTGATAAAGAATTTGCGAATTATGTCGTTCCCAAATAGCGCATCTTCCCACTTCTCCGCCTTCACAAACTAAAATATCATTGAATTCTAGTTTGTATTTATTGATTTCTCTTTCGCTGAAATACATTGAATTCAATTCAGATAATTCAAACTCACCCCATCTAACATTTGAATTTCCTAAATAGTGGAGTTGAGGCTGCTTCTCTTTAGCTGCTTTGTTAAGCATCTTACCCAGTTGTACATCAAAAATATCTCCAACGGTAAGCAAAGCCCATCCCTTAGGCACCATAACCCAACTCCTTTAAAAACCCTGCCATCTCAGTCTCTAGACTTTCCAATTCAGCTTTTAACTCAAGACGCTCAGCACGTACCGCATCCAAATCAATCTCCGCCTCTTCCTCAAAGGTATCGACATAACGTGGAATATTTAGGTTAAAGTCGTTATCTTTAATTTCATCAAAGCTCGCAAGGTAGGCGTATTTATCGACGCTTTCACGCGCCTTATAAGTCTCAATGACTTTAGCAATATTACTATCGGTGAGCTGGTTTTGATTTTTACCCGATTTAAACTCATTGCTGGCATCGATAAACAGTACCGTGTCATCAGTTTTATTCTTTTTAAAGATAAGAATAGCGGCTGGAATCCCCGTCCCAAAGAACAGCTTTTCAGGTAAGCCAATCACCGTATCGAGCAGGTTTTCTTCGATGAGTTGCTGACGGATTTTACCCTCACTTGATGCACGGAACAGCACGCCGTGTGGCACGACCACGCCCATGCGACCCGTGCTTGGTTTTAGGGTTTCAATCATATGACTGATAAAGGCATAGTCGCCCTTAGTCTTGGGCGGTACACCGCGATGGAAGCGACCAAAGGGATCGCTACTGGCATCACCATGGCCCCATTTATCCAGTGAAAACGGCGGGTTGGCGGTCACCACATCGAACTGTAATAACTGACCGTCACTATCCAATAACAGCGGATTACGGATGGTATCGCCCCACTCGATACGGTGGTTGTCCTCACCATGCAAAAACATATTCATCTTTGCCAGTGCCCATGTCGAGCCAATGGCTTCTTGACCGTATAGCGCATACTTCTTGGAATTTGAGTTTTTGCGTACCATCGCCCCGCACTTGATGAGTAGAGACCCCGAACCACAGGCCGGATCACATATCTCATCGCCCTCACTTGGCTCTAATATCGTCGCAAGCAGGCTTGATACTTCAGGCGGCGTATAGAACTCGCCCGCCGTCGCCCCACTACTGGCGGCGAAGTGCTTGATGAGGTACTCGTAAGCATTACCGATCACGTCTAAGCTACCGACACGCTCAGCGGAAAGGTTCAGAATATCTTTGCCAAAGTCTTCTAACAAATGGCGTAGTAGCTCGTTTTTTTGCTTTTCTTGACCCAATTTATCGGTGTTAAAGCTAATATCTTGGAAGACGTTTTTGAGCTTAGTACCGTTGGCTTCTTCAATGGCATGTAGCGCCTCATCGATACGTTGACCGTTGCCCGGCTGATGACGCTGCTCGTACAAGTCCCAAAAGCTGGCACCTACTGGCAATACAAAACGCTGCTTGGCCATCATGGCGTGGATCAGCTCAGGGTTGTCGCCGAATTGCTCAACGAGTTTGTTGTATTCATCTTTATAGACATCAGACAGGTACTTAAGGAACAACATGGTTAAGATAAAGTCTTTATAGGTATCGGCGCTGATGACCCCGCGAAAGGTATCACAGGCGTTCCAGACGGCTTTGTTGATATCGTCTTGATTGATTTGGCTAATATTATTGGAGGTGCTGGTGGGCATTTATGATTCCTTAACGCGCTGGAAAATTGCTGGTTGTTATAGTGATGTAATGATAGCAGGGTCTAAGAGGGCTGGCAGATGTCATTGGCTCAAAATTGGACTATAGTAAAGTAACTGTTGATAATATTGATAATACTTGCTTAAACATACTAAGGGATGAAACCATGAAAACACTAGGATTATATATGATCGCAGGGCTAGGACTAAGCGCTTGTGCTAGTGGCATCAGTGGTGGGACGACAGCCAATACCAACCCAAGCGACAACCCAAACAATATTGTGACTCAATACCCCGTTGAGACGGCCATGCTCAATATCTACACCAAACAACGTAGTGCAAGATTGGTTGGAATGGTAGACAACCAAAGCGTATCGGCGGACATAGAAGTCACGCCTAAAGGCCGCGTTCAATTCAATAATAAAGCGGTGCAAGGTGCCGAAATAAATACGATCAATAAAGTGAATGATCGGATTACTGCTCAGTCAGTCGCCATCAACTACTTTACCCTAAACCCGTTAGTATTTCATGGCTTTACAGATAGTACGGGCAAATACTCCCTATCCAATCAGACCACCACTATTCCAAAGATGGTGACAGTCGGCGACTCAAGCAAATTTATCACTGAAACCGTCTATGCCGACAGCAGTATGCGTAAAAAAACAGGTAAGTATGAGCAAGACTGGTCACTGACGCAAGAGACCAACAATACAGCATGGCTGTGTATCACTACTTCAGAAAACCTATTGCTGACTACTAGCACTGAAGACGCAGCAGCAGAATGTTATAAAATTAACTCCCAAGGGGATATTTTAGCCAGCAAGGTGGTGCTAAATCAGCCGTCTGCAAATGCGACTAAGACGGTGACACTGGTTAGTCAGTAGTTTATCTATAAAAATAGTCCATAGACAATTGCTCATAGAAAGCTGCTGGTAAACGATTGACTGTGAACTATTTATTAGATACTTATTGCTAGATATTTATTGCTAAATACTTATGAGAAAAGTGAGTGAGAAAAGTGAGCTGACCTCTACAAGATACAAGATACCCTGTCTCTAGGTGATGTAGCGAACCAAAAATACATGATCAGTAGAGCCCTATCTGTTACCTCGCGCAGCTCACACTCGTCATTTAGTTGAGCTGCGGCGGTACAGAATATGTGCCAACGACATGAGCCACCATGTCGCTTGAGCCTTCTGAATATAAAGCGACCTCGCCCACTATGAGCGTGCGCCCTACTTTTATCAGCGTACACTTAGCAATGATACGTGCTTGGGCGGAGGGTTTACGCAAAAAGTTGATGGTAAGGCTCGTCGTCACGGTCAACGGGACGATGCCTATTTTACCCAGTATCGCCACATAGATGGCGACATCAGCGATACTCATTAATACTGGCCCAGAGACCGTACCACCTGGGCGCAGCTCGTCTATGCCAATATCATGGGCTAAAGTCGCACCGCTATCATCTACGGCTTCGATGATACATTTGGTCTGAGGAAACTCCGATGTTATAAACGCGACGATTTCTTCTTTGGTTGCAGACATATATCTTCCTTGAGTTTGGTTGTTATTTCCCTGTCTGTTCTTTATTAAACAGTCTTTTTCTCAATCATCATAACAAATTTTTAAATCCACACCTTTAAATCTCCTCTATCGACACCTTTGCTATTTTTACGCCGCCCCAGGTGACAAGCGCGACGCCAATACCAATTAAAGAGGCGCCCAATAACAACCCTTCAGGCGGCGCTTCGCCTTGTAAAAAGATAGCCACAGGGACACCAACGATCGCCCCTACTGCGCCTAACAAGCTCAATAAAACGGGTCCGCCTGTTTTTTGTAGTAAAAACAGTAGTAAAAATTGACCAGCAAAAATTAATGCCTGTATAGCGATTAACCAAAGCGACTTAGACTCTGTCAGCGGCACCGCGATTGAAAAGCTAGGCAACATACTGACGATACCCAGCAGTATTGCAGCGGCAATCAGCATGCCGGGGGCAAGCGAGCTAGGAGAGGCGTTATTTGGCCAGCGTAAAGTACGGTATAGATTGCCAATAGCGAGCAAAACAGGACCACAAAGTGCCAATAAAATCCAAAACACACTGGCATCTGGGGTAGAGAACTTGCGTGCTGCCAACACGCCCACACCCAAAAGAGCTGCCACGACACCAACCGCACGAAGCGCGTTAAAGCGCTCTATTCGCAGTAGTATGGCACCAAGATAAGTAAGGAGCGGCGGTAGAGCGATAATCAAGGCGACAAAACCTGCACCAACTTGTGGCACGGCTGAAAAAAATATGAGATTGGAACCTGCAACGCTCACCAGCGCTGCCACCAGATAATATTCAAAGCTGCGTTTGTTTAAAGGCGGTAACTCATCTCTTACCAAGGCGATGATGAATAAAATAATTGCCGCCCCTGTGATCGACCAAAATAAAAAAGCCAACGGCGCCAGCTTAAGCTCACCCGCGTATTTTGCTAAATTGGTAGACACCCCAATTAATACACCGCCAGCCAACAGGCAAATCAAAGGAACAAACCAGTTAGGCCTATGGTGCAATATTTTTGGTCGGCTCAATTGATTCATCGCTTATCCTACTTACTTAAAACATAATTGATTGATCAATGTTCGTTATAACTTTACCTGAACCATGACCAAGTAAAAACCAATATCATCAATCGCTTACTTATCTATACCAACTGCTCTACCTTCTTTAAGAATGAATCAAACAGATAAAGCTCATGGTCATACGACCTGACTATTATCCAATTATATGACTGAAACGTTTTTATAATAATTTTTCAATATAAGCGGTACTACTGCTTATACCGGGGTTTAGAATAGGTGGTTTATCTCTTGCGTTACTTTGAATAATCGTCACAAATATTGTTGACAACCTAATTATTAATAAACTATAGTTTGCATTTTTGACATTATCGTGTATATTCGTCTTTATGAATATACACGATAAAAAAGGATGTATGGCAATGGAAAAAAAGGTACATGACATCTCACTTACTGATCATGAAATATCTTTGATACATACTTCATTAAGTAATCTTCAACGAGATCTGATAAACCGTTTTAAGTCTCTTAAAGAAGTGACAGAAGACGGAGAAGAGGTTTGGATTGGTGATTATGACAGAATGCAGCTAGATGTCATCGATATGTTACAGAAAAAACTCTCAGAGATTTAAAGTAACTTTAAATAACATTATATCGCCGTAGCCTTGCTTTAAAAAAACCTTATCAACCATCACTCCTTGATCGGTCAATAAAGATATAAGAGACCTAAAACCCTGCCTCTTCTTGTGTTAGTGGACTGATCTTAATAGGTACTGCAAATAACCATGCCATACCCGCTGTACAATAAAAACCATTATCATCAAAAGAGACAATGCGAGCAGTAAAGTCGTTATCGACTTGGTCCGACATGGCCTCTTCGTCACTGTTATCACTTACTGCACACCATATCTGCGTGTCACCACGGCTCAACATTGCCCGTGTAAGTTCACTACCCATCAATTCTTGATACATTCTAACTCCTCCTAAATTAATTCATTATTAAACCTTGAAAAACCTTGTAGTTTAATACTGTGATAAACAAGGAAAATTAAGTACATCTAAAAACACCTTATCCTGAGATTTTTGATAAAACAAGGTTATAGATGTATGGAGGGTGAATGTTATAAGTAATTGTTTTTTTTATCTATTTAGAATTGTATAAAAGGTCTTTTCTATGGTGTGAACGGTTGTTTGCTAAAGAAGTTGAGTAACTTAAAGAAGTATGCCTCAAAATCCTATTTCGTTTTGACTCAGCTCAACTCTACGAACAGGCACCGCATGCATCCATGATTCTCCTTTGTTACAAATAAAGCGATCGTCTTTATAAGTAACGATAGGATAGATACCGCTATAGTCATCTTCATGAATAGCAGTCAAAGCTTGTTTATCACTATCGTTACTGACCGCACACCATATCTGCTTATCACCGCGACGCAACATTGCACGGGCCAAATCACTACCTATCAAATTATTGTTCATATATACAACCTTGTTGGTGGACAATCGTCGTTACCTTTGAGCATACGCTTTATAGTGCCGATTTATGTTTATAGAATGTTCATTTTTATGTTTTAATTTTTCAACTATTTGTATACTATCTGTACAAAAGCAAGCAAATAACTAAAAAATATGGTCATGTAAAAATAGCTACGTAAAAAAGGTTACCGCTAATAGATAAATAGGACTTATCGATAGCGGACTTAACTTATATCTGCCTTATCCATTGATATTATCTGCGCATGTTATTTACGCATAAACCCATTCTTGACGTCTACCTGCTCCTTCGAGTGACGCTCTTCCCAATATAGAGCGTTTTTGATACCCAGCTTATTAGGATCAAATGTATAGCGAGTCACCCCTGCTTTGCGCTGGGTCTCATAGTCTTTAAGCGCCTTAAACGCAGGACGTGCCATAAAAAAGATCAATAAAATACCAACGATATTCAACCATGCAATCAGACCAACACCGATATCACCAACCGCCCAAATATAGCCGGCCGAATTAAGACCACCATAAGCAATCATCGACATCGTCAATACTTTAACCAAAAACAACGCCATTCTGTTGACCCTAGGACTAATAGAGCGAGTCAAGTAGGCGACATTCACTTCAGCAATATAATAATTGGCTAGGATAGTAGTAAAGGCAAAAAAGAACACAGCGACAGCAATAAACGTATTGCCAAATGCCCCATAAACTGACTCCATCGCCAGCTGCGTAAAGGCAGGAGAGTTGATTTCGGTGCCCGCCATGACGTTTTGTACAAGGTATTGGCCCTCAGGCAACGTTCCTTGAATATTATACGTCCCCATTGTCAAAATCATAAAGGCAGTTGCAGAGCAAACCAACAAGGTATCGATATAGACAGAAAAGGACTGTACCAATCCTTGCTGCGCTGGATGATCGACTTCAGCAGCAGCAGCAGCATGAGGGGTCGTACCTTGCCCAGCTTCACTCGAGTAAACGCCGCGTTTGACACCCCAGCCGATGGCAGCGCCCAACCCCGCCTGCGCAGTAAAGGCGTCACTAACGATAAGCCCAAATACTTGCGGGATCAGCTCAAAATTGATAAGCATGATTATCAAAGCTAAGACAATATAACCGGTTGCCATAAACGGTACGACAATCTCGGTAAACGTTGCAATACGCTTGATACCACCAAAGATGATAATCCCAAAAACAATGAGAATAAGCGCTATAGCCCCAAGCCTCATACTACTGACGTCTGTACCTAAAATATTTAGCGTAGCCCCCTCACCCATCACCTGTGTGACCGCATTGACCACACCATTCGTTTGAATACCAGGCAAAAATATACTTAAAGCGGTGATAGCAGCAATCGCAAAAGCGATACCATACCAGCGTTGTCCCAGCGCCTTTTCAAAATAATAAGCAGGACCACCGCGATACTCTCCAGTCGTCGCATCTTTTTCTTTATATATCTGCGCTAGTGTCGCCTCGATATAAGCCGTAGTCGCCCCTAAAAACCCAACTACCCACATCCAAAATACAGCGCCTGGTCCACCAAAGCCGATAGCTGCAGCCACGCCTGCTATGTTACCCATTCCCACACGTCCTGCTAACGATAAGGTCAAGGCCTGAAAGGAAGAGATACCATTGCGACTTGCTTTGCTTTTAAATATCAGACGTATCATTTCTCCAAAGAGACGTACTTGTGCAAACCGTGTCACTATTGAGAAGAATAGACCAGCTCCTAAACACAAGTAAATTAGCGCTGAGCTCCAAATGATGCCGTTTATTGTATTGACGAAATCTTCCATGTATCTGTTCCTAATACTGCTTTGCTTAACAGTGTTGGTTTTAACATTGCTATCAAGATAAAGATTAATCGCCTCTTTATCACTATAAATGAACGATGATTATTGTTTTAACTACTTAGTGCGCTATAAATACCGCTGGTATTTAGATGAAAATAACAGCGTATAATTGAGTCACTGCAATTTGGCATAATTTTTAAAATATTACTAGACAGTTTTTTCATCGGTTTTGTTTGGATTAGCATATATTTAAGTGTGATGTCATAAAAATGTGCATGACGATAGTATTCTTTACCATTAAAATACTCCATTCGCTACTGCCTAACACAACAAGCCTACTGCCTTAACCGTTTGCTAACCACACCAATGTTTAGAGTAAGTTATACTAAGCACCTCACTCAACTCGACAACGCATTCAAAAAAACAACAACGGATCGCCCTATGATATTGGATATCTTACTCGTTATTCATTTTATACTACTGCTAATCATCTCTTTACGAGTACTTTCGCGTCCCGAATTAACCTCATCAGCCAGACTGGCTTGGTTGGTTGTCTTATTTGTACTGCCCTATATCGGGGTAGCTGTCTACTGGATGTTCGGTGAGGTTCACTTAGGCAAGGGCTTTGCACAGCGCTATGAGAAAACCATCAAAGAAATACATCACAACAATCCTGAAGTACTCGGTAGTGAGGCGGCGCTCACAGATGGCGTCAAACCAGAGTACCGAGCTGCCTTTGCCTATTCAGCCAATATAACTGGCTTTCATACCACCTTAGGCAATCGTGCCAAGCTGATGAAAGATGCAGCCGATACACGTCAGCGTATGATTGCAGATTTTGATGCAGCAACCGATCATATTCATGTCCTGTATTATATTTGGCTCATTGACGGAATGGGAATTGATACCGCTCAGGCACTGATACGTGCTGCTAAACGAGGGGTTACTTGCCGTGCAATGGTCGATGGAATGGGTTCACGCAAAATGGTTGGCTCCAAAATATGGCAAGAAATGAAGGACGCTGGCGTACAAGTCAGTGTTGCTTTGCCGGTTAGCAATCCAATAAAGGTGCTACTATTTAGCCGTATTGATTTGCGCAATCACCGCAAAATCACCGTCATCGATGGTCAGATCGGCTACTCAGGAAGTCGCAACTGTGCAGATCCTGAGTTTCGAGTAAAGCCAAAATTTGCGCCGTGGGT
This sequence comes from Psychrobacter sp. 1U1, assembly GCF_051847535.1. Lineage (NCBI taxonomy): Bacteria > Pseudomonadati > Pseudomonadota > Gammaproteobacteria > Moraxellales > Moraxellaceae > Psychrobacter > Psychrobacter sp. 1U1. The sequence continues at coordinate 71,217 of NZ_JBPYDD010000007.1, read as the reverse complement.
GGATATTATGCTGCGGGTTGAAGGGCCAGTGGTTGCACAAAATCAAATGCTTTTCGCCAGTGACTGGTTGATTGAAAATCCAGAGACACCTTTGGATAGCTTTCCTTATTACACCAACCATGCTGCTGATGCTCAAGCCCATATAAAACAAGAAGGTTTTGCCGCCCAAGTCTTTGCAGATGGTCCCACTCAGCGTCATGGCTCAACGCCGCAGTTTTTGGGCGCTCTTATCAGCCAAGCTCAGCATACCTTGATCATCTCAACCCCTTATTTTGTACCCGATTATTCGCTGGTCAGTATCTTATGCGCGACGGCCTCTCGCGGGGTAGACGTCACGATGATTTTCCCAAAACACAATGATTCATTGGTAGTAGCAGCGACCAGTCGCAGTTACTATTGGCAATTACTACAGGCAGGGGTAAAAATTTATGAATATAAGCTAGGTTTGCTCCACGCTAAGACATTGACCGTTGATGGTGAAATCAGCTTAATTGGTTCGACCAACTTAGACTTGCGTAGCTTTGATCTAAATTATGAAAACAACATTGTATTTAGTAATAAAGCGCTGACTGCAGATATTATCGAGCGTCAATACCAGTATATCGCTGACTCGGATAAAGTAACGCTAGCACAAGTCAATGACTGGCCACTACCTTATCGAATTTGGAACAATATCGTCGCCACCATGGGACCTATATTATAAAGCGACCAGTCTCACGATAAAGTTGTGCGTTTTTTTAAGGCATACACCACAAATTTTGCTTCGGTTATAAAAGGTTTAGTTTCAGCACTGGCCAATAATATTCGACGACTCTCAGTATGAGCACGGTAAGCATAAGGTGTCATGGTTAGCAGATCGGTTAGCGCCTCTACTGGTAAGCTTAATGAGACGCTAATATTATGCGTGTCTATCAGCTCAAAATAAGGCGCCAAAGCCGGCAAAAACTTATCGGAGTCATGCTCACGTACGCTATCAAACAAGGCTTCACGCATACTCGCCAAGTGCCCGGCATCTGGCTTGGCAATCAATAAATACCCCTCATCTTGCAACACTGCTGCAAATGCTTCTGGTAGAATCGGGCTAAATATACTACTAATACCTGTCATGCTATAAGGACGTAGAGGTAGGTGCGCGGCACTGGTCACTACTGGATAAATAGCTGCCTTCTTCGTGTCAGTCTGCTTAGTATCAATCTGTTTAGTATCAATCTGCTTAGTGTCAGTGCTTTGTTGATACCAAAGGTAGTTTGCCGCTTTACTGACTTTGGCCAAGCTGGCAAGCGCAGGCTTACTGATGTCTGCAGCGATTAAAGTATCCAGTCCAGTTTGCGCCATTGCTTGCGTATAATAGCCTTCTCCGCAACCAATATCTAGCCAGCGTATAGGCTGTGCATCCTCCTCAATTGCTGCTCTGTTTTCTGCCAATAACTGGGTCATTTGCTGACAGATTAGTGTTTGCAGAGGCTGATAGTATCCTGCGTCCAAAAACCGCTTGCGAGCATCAATAGATTGCTGACTGTCACCCGGTGCTTTGGATTTTTTTTGTTGGACTGGCAATAGGTTGACATAGCCTTGCCGTGCTACGTCAAATGGATGCGAGGTTTGCTTAGGGTGCAGGCTACCATCACAGCGCCATGTATCTCTAGCAGGCTGTAAAAGTGAGTGGCAAATAGGACAAGTAAATAAAGACACAGGCAACTCAAGATCAGACATATTTGATGAGCATATTAGCAAAATTTATGGGTAACGGATGATATTAACCCTCATTAAATAATAAAAAAGCCATCTCGACAGATCAAAGATGACTTTTTATGGGACAAATTAAGAATTTAGGTTAGCGTAGCTTGAGAGTCATCAGACCTAATACCACTAATACAATAGCAATAATCCAAAAACGGGCGACCACTTGGGTTTCTTTCCAACCGATCTCTTCAAAATGATGATGCAATGGTGCCATACGAAAGACGCGCTTTTTACGGAGTTTATATGAGCCTACCTGAATCATGACTGACATTGCTTCAGCGACGAACAGACCGCCCATAATAGCAAAAGCAATCTCTTGTCGTGTCATGACTGCAATCGTACCTAGCATCGCACCAAGTGCTAGAGCGCCCACATCACCCATAAAGACTTGTGCTGGATGCGCATTAAACCATAAAAACCCAAGACCGGCTCCAATCATTGCACCGCAAACGATAATAACTTCAGAGTTATAAGCTATATAGGGAACATGCAAATACTCAGAAAATCTAACATCACCTGATACATATGCCATCGCACCCAGACCTGCTGCGACGAGCACTATGGGCAAAATAGCCAAGCCATCTAAGCCATCCGTTAAATTGACTGCGTTAGAGGCACCATTAATGACAAAGTAGGTAAAAATAATAAAACCGATACCAAATGGCACGGCCGAAAATGGAATCGTTAAGTTTTTGAAAATGGGAATCAGCAGATCCTGCATCTCACGCGTCGTTGCCATATCAGGCTGTAGCGTAGCTATATAGTAAAGGGAAGCCCCGACAAATAACGCACCAACAGACAGCCAAAAATACTTTTTGCGAGCAATCAGGCCTTGAGGATTTTTATATTTAATCTTGAGCCAATCATCTGCCCAGCCAACAGCGCCAAAGATAATCATTACAATCAGCAAAATCCAAATGTAAGGATTGCCCAGCCTTGCCCATAGCAGTGTGGCTACCCCAATGGAAGTCAGAATCAAAACGCCGCCCATGGTGGGCGTCCCGGTCTTGATTAGATGCGACTGAGGGCCGTCATCACGGACCGCCTGACCATACTTAAGTGAGCGTAGATGACGAATAACCCGCCCGCCAAAAAACAAACTAAAACTAAGCGCGGTAATAACCGCAAGTAATGCCCGTAGTGTCAACGAAGAAACCGCAAAAAACGGTGTGTAATACTGACCAAGCCATTCAAACAACCAAACTAACACCGTCTACTCCTCAACTAGCGCATCAATAAGTGTTTCCATTTGCATGGAACGAGAACCCTTGAACAATACAGTACAAGGCTTGGCTTGCTGCGCTTGCAAAAACGTCTGCAAGTATTGTAGTAGACTTTCTTTGTCATCAAAGGCATGAGCACTGATCGCACTCACCTCTTTTGCACCTGCAACACTATAGGCTGCATATTCGCCTACACAGAGCAGTACATCGATACCCGTGGCACCAATAGTCCGTCCAAGGCTTTGATGTTCACTGACAGCAGCATCACCTAGCTCTGCGATATCGCCCAATACCATGACTTGCGTACCTGTTTGTGCAGCCAATACTTTAGCGGCAGCACGTACTGAGTGTGGGTTGGCGTTATAAGTATCGTCGATGAGCCTATGCATACCTAATAGCTGACTGTTTAAACGCCCCTTAGCAGGTCGGGCATTTTCTAGACCGATGACGATATCGCTGACATTGATGTTTAACGCATGAGCACAAGCAGCAGCAGCCAAAGCATTATTCACATTATGCTCGCCTGCCAAAGGCAAATTGATATCATGGACTTGCTCGCCCACATGTAGCTTAAACTCACTGCGCTCAGGCTCTACGTCTAAGTGGCTGGCACTGACATCAGTATTGCCAAAACCAATCACGTGTGAGGTATGCTTTTCGGCGATGCGGCGCAGTTGGTTGGTAAAATCATCTTTATCAGGAACAATAGCAAATTGAGCGTCCGTTAAAGTGTGATAAATTTCAGCTTTAGTCTGACATATGCCTTCACGACTACCAAATTCCCCTAAATGCGCTGTACCGATATTTAATATACAGGCAACATCAGGGCGGACAATCTCAGTCGTATAAGCAATCTCGCCAATATGGTTGGCGCCCAGCTCTAGTATGGCATAACGATGATGATCAGACAGCTCAAGCAGCATCATCGGAACCCCCAAATCGTTATTAAGGTTGCCGCGAGTAATAAGCGTCGGTGCCAAGCGGCCAAAGATACTACCGAGCATCTCCTTACAAGTTGTCTTACCACTAGAGCCCGTAATGGCGATGACCGTCAAGTTTTGATGCTGCTGACGACGATAAGCGGCCAGATGCCCCAAAGCCAAACGGGTATCGCTTACCACCAACTGTGGAATACTTGTAGAAATTGGACGTGATACGATTGCTGCGACCGCACCTTGAGCAGCAGCGACATTGATATAGTCATGTCCATCAAAATTATCGCCACTGAGTGCTAAAAATATATCACCTGCCTTGATGGTGCGCGTGTCGGTTGTGATACGATTGCTTGTAACGCCAATCTCTGTGTCTGATTGGTCTTGTTGCCAGTGACTGCTAAGCGCCTCTGTAGCCGCCAGCAAGTTGTCTGCTTGCCAGACATAAAGTCCTTGCGACTGAATGGTATTGTTGTTGCCAGCTGTCATAATGATTGCCCTATATGGTGACTACGGTATTTCGTTATTTTTGTTTGTCTTGGCTTGATGGTTATATTTGGTTATGCATAAAACCCTATATTTATATGCGTCCCGCTTGTTGTAGCGCCTGCTGCAAAACAACGCTGTCATCAAAATCATGACGGACACCGTTGATCTCTTGGTAAGTCTCATGACCTTTGCCCGCAATAACCACAATGTCATTGGCGCTGGCGTGACTTACTGCATACTCAATCGCTCGTTGGCGGGCAGGCTCAATATGCGTACGCTGATACTGCTCTTCATTCATGCCAGCCTGCATATCTTGCAAAATCATATTGGGATCTTCAGTGCGCGGATTGTCGGCAGTTAATATTACTTGATCAGCACCAGACAACCCCGCTTGTGCCATTAATGGACGTTTACCTGCATCGCGGTCGCCGCCACAACCAAACACCGCCCATAGCTGACCTTGGCAATGCGTTCTTAAGCTATTTAGCACTTGTGTCAACGCATCAGGAGTATGCGCGTAATCCACGATAAAGCATCCATCGGTCGATGGCACACGCTGCATACGTCCAACTGCACCTTGTAGCTGTGGTACCAAGCTTGCAATGCGCTCAAGACTGATGCCCAACGCTACCGCTGCTGCAATTGCCGCCAGCAGATTGGCCACATTAAAACGCCCTAACAAAGGGCTGATAATATTGACATTGTTCACATCGTTACCTTGACTGGCATCTAGTACACTTCGTAAAGCAATTTTTACCCCTTGTAGACTAGGCTCAATTTTAGTAGCGACAAAAGTAGCAACCTCTGACGTATTATCAGCCTGCAAACTATATGTCCATACGATCAAATTACTGGCTTTAGCCGTATCAATCATTACGTTCGCATGCTCATCATCGATATTAATAATAGCGTGCGTCAAGGTTGGAAAATGGGCTTTATCAAATAGTTTGGCTTTTGCAGCGACATACTCTGCCATATCGGCGTGATAATCTAGATGGTCTCGGCTTAGATTGGTATAAATAGCGACTTTGACGGGTACACCTTGTAACCGCTGTTGATCCAATCCATGCGAGCTGGCCTCAAGTGCTAATAAGTCAACATTTTGCTCGCCCATATGATACAAAAACTGCTGCACTGCTAACGCATCACCTGTGGTATGGCGCGCTTGTAACAATGCGTCAAGCTTACCATTACCTGCTGTGCCCATGACCGCACTATCGTGACCAGCCAGCTGTGCCAATTGTGCGACAAGTTGACTGATCGTGGTTTTACCATTGGTACCGGTGACCGCGACGACTGTTGGCAATGTGATTGGCTGCTGATATTGCAAACGTGCTTGTATCAGGCTTCCTAAAAAATGGCGAATGTTAGGTACGTACAAGATAGGGCAAGGTAATATATCGGTATTATCAAACAGTGCTGATGGATTGATCTCTGAAAAGATAAGAGCTGCCCGTTTGCCAGCTTGTGATAGATAATCACGAATCTTTTGCGGGTCTTGACCTTGCTGCGTCTGACTCTTTAATAGTATAAACGCATCATTGTCAGCAACATGACGGCTATCTAAACGTAATTTATTAAAAGCAGTATTTGCTATAACTTCTGGATTTTTAGCACTGTGCACCATCTGTGATAATTGCTGCCCCAACGCCTCACTACTACTCTCTATAAGTTGTTGCAACATAACAGCATTATGGGCTGATGGGGTCATGGGCAAATCCTAAACGATTGAGAAAATGAAAAATTAAGACGTAACATACATAAGTCATGCGTTAAAACCGCAGGTGACCTTTGTGACAGGTGTCCTTTATAAATCACCAAAAAGACACCTGTTTGCTAGGCTTACTCAGTCTTTAATGGCTTATCTAAAGGCACGTTATACAAGCGCAAAGCCTCTTTCATGACATTGTGAAAGACTGGAGCTGTAGTCAGGCCTGCATAAATTTGACTACGAGGGTCTTCGATCAAAACGACACCGACTAACTTTGGATTTGATGCAGGAGCCATGCCAGCGAATACGTTGCGATATTGGTCAGTATAGTAGCCACCATCTGGGTTAATCCGGCGCGATGTCCCTGTTTTGCCCGCGACACGGTAACCATCAATAGCAGCTGCCTTCGCGGTACCACCTGGCTCTGTTACTGCCTCAAGCATTTTGACAATCGACATCGCTTGCTCATGCTCCATGATACGCTTACTGGGCAGTGCCTTATCAGTTTTAGTCAAAGTTAACGGGTGCATGACACCGCCAGAAGCCAATGCTGCATAAGCCTGTGCTACTTGAGCAAGCGTCACTTGTAGACCATAGCCATAGCTGACCGTCGCACGGCGAGCCGTTTCTTTTTCTTTTGGTGTAGTCACCAATCCTGCGCCCTCACCTGGAAATTTAAGCGGGGTTTTGGCCCCAAAGCCAAATTGTTTTTGCATGTTGGTGATGGCATCAGGCGGTAGAGATAAGGCAATCTTGGTCGAGGCGACGTTACTCGATTTCTGTAGTAGCGTCGCCATATTAATCCTGCCTAGATTATTATGGTCGCGAATCGTGTAACCACGGACACGGATAGAACCTGGGTTGGTATCGATTAAAGAGTTGGCCGTATATTTACCAGAGTCTAACGCAGCCGCGACCGTAAACGGCTTCATCACCGAACCTGGCTCAAAAACATCAAGTAACGCGCGATTACGTTGGTTTTCACCAGTCATCTCATTGAGATTATTAGAGTTAAATGATGGCCATGTCGATAACGCCAACACTTCACCAGTCTGTACATCGACCACCATACCAGTCGACCAACGTGCTTGCTGTAAGCGTCCTGCTTTCTCTAACTCTTTATAAAGCAAATACTGCAAACGCGAATCAATGGTCAACGCCACGTCCTGTCCTGCGATTTCTGGTTCGACTTGTTTGATTTCTCTTAGGCTGTTTTGTTTGGCATCTTTTAACACCAAAACTTTGCCATCATCCCCTGCCAATGTTTTTTCGTACTGACGCTCAATACCGGCACGACCCTCGTAACCTCCCTCAGAATCGCTGGCATTTTGCCCCATAAACCCGAGCAGCTGTGAATTGGGCTGCGGCTGAGGATAATAACGCTGAAAAAAGTTTTTTTCATAAACACCAGGGAAATCAAGTGAGCTGACACTTTGAGCAATCTCAGGCGTGACCTTATTTAACAACGGCAAATAATGCGAGCCGGCGCCCGATGGCAGTGCCGCTTTGACCGCTTCTTCATCAGTGACGTCAATACTCTCATCAATGGCGGCCGCTTTTTCAAGCTCAGCGACTGGAATATTGGCAGCAGCCGCTAAGCGGGTTAGATCCATATTGTCTAAGCGCTTTTGCATACGCGCTTGTAGCTGCGGACTATCAGGATTGGCGATTTTGACACGATTGAGCTCATAGTATTCGCGCGCATAATCATGCGGGCTAAACGACACAGTCGCAAGCGGTGCGCTGACGGCTAAAGGCAAATCGTTGCGATCGGTAATCATACCGCGATAGGATTTTTGTGTGCGTACGCTCGTGATGAGCTCATTACCTTTATCTTGATAAAACTGTGCGTTGGCTACTTGCAGATAATAGGCGCGTGCTATCAACAAGCCCAATATGACTAAGGCAATAGCCCAAATAGTACGAAAACGGTTTTTGTCGTTTTCAAAACCGCCACGTGAGGAGGCGCCAGAGGCTTTGCTAAAAATGACTTTTTTACGGTTTTTGACACTGGTATAAGCGCCTTGATTGTCGTTGTTCTTTAGGCGTCCAAATAGCTTACCAGCACGATTATTCGTTCCCGTTTTGGAAGATGTCGTGTTTGAAGTCTTACTGCCTGATTTGGCAGTATTAGTACGGCGTAGAGGCTTAATCACTTTACCACTGGCTGTTTTTTTGTTGGTATTTTTTGTTGTGCTCTTGCCCGTGCTTTTTGGTTTTTTATCACTCATTACTCTGCCTCCACAGCCGGCACTTCAGGAGATAAATCCGTAGTGGCTCGTGGTCCCATATCGTACGAACCATTCTCAGCTGAGTCAGTTACCACTGGTTCCAACGCAGTAGCGACGCCTGGCTGAATAATCAGCTTGTCCTTTAGCGTTGGTGAATACATCCCTAACTCGGCGACAGCGCGACTGGCAATCTGCGGTGTGGCACTAAAGGTTTGCTGCTCAATAAGCAAACGCTGGTGTTCTACTTGTAGCTTACGCTCTTGTTTCTTCATGTCTTGCAAGGTTCTATAATCCTGATGATATTGCTGAACATTTTCAGCCGTTTTGATACCGCTCCATACGATTGCACCTGCCAATAGCAACAGTACAACCACATAGATACTGACGACATTGAATCGACGCGCGAATAGTTCGCCAACATCGGTCGTATTGGACATAGCGGCGTGGTGGTTTGCAGGTTTGTCAGATATTGCCATGACGATCTCAAAAAGTGGACTTGAAGTATAAAAGCGCTAACTGTTTTAGATTTACAAATAACTTATCAGCACCATCAATAAAACATAAAATCAAATATCTCAGCCAACTGACCAAAAAACAACCAAACGAAAAGTTAACTGCTGAGCCTAGCAGACAATATTTACAGCTTTTTAACAGTGGCGTAGCGATTAACACATTCGCGCACCATTTAGATAAACATTAGCAACCATACGTGGTTCGTCCAATGATTTCACCTAAGGTTTAAGATGCATCTGTCTGCTGATAAGCTGTATCAGTACGCGTTGCCATACGTAGCCATGCACTACGAGCACGCGGATTCTGGCTCGTCTCAGCTTTGCTTGGGCCGATACGTTTGGGCTTACTAAAATAACGTGGGCGTTTGGGCGGCATAGGCAAGTTTTCATCCTCTGGATACTGACCTTTACTATGACGCTGCAAAAACTGCTTGATACGCCGATCTTCTAATGAGTGAAAGCTGATCACAGCCAGCTGCCCTCCCGTTTTTAAAATCGGAATACTTTGTACTAAAAAGTCATCGACATCGCCAAGCTCGTTATTAATAAAAATGCGCATGGCTTGAAAGCTTTGCGTCGCTGGATGCTTACCGCGTTGCCAATTAGGGTGCGCAACTTTAATCACTTCTGCCAGCTCAAGTGTGGACTTGTAACTATCCATCTGTTTGATAGCGCGCGCAATACGGCGACTATGACGCTCTTCGCCAAACTCATAAAGTACGTTAGCCAAAGTCTCATCATCGACTTGCTCGAGCCATTCGGCAACCGACTGGCCACGACTGGTATCCATCCGCATATCGACCGCGCCATCACGCATAAAACTAAAGCCGCGACTACCATCATCAATCTGCGGTGATGAAATACCCAAGTCTGCCATTAGCCCATCAACTTCCATGATGCCTATAGCTGCCAGACTATCGGTCAACGTAGCAAAGCTATCATGAATGACATGTACGCGGCTATCTTCACTTGCAAGCTTACGAGCCACGCTAATAGCGGTCGGGTCTTTGTCAAAGACAATCAACTGCGCATCATCAGCAAGCTGGCTTAGTAGTAGCCTGCTATGACCGCCACGTCCAAAAGTCGCATCAACGTAAATACCACTTAACTGTAAGCTATTTTGGTCATCGTTGTCTGTCTGTTTGGGCAGTGATTTTACGCCGAGCACCGCAGCGACGGTCTCTTGTAGCAGCACCGCATCATGGACAAAGCTTGAATCATCAACCACTGTATCACTTTGACTAAACGCTTGAGTCGTTTGATCAAGCTGCTGGGCGGGCGCTTTAGTAGAGGCGTTTTTTATAGAAGATGAGCTAACCATTGATTCAGGTGTTCCGGTAGTAGAAGAAGGGTTGGCTTTGGTATCTGACGATGTTAATTTAGATTTTGGCTTATATTTTGGCACAGACACAAACAACTCAATAGATGACGACCAACAAGGCCAATAATTAGATAAAAATAAACAAGTTATGACTTGTCTAGCGTTATTATCGCAAGGATACATCTGTAGTCAAGCGCTAGAAGGCCTTTTCGTTAAAAATATCATGTCTCTCTGTTATACTAGCGCTATATTTTACGCTATTTTTCTACTTTAACGTCTATTCATTCGTATTTCTTACTCACGCGTACTTTTGATTGTCACTTTTCATCATAAATAACTTTTTGAGAACTTTATCATGCAAACCTCTACCCAAACCACTGTTAACGGCACGCGTCCTGTCCGCACTCGTATAGCGCCCTCTCCTACTGGCTTTCCTCATGTGGGTACCGCCTATATTGCACTATTTAATCTAGCCTTTGCTAAAGCGCATGGTGGCGAGTTTATTTTACGTATCGAAGACACTGATCAAACGCGCTCAACGGAGCAATCTGAGCAGATGATTTTGGACGCCCTACGCTGGGTCGGTCTAGATTGGAGCGAGGGTCCAGACATCGGTGGCCCGCATGCCCCTTATCGTCAGAGCGAGCGTAGTGACATTTATAAAGAACATGCAAACAAGCTATTAGATAGCGACGATGCATTTCGTTGTTTTTGTACCAGCGAAGAGCTAGATGCGATGCGTGCTCAACAAATGGCCAATGGCGAGACCCCGCGTTACGACGGTCGCTGTGCTCATTTGCCTTCTGATAAAGTTGCTGGGCTTGTCGCATTAGATCAACCACATGTGATTCGTATGCGCGTACCAACCGAAGGCGTCTGCCGCGTTGAGGATATGCTACGCGGTACTGTTGAGATTCCTTGGGAGCAAGTAGACATGCAGGTCTTACTAAAAACCGACGGCATGCCAACTTACCATCTTGCCAACGTCGTTGATGACCACTTAATGGACATCAGTCACGTCATGCGCGGCGAAGAATGGCTAAACTCAGCACCCAAACATCAGCTGCTTTATGAGTATTTTGGCTGGGAGATGCCGACCCTTTGCCACATGCCATTACTGCGTAACCCGGACAAATCAAAACTGTCGAAACGTAAAAACCCAACCTCGATTACCTACTATCGTGATGCTGGCGTACTACCTGAAGCGCTGCTCAACTATCTAGGCCGTATGGGCTACTCAACGCCTGACGAAGCTGAAAAATTCACCTTAGATGAGATGATTGCCAGCTTTGATATCCAGCGTGTGTCACTTGGCGGGCCTATCTTCGATATCGAAAAGCTTAATTGGTTAAATAGCGAATGGCTACGCGCGCTCACACCTGAAGAGCTAAAAAATAAAATTCTTGACTGGGCCAGTGACAGCGACAAGCTGACTGCTATCGCAGCGGCGATTCAGCCACGCATTGAGCTATTGTCTGATGCGGTCAACTGGGGTGGCTTTTATTTTCAAAACCTACCTGATATCAACGCGGAAAGCTTTACGCATAGATCGCTTGCGCCTGAGCAAATCATCGAGATGCTACAACTCGCGCTTTGGCAGTTAGAAACCTTGCCAACATGGTCAGAAGAAAACATCTACGCCACGCTAAAAGGTCTCGCCGCTCATCTCGATATTAAGATGCGCGACTTTATGGCGCCGTTCTTTATCGCTATCGCGGGTAGCACCTCATCGACGCCCGTTATGAACTCTATGGCGATTATCGGCGCTGACATGACCCTGACACGCTTGCGTCATGCAGTTGATGTGCTGGGCGGCCTCGGTAAAAAGAAGCTGAAAAAGTTAGAAAAACAAGCGGCAGAATTGCCTGGCTTTTTGGCTGCTGAGTAGTTTTTAACTATCATTTAACAAACCTGCTGAGTAACGACATAGCTAGTGAATAAAAGCCGGGGTCAGATCATATTGAGCTGACCCCTTATGACGTTTTAGTAGTGCATAGGAGGAAGTTCTGAATTTTAATGCATGTTATTAAGCAAAGTTTGCGTTATTTTGGTCTGAATTAGTAGAAAAAATAGCTATAAACACTTTTTTTTATATATTTACGAAATATTTTTAAAATAGCAGTTGACAAGACAGCTGCTCTTACCTAAAATACGCACACTCTTAGCGAGGGGCTATAGCTCAGTTGGTAGAGCACTTGCATGGCATGCAAGGGGTCAACGGTTCGACTCCGTTTAGCTCCACCATACTATTTATAGCAACGCTCAGTACGACTGAAACGTAATCATAAATACTCGCTAGTAGGACGATATCAGCACCTAGGCAAGGCTTGCTCTATTATTAATAGATAAGCACTCTGATATTGTGAAGTACCGTTGTAACCATAGGTTATAACACTCTATGCGTCCCCATCGTCTAGAGGCCTAGGACACCGCCCTTTCACGGCGGTAACGGGGGTTCGAATCCCCCTGGGGACGCCACTATTCGGCGTCAATTATTAGCACTTTTACAGACTTGTATTAGATTAGACTAATAATCGCACCACTAAAAAGCCCATTCACAATTCATTGTGAATGGGCTTTTTTATACCTGTTTATCTACAAGTACGATAGAGACACAAACTTGCTATCACATCTGATAATTTTCGAATTCTTATATGAAAAAACCTAAAAGTAATAAATTTTAACTTTACAATCAATAGTTTAACTATTTTAACGACAAAGCCACACAAGCTTACAATTAGCGGATTTGGTGACACAAAATAACACCCTTATACACAAAGTCAGTGTTTCTCTACTTAACGCTATTATGAATATATTTCTCTATTAATTATGATTGCCTTGTACCTAGTGAAGACTTGTATAAGCTTCTTTATAGAAATCAACAATAATGATATGCAAATTAGCGTTAAATAATATGTGATAAGGAATTGTTATGTTACCTACCTATACGCCTCAACGTCGCCCTTCATGGCGCGGCGTGCTAGCAGGTCTTATTATGGGACTGCTCGTAGTCATGGCGATGATTGCCATCGCTTTAATCCTAAGCTCATTTATACCGTTTGACTTAAAAGGTACTAGTATTGCTGCTGGTATCTATGCTGCTATTACTGCCTTAGTCAGTGCTTATGTTGCAGGCTATTTTGCTATCAAATACTCTGCACCCGAAGCCTTGTTTGGTGATGGTACAGATGTCGACCAAAAAGACGCTACGTTGACTGGTATGTTGACTGCTGCTTTAATTGTATTGGTAACCACGTTTTTCACTTTTAGTAGTGCAACTGGCATCCTAGCGACGGCTGGTAATGCTGTTGGTGGTACGGTTAGTACAGTAGCAAAAACTGCAGGTGGCGTAGCAGCGGCTGGTACATCAGCGGCAAGTACAGCAGCCATCACTGCACCTGATAGTACTGTTACGCAGGTTCAGCAAAAAGCGCAAGAAGTTTACCAAACCGTATCTGGTAACATCAGCAAAGCAGATATCAGCGCTATGGTAGCCAAGAATACTCAAGATTTAAACGATCAACAAATCCAAGCGACGACTAATGTATTGGATGAGATGATTAACGAAACCAAAACTGACGTTACTGATATGGACTTCACCAGTATCGACACATGGCGCAATATTGATGAGTATGCAAAACAACGCATGGCGTCTATTGAGCAGACATTAAAAGGTCCTGAGCTAATCAACCGCTTACAGCAAGAAGGATTGAGCGAAGCGCAAGCGACTGAAGTACGTTCAGAAGTAGTACAGTCATTTAATGAGTATAAAACACAAACTGAGCAATATATCGCGCAAGCCCAACAAACCGTTGATCAAAACTTACAACAAGCTGAAGACGTTGCTCGTAAAGCTGCCTTGTATAGTGGTCTATTTTGGTTAATCAGCACTATTTTAACTTTCATCGCTGCTACTATGGGTGCCAAAAGCGCTGCTACTAAGCATCGTTTAGATAAGCCTATCGTTACTTGGGGTGACAATGTTAGATAAGCTGTTAGGAAGAATAAGGAAGTTGTAAAATACTTATTTCTGATAGAGCTTATTAATAGTTATTAGTTATAGAAAAAAGCCCAGTTACAATATATTGTAACTGGGCTTTTTTTGTCTGCTTAATTGTTCCCAGTTTATCCTTTAATATATAACCTTTGACTGGTCACGATAGTGGGGTACACTTTAACTAATCCAATTTACACTGGTTTTTTCCTTACAAGCATCGTTGCTTTAATTATTTCAACCACGTATTATGTTTTTCGAAAAATACCCAAAAGTCATTTAACAATTGATTTTATTGAATAATTTTAATAAATCCATAATCAATCTTCGAATAAGAATTCTTATCTTTAAAAGGTCTAGCCAAACAGTACTTATAATTGGCCAATATTCTTCAAAGAGATTCTTCCTTATTTCAATAAAAAATTCTAACCAATTTAAATTAAAGCTAGCTCCATAAAAAACTCACTTAAAAGGATTTAAGACGATGGCTATCGTTCGCAAGCACGGTGAAGAACAGCCTTATTGGCCTGCTGGCCCCTTCAAAATACGCCTGCCCTTTATACACTACCGCTGGGAGATCCCTGAAATGCTTCAGGGATTATTCATGTTTATGGTTAGCCTTGCCATGATCCCACTGCTGGAACAGTATCTAGGCATGCCGTACGATGCAGCACTAGCATTTTGTGTGATTGCTGGCCTCATGTATCTACTGCCTTCCTTACTTGGCGTGCCGCTTGTGCCCGGCTGGATTACCCCAGCTATTCCCATTGTCATTTTATATTTGCAAGCTTTTGAGCCAGGACCGCAAGCGGTACAAGCAATGTTTGTGCTGCAATTAGAAGTATTTTTGATATTTATCTTCTTTGGTATCACTGGACTGAGTAATCGTATAGTAGGTTTTATCCCTAATTCCTTAAAAGCTGGGGTCATTATTGGCGCGGGTATCGCCGCCTTGATGGGAGAGATACAAGTAGGTGGCCGCGTAGAAGCCACACCGATCTCGTTGATCATTGGCGCTATTATCTCCGGTTACGTGCTATTCTCAGTCTCTTTTAAATATATGGTTCAATACAGCCGTTTCGCAAAAGTGGTTGCCAACCTAGGTATGATCTCAGGTATGTTCGTGGCGATGATTATTGGCTGGGTTATCGGTGAGTATCCGCTACCTGATATTGAATGGGGTATTACTCAGCCTAACTTTGGCGCGATGACTGACTTTCTGATTTTTAATGTCGGCCTGCCTGATATCAGTGTTTTCTTACTTGCCTTCCCGACCGCGATGATCGCTTATGTCATTGCTTTTGGTGATATTTTGGTCGGTCAAGCGCTCAGTGAGCGTGTCGATGAAATCCGTCCTGATGAAAAAATTGAGACCAATATCACACGTATCCATATCGTCACGGGTATTCGTAACGGTGTGCTGGCCTTTTTTGCCCCATGGCCGGGGCTAGCAGGACCTATTTGGACTGCAGCTCATGCTACCCTTGCTGAGCGTTATGCGCTTGGACGTAAAGCCATGGACTCGATCTATAGCGGCGGTGGCACCTTTTGGTGGACGGGCCTTGCCGCTATATTTATATTACCGCTGGTCACGCTCTTTAGACCGGTACTCCCCATTGCGCTGTCACTAACGCTACTATTAACTGCCTATATTTGTATCATGGTAGGTATAGAGCAGCTAAAAACCTCAGCTGAGCGCGGGGTTGCTGGTATTGTAGCAGTAACTTTGGCCATGCCAGCGGCGCAGTCAACTGTTTATGCTATTGCCATTGGTATCGTGCTCTATATCTTGATCGAAAGACCAAATGCTAGACAGCGCAAAGAGATGCAAGCAAATTCTCTGTCAGACAGTAAAATTGACTCTGTTGATAAAGACTATTGATAAAATGCTTTGATTAAGCGGATATCAGAAGAGCATTTTTGTTCTTCTGATACCCGCTTTTTTATGATGTTTAAAAGGTATGTTGACTATGTTTGGTATTGAAAACTATCTGGGCTTTATCTTGGCAGCTATTTTACTAAACCTGACACCTGGCACAGATAGCATGTATATCATTACGCGTAGTGTCTCACAAGGGAACAAAGCCGGTCTCTATTCTGTACTGGGCATTGTCACTGGAATACTAGTGCACACGGTATTGGCGGCATTAGGACTATCAATCATTTTAGCCAACTCTCCACTAGCATTTACTATCGTTAAATATATTGGTGCCAGCTACCTATGCTATTTAGGGTTTAAAATGCTAACCAGTAAATCGAAATCTATCCTATCAGACAGTTTGCCCAATAACGGAAAACTTGTACAAGCTGAGTCTTTGAATTATAGGCGAATCTATAAGCAAGGCGTATTGACCAATACTTTTAACCCTAAAGTGGCTTTGTTCTTTTTAGCTTTCTTTCCTCAGTTTGTCGATTCTAATTACGCTCATGGCATGTTGTCCTTTTTAATTTTAGGGCTTACTTTTGCCGTAACTGGCCTAATATGGTGCACGTGTTTGGCATTATTGGCGTCACAGTTTAGTAAAAGCCTGAGAGAAAACCCAACAACTGAATCTATTTTGAATAAAATAAGTGGTGTGGTGTTTATTGGCTTAGGTATTAAGCTGTTGACTGAGAAGGGTTGAGAAAACTGCTATAAATGTCCAAATAAGCTACTTTTTATAAAATCTACCTACTCATAAAAAAAGCCCAGTCCCCTACATTAAGGAGACTGGGCTTTATATTATTCTAACTCTAATCAATCACTACGCAGCTTCTTTACTCTCAGTAGCGAGCTGACGTAGCACATAGTGCAATACACCGCCATGACGCACGTATTCGCGCTCTTTTGGCGTCTGTAAACCAACGTTAACTTCAAAGACTTCCTCTGAGCCATCGGCACGAGTAGCAGTGACTTTGGCAGTTTTGCTCTCGCCATTGTCAAGCCCTGTGATACTAATGACTTCTGAACCATCGAGGTTATAAGTGCTTGCATTCTCACCATCTTTAAAGGTCAATGGCAACACGCCCATGCCCACTAAGTTTGAACGGTGAATACGCTCGAACGAAGTCGTCAGTACTGCTTTTACACCAAGCAAAATCGTACCTTTCGCTGCCCAGTCACGGCTAGATCCAGAACCATACTCTGCACCACCAAGGACAACTAGCGGACGCTTATCTTCTTTATACTTCATTGCCGCGTCATAGATGGCCATTTCTTGACCGTCTTGTAGCGTGGCTTTGTCGTCTTTAAAGTAATACGTATAACCACCCTCTTTGCCATCCATCATGCTGTTTTTGATACGGATGTTGGCGAATGTACCGCGAGTCATGACCGCGTCGTTACCACGGCGTGAGCCATAGCTGTTGAAGTCAGCTTCCATGACACCACGCTCTTGCAAGTACTTGCCAGCAGGCGATTCGGCATCGATGTTACCAGCCGGTGAGATATGGTCAGTGGTGATTGAATCACCGAATAGACCTAGAATACGCGCGCCTTCGATATCTAGGATACCCTCTGGCTCCATGGTCATACCATCAAAGAACGGTGGGTTCTTGATGTAAGTAGACTCTTCGCTCCATGGATACAACTGGCTATCCGCCGAGCTAATAGCGTTCCATGCTGCACTACCGTCAAATACTTCGCCGTAGTTTTTGCGGAACATCTCAGCATCGATGTTATTGGCAATCAGCTCGTTGATCTCTTCTGAGGTCGGCCAGATATCTTTTAAGAAGACATCATTACCCTCTAAATCTTGGCCTAGTGGATGAGTCGTCAAGTCAATATCGACCGTACCTGCTAGCGCATAAGCGACAACCAATGGCGGTGAAGCCAAGTAGCTGGCTTTTACGTGTGAGTGGATACGACCTTCAAAGTTACGGTTACCTGATAGGACGGCTGCGGCAACCAAATCACTTTCTTCGATAGCCTCTTCAATCGCATCTAACAGCGGTCCTGAGTTACCGATACAAGTAGTACAACCATAACCGACCAGATAGAAACCTACTTTTTCAAGTTCATCCATTAGCTGAGACTTTTCGAGATAATCAGTCACAACTTTTGAGCCTGGTGCAAGAGAGGTTTTGACCCATGGCTTAGCTGTCAACCCTCTAGCCGCTGCTTTTTTGGCAACTAGGCCTGCACCAATCATAACGGCAGGGTTTGAAGTATTGGTACAAGAGGTAATAGCCGCGATCACGACAGAACCATCACGCAGTCTATATTCTTCGTCTTCGATTGTAATCTTACAAGAGGTACTGCCTTCAGCGCAGAAAGGCTTAGGTTTGGCTGCTAACTTTTTAGCTTGCTCTTGCTTACCGCCTTCTTCATCAAAACGCACCTTGGCATCGACTTCAGCTTTACGACCTTTAGTCATCTCTAATAAGGTCTCGCCAAACTTTTCGTGCATATCAGATAGATTGATACGCTGCTGCGGTAGGTTAGGACCCGCAAGAGCTGGTTGGACAGTACTGAGATCTAGATACAAATTGCTTGAATAGGTTGCCGCTTTCGTGTCGGCATCATGCCACATGCCTTGCGCTTTAGCGTACTTTTCAACCAATTCAATTTGTGCTTCGTCACGACCTGATAGACGTAAATAATCAATCGCCATTTGGTCAACTGGGAAAATACCGCACGTGGCGCCATATTCTGGCGACATATTGGCAATCGTTGCTCGATCAGCAAGAGGCATTTGATGTAAGCCTTCACCGTAAAACTCAACGAACTTACCAACTACGCCATGCTTACGCAACATCTCAACCACACGTAATACTAAGTCAGTTGCCGTAACGCCTTCAGACAGCTCACCTGTCATCTCAAACCCAACGACTTGTGGAATCAGCATTGAAGAGGGCTGACCTAGCATCGCCGCTTCCGCTTCAATACCACCGACACCCCAACCAAGCACACCAATACCATTAATCATTGTGGTATGACTATCGGTACCAAACACGGTATCAGGGTAAGCAGTCAACTCACCATCAACTTCCGCTGCCATGACGACGCGCGCAAGATATTCTAAGTTAACTTGGTGCACGATACCGGTCGCTGGAGGTACGACGACAAAGTTTTTAAAAGCACTTTTACCCCAATGCAAGAATTCATAACGCTCATTATTGCGCTTAAATTCGATTTTTTCGTTCAAATCAAGCGAGTCTTCACGGCCATACACATCGACTTGCACCGAGTGGTCAACGACGAGCTCACTGGGAATAAATGGATTAATTTGCTCAGCTTTACCGCCAAGCTCGACTACCGCATCACGCATCGCTGCTAGATCGACGACCGATGGTACACCGGTGAAGTCTTGCAGTACTACACGTGCTGGCATAAAGGCGATCTCTTTTGAGGCCTCTGCTGCTGCATCCCAGTTGGCGACTGCCTCAATATGGTTTTTACCGACAGACTGGCCGCCATCTTCGTTACGCAGCAGGTTCTCTAGTACTACTTTCATACAGTATGGTAGCGTATTAATATTATCGTAAGTCTCAGCAAGTTTGGGCAAGCTGTAGTAGGCATGCTCTTTGCCATCGACTGAAATAGTGTCTTTTACGTTAAAGATATCGCTCATGGTAGCTTCCTTATCGTTGTTATAAATCCTGAACATAAATTATCATGAACTTATGCTTGTGACTGGTGGCTAAATAGCTTATTGATTGTTTTGATGAAAAATAGTGCAATGTAAAGTAATAAAACAATTAGGTGTAAGTTTCAATTAAACCTAAACATAACTTCGTATTTAGAATTTAATATTCACCTGTTTTTACCATAACAAATATTCAAGACTTTGTTAACGCTTAGACGTAGTCAAATCGTGGCACAATCGTAACCGTCGCCAGGCTCTAACAGTATGATTGTAATTAACTTTATATATCTTAGCTTTTACCCTGTTTACGGCGACCGCTCCTAAACACATAAGCGTCCTTATAAAAGTCAGCATCTGCATTCTTCGCCCAAAAATGCGGTACGCCTAAAATAGGCAATGGCGATAAATGACGCGGTGTGACCTCATTGCATGATAGCAACTCGTTCATATAATCAGCGACTCTATCATCTAAATACTGCAGACGCTCAGATAATGATAAGGCAAAGAAATCTTGGCTGACGTTGATAACCACACTATGCGCGCATAAAGGCTTGCGCGGTGCTATCAATTGCTCAAGCAGGGCATGACCAAAGATATAAACCGCCGCTTGCGCCTTTGGACTAGGACTTATAGGGTCATCCCATTGCCTACGCGGCTGTACCAAACTGCCCTGCCAATCAAAGTCAATCAATGCCTCGCCAATACTAGGGTCAGCTGTGACTAGCACCGCACCATTTTCATCAAAGACAGTGATGGTATCGCGGACGCGGCCTCGACTGGCACTGACCCCTTGCTGCTCAATCTCAAGCATATGATAGTGGTTTAGCAGGGCTTTGGTCTTGGGAAAGGTCAGCCAAATACTACCGTTAAATAAGTCATGTAAGTTATCACGCGTCGGAATATTGCCAGTCATGGCGATAAAACTCTCGTAAGCCTCGCCTTCTGGTAGCGCATCCTGTGAGACAAAACTCAAAGTATGCGCTCGCTGATTTTTAATGGGTTTAGTGGTCGGTAATGGCCTTTGCGCAGTTTCGCTTTGCTTCTTTGAGGCAGTGTTAAGTATACCTGCGACAATATCTATAGACTTGTCATTGATTATCGAAACCTCTGCCTGCTGAGGTGAATGACTTAGCTCATTTATACTTTTACTAATGTCGTTCAATTGACTTAAATGACTAAGCCACGGGGCTTGCCAGTCAATCTGAGCAAAGCTGTCATCAAGCTTACTGGTAAATATAACGGACTCATGGGCAGACGAACCATTTACCAAAGGTTGGTCAAAAAGAGCATCAGCACGATGCAGATGTGGCAAATTACTAGCGGTCATATTGACGATCTCTATTAGGCGGCTGGCGGCTCTATGGTATCATGGTGCGCTTTTTTACGGCTAGACAAGCAGCTCGAAACGATGTTTTCGCGCGCTATTTATTAATGAGTTTTTATGGCAAATTTTAACACCCACTTAAATGTTGCATTTATGGTCAGTGGCACGCTGAGTTTGGCAGTCTATAAAGCTGGATTGGTTGGCGACTCAGGTTTTTTGATGTGTGTGGCGCTCGGCACCATCGGCGGGCTATTGCCTGATTTGGACTCTGATCACTCAACCCCGATCAAGCTTGGGTTTAATATCATCTCTTTTGTCTTTGCCTTTGGTTTGGTGATGCATTGGCGCAGTGAGCTAAGTTTACTTGCCCTGATGGCGTTATGGCTGGCAGGCTATGGTTTTATGCGTTATGTGGTATTTCATATTTTTACCAATATGACGGTGCACCGCGGTGTCATCCATTCTGTCCCTTATATGGCGATAATGGGACTTGGGATGACTTGTCTGAGCTATTATGGATTACAGATGCCGCTGACCGCCAGCTGGTTTTATGGGCTGTTTTTATTCGGCGGTGCAATGGTGCATTTGACACTGGATGAGCTGTATAGCGTCAATTTATCCAATATGAAAATGAAACGCTCATCGGGCACGGCCATGAAGTTTTATCAACACAAAGACAAATGGTGGTATCTGCTACTGTACGCTATTCTTTTGCTCTTGATATATATAGCGCCGCCTTTTGAGATTTTTTGGTCGCGGTTAAGTGACCCATCAGCATGGGCACAGCTAAGAGTTGGTATATTGCCAGAATTAGTAAAAAGTATGCTGCAATAAAGTTATCATAAGACCATTAAGCCTAAACGAATAAGCCCAAACGAAAATTAGAGTAAAACATGCAGACCTCCCTACATCCTTGCCCTTGCCAAACCAATCCAACAGCAGAGACGACAGACGCTCTATTATCCTATCAAGACTGCTGCCAGCCTTATCATGATGCTTTTTATAATGACAACGTTGATAAAATAGATAGTATAAGAGCGGAGTCAGCGCAGCGTCTGATGCGCACGCGTTATAGCGCTTTTGTGCTCATCAAGCCAGAATATATTGCCAAAACCACCCTGCCCGCGCAGCAAAGCTTGCTTGATATCAAGGCGATTGAGACATGGGCCACCGAGACCGATTGGGCAGGACTAGAAATCGTAGAACACACGCCAAAGCTTGGCAAACGTCATGCGCAGGTCGAGTTTAAAGCATTTTATATTAAGCCAGACGGAGAACAAGCAGCACACCATGAGCTATCTGCTTTTGTAAAGGTAGTAAATAAAACTGCTAAAGAAAAAGACGAACGTTGGTATTTTTTAGATCCAACGGTTGTCATGACGGTGACGCAAAAGCAGCCGTGTATTTGCGGCTCAGGCGAGAAGTTTAAACGCTGTTGTGCACTATATGTTTAACGAATACTGACTGCCTTACACACTCGCCCCAACCGCGCGTGCCACCGCAATGCCTTCGTCAATGGTCAAAAATTTACGCTGACTTGGGCTGTCTTTATAAATAATTTCACCCTCTTGAAATATCAGACATTCGTTGACGGCCAATTGTTGCCATTTTTCATTTTCAGTGAGTGGTACGGTAACTAGTATCGTTACTTTATCCGTATCTGTAGTCACATCACTAAAGTTAATCGCCAAATCGTCATCCGCCAATTTTGCTTCACCAAATGGCGCTTGGCGGGTCAAATAAAATAACAAGCTACCTGCATAAGCCAGTTGCCAGCGTCCGTTGGATATTAGGCAATTAAACAAACCATTGGCGGATAAATAACGGCATTGGGTGGTCAAAAAGTTAAACAGCGTCTTGTCGTCAGGACGGGTCTTAAAAGTGCTTTTTAAGCGATTGACCAGATAGCAAAATGCCATTTCAGAGTCCGTTGAGCCAACAGGCTGGCAGTGTGTGGCGTTACCATTGTCTTGCAGACGCTGGCAGCGCTTGATAAATTCGCTATTCATCTGTCCATTGTGGGCAAATACCCACTGCTCACCCCAGACTTCACGGACGAATGGATGCGTATTCGCTAAGCAATTCTGCCCTTGAGTGGCTTTACGAATATGAGCAATGACGTTCATGGCTTTAATCGGATAATTATTGACCAAATCAGCCACCGGTGACAGATGGCTTGGGCGATTGTCATGAAACAAGCGTAGTCCCGTTGAGTCATTTGCCCCCTCACCATTATTGGTGCAGTCACTACGCTCAAAAAAAGCAATACCAAAACCATCTTCATGGCTATCGGTCATACCGCCGCGGCGACGAAACCCTGCAAAGCTAAAACCGATATCGGTTGGGGTATTACAGTTCATTCCTAGGAGTTGGCACATTTATGATTTACCGCCTTTGTTACTTTGATTGTCTAAGCTGTGTTTGTGTTCTTGCATGACATTGTCCTGTGTCACTGTTGTAATACCAAGCTCTGCATCGCTCATATTATCCAGTAGCACTTCACCTGCCGTCTCGCTATCGATATTATCTAATATACTCTGTGCGTGCGCCAAATCTTCATCTTGCACCCAAAGCACGATACCAGAATTCATACCCGGAATGGCGCTAAGGGCTTGTAAAGACACAGTAATACCGTTATTACGTAGCAGGTTGGCATGCAGCTCACCTTGGATGTTGGTGTCATAGCGTGCTAGTTTGTGCCAGTTGTCAACTTGATCGGTCATAGGGTTACCTTTGGGGTTAAGACAGAAATCGTTAAAACACTCTATACCAATTGATCGAGCGCATACTCTTTGATGATAACATTACTATTATCGTTTAAAGTAGCACACGCTTGCTCAGCTTGGGTAATATCACTAAATATGCCCTCGACGTGATTATTGCTTTCACCATTTAATAATACAAATACTGTCTCTTGTGCTTTTTCGACATGCGACCAGTGATAAGCGGCCAGACGCTTCATCAAATCAGGGTTTTTGACCATGATATTGTCGCCAGTCCGTCCCTCAGTGCGGTTATAGTAAATGACGTTGAGACGCAGTAGCCAAAAAATCACGGCCGCTTTGGCAAGCATCACTGGCAATGCACGTTTTTCATCTTCGCCAAGCGCACGTTTAGACTCATACCCTTGCAAAAAGGCGTTCATTTTTTGACGATCAAAATTGACCGTTTCGCTTTGCTCAGCGTCACCCCACGTGGTACAAAAATCATTAATGGTAATAGCAATATCCATCACATAATGCTCAACGCTGACCTCAGTAAAATCAAGTAAGCCCGTTAATGTCTCATTATCTTTTTGCAAATTCCACAAAGTATTATCCGCAAACATATCGAGATGACACAAGCCTTTTGGTAAGCTGGTAAGTGGTAAGTTCGAGTAAGCCTGCCAAATATCGCGCATTAATTTGGCTTCATCACCTGGCATAAACTGCATCTCACGGTCGCGTACCTCTCCCCATGGATAAAGTGGCACGCCGTAATCCTGCGCAGGCTGTAGCGCTTGCAGGGTCTCATGCAACATCGCTAACGCTGCACCAATCTCGTGACACATCGCCGGCGTAGTCTGCTTGGGGTGCGCCCCTGCCAAGCATGGTACGATCGTAATAGCTTTATCTTCATAGCGGATGACATAGCGTTTATCATCTTGACTATCGCTAGGCTTTTCGTGACCTTCAAGCAAAGCTAGTGGCGCGGCTACCGGTAACTTGCCCGTTAGCTGATTGAGAATAACGGCCATTTTTTCGATATCTTCTGGTGGTCGCTCCTCAAATAAAGTGAAAACATAGGAGTGCTGACCGTCGTGGTCATCAGTGGTCTGAATAAACCAGTTAGAGTTTTTGATGCCTTGGGTAATAGGTATAGCGCGTTTAAATGACACGCCAAAACTTGAGCAAAAGGCGGCAAATTGATCATCGGTTAACTGGGTATAGACGGACATGACATCTCACTTTTGGCAATAGAATAAAGAAATAAGGTAAATTTAGACGCTAACGACAGCAATTGTACCGCGTATGACAAAACTATGATGAAAAGCGTAATAATCTTGCGAAAACCTGCCTGATATGGCGGTGATTTTGCTAGACTAGCGCTTAAAGAATGAATTGATTATAAGGTGAAAGACCCTATGTTAGCAAAGCGTATCATCCCTTGCTTGGACGTGGACAATGGACGCGTGGTCAAAGGCGTACAGTTTGTCGATATCAAAGACGCAGGTGACCCTGTCGAAGTGGCGCAGCGTTACAATGAACAAGGTGCCGATGAGATTACTTTTTTAGATATTACTGCCACCAGTGATGAACGCGATACCACCTATCATACCGTTGAGCGCATGGCTGAGACGGTGTTTGTGCCCTTAACCGTTGGCGGTGGCGTGCGCAAAATCGCCGATATTCGTAATTTGCTCAACGCGGGCGCGGATAAAGTCGCCATTAACTCAGCAGCCGTATTTACTCCGGAGTTCGTCGGTGAAGCTGCGCAAAAATTTGGCAACCAATGTATCGTCGTCGCTATCGATGCCAAGCGCGTCGCGGATATCGAAGTGAATGGCATCATCACACCGCGTTGGGAGATTTTTACTCATGGCGGCCGTAAGCCAACGGGTATTGATGCGGTCGCTTGGGCGAGCAAAATGGCCGATCTTGGCGCAGGCGAATTACTCGTCACCTCGATGGACGGTGACGGTACCAAAAAAGGCTATGATTTGGCGCTGATGCGTGAAATTACCAGCCGCGTTAATGTGCCTGTCATTGCCTCTGGCGGCGTTGGTAATTTAGAACATTTAGCGGAAGGGGTATTACAAGGCGGCGTCGATGCGGTGCTGGCTGCCAGCATTTTTCACTTTGGCGAGTACACGGTACAAGAAGCCAAAGCCTATATGGCAGCACAGGGTATACAGATGCGACTATAATACGTTTGTAAAATACAAATGCCTCTGTAAAAAATGTTATCATAGCGCTAACCACTTATTTTCGTTCATTATTCATATATTTTCATTTACCACCAATTCAGCGAAGGATTTTTTATGTCAAACTTACAGCAGCAGCGCAATGACGTTACCCACATCGATGGTAACTTACACCAAAATGAAAACGCCCGTATCGGTATCGTTGTCGGTCGTTTTAACGGTTTTGTCGTTGAGTCATTAGTCGATGGTGCTATCGATGCCCTACTACGTCATGGTGTATTAGGTAGCAATATTACTGTCATTCGTGTGCCGGGCGCGT
Source organism: Psychrobacter sp. 1U1 (assembly GCF_051847535.1). NCBI lineage: Bacteria > Pseudomonadati > Pseudomonadota > Gammaproteobacteria > Moraxellales > Moraxellaceae > Psychrobacter > Psychrobacter sp. 1U1. The sequence continues at coordinate 44,948 of NZ_JBPYDD010000007.1, read as the reverse complement.
TTGAGTTGCCATTGGTTGCCCAGCGTGCTGCTGAGTCTGATCGCTTTGATGCTATTGTTGCGCTAGGCGCAATTATCCGTGGTAGCACGCCGCATTTTGACTTTGTCGCTAGCGAATCAGCCAAAGGTCTTAGCAGCGTTGCGATTGATTATAATATCCCTGTGGCCAATGGCGTGATCACAACCGATAGTATCGAGCAAGCGATTGAGCGCTCTGGCACTAAAGCGGGTAATAAAGGCTCTGAAGCAGCAATGGTGGTGCTTGAGATGTTGGCGGTATTATCACAGCTAGATATCGACGACGACAGCGACGACGCTTAATTCATTTTCAAAATGATTGATTGCTAATTGTATCAATTAGCCTATACATATGATTTTCGGTTATTTTTATTGGAGCGATGGTCATAACTATGGCTCTGATAAAACTGTAGTAAACATTTAAAACTGACTGGTGATATCTGCCTGTCGACCACTATTTAACATCTTATTTTTACCCTTACTATTTTAAAACTAGGTATAAACCCCTTATGACTGACCAACTCAAACGTGCTATTAATGCGGCAAAAACCGAGCAATCCCATACTGAACAAGCTAAAGCAACCGGTATAGCGAGCAGTAGTGCGGGTGATCAAAATTTTGATATGAGTGAGTCTTCTTATAAGACCAGTCATACTGCTGTCCGTAAAGCACGACGTTTTGCTATGCAAGGCCTGTACGAATGGCTGGTGACTGACCGCCGTTTCGATATAGATGGCAAGCTTGGCTGGAAGGACAATGCGCCGCACGATATCGCTGCCCGTACGCGCGCTACTAATGCCATGCATACCGTCCATATTGGCTACTATCATGAAATGATGCGTGATATTCCAGAGCAAATCGAGGCATTGGACGTACTTATCAGTCAGCATCTTGATCGTGACATCAACAAATTAGACACCGTTGAGCACGCTATTTTATTGATTGGAGCTTACGAGCTACAAAACCGCTTAGAGATTCCTTATAAAGTCGTGCTCGATGAAGCCATGAAGCTCAATAATCACTTTGGTGCGACTGACGCCCATAAATTAATTAACGCTGTTCTTGATAAAATGGCAGTTGAGCTACGCGAAGTGGAAGTACAAGCAGATACCAAAGCCAATCTACGCACCTCACAAAAAACGGCTGCTAAACCTGTAGTAAAAACTGATGCGAATATAGATAACACTGCCGATACACGTAGCATTGAAGAAAAACCAACTGCTTCAAATAAGCCACGTATCAGTGCTAATAATACCAACGTCAAACGCAATAGCGCTAGTAAAGCCAGTGCAAACATTAGTGACTTTAAGGCGAGTAAAAAAGATAATGCCAAAAAAGATGATATTACCTCTGATGAAAAAAGCCAAGACTGACCATGAATGAATTTGAGCTAATCGAGCGCATATTTACACAAATGCAAGCAGCACATTCTTTAGCTGATGATGTCGAAAAAGGCATCGGCGATGATGCGTCGGTGATGGCATTACCTGTAGGCGCGCGCTTGGTTAGCTGTATTGACACCTTGGTTCAAGGTCGACACTTTAGTGCCGATTGGGAGAAAATTAACGAGTTGGCGTTTGCCATCGGTTACAAGGCTGTCGCCGTTAACGTCTCAGATATCGCTGCTATGGGGGCAACGCCGCATAGTATTTTGCTGGCGCTAGCACTGCCTGAGCGTTTGGCAACTGAGACTTGGCTCATAAACTTTGCTAAAGGCTTATTTCATGCCTGCCAACTGTTTGACGTGACCCTTATTGGCGGTGATACCACGCGCAGTGAGAACTTAGTACTCAGCGTTAGCGCACAAGGGTTATTAGCCGCAAGCACGCCAGCAGTCTACCGCTCGGGCGCCCAAGTCGGTGACAAAGTCTATGTCTCAGGCACCCTTGGTGATGCCGCCTACGCTTTACAGCACTCCAACAGCCGCCAAGGTTTAGAGCTGGCTCATCGTTTGCATACGCCTACGCCGCGTATTGCCTTAGGTTCAGCGTTGGCACAGATTGGCGCAACGGCGATGATAGATATCTCAGATGGTCTATATCAAGACCTTGGACATATCTGCAAGCAGAGCGCTGTTGGTATGCGCATTGATTTGGAGCAGCTGCCGACTAGCCAACCCCTAGCAAGCGTTGATTTATCTGAACGCTTATTATGTCAGCTGGCAGGTGGCGATGATTATGAATTGGCGTTTACCTTACCTGCTCATATTGAGCCGCCTACTATTAACAGCAGCAACACGCCAGTCACCTGTATTGGTGAAGTGATAGCCGTAAACGAGGCAGATATTGCAGATAGTTTACGGCCAAAGCTTTTGTATCAGGGCCAACCAGTAACGCCTACGAACTCTACCCCCTTTGCCACTTGGCCTACTCTTACTGGTTACCAACATTTTGCAGGTTAATCCATGACGGATCATGACTTATCTAAGCCCGATATTCGTAAAGCAAACGATTGCCCACCGCTACCTGCTAATGCCAGCCTACTTGACCGTATTGTTTATTGGCTTGGTATTGGTTTAGGAAGCGGTCTACCTCGCCGTGCTCCGGGTACTTGGGGAACGGTTGGTGGTTTGATCATTGCGATACCGCTTATGAGCTTAGGTTTTGTACCGTTTCTGATTATCACAATACTATCTTGCATTATTGGTATCTGGATATGCGGTCGTACCTCTGATTTGATGCAAGGACATGATGATCCGCATATCGTTTGGGATGAGTGGGCTGGTATGTGGATTACTTTATTGCCGTTTTCTTATACGGGTATTACTGTTACGAATTTTTGGCACGATATTTCACAAAGTTTGTCTATTATTGCTCTTGTAATCGCATTTGTACTTTTCCGCTTCTTTGATATCATTAAACCACCACCCATTGGTTGGGCAGATAAAAAAGTCTCAGGCGGTCTTGGTATTATGCTCGACGACATTATTGCCGGTATTATGGCCGCAGCTGTTTGGATTGTTGTTATGATAGGCATGCTAGTATAAATAACTGCTATTTTAGCGAATTATGTTACAAACTACCTCATTACTATAAACCCAACGATAACAAAGTATCATAATATTCACTTAAATGAATATGTTTTTCTCGACATTTGCGTTATAATCTTATCATATTCTGTTACACCTATTATAGAGTACTTATGACAAATTCCCTTTCTGTAATTATCCTTGCTGCCGGAAAAGGCACGCGTATGCAGTCTGCTAAGCCAAAAGTTTTGCAGACATTAGCAGGCAAACCTCTATTAGGACACGTCTTAGACACTTGTGATGAGTTGACTGTTACTAAAACTATTGTGGTTTATGGTTTTGGCGGCGATCAAGTACAGACAGCGATGGATAGTCAATATGCGCATTTACCAATTACATGGGTCGCGCAGACTGAACAGTTGGGTACAGGTCATGCCGTTAAAGTTGCCTTAGAGCAATTGCCAAAAGATGGCCAAAGTCTTATTTTATATGGTGATGTACCCTTAGTAAGCTGTCAGACTTTAGCGACACTACAAACAGCCAACACTGATGGCATGTCGATGCTGACGTTAACAGTGGACAATCCATTTGGATTGGGTCGTATCAAGCGTGATGCATCAGGAAATGTTGAAGCCATCGTTGAGCAAAAAGACGCTAGCGCCGATGAACAGCGTATTAAAGAGATCAACAGTGGCATTTATTGCGTTGATAACGCTCTGCTTCATAAATACTTGCCTGAATTATCAAATGACAATGCGCAACAAGAATATTATTTGACCGATATCGTAAAAATGGCGGTTGCTGATGGTGTAACGATTGCAGCGATCGAGCCTGAACATACGTTTGAGATTGAAGGGGTTAACAACCGTCAACAATTGGCCAGCTTGGAGCGTACTTGGCAAAATAAGCTAGTCGCTGACTTGCAAGAAGCTGGTGTACAGTTTGCTGACCCGACTCGTGTTGATATACGTGGTACGCTAAGCGTGGGGCAAGACGTATTCGTCGATGTCGGTGTGGTCTTTGAAGGTGACTGTACTTTAGGCGACAATGTTTATATCGAAGCTGGTTGTGTTATCAAAAACACTCAGATTGGCAATGCTTGTCATATCAAACCGTACTGCGTGCTTGATCGCGCTGAGGTCGGTGCTGGTGTTGATGTTGGTCCTTTTGCAAACTTGCGCCCTGAAACCGTATTATCTGACAACAGTAAAGTTGGCAACTTTGTTGAGATTAAAAAGTCGACTATCGGTCATGGTAGTAAAGTCAATCACCTCAGTTACGTTGGCGATGCGACCGTAGGTACTGATGTCAATATCGGTGCTGGAGTCATTACCTGTAACTATGATGGTGTGAATAAGTCGCAAACTATTATTAACAATAATGCTTTTGTTGGCTCCAATGTGAGTCTGGTTGCTCCAGTAACGGTTGGCGATACTGCGGTAGTTGCGGCAGGATCTGTAATTACAGAAGATGTTGATAGTAATGCCTTGGCTTTGGGTCGCGCTCGTCAGGTACAAAAAGCAGATTTTCAACGTCCAACTAAAAAGTCGAAATAGTTAGCTGATAGTAGTAAGTTTATAGTTAAGCGTTTAGTAGCGAAATCATAACCAACTTGAGCAGCGCGGCAATTTTGCGGTGCTGCTTAATAATATGACTTATATATTAAATAACTTTTGAATACTTACAGCTTATTTATTCACTACTGATTTGTATACATTGTTTTTGATTCACTTTTATTTGTCTAACATCATTAAAAATTTAACTTAAGGAATAGCTATGTGCGGAATTGTAGGCGCAGTTGCTGAGCGTAATATCGCTAATATTTTACTTGAAGGCCTAAAGCGTTTGGAATATCGAGGCTATGATTCTGCGGGCTTGACGGTCATTCGTAATGGTGAATTACATCGTGAACGTCAAGTAGGCAAAGTACTGGCATTGGTTAATGCAGTCGCGAATGATCCAGCCAATTTTGATGGTCATATTGGTATTGCGCACACACGCTGGGCAACTCATGGCGAGCCTGCACAACGTAATGCGCATCCCCACGTCTCAGGTAAAATCGCGGTCGTTCATAACGGTATCGTTGAAAACTACGCTGAGCTAAAAGAAGACTTGATGGCCAAAGGTTATGAGTTTACATCACAGACAGATACCGAAGTAGTCGCGCATCTGATCAATGATGTTTATCAAAAAACATCTGATCTACTAGAAGCTGTTCGCACAGTTACGCCGTTATTACATGGTGCATTTGCCCTTGGCATCGTCCATGTAGACAGTCCAGAAGAGCTCATTGCTGTACGTTTGGGCTCACCTTTGGTCATCGGTGTGGGTATCGGTGAGAACTTTATTGCGTCAGATCAATTGGCGCTATTGCCAGTTACCAACCGATTTATGTACCTAGAAGAAGGCGATATTGCTAATATTACACGTGAACATATTCGTGTTTATGCGGACGGCGTAGAAGTCAGTCGCAAAGTACATGAGATAGATGCCAAGCAGCATAATGCCGATAAGGGCGAGTTTAAGCATTATATGCTCAAAGAAATCTATGAGCAGCCAGATGCGGTCGCTCGTACGGTTGAGATGGCAGTAGATAATGGTGAAACGACCAAACTACGCGATGACTTTTTAGACCGTCACGAAACCAAGCTCGCTGGTGTTAAACACATTCAAGTACTCGCTTGTGGTACCAGCTATCATGCGGGTATGGTCGCAAAGTATTGGTTTGAAAATTTAACACGTCTGCCCTGCTCGGTCGAAATCGCAAGCGAGTTCCGCTATCGTAATCCTGTTGTTGTCGATAATTCGCTCGTCGTTTGTATCTCACAATCTGGTGAAACAGCTGATACTTTATCGGCGCTACGTGAGATTCAAAAGCATAAACCAGAAGGTCTAGTGAGTTTGGCACTGTGTAACGTACCAACGTCATCATTAGTACGCGAGACGGATATCTTCTTGCCAACACTTGCAGGGCCTGAAATTGGTGTCGCGTCTACCAAAGCCTTTACCACCCAGCTTGTCGCGCTAGTGCTATTATTGTTAAAGATTGGAGTCGTACAAGAGCGTATCGATAATGAGCGTTTGACGTCATTACTAGAAAACTTGCATAAGCTACCGGGTCAGCTTCATGCCAGCTTAAAGCTTGATACTCCTATTAAAGCGATGAGTGAAAGCTTTGAAGAGAAGAAGAGCTGCCTGTTCTTAGGTCGCGGTTTGCAGTTCCCAATTGCCTTAGAAGGCGCGCTTAAGCTGAAAGAAATCTCCTATATCCACGCTGAAGGCTATGCGGCAGGTGAGCTAAAACACGGTCCGTTGGCATTGGTAGATAAAGACATGCCAATTGTGGTACTTGCACCAAAAGACAATATGTTCGATAAGCTTAAAGCCAACATGCAAGAGGTACATGCGCGCCACGGTGAGCTGTTTGTATTCGCCAGTGAAGCTAGCCAAATGGTAGCGGAAGATAGATTGCATGTGGTCTATGTACCTGATGTCTGCGAGATACTCGCACCGATCGTTTATAGTGTTCCTGTGCAGCTGTTGTCGTACCATGTCGCTGTTATGCGCGGTACAGACGTCGATCAGCCACGTAACTTGGCCAAGAGTGTCACAGTCGAATAGTATAAGTTATTGATTTTTAATTAAAACTTATTAATAAATAAGGTTTTATTTTAAATACTACAGTAACATACCGAATCCTCCGCTATCTTATGCAAAACAAATGGCGGAGGTTTTTTTGGAATAATGAAAATAAAACAAGCTCCATCGCAATGGAGCTGTCGATATATTATCAACCATTTATCACACCTGCTGATAACCACTTAAGCGTCTACATCAATTCAGCCAAATCAGTCAACGTCTCTAGTATGATATCTGGCGCATACGTCTCAAGCTGTGCTTTGGTTTGCGCGCCGCTTAGCACGCCTACACAGAGACCACAATTGGCGTTTTTGCCTTCTTCAATATCTATACCACTATCGCCTGCCTTTAACACGTGTTTTGAGTCTTTTACCCCAAACTTGTCCATCGCTAACGTAATCATATCTGGTGCAGGACGACCATTAGTGACATCGTCGGCTGTAATCAGCGCATCAATCTCGCGGCCCACCGACCAACCCAAGATAGTCAATATGTTATTGGCGGTCGTTGCATCGTAGCCGGTGTTTAAGACTACCTTTCTACCCGTTGCTTTTAGCTGATCAAACAGCTCCAGCATCCCCTCGAAGGGCGCCAAAGTCTCTGCTGTATAAGCCTTTGTCAATCGGGTTTTGAATATCGTAAATGCGGTATCGGTAAGTGATTCAACCTCATCATCTGTGATATTCAATTCATTTAGTATGTCGTTGATCGCTTGGCGTTTTTCCTTGCCAGCGCCAAACGCTAAGCAAGGATCTAAACCCACCTTTTTATCGTCAGAACTAAGCGCTTGATTGATCGCATCGCGTACGGTTTTGTAGACTAAATTTTCTTCATTTACGGTGGTACCTGCCATATCAAACACACATAGCTTGATCTGCTCGAATGGATCTTTAATACTATTAATATCTGCCTTCATTATTTTGACTCCAATACCAAATGAATTAACTCTTCACCAAATGCAAAGCCTGTTGACGCGCCAGTGCCGCTTGTAATAGTGCCGACAACCACACCTTTTTCTGGAGACGCTTTAAACACTACATCATCACCGCTGGGATAGACACCTAACCAGTGCTGAGTAATGTCACTCTCACCAATATTCATCATTTGATCAAACTCATTTGTAATCAAATCATCAATGCGCACATCTCTAAAAGGCAGCTCTCTGTCGCTATAGTCATGACTGTCGCCGATGATAAGAGAGCCATCAGCAGACTGCACCACGATCAGATGTACGCCTGCTTTGCGCTCGGCTGACTGGATATCGTCTAATAAATTGATTAGCCCTCTTGCTTCGGGTAATTGGGCAAATCCATCATAACGAGCAAAGCTGAGATCCGACATCACCGCAGCATTTAACTTAAACGCTTTTTTTGGCATCACACGCATCATATTCAGGGTGCATAGTTTGGCCTTAGCCTTCGCCAAAGTCACTGGATATAAGCTGTGTAAATCTGTTCCAGGACAGACCACACAATGCTCTGCATGTAGCGTACCGCGACTGGTATGAACCATCGGCAGCTCAATCGAATGAACGGTCGTTTTATTATAAAAGTCCACACCGTACACTTGATTGAGCCAATTTGCCAATTTGCCAATGGCAGTTTTTGATTCAACTCTGAGCTCATGAGGGCTATACAACACACCCAGACCTTTTTTGAGATAAGGTACGTTTTCTACGATTTCAGATTGAGTCAGTAAGCGACAAGACTCCCCCATTTCTGTTTGTAAAAATGCTTCAGCGACCTCCATCGCCTCTGGACGTTGCATGAGCATATGTAAGCCACTATGCTCGACGTCGATACCTGCTTTTGGCGCAATATCTGCCCAGACATCACGCGTATGCATGGCTCGTTGCCAATGCTCGCCCCGTTGCTGACCACTGACGGTAACAAAACCGAAATTACGCACTGACGCATCTTTATTTTGTGACTCACGCTCTACCAATGCGACACTTAGTCCCTTCTTGACGGCAGCATAAGCACTGGCAAGGCCGACGATGCCACCACCGACGATCACCACATCGTATTTTTTTGGGGATAATTTGGTTAATAACTGCATAGCGATGTTCCTTGGTTTTAACCTCAAAAATTAGAACTTATATCTTTTGACCGTGAAAAAAAGCTCTATGCTTATCTAATAACTCAGCGGTCAGCGGTTCAGCATAGGTTTTTACATTTTTGACTTGGTTCTCAGGTGCCACTGTTTCACCGTCATAGACGACATTTGGATATATCTCTAATAGTTGTGGTCGCGCATTTTTGGTGATAATTTCGGCTATTTCCATTGCATTTTGATTGGTTTTGTTTCCTTTATCGATAACAGCGACTGATTCACTCAGCGTATAGTTGCCTTCGCTAGGATCAATATAATCAATAGGCAGACCTTCATCTTTATTCACGACAGCTTGATGACGCATACCAAAGCCAATAGGCACTTCACCTGCCATGACTTTTTTCAATGGGCCTGATCCTGATAGCTCTAAATTGGGACCAGCATTTTTACGAATACTGTTCATGATTTTTTGTCCTTCGTCATTTTCGCCATAGGCAGATGTGATGTTTTGAACAAATAACCAACCAGTCGATGAGCCATTAGGATCAACCATCGCAATTTTATTTTTGTAGACTGGATTTGCCAAATCTCTGGCACTGGTTGGTCTAGGCAGATTTTGTACAGCCATCTCTTTCGTATTTAAAATCATTGCCCCAGTAAAACTGAGAATGGGGGCATAGTAATTAGGTACTGTCACTTGAGGATTGACCTTAAACGCTAGCTCTTTAAACATCGAATGCTTTGCCTGCGCGCTCTCTAAATAAAACGAGCTCATGGTGACCAAGTCTGCCTCTGTGTTTTTACCTTCCGCCAATAAACGCCCGCCAAGCTCACCGGTGCCAAAGGATTGGAAGATATATTGACCTTCATAGCCCGCTTGATCTAATACTTCTTGGATGACTTCTACCGCTTCTTCGTCGGCGTTACTATAGATGATGACTTCCTCTATACTATTGTCCTTAGAAGCGGCTGAGCTACAGCCTACCAATGTGAATCCGAAAGCAAGACTCACCATTAACGTTTTGAATGAAAACATTATGTATCCTATATATTTTATTGAAGGTTTAATTATTAGAGATTAGTTATTAAAATTGGCTTACATAAAACTTATCGATAGATTAAACAGCCTTTGCGGTAACAGCTTTTTCGGTGATTATTTTCGGTGTGCCGTAGAGTCGCCTGCTATATAGATGACGAATGCTGGCAAACAGGATCAAGGCGCAGATATTGGTCAGCAATATCATCAGCGATAAGATAAAAATCTCATCAAAGCGCGCAAAATGCTGTAACTCTACGATTTTAGTGGTAAGCACCATGGTTTTGGCACCAGAGATAAAGATAACCGCACTAATCGTCACCATGGCGCTGATAAAGTAGAAGGACGCCACCTCGATTAAGGTAAAGAATGAATTGGGAATCACCACGCGCCGCAGCGTCGCAAACCATGAATCACCCAGTAAGCTCGCCGTCGTCTCCCAGCCTAGATTCATCTTAGTCAGTGCATTTTTACTCATCAGATAAGGGGTGGCAAAGTAGTGAATGATGTTGCTTATCACGATAATAAAAATAGTATTGGCGACAGCAGAGCCTGAAAACACCATCAGATAAGCAATACCCACGACCATCCCTGGTACCGTGTTGGTCACCAACGCTGAGCTCTGGATACTGAATTTACCGATTCTGAATAAACCAGAGCGCTCGCACAACAATGCTGAAAAGTAAGTGATTAAGGTACCAAAGATAGCTGTCAATACTGCTACGATCAGTGAATTTCTATAGACCCGCATTAGGTTGGCGGACTCTAAGACCTTGCTGACTGTTTCTGTGCTGAACTGCATTTGATAAGGCCACGTCTTGATCCACGGAATGATAAATATCACCGCAAAGACCATCAGTAAGCAAAATAAGATAGCGCTCGATAATAGCGCTAAGGCTCGGTCTTTGATTTTCGAAGTAGGCAGGTCGATATTTGCTACCGTGTCGTAACGCACATTAAAACGCGCGACATACCAGAGTATGGCAATGCTTAGTACCGATGGAATGAGCATGAACAGTGCGACCACCGCCCCTTTCTCAAACGAAGGAGAGGCGCCTAATATTTGTGTATAAAGTTCAATAGCGATGACTTTATATTGCCCGCCAATGGACGCCGGAATGCCAAAGTCGGTAAAGGCTAAAAAGAAACACTGAATCATGGCCGCGGCAAAGGTGCCTATCAATGGGCGAATCACCGTCATGTCAAACTGGCGCAGAGACGAATCGCCCATTAATTCTGAGACGATAACGAATTTTTTGTCTAAATACTGAAAGGTATTATTGAGTAATAAAAAGGCGATGGGTAAGGTATAAATGGTATAGCCAAGCCACATTCCTTGAAAGCCATATATATGTTCAAACAACTGAAAGCCGAGTATTTGAGTCAATAATCCTTGCTTGCCAAAGGTATAAATAATGGCAAAACCATAAGTCACCGTGGGCAACAACATGGGCAATAAGGCGGCAACCTTGATGGCCTTTTTAAAGCCGTTTGGTAAATTAGTCCAGTGCACGGTATAAGCTAAAATAAAAGCAAGCACGGTGGCGCTCAGCGCACTTACCGTCGCCACAAAAAAACTATTAAACATCACTTGCTGAAAGCCATCACTACTTGCGATGGCGGTATAATTGTCCAAGCCGATACCATCGCCGACATTTAGTGACAGCGCCAGCATCTTACCTAAAGGTACAAATAAAAAAACGATGAATAAAATCGTCACAAACAGCCAAATGGCTTTTGCTTGGGGTGGATTACTCAGCTTCATAAACGTCCAAAACAATCAAATAGTCAGGTTTTTACTAAATGACATCTATAGTTAATATCTCAGTTGCCGATTCAGCCACTATAAACTTCTACAAAATCAGCCTTTTACCGCGTCTTTTGACTGTTGCTTATCATGAGCCGTGAAGGTATGAGAGTCTGTAAGACGGCAGCTAATATCAGCCTCGTGATGTCCATAGTTTTGGGTTTGCGTGTATTTGCTTAGCGGGTCGGCTTCAGAGATTCCGTCGGCAAATAAGCTTAAGATATTGCGGCGTTTGATATTGAGCTGATTGAGAATAAAGTTGGTGACAAAATCATTGGCAGGGTTGTGTATGATTTCAGCGGGCTGAGCGAATTGCGCGACTTTGCCATCTGATAGCAGTAAGATACGATCTGATAACGTCATCGCTTCTTCTGGGTCATGAGTGACGATCAAGGTAGTCAGCTGATAGCGTTTTGCAATCTCACGAATACGCGCTTTGACTGTTTCTTTAATCACCCCATCTAGTGCCGACAAAGGCTCATCTAATAGTAGTATCTTGGGCTTCATGACTAACGTACGTGCCAGCGCGACACGCTGCTTTTGACCGCCTGATAGCTGATGAACACGCTTACTTAGATGCGCTTTAATATCGAGTAAGTCGATCAGTTCATCGACTTCTTGTTGTGTACTCACACTAGGATTGTTACGCAGACCGTATTCGATGTTTTGTTTGACATTAAGGTTAGGGAATAACGCATAGTCCTGAAAGACAATATTAAATCCTCGCTCCTGCATCGGCACTCGGGTGATATCTTCACCATTGTAGGCAATTCGGCCACCACTAATATTGGTTAAGCCTAGAATCATATGCAATAAAGTAGTCTTACCGCAGCCGGACGGTCCTAAGATTGAAACTATCTCGCCCCTATTTATTTTGAGTGATATATCCTCAAAGATAACTTTGTCATCATACTTCTTAGTAACCTGCCTAAGCTCTAACATATCGACTCACCTAATCACTTATAAAATTTAAGTACTTGTCTTGCATAAGTCTGCAGTGTATCTATCAGATATGACAATACAATGACGTCAGCCTAGATTGGTTTTTATAATTTACAATAAGGACAAAGGGGGCTTATGTATTTATGAATAAATAATTTCAGAATACTTCAATATAATCGTTCCTTTATGTACAGCGTATAAATACAGTACCAATTTATTATGCCATTATGGGTGCGATAAAAAGATATGTATAAGAGACAGTAAATATATAATGATGGCATCTACATTATGAGCATTGAAGACAAAAATATGAACATGGATATCGAAAACGGCAACGCTGACCAACACGCCGACCAAATAGAAATCATTTATGAAGATGAGTTTTTAGTAGCCATTAATAAAGAGGCGGGACTACTCGTCCATCGCAGTTGGCTGGACAAAGACGAGACGCGCTTTGCTCTGCAGCTCACCCGCGATGCGGTAGGGTGTCATGTATTTCCAGTACATAGGTTAGATAGACCGACATCAGGGGTGTTGCTATTTGCTAAAAGCTCAAGCGTCGCGCGCAGCCTTACTGAGGCTTTTACTGAGCGCAAGGTAACCAAACACTATTTAGCGGTAGTACGCGGTTACATGCCAGAGCAAGGCTCTATTGACCATGCCCTCAGTTTTAAGCCTGATGCCATCGCTGATAAATTTGCCAACTTGGACAAACCAGCTCAAGAGGCGGTAACCCATTGGCAAAGCTTGGCGCAAATTGAATTGCCCTTTGCCGTATCAAGAAAGCATGACACCAGTCGCTATAGTCTTATACGCTTAATACCTGAGACAGGGCGCAAGCATCAGCTGCGCAGGCATATGAAACATCTATTTCATCCTATAGTGGGTGATACTAGCCACGGCGATGGACGGCATAATCGATTTTTCCGTAGTCAGTATGACTGCACGCGCATGCTGCTACATGCTCAAAGTTTAGCGTTTAGCCATCCAATCATTGGTGAGTCTTTAACGCTAACGGCAGGATTAGACGATCAATGGATGCGTATTTTAGAAGCGTTTGATTGGGTTGAGAGTGTTGAGGGTTTAGTTCTCTAATAAGGATTTGAATCTTAGGCTACAGGCTAATAGTCTCAATATTTTAACTCACTGAAATAGTTGCAGTGTACTTCATGGTGTACCTATCATACATACACTATTCGTAATCGGTACGCTATATAGGCATCGAGCTGACCTATGCTGTCAAATTCATAGATATTAACTGGGAAGATTTTAGTTATATAGCTTAACGATAATAATCAAACCAAAAATTGTGCGTTTATCGAGACGTGCGTTTATCAAAATTAGCTCTATGGTTTTTTAGCATAGCTCACTGGTTTTCATTTACTTCACTCGATTAGATGCAATAACGCCAATTGAGCTTAATACTATGCCGAATACCACTACCATTGTTAAAGGTTCATGAAGTATCAATGCTGCGAGTAAGGCGGTCAGTCCAGGAGACAAAGAGCCAAGCAGCAAGGTGCGAATGGAGCCCAGTTTGTTGACCGCATAAGAAAACCCAATGGTTGAGACCACCCCAACACCAACGCCTTGTACCAAAATAAAAGGTAGGGCGTCGTCAAAAGAAACGACCCCTAAATTTGTCTTTAAAATGCCAGCTAGAACCATCACTAATACTATAAAAAATGACGTGTAAGAAAGTACGATAGCCACAGCTATCGGACTCAACTTCGTATTTTTTAGACCCAAGGTATAACCTGCCCAAACCAAGCTTGCAAGCAATAAGAAGGCCACGCCATGTAGCAAGCTTTTAGGCGGAGACCCTGCATTCCCTATAATCATAGCGGTTACACCAAACAGAATCAGAATGAATGCCAAAAACTTTTTTAGCGATATCTTTTGACGATAAAAAATAAAAGATAAGAGGGCGGCAAAGAATACTGGCGTCCCTGTCAAAATAGTACCAACGTAAGCAGCAGGAGCAGTTCTTGCGCCAAAGGTAGCTAGTAACAGAAAGGGAACGCCGCCACATAATATAAATAAGACATCAATCCATTTAATACTTTTAATTTCCCTCAAACTGGAGTATGCCCAAGGCGTCAATAAAAGTAATGGCACGCTAAATCGAATGAGCATGACATCAGCAATACTTAGCGATGACCCACCAATAGCTCGGACAGTCAATGCAAAGCCTGACCAGATAAGTAGCACGGCAATCATAGCCACATAGCCTTTCGCTAGCGGAGACATTGCAAATAAGGTGTTTTTGCGCGGAGATGATTGAAAGATTGTGTTCATGTCGATATCTTAAGCTTGTATACAAAGCCTAATTATCAATCAAACATCGCGCTTTTATCTCTATTCTTTTATTGCAAATCTATAGTTATTTAGTGGATAATGCCAATTAATATAGAATTATTGGCTTAAAACACCAGAAAGGCAATACATGGATAAAATCGACCGTCATATTTTGGAAGTGCTTCAGAAAGAAGGACGCTTATCGACAGCTGAATTAGCCGAGCGCATTGGTCTGTCACCCTCACCTTGTGCTAGGCGCCTGAAACGTTTAGAAGATGAATCCTATATAGAGGGTTACCAAGCAAACGTCAGTAGAGTGAAAACTGGCATTAAGATGAGCTTTTTTGTAGAAGTCAGTCTCAATAATCATCAAGAAGCGTCAATTATCGCTTTTGAAAATGCGTTATCTGAGATGGACGAAGTCATTAATGGCCATGTTGTCTCGGGCCCTTATGATTACTTATTGGAAGTAGTCAGCGCAGACCTCAATGGTTATGAAGAGTTTACTCGTAAGTTGCATAAGCTGACTAGCGTTAAAGACATACATACCCACTTATCAGTAAGAAAAGTGGTTAATAAAACAACGTTGCCCATTTTTACATGATATCTTTTAATGCCTATTAGGGTCTATGCTCAATTAAAAAAACAGTCATTTAAATGACTTAAATAATTAATAAACTTAAGATGCCATGAAAATTTTACAACTCAGCTCAATCGTTGCATTAGTAACATTAACCACGCTCACTGGGTGTCAACATATCGATAAAACGTTAGAGCAGACACTAGAAACTAAGTCTTCTAATGTCATTCAGAAACTGTTTAATGTCGAAACTGATAGACAGTTTTATATCACTTTTCCTGACCACAAGAATCAAGTGGCGTTAACTGAGTTTGTCAGTGCCAATGACAGCCAAGATAGCAAACCGTATGTGAGAGGTGTATTAGCAGATAGTAAAAATTATTCAGCGTCACTAGACTATACTAATATCACTGCGTTGAGTATTTCAAATGATAAAAACATTTTTAAGTTTGTTGCGCCTTATACTTTAACCAATCCTGATTCGGATAAAAAATCCAGTCTAGATAGCCCTGATCTACCTAGTAGCGCACTCTATCTAGGTGCTTTTGAGCTAGATTACCGTACTAATAATATCAACCAGTATGGGCAACAGCTTTTGGGTGAGTACAGTACACTGACTACGATAGATTATAATGGACAAGACACGTTCAATGTCGTTATACGTCAATATCAAACAGAGACTGACCAAAATAAAAAAATCAACTCAAGTGTTCATAAGCTAACGCTTGATGTAGATGAAGGGTTAATCTTAGTTAATGATGCTATCGTAAAATAAGCGTTAATGGCTTTGATTGTGGGCTAGTTTTGTTTTTACCTGTTTGATCAGCAATGAGACATATAAAATTACTGCTAAGACTAAGCAGATAAAAGTTAGAGGTAAAAACAGACTTTCTTGAAGTACACCTTCAGAATTAACGCCGCCATAAAACATAGTTTCCATCAGTCCAAAAAACGCAGCAAGCGCTAACAGGATTGAGCCACCGATAAACAGTTTAGATTTCATAAAAGCTCCTTTAGACAATAAACTAAAATTATAAGCATGCTTTCTTTAAAGATTATTGCAGTATCGCTATCGTTCAATGACACAAATAGGATAGTTTCCTGGATTTTGACCACCGCCTAAATCCAAGCAAATATCATGATAATAAAATTCGTGAGCTTTGATACCTAGCCAGAAAGCAATAATGACAGTAACAGCAATTATTATCATCATCTTAATATTCATATAGAGATCCTAAGTAAACAAGCAACTACAACAATATTGATTTGGGTCTATCTTATATGAGTTGGAAATAAATAGAGTGGTAGTTTGTACTTTTCACAAACTATTCATAATTGTATTTTTTGCAGGACAATTCAGATTACGAGCAAATATTGCGATAGTTTATACCAGTTTAGACAACGTCATTCTTAGTGCGGCAGACAGTCTGAAAATTAAGCTCTCTAAAGTATCAACATTGCTTGATCAATCTGCTGTTGTATCTTAAGCAGAAATTTTTCGGTCATTAATTTCGATACTAATTTCTTAAAGGAACAAAGCTAGTATGAAATAAGCACTACTTTTAAGCACGCTGTTACTCAGTTTAACGGCATGTCAGAATACTAATACACATATCTTAGATAAGAACGATACCTCACCCGCAAAACCATCCATAACCGTTGAAGCGGATCATACGACTTCCAACATAAGCGGTAACTATAATAAAAGCTTTCACTATGCGGATTTTTCTGCGCGTGTAGTGAGTACGCCTAATATTAAAGGTGGTTATAACTTAAAAATTCAGACAATGGGAGAAGATATGATTGAAAAATCCATTGATGATCCTGTCGTTAGTGCCATGGTAGGAGATCTTAATAAAGATGGGTTCTATGAGATATTAGTCTTTACTCAAAGCGTGGGTAGTGGCTCATATGGTGATGTCATTGCTTATTCGAACAATGAAGGGATGTCATGGAATGAAGTCTCTCATCCAGAACTGACTGATAAACTCAAACAAGGTTATATGGGACATGATGAGTTTGCCTTGGTTGAGAATGTATTGGTTAGACAGTTCCCACTATATTTAGAAGGTGATACTAATGCCAACCCCAAAGGTAAAATCCGCCAAATTTAGTATGATATGAAAGATGGGGAAGCTTCTCGTCAATTTGTAGTTAACGAATTCTAAGTACCCTACTATGAAGTCTCACTACATTCGATCAGATCAAGATTTCTTGTAGTTTTAATCTGGTTGTAGTCTTTTATAGGCGTACCCTAGAGGAACCATCTAAAAGGCATCAAAAATCGATTAACAGACCACTTAAAATAGACTGTTATAGTAGAACTACTCTTATTAGACTAAGTCGCATAATAGAAATTCGTAATTTTAAATACACCAATATAAATACTCAAACCAACGCCTTATAAAGAAAATAAAGCCCAACTACGAATAACAATACTGAAAAACACTTTTTCAATAATTGCGGTGAAAGCATATGAGCGACTTTTGCGCCGACTTTGGCCGTAAAAAAGCTCATAATACTGACACCCAAAAAGGCATAAACATGCACAAAACCAATGGTGTTAGGTACACTCACTTCTTGTTGCATACCAAAAAACATAAACCCTAACGCGCCTGCTATGGCAATAGGTAGACCACACGCCGCCGAGGTGCCAACCGCCTTTTGCATGACCACATTATAACGGGTGAGATAAGGCACCGTTAAGCTGCCGCCACCAATACCAAAGATAGCAGAAGCGATGCCAATTACCCCACCTGCCGCCAATTGTTTAGGTTTTGAGGGTAGTACTATATTGTTATGGTTGGTATTACTGACATCATTAGCATGACTAGCGACCTGTTTTTTACCACCTAAAAACATCTTATAGGCGACCCACAGTAAAAACACGCCAACGATAAGCTGAAGATATAACCCAGATATCTGTCCCGCAATTCCTGCGCCCAAAAAACAACCAAGCACCAAACCGGGGGCGAGGTTTTTAAAGACCGGCCACATGACGCCGCCTTTTTTATGGTGCGCCATCAGCGAGCTGATAGAGGTGATAATAATGGTTGCAAGGGAGGTACCCAATGCCAGATGCATGACGTTATCAGCGGGGAAATCCATTTGGGTAAAGACAATAAATAGCAGCGGTACAATGATAGTACCGCCACCTACGCCAAAAAGCCCTGCTGCAAACCCTGCTAGCGCGCCAATGATTAAAAAAATGAATAATTCCACAGGTGAGTACTTTTTAGTTGAATGAAGTTGAATGGTGAATCACTTAAGCCATTTGTATTTGACTAACGTGATGATAAGCGCGATTAAAATAGACCAAACTCTCGCCACTCTCAGAATCTTGCTCAGATTGGCTGATAGCGACTACTCGGCACATAAACACACTATGAGTGCCCACTTGCTGAATATCCTCAATAACGCAATCAAAGCTCACCAACGCATCTTGTAGTACGGGCGCGCCAGTGACCAGCTCAGTCCAAGCGCCCTGCGCAAAACGCTCCTTTGCACTTAACCTGGAAGCAAAGGCATTGGATAAATGTTCGTGCTGCGCGCCTAGCACATTAACCGTTAAGATTTTATTCTCTACAAAATGCACATGCGAGCGTGCCGCCGTATTCATACAGACCAGCAAAGTTGGCGGCGTATCGCTGACACTACAAACAGCGGATGCAGTAAAACCATGACTGCCAGACACGCCTTTAGTCGTGATCACATTCACCGCTGTCGTGAGCAACGACATGGCATTTCTAAAATCAGTGACTTCAATCATAACTAATATCCTAAATTTATCACAGCTTGTTTCTCAAATGCGCTTAGCTGTAGGCTGGGTTTTTAACCCAGCATCATAACTTTGTAATATATAAAAGCTGGGCTAAAAGCCCAGCCTACACGAATATATGTATGCTTGTAACTGAGGCCACTCATGGGGATAAACAAGCTAAGGGGTTAAGTCGTCAGCTCTTGACGCACGATTGCAGCGCCAGCGCTTAATGCTTGTAGCTTACCGCGGGCAACCTCACGAGAGAGCGGTGCCATGCCGCAGTTGGTCGATGGATACAGCTTATCGGCATCGACGAACTGCAAGGCTTTGCGTAAGGTATCAGCCACTTCCTCAGCCGTTTCAATGGTATTGGTGGCGACATCGATAGCACCGATCATCACTTTTTTACCGCGAATCAGCTCTATCAAGTCCATCGGCACATGCGAGTTTTGACATTCAAGCGAGATAATATCGATGCTGGATTGTTGCAACTTAGGAAACGCTTGCTCGTATTGACGCCACTCGGAACCCAGTGTTTTTTTCCAATTATTATTGGCTTCGATACCATAGCCGTAGCAGATATGCACGGCCGTTTCACACTTCAGCCCTTCGATAGCGCGCTCAAGCGTAGCCACGCCCCAGTCATTAACGTCATCAAAGAACACGTTAAAGGCAGGCTCATCGAACTGAATAATATCGACACCAGCCGCTTCTAATTCGCGCGCTTCCTCGTTAAGGATTTTAGCAAATTCCCACGCTAGCTTTTCACGGCTTTTATAATGCGCATCGTATAGCGTATCAATCATGGTCATCGGGCCTGGTAGCGCCCATTTGATCGGCTGATCGGTTTGCTGACGTAGAAATTTAGCATCGTCAACAAACACGGGCTTAGTACGGCTGACCGCGCCTACCACTGTTGGTACGCTCGCCTCATAGCGATCACGTATTTTGACCGTTTCACGGTTTTCAAAATCGACACCTTCTAGATGCTCAATAAAGGTCGTCACGAAATGCTGGCGCGTCTGCTCGCCATCGCTGACGATATCGATGCCTGCGTGCAATTGCTCTTGCAAAGACACGCGCAAGGCGTCTTGTTTGGCTTCTAATAACTGCTCGCCATCTAATGCCCAAGGCGACCAAATTTTTTCAGGTTCTGCCAACCAAGAAGGTTTGGGTAAGCTGCCAGCGGTTGAAGTGGGCAATAGTACTTTTGATGATAATGTTGTCATAGTGATTTGTCTTTTATATTTTGGTTTTTATAGTAAATGTATGGTCTTTTGAGAAGAGACTGTTATCTATTTTTTGCAGCCTCTGTCAGCGTAGACACAGCAAGCAAGAAAAATGTATAACAGTCTCACTGAATAATCTCTACATCGAACTAGTTTCATATCTTGGCGAATGGCATACTATTAAGCTGCGCGTTTTCTAGCCGTCGAACTGCTAACCGCAAAGCCTGCCGCCCACTCCTCTAAAATATTTCGATACGGCTTAATAAACTGCTCTTCGGCGAATTTGCCTTGCGTTACTGCCATCTGACTACGCTCTTCGCGGTCATAGACCACTTGCGTCAACGAATAATCTTGGTACTTCAAACTGGGCTGATATACGTGACTCGCGGTTGAGTTGGCATTATAAATTTCAGGGCGGTAAATCTTTTGGAAGGTCTCCATCGTCGCAATAGCGCTGATTAGTTCCAAATCGGTGTAATCACTGAGCAAGTCACCGGCAAAGTAGAATGCTAGAGGCGCAACACTACCGGCAGGCATAAAATAGCGCACGGTTAAGCCCATTTTATGAAAATAGTCATCCGTCAAAGAGTACTCATCTTGTCTATACTCTACCCCTAATACTGGATGCTGATTGCCTGTACGCTGATAGACTTTACTGCTTGACACACTCAGGCAAATAACAGGTTGTTTGTTAAAGTTGGTTTGATAGGCTTCTGAGTTCAATAAATGTTGAAACAGTTTGCCGTGCAAATCACCAAAATCGTCTGCTGGTGGCGATTTTGGGTTTTTCTCAAAATGTGCTGGCAGTACGATGCTAAAGTCATAATCACGCACGTAAGATGAGAAGCTGTTGCCAATCATGCCATCAATACGCTTGTTTTCTTTATGGTCGATAATCGTTGTTTTCAGCGTCTCAATGACTGGGAACGTATGGCCATTGCCTTCGATATCTAAGTCTGCAGAGATGATATCAACTTCAACAGAATAACGGTCGGCGGTTGGGTTATCCCAATGCGCGAGATCATTAAAACGGTTATTTATCATAGTCAGTGTTTTGCGTAAGTTCTCTTGACGACTCTCGCCACGTGCCAAATTCGCAAAGTTAGTCGTCAGACGTGTGCTATCTGCAGGCTGATAGTTTTCATCAAAACGAATGCTCGAGATGGAATATGTAAATTGTTTACTCATGATAGATTGCCTTTATTCAAGATAAAACCAAATTTGTGTATGAGGTAGATCATACCCAAACTCTGACATGAATAAAAACGATACTATTTAAATTTAAGATGAATATTATTCATCTTAGTAAGGTTAGAACATAAAAGAAGAGAGCAACGATAGTATGGCAAATGATGGTTCAATGACATAAAAAAAACCAAAACTTATCTAATAAGTCTTGGCCTTTATCGATTAGTTATTATACTAAAAGAGTGGTAGTCAAAAAACTACTGCTTAGCCGCCTCAATCTGAATATTTAAATCCACCTGTTCAGTAATACCTAGCCGCGTATACTTACTGATATCCCACTCTCTGCGGTCAATGGTTGTCGTAAAATCACCACCACATACTGAGCCTTTCGCTATAAAACTAAAATAACAATTGAACTTAGTAGCGGTTAGCGTTACTGGATGAGTAATATCGCGAATAGTCAACTCCCCATCGACTCGGGTCACATCGCCCGTATTGTCATCAGCGAAATGCCACTTAGTAGACTTAAAGTAAGCTAGCGGATACTTGTTCATATCAAAAAATTCATCGCTTCTAAGGATGATATCAAAGGCTTTATTACCTGTATTTAAAGTGTTAATGGGAATGACTAAAGAGACATTGCCAGTGTACGCCTTTTGGTCGTATTCTAGCTGTCCGGTCAGATTATAAAAGCCACCCGTATTAGTTGAGGTATTAAAATGATCGATAGCGAAGCGTACATTGCTATTTGCAGGTTCTAGCAAATAGCTAGCAGCATGACTACCAGTCATACTACCTATAATTAATGATAACGCTCCTAAAAATTTGACGTACCTGCATGTCGTTTTAGAACATTTCATTTTAGAAAGTGCAAATCGGCTCATCTCTATAGTCCTTTATTGATAATAGCTGATTAGTTTTACTACCTAGCTTCTAGCCTACTCTCATTTATGACTTATAACACGCTTTCATACTATGATTTTTCAACGACCGGATTATTATCTTTACCATGCGGGATCAACCATTTAGCAAACCACCCTGACAAGTCATCCATCAAAGTATATACGACTGGAATTACGACCAAACTTAATAGCGTTGAGGTTACTAGACCGCCTAACACAGCAGCCGCCATCGGACGCCTAAAGGTAGGATCAGCATCACCCCAGCCAAACACGAGCGGCAACATGCCAGCACCCATTGCAATAGTGGTCATAATGATAGGACGGGCGCGCTTGCGACAGGCATCGATGATAGCCTCAAAACGTGTTAAGCCTCTGTTTTGCGCAATAATGGCATAATCGACTAATAAAATAGAATTTTTGGTGGCGATACCCATCAGCATAATAAAACCGATCATCGACGGCATCGATAGACTACTGCCTGTAATGACCAAACCCACGAATGCACCGCCTATCGATAACGGCAGCGCCATTAAGATAGTAAAGGGTTGTAAAAGCTTCCCAAAAAGTAGAATTAAGACGCCTAAGATACAAATAATACCCACCGACATGGCAATGACAAAACCGCTAAATAGCTCAGCCATGTTTTCCGCTTGGCCCTGTGCAATCATCGTAATAGAGGCTGGGAGTTGCTGCATGGTAGGGGTGTTTTTGACTGCATCTACCAATTCACCAAGCTCACCTGTACCAGGCTGCACCGTAATCGTGATTGAACGTTCACGGTCAAGACGGCTGATCTTTGCAGGCCCTGTACCAAAATTGAGGTCAGCCACTTCGCCGACACGCACACCTTGTCCGGTTGGGTTTGTACTAGGTACATACAAGCCTTCTAACTGATTGACGTTTTGTTTGGCTACATCAGGCAAGCGCACCACAATAGGAATCTGCCGCGTATCCAAATTCAGCTTGGATAGGCGCTGCTCATAATCACCCACTGTCGCGATTCGTAAGGTGGTTGCGATATCTTGTGTAGTGACGCCTTTATCTGCCATTGCTAGCCGATTAGGGGTTACAGTCAGCTCTTGTTGCGGTAAGCTGCGATCACTGGTGACCGCGCCTGCAATTGGTAATGCGCGGATATCTGTCATAATTTGCTGTGCAGTCTGCTCCAGCACTTGCGGATTGGTACTGGTCAACGAAAAGCTATATCCTGTCTCGCCGCCACTTGATAACCCTACTGTAAAACGCGCACTAGGCACTTCTGTTAATATGGCGCTAATATGTTGTTCAATCTCCTTTTTGGGTATCCGCTTGGCACGCGGTGTCAAAACAATATCTAAACTGGCGATGTTTTTTGCGCCACCACTACCACTAGAGCTGTTTGGCCCCATCGCCTCTTGTGCTTGTCCAACTGAAGAAAAAACATGGGCAACTTCAGGCAATGCTAAAATACGCTCACGTGCCAATGCGGTCACCTGCTCGGTATCTTCAAGCTCAACATCAGGCGTCAGCTCAATCCCTACTCGCGTTTGATCAATGTCATTATCAGGAATAAATGAAGTCGGTAGTAGCTGCACTAGGGCTAATGACCCTACAAATAATAATAAGGTAGCCCCCATAGTTAACCAGCGATGATGAAGTGTCCAGGATACTATCTTTAAATACCAGGTCATCAAGGCGCTTTGTTTTTCGACCCGGTGTTTTTCTGGTCGCAAAATGTAGGCTGCCATCATAGGGGTAATCAAGCGTGCGACCAATAGCGAAGCAAAAATAGCCATCGCCGCTGTCCAACCAAACTGGCGGAAGAACTGCCCAACCACACCGCCCATAAAGGCTGTAGGTAAAAACACCGCAATTAAGGTAAAGGTAGTGGCAATGACTGCAAGCCCAATTTCATCAGCGGCTTCCATTGCCGCTTCATAAGGCGTTTTACCCATCCGTAAATGGCGGATAATGTTTTCGACCTCAACGATAGCATCATCGACCAACACACCGATGACAAGTGATAACGCCAATAACGAGATAATATTAAGGCTAAAATCAAATAGATACATACCCAAAAAGGTAGGAATGACCGACAATGGCAAGGCTACAGCGGCGACAATCGTTGCACGAATATTGCGTAAAAATAAGAACACGACGACGACTGCTAGAATACCGCCTTCAATCAACATACGTAATGAAGACTTATAGTCCTCTTCTACTGGGGTCGCACGGTCGTAGACTTTTTCGACCTCGATATTAGTCATCTCAGCACTTAACTGCGCCAGTGCCGCATCCACTCTTTTGGTAACTTCAACTTCACTGGCACCGCGTGAACGAGTGATGTTAAAGGCAACCACGGTTTCGCCATCTAATTTGGCAACAGAGCTAGGATCAGCCGCGCCATCCATCACTTCAGCCATACGGCCTAACGCTTGCGTGCCTCCAGTAGGGACGGCAATCTGTAACTCGTTAAGCTCACGCGCACGCTCTACTGCCCCCAATACCCGAATGGTTTGAGTCGTAGTACCAACTTCAGCTTCCCCGCCTGCGCTGTCTTGCTGAATACCAGCGATCTGCTGAGACAATTGAGGGATGGAGAGTTGCAAACCACTAAGCATGATAGGGTCAGCGGCAACGGTAATCTCACGTTCAAGACCACCAATCCGACTAATAGCGCTTACCCCTTGAATATCAGATAAGCGCTTGGTAATGGTGTCATCAACGAACCATGATAAGTCCTCAACACTCATATTATTGCCAGTCACAGAATACGTGACTACTGGAAATCCTGCTGTCGAGACTTTGGTAATAATAGGGTCATTCGCGGCGGCGGGTAAGTCTCCACGTACCTCACCGACAGCTGAACGCACATCATCCATGGCTTCTTGAATGTCTTTTTCTAACACAAACTCGGTTGCGATAGTCGCAGCGCCTGTTTGTAAGGTAGTACGAATATGCTTAATACCTTCAATGCTAGTCAGTCTGTTTTCAATCTTTTTAGCCACATCGTTTTCAAGCTGGGCTGGGGCAGCTCCTGGCAAAGTAACCGTGACTACGACCGCTGGTAGATCAATATCAGGGAACTGCTGCACTTTCATTTGTTGAAAGCCAAACAAACCACCGAAAGTGAGCAAGACAAATAATAAAATCGCAACGAGCGGGTTTTTGATAGAATAGGTAGATACATTCATATTCATGATGTTGCCTGCACAGCTTCACTTTCCACGACCCATACCAAGTCACCATCATTTAAAAAACTACCGCCTTGCTTGACCACTCTAGTATCGCTCGGCAAAAGCTCTGCAAGTACGACGCTGTCGCCAATACGATCTCCTAAGGTCACGCGCTGCTGTTGAATACGTCCGACCGTTTTGTCATTCTGGGTTTTGATATCCGTCACTAGCATCACATAATCATAGCCATCATTGCTGACAATGGCGCTATTGGGCACCGTTTGCATGCTTTCGCTACCGAGCAAAAACTCACCAGTTTGGTACATACCTGCACGCGCTGCAGAGTTGTCATTTAAGCTTGCATAGATAGTAATTTGACGGTTATTGTCCGCTGTCGGCGCGATACGACTGACTTGTCCCATCACCGACTGGTCCCTTGGCAAGCTAACTTTAACGGGCGTACCCACGTTTACATCACCAATTAACTTAGGATCGATATCAGCACGCCACTCTAAAACACCCC
Organism: Psychrobacter sp. 1U1; assembly: GCF_051847535.1. Lineage (NCBI taxonomy): Bacteria > Pseudomonadati > Pseudomonadota > Gammaproteobacteria > Moraxellales > Moraxellaceae > Psychrobacter > Psychrobacter sp. 1U1. Next base: position 18,852 of record NZ_JBPYDD010000007.1, on the reverse strand, counting down.
CTTTAATAATCGTAAATAGCGGCTCACCACCTGCGACCATGCCGACCTCAGCCATCTTGTCACTGATTACCCCACTTACGGGCGCGACGACGTTGGCATTCTCAAGGTTTAGGCGCTGATTGCTTAAGCGCGCTTTTGAGGCTTGCAAGGATGCTCTAGCACGAATCTCAGAAGTACGGTAACGGTCCGCCTCTTGTTTACTGATAGCATCGATATCAAGTAGCGGTAGCACACGTGCCGCATCTGCACTCGCATTGGCAAGCGTGGCTTCGGCTTCGGCCACGTCTGCTTCTGCTTGCAAGACCTGCTGCTCCATCGCGTCGGTATCGAATATTGCCAAAACTTGACCAGCTTTAACGCGCGCACCTTCTTCAACCAATACACGCTCAATCGCCACCCCATTGACCTTGGCACTGACATTGGCAATATCCTTGGCACTAATCGTACCGTCAGCTGTTAGCGTGTTGCCGACACTATCTTGACTCGGCTGTACGGTTTCGATCGTTAAAACGGCTTGATCGCTATCGGTATCAATGGACACCTTATCATTTTGTGTCCCAGAGACAACGGTCGACTCATCCGTAGTCGAGTCATTGTCACCCCAATATTTGCCTAACAGCACACCAATGACCAGCACTGCTACCAGCACAGGCAATAGCCACACAGGAAGCTTTTTTGAGGGTTTATGCTTTGCCGTATCAGGGTTGCGATAAGGCGGCAACTCAGACTCAGGTGTAGAATTAGACACTTGCTTATCATTAGGGTCTTGAAGGTCACTCATAGTTGGTCTCTATAAATAAGCACATTGGTAAAAAAGAGGATAAACGTTAATTTTTAGCGGGGTGGTATAGACAGTTTATATTATTGAACGCTTTTTGCATTGTAGTCTATCGTACTAACAGGTCAACTGTCGTTTATCCTTTTTTATCAATAACTCACTAAGAACTATCGTTAGAATATGAAGTAAACGTGCAGTAATAAGAATATAGATGTAGGAGTCTATGAGTGGGGAATTGTATGATTAACTAAAGAGCCTTTCATGACTCATAAAAAAAGGCTAAAAAATACAAGAACAAGAAAATATAAGAGTGAAGAAATCTCTAAATAAAACTTCTTTTGAAATATACAAATTGGTCAGATACATAGAAAAGGATAGCACTGACTATTGTTTTTGCATCTATAGTTTATACATGGTTAAAGTCCTACTTACCAAACTATCTTATACGCCTTCTTAAGCATTAGTATAGCGGCTGGCCTCAGGCATCCAGCGATGTATCAGCTGGCTGACATCAGCTTTACGCGTGGGGTCTGCAATTAAATGCTTGGCCAAACGTTGAGCGATGGCAAATAGCTCTTCATCACGAATCAAATCCGCCAGATAATAGCCTACATTACCCGTTTGGCGTTTGCCAAGTAGCTCACCCGGCCCGCGTAGCTCAAGATCTTTTTGCGCAATCACAAAACCATCGGTACTATCGCGTAATACATTAAGACGTTCTGTACCTGTCTCTGATAAAGGCTTCTGATATAGCAATACGCAGAAACTCTTGGTCGAGCCACGCCCAACGCGACCACGCAATTGATGGAGTTGCGACAGACCCAAACGCTCGGCGTTTTCGATGACCATCAACGACGCGTTCGGTACATCAACGCCGACTTCGATGACCGTTGTAGCAATCAACAAATCAAGGCTGCCCGCTTTAAACTCTTGCATGATGGCTTGTTTATCAGCGGACTTCATCTTGCCATGTACAAGGCCAATACGAATATCCAAACGCTCATGTAAGTCCTCATAAGTCGCCTCGGCGGCTTGCGCATCGAGTACGCTCGACTCTTCTACCAAGGAGCACACCCAGTACGCTTGCCTACCTGCCTCACAATTAATCGCGATGCGTTCGATCACTTCATCGCGGCGGTTGCGATCAATGGTCACTGTCGTAATGGGCGTACGTCCAGGTGGTAACTCATCGATAATTGAGGTGTCCATGTCGCCATAGACACTCATCGCGAGCGTACGCGGAATAGGCGTTGCGGTCATAATAAGCTGATGCGGCGTACTATTCGCCACACCTTTATTGGTCAAGGCCATGCGCTGCTCAACCCCAAAACGATGCTGCTCATCAATAATGACTAAGCCCAATTTGGCAAATTGTACCTGCTCTTGAAATAAGGCATGAGTACCGACCACCACTTGCACCGTATTTTCGCTCACGGCTTCTAACGCTTCGCGGCGCTGCTTTGCGGTTTGTTTGCCAGCCAGCCAACCGACTTCGATACCCAACGGCTCAAACCACTGTTTAAAGTTTAACAAGTGCTGTTCTGCTAAAATCTCAGTCGGTGCCATGACCGCCACCTGCCAGCCGCTATCAAGCGCGTAGCCCGCTGCGCCTGCTGCGACTAAAGTTTTACCTGCACCTACATCACCCTGCACCAATCGCAGCATTGGAATAGAAGTCGCCATATCAGTGGTAATATCTTTCATCACACGCTGCTGCGCACCGGTTAGATCAAAGGGTAATGCTGCAAATAACTTATTAGCCAATGGGCTTTGAGTGGTGCATTTGGGCGCTTTATACTGGTGCAGCTGCTGACGGCGATATAACAGACTGAGTTGATGCGCGGTTAGCTCTTCGATAATAAGGCGCTGACAAGCCGCATGCGTACGGGCACTTAGCTGGGTTAGCAATTTATATTGTTGCCCAGCGTCGGTATAAGTAGGCGGTGTATGCAGTAGCACCAACGCTTCAAATATTGTTAAGTTGTAAACATTGCTGTGAGCATTGTTATGAGCGCCACTAACGGCGACCGAATTGCCTTTGTTACTTGCGTCATAAGTAGTCACACCAGCTTTGTTAACGTGGTCAGTAGCAGCGTTGTCTGGCACACTACGCGCTAAGGTTGAGAATATATCTTCTGAATAATCCGTCTCTGTAACCAGTAGTTTAGTCGGCTCAAAGGGCGCTAATGGCAAATCTGCTACTACAGCAAAATCCTCTGGCGTAAATAGCGTCATTGGTAGACCTTGGCCGCGTACGGTTTGTAGGGCCAGCTTAATCAAAGTACGTAATTTATTTTGATGCAGGCCTTTGACGCTCGGATAGATGGGCTGTAGGCCCGTGTTGGTGATGGCGACACTATCAGTCAAAATCTGATATTCAGGATGATGCATCTGCTTGCCGTAACGGCTGACTTTTACTTCCCCAAACAGCTGTAGTCGCGTGCCCACACTCATGGTCTGGGCAAGACCACGATAAACTCTAAAGAAGCGTAGAGAGATTGTGCCAGTATCATCATCTACAATCACCGTCATACCGCTGCGTTTGGTCTCGACATGTACCACCCGCCCCGTGATTAATGCCGCTTGCCCATGTCCTACATCTGCGATAGATACGAGTCGGCTACGGTCTTCATAATCTCGCGGCAAATGGAGCAATAAATCAAAAATCCGTGTAATACCCAGTTGCGTTAATTGCTCTGCGACTTTTGGTCCAACACCCGCCAGCGCCGTCACTGGCATATCTAATGCTGAAGCCGACTGTTTGGGCAACACACTGTTTGATAAGTCGGCTATGGAATGGCTAGATATTGGCATCAAAAACCTTAAAGATATTATTTTAAATTCTACATACTTAAATGTTTTATACTTGATTATTGTATGACACTGATGATGAAAGTATACCTAACTATGACGACAATCAATACGCTATAAAGTGTACTTTAATCATTATAGCTGACAATACTATTGATGAGACTAAGCTATTTGGTAATCGTGCGTCTATAGACTCAACCCTTAATCAACCATTCATCTGACCAATACTTTTTGCTTTCAAAATGCTTTTAAGGCCTTTCTATGTCCGTTCAGCCTATCAACAATCGAGATTCTCAAACCTTCTATAAAAGAGTCGTACGCACAAGCCTACTGACGACTCTAGGCGTCGTCGTCAGTGCTTGTAACAGCATTGGACCATCCACTTCGATCACACAATCTCACCCAGTCGTAAAAGCACCAACCGTCGCTTTAGTGTTAGGCGGCGGCGGAGCCAAAGGTTTTGCCCACGTTGGTGTCATTAAGGCGTTAGAAGAAAGCGGTATCACGCCGACACTCGTGGTAGGAACCAGCGTTGGTAGCTTGGTTGGGAGCCTATATGCCAGTGGCTACACACCGCAGCAGCTTGAACAATTAGCATTGAACACACCTGATAGCGAGTTAACAGACTTTGTGTTATCCAATCAAGGCTTTATTGAAGGCATCAAGCTCAAAAACTTTATCAATGCTAAAGTTGGTGGTCGCGCAATAGAAGACTTTCCGATCCGCTTTGCCGCAATCGCTGCTGAGAAGCATACGCTAAAAAAGGCGGTCTTTACCACAGGAGATGCAGGCCTTGCTGTTCAAGCGTCTTGTAGCGTGCCTAATATTTTTATTGCGCCGCGCATACCCGAAAAAACTGGCAAAAAATATATCGATGGCGGAGTGATCAGCTTAGTCCCTGTCGATAGTGCTCGAGATTTGGGCGCTGATATTATCATCGCTGTCGATGTGACTGTACCCACATCAAGTAAAAAAAATATGACTAGTAATTTACTACCCGCTGTCACCTCTTTAAGTAGCTTTTGGGGATTACTTGGAAACAATCTATCCTCTAATACTCGCTATTCAACCACTAGTCACCGCTCACTTGTAAGTAATGAGCACGAGCGCGCTGATATTGTGATTGCCCCTGATGTCGGCCATATCAGCTCGTTAGATACCAATCAGCGTAGCGCACTTATCATGGCTGGCGTGCAAGCCACTACCCCGCAGGTCAACGGCATTAAACAACTTATTAAAGAAAAATCTAGTAGCAAGTACGCTACGCTTTAATGTCACCAAAAAAAAGCACCGCAATTATTAATTGCCGTGCTTTTTTATTTTACCAAGTATATCGACTGTGGCTATTATTTTACTTTTGCACGATATTTAACCATGACAGTATCGTTGAGACCGACACCTTCGATATCCCAGCGTACTGCTTTGTAATGTTTGAGATCAACCTCTTGCAGTTGGTTATCCACTCGCGTACGTAACGGCATCCGAGCAAAAGTATCACCATCGACACTACCGTATGGAAAATCAGGAGACACCGCGCGTAACAGCTCCACTTGCTCAGGAATCGTCAATGTAACCGTCATCTTACGCACCCGATCTGGGTTGGTATTGGTAAAATACCCTTGATACTCTAGAACGTTACCTGGCTGCAAGCGCGTATTGGCATCTACAGGCACCAATGTCTCTTGTCCATTCGCATCCACGCTTATAAGAGAAGCTGTAATCTTGGTATCAACGGCTTGCATGTTTGAGTTGCTACCATTAGCATTTGCAACTGTCTTTACAGCAGCAGAGCCATCAAGTGCAGGCTCTGGTGTTGGCAGCATAGCTGACGCTTGGGTTGTGACTACCATCGCACCGATAAGGGTACCGGCGACGACTTGAAATAAGCGATGACCGCTCCAAGCAGTAAAAGGACTGGCTAAATGGTTTATTTTCTTCATGATATTCGTTATTCCTAGTTAATGTATCGGTAAAACAGTACTACTCAAGGTTTCTTTGTGAGACAAAGCTGTAATTTTTTTCGTATTTCTTCCTACATATTTTTCAAACACAGGTTATGTACTCTACATTATGCATTGAAAATACAATTTATGCGCGTCATCGATCATGTGATAGGGCTTAGCATAGCAAAAAGCTTTTATAGGTATACTAACCCCGTGTTTAGGTTGTGTATATAGACAACTGACCAAATTCAAACAGCGATCGTCAAAATAAAAAGATAGCTCATACCGACGTTTTTTGCTATGGTAAATCTTTGATATTCGTAAAATCTTTAATGTCTCTTATCTTTTACCATACCTACTATTATTGCTCCTACTATGACTATTAGCGCCATGCCCCAGATTAAACCTGAATACGTCCATTGGTTCCGTAACTCTGCGCCTTATATCAACACGCATCGCGGCAAGACTTTCGTGATTATGTTTGGTGGTGAGGCAGTCAATCATCCCAATTTTAACACCCTTATTCATGACTTTGCATTGTTGCATAGCTTAGGAATTAAGCTAGTATTGGTACATGGTGCGCGTCCGCAAATAGAAAAAAATCTACAAGAAGCTGGTATCAACTCTCCCCTACATCACGACGTTCGCATTACGCCACGTAACGCCATGCCATCTATCTTACAAGCGGTCGGTGCTATTCGTCTACAGATCGAAGCCCAATTATCAATGGGGCTTGCCAACTCGCCCATGTACGGCTCACGTATTGATGCGGTTTCTGGTAACTTTGTGACTGCGCGTCCTTATGGTATTCGAAATGGCGTCGATCATCAGATGACAGGTGAAGTACGCTCCATCGATATTGAGGCGATTAAGAACAACCTACTACACGATCATATTGTAATTTTAGGCTCAATGGGCTACTCAGCAACTGGTGAAGTTTTCAACTTGTTGAGTGAAGATGTGGCGCTTAGTGCGGCAGTGGCGCTTAGCGCAGACAAGCTTATCTTTTTAGGTGAAGAGGCTGACATCAATGATAACGGCCGCTTATTGCACGAAATGATTCCAAATGAAGTGGATCGTTTTTTGCGAGAACGTGATTTGAACAATGAAATTAATTACTTCTTGCATTGTGCCAGTTTGGCTTGTCGCCAAGGTGTTCATCGTACACATATCATCTCATATGCCAAAGATGGCGCGCTACTTGAAGAGCTGTTTACACGTGATGGCTCCGGTACGCTAATTAGTCACGACCCATACGAAGAGATTCGTCATGCCAATATAGATGATGTGGTCGGTCTTATTGAGCTGCTAACACCATTAGAAGAGCAAGGTATCTTGGTCAGCCGCTCACGCGAACGCCTAGAACAAGAGATCGACAACTATAGTGTGATTGAGCGCGATGGTATGATTTTAGGCTGTGCGGCCCTATATCCACTTAATGATGATTCAGCAGAAGTTGCTTGTGTGGCTGTGCACCCAGAATATCGCAATGGTAGCCGCGGTGCAGACTTGCTGGCATTTTTAGAACAGCAAGCGCGCAGTCATGGCCTACATAAGTTGTTTGTATTAACCACACGTACGGCGCACTGGTTTGTAGAACAAGGCTTCGCTGAAGTCAATGCTAGTGCATTACCAGAAGCTCGCCAAGAAAAGTACCATAACGGTCGCAACTCTAAAGTATTTCAAAAGACCCTTTAAATACGGCACTTTATTTTATAATACAAAAATCCCGTGACTAAAAAAGCCCTCATATCCAATATGAGGGCTTTTTCAATTATCTAATATTATATGCTTAACGCAGCATTATTTCACTTTTCTGCTATTTTACTTTTAATAGCTCAACAGTGAATATGAGTGTGCTATTAGGTTCAATACCTGAATTTCCAGCTTCGCCATAAGCGATATCTGATGGAATATAGAACTCATATTTGCCGCCTTCTTTCATCAGCTGTAAACCTTCAGTCCAGCCAGCGATGACTTGGTTCAATGGGAATTCGATCGGCTCGCCGCGCTCATAAGAGCTATCAAATACAGTACCATCGATCAATTTGCCCTCGTAGTTTACTTCAACCACGTCAGTCGCTTTTGGTGATTTGCCCGTACCTGCTGTTAGTACTTTATATTGCAGACCAGAATCCGTCTCTTTTACGCCTTCTTTTTTAGCATTTTCTGCTAAGAACGCAGCACCTTTGGTTTTATTCTCTTCTGCTTTGTTCTGCATATCTGCAACAAACTTCTCTTCTTGTTCTTTTTGGTACGTCATTAGTACTTCTTCCATCTGCTCTTGGGTCAGAGCAGACTCTTCACCTTCATAGCCATCACGAAAGCCTTGCTCAAAAGTATCAAGGTCTAAATCTTGTACCGCTTCTTTATTACCTTCTGCCATCATAAAGCCCAAGCTATAGCCTACTTTTTCTTTCGCTGTACTTTGCTCAGTAATAGAAACACTTGGAGTAGCGCTTTCTTGGTTGCCATTGTTGGTACTACAGCCTGTAACCAATAACATCGCACTGGCCAGCGTAGTGATAGTTAAAGTGGTAATTTTTTTCATATATTACTCTCAATTTGTTAAATCAATTAGGAAGAACACTAAAATATTATTTGCCAGCTATCATAGCAAATCTTAGTTTTATGAGCTATGTTTCCGATAAAATTAACATAACAATGTACAGTCTTTGTTAATTTTTGCCCCAAAAATAACAACTTATCACACAATTATAGCGTCAGGTAAAGCATTCTAACTTTAACTGCATCATTATATCAGCTAAGCTTAATCAGCTAAATTGATAAGTCAATTAAAGTAATTTTTTAATACTATTTTTCTTTGTAATGGTTTAGGCAAAACTTTTATAAGAAAACATTAAATTAGTCAACAACGTTAAATACAACAATACTATTTTTAAACTACTGTGTATCCGTCGATAATATAATCAATGATTGTTTTATGACTTACTATATAGTGATTAAAGGAGGACAGGATGAACCCAATGTTTGCATCTTTTAATGGTTATCTTGGTGGACCTATTGGCTCCATCATTGGTGCTATTTTGATCTTCGTGATCGGTTGGCTCGTTGCCCTTGGCATCGCAGCTTTGGTACGCAATGTATTGGCTAAGGTCAATTTAAATCAGCGTATGAATTCTTCTACAGGCAAAACCTACGATTTAGAAGGTATTATCTCTAAAGTCGTTTTCTGGTTTATCTTCGTTATTGCTATTTCAGGCGCGTTGACTCAGTTAAACTTAAATTCAATTTCAGCACCGTTTGCAAATATGGTTAATCAAGTACTCGCCTTTATTCCAAATCTTATTGGCGCTATTGCTGTTGGTATCATTGGTTGGGTTATTGCAACTGTTGTGCGTACGGCGCTTAACACTGCTTTGTCAAAGACGACTATGGACGAGCGTTTAAGTGCTCAAGCTGGCGTTAAACCAATGAGCAGCACTATTGCTGATATGGTTTATTGGTTTATTTTGTTGGTTGTATTGACAATGGTACTTGGCCAATTAGAGCTTGATGGTTTGTTTGCTCCATTGACCAATATGGTTGACAAAATTTTTAGCTTTATTCCTAATATTCTTATCGCTATTGTGGTTTTTGTGGTGGGTTATATCATCGCCAAAGTCGTACGCGGTATCGTGACCAACCTTGTATCTACCTTTAATGTACAAGCATTGGCTACAAAAGCAGGTTTGAGTGAAGAAAACAGCTTACCTAATATTGCTGGTTCTTTAGCGTTTTTGGTTGTTATCATCCCAACTGTAATCGCTGCATTAAATGCTCTAAAAATTGAAGTGATCGCTCGTCCAGCGACTAATATGCTTAATAAGATTATGGAAGCATTGCCTAACATTTTCATGGCTATAGCGATCCTTGTTGTGACTTATTATGTCATACGTATGGTAGCAGACATCATCAAAGGCTTAATCGAGAATACTCAGGTCAACCAATTACCTGCTAAAGTTGGCCTGCAAGAAACCATGGGCGACAAAAAGATCTCTGATCTAGTCGGTTATGCCATTATCTTCTTTGCTATGTTGTTTGCTGCAATCGCGGCAGCTGATTTGCTTGGTTTTGAACCTATTTCAGCTATCATCACGATGTTTATCGCCTTCGGTGCAAACATCATCTTAGGTGCGATCATTCTATTCATCGGTTTTTGGCTTGCCAATATCATTGCTGGTGTCGTTGAGCGTTCTGAGAAAGGCTCACAATTTTTAGCCAATATTGTACGCGTATTGATCATGGGCTTAGTGTTAGCAATGGGCCTAAAAGCGATGGGTATCGCTGACTCTATTGTGAACTTGGCATTTGGCTTAACATTAGGTGCTGTAGCCGTTGCTTTCGCTCTATCGTTTGGTCTTGGTGGTCAAGAAGCCGCTGCTCGTTTCCTACGTAAAATGCAAGACAAAATGGATAAAGAACAGGACAAAGCAGAAGCGAAGTCTACTGTTCATACCAGCTCGTCGACTCAGGAAAAAGTTGCTGACTCAGTTCGTGATAATACGCCTACTGCTTCTACTAGCCCATCGACTAGCGACTTGCACACAGACGTAGTTGACACCACTAAGCTTGGCAGTGATCATGTAGATATCACTCATGTAGAGACACGTGATAGCGATACAGACACAGGTTCAAACTTAGGTTCAGGTACAGACTTTACTGATATCGATGACAACGATAATCTGAAATAAAGGTTAACGATAGCTATTGTTCCAATATAAAAAAGACAGCTTAGGCTGTCTTTTTTTATGGCTCAGATTTTATGTTTATAACTTAATAGGTCGTGCAGGCACATTTAAATTCAACTGCATTCGTGTTGATGGACCATTGTCTACTGACTGACTGTTTTGTACTTGCGCTTTGTTTTGCTGATTTAAGCGCTGTAACTGCTTGGTTAATTGACGCTCCCTTTGAGTCATAGACTCAACTGGCTGAATCCATGCATCTATATCCAAATAAGTGTCGTCTTTCTCTAAGACAAACTCGATGCCCAGTACAATAATATGGTGTAGCTCAACAAGTGGTAAACGCAGTGCAACATCTTGTGCAATTGCTTGTAGCCTTGGTTGGATAGCCGCTCTGCTCTGCGCGGTGTCTTTGCCTTTTCCATAAAATATCATCACATAATGACGGCCCAAACTTGTATAAGAGTGCTGATGAATAACATACCCATTCTCCCTCATAGTAAGTGCGCGCTCAGGATGTTTATATAGGGTACGTATAAGCTCATGACGTGAAAACAAGGACTCATCTAATAGCTGTCGTTTCCATATAGTCTGTGCGTCTACCACCTTTTTATTAGTTGTAATAGACGGCTCGCTAGCCAAGCTGATAATTTGACTGCTAAGCTGTGACCATAATATAGACGCCTGTTTTCGGTGCTGCTGATAGGCCTGCTGTAAACTCACGTCTTGTTGTTTTTGTGCCAGACTCATCGCAACCAAAGCCGAGTTTGGCTCGTCCTGCAAGCCCTGTTTAATAAGCACATTGTCTACACTTATAGCCTGCGCCAACAAAGCATTACTCTGCATAAATTGGGTGATAATTGCTGTCTCAGATTCAAAGCTCGCTACCCCGCTTATGAGCGATTGATTAAGATGCGTTAAGTGAAAATCCAAAAATTGCCATAGATCACAAGGTGTCATAACTCTCTCGATAGCTAGATACCAATCCTGACGACTAAATACTTGTAACCATTGCTCGTCTTTACTAACATCTGATATCAGATGCTCCATAAAGTAACGTGCCCCAAAACTATGATTGATAGACGTCGTCACCGATAATCTCTTGTCTTCTTTAATGCCATCATTATCTAATATTTGATGATCTACAAGTTGAACATCCAGTACTAACACCTTGTGAGTCACAGTATTACTATCTTCATCACGCTGCAAGCTTTGCTTTTGCCATATCATTGCAGCTTTGACAATAGCGAGGCGTGCCGTTTCAATATCAGCCGTACTACTAATGATAGGTAGGGGCAACGACACTTCTAGTATACGTAGCGCTCCTTTTGGCAACTTATAGACATATTGACAGGCAGAATACTGTACATCTGCTGTATGTGGTATAGACAAGCTCATAGTAGAAGGTGACAACTGCAGATAACAGTTTAGCGCTTCTAGAGCAAGAAGACGTTCAGATAAAGGTTTGATAGCGTCTGGCACAATGCATCACTCTTATGGTTGAAAAATAGCATTCTTTTGAACAAGTATAACTGTGACCTAATACGTAAAGTAAAAAATAACAGCGTGATAAATACCCATATAAAAAACCTTAACCATCGTAACACTCCTATACAAGAAGACTGTTATACATCCCCGCTTTGTTGTCGCTTTCAAAGCAGTGACTTGTTATGATAATAATAAAGCAATACCATTTGAGGGTCGATTCATGGATGATAAACTGATCGAAACTCCCTTTGCCGGTTTTGCTTATATAGTCACTCTCTTATAATAACAAGGATTAAAGGCCATGAAACGTTTTAAAGAAAAGACAGTTATCGTTACAGGAGCAGGGTCAGGTATTGGTCGTGCAACTGCTATTCGATTTGCTCAAGAAGGTGCCAGTGTGGTCTTAGTAGGTCGTACTGCTGAAACTTTAGAAGAAACCGCAAAAGAGTTTCCCTTAGATCGTACATGGATTCATAGCGACAATTATCTTACAGTTACCTGTGATATTAGTGTACAAGACCAAGTACAAGAAATGATGAAAAGAGTCATAGAAAAGTTTGAAAAGATTGATGTATTGGTGAATAACGCTGGCAAAGCAACACAAGGTAAAATCACTGAGATGTCAGCTGAAGAGTGGAAATCTGCAATCGATGTCAACTTGAATGGTACGTTTTATGTCTGTCAAGCTGCGATGCCATATCTGATCAAGACGAAAGGCAATATCATCAATGTCTCATCGCTTTCAGGTATCGGAGGCGATTGGAACATGGCGGCCTACAATGCGGCTAAAGCTGGCATTACCAATCTAACTCGTACGTTGGCTCTCGATCACGGTCCAGATGGGGTACGTGTCAATGCCGTTAATCCCAGCGTGACGGAGACCAATATGACCAGTGCTATTCAAAACAACAAGGCTAAAACTGATAAATTTTTGGCCCGTTGCCCACTAGGACGTCTTGCCACTCCTGAGGATATTGCAGCAGCGATCACCTTTTTAGCAAGTGATGACGCCTCGATGATTACTGGTGTCAATCTGCCTGTTGACGGCGGTGTGAATGCTTCTAACGGTCAACCAAACTTCTAAATATCAATAGCAGGACCCTCATCTCCGTTAAATATTGATCATATTATTGTCAGCCTCAACGACAAGCTTAGATCACTACGGTTCAAGATAAAAAAGCCTTCGATATTGAAATATCGGAGGCTTTTTGGATATCCATATTTAACAACGACCTGCTTTAATAAAACTGTCAGTCATCCGCGCTATTAACGTCTTGTAGTGGTTGAGACAAGCGCTCAGGATACATTGGAACCACTCCTTGATATTGGTTATAAATCTTTTGCAAATCCCCTGAAATATCTCCAGTAGGATAAACCAAAGACATAAATCGTATCTCTTTGGTTTTATAATCCAGCGCTACTGGTAAGATTGGCACATTGGCCCCTACTGCCAAATAATAAAACCCTGTTTTCCACTCTTTGGTATATTGACGTGTCCCCTCTGGAGATAACCCCAAAAATAAGGGTTCTCCAGTTTTAAACTTATCAATACTTGCCTGCAATACTGACCCTTTATTACCACGATCAATAGGGATAATACCCATCCAACGTAGCAGCTGAGCAAGGACTGGTACCTTAAACAAAGTATGCTTGCCCATGATGCTAATTTTTAGATCTAGAGCAAATAAACTGGGTATTGCATAAACACCGTCGATATTAGATGTATGCGGAAGCGCCAACACTACTGCCTGTGGAATATTTGGAATCTCCCCGACCGTTCGCCAGCCAGCTGCTTTTAACATCGCTGATGCGATGATTGGCGCAACTTTATTACCGCGTCTTGGAACCAGATGACCTAAGTGTTTTTTACTAAGTTTAGGGAATTTTGACAATGTATTAAGGCCTATAAAGTAAAAACGAATACTAGCCTTAAATAAATACGACTAAATCGTCTTTTGCAAAATTTCAGCATTTTATAAATTAGAAAACCATAAAATACTATTCAAACCAAACGACTCCTCTCCTCAAGGACTGTGACTCTCTCTATGGCGCTATACTGAAATATCAGCTAGGTTACCTTTGTCCTCAAGCCATGACTTACGGTCAGCCGCTCGTTTTTTGGCGAGTAGCATATCCATCATACTACTGGTTAGTACGATGTCATCCATATCCAACTGAACCAAACGCCGAGTATCACGGTTCATCGTGGTTTCACGCAATTGCTCTGCACTCATCTCACCAAGCCCCTTAAAACGTGTGATCTGCGCTTTTTTATTGCCAGGCACATTGGCCAAGATATGAGCAAGTTCAGGTTCATCTAGTGCATAATGGACTTCTTTACCCACATCGACTCGGTATAAAGGTGGCATCGCGACAAATAAATGTCCTGCATCAACGAGCGCAGGGAAATGTTTGACAAACAAAGCACAAATCAACGTTGCAATATGTAGGCCATCAGAGTCTGCATCGGCTAAAATGCATATTTTGTCATATCGTAGCTCAGAGAGATCATCAGAGGCAGGATCGACACCGATAGCAATAGCGATATCATGAATCTCTTGACTCGAGAGTACCGTATCTGATGACACCTCCCACGTGTTCAAAATCTTACCTCGCAGCGGCAATATCGCTTGATAATGACGATCGCGCGCTTGCTTAGCTGAGCCGCCAGCCGAATCCCCTTCTACCAAGAATAGCTCAGCACCATCACGCAAATCTCCACGACAATCTGCTAACTTGCCAGGTAGTGCTGGACCTTGAGTGATTTTTTTACGAGCGACTTTTTTAGCAGACTTTAAGCGCCGACCTGCTTTATTGATGGCTAATTCCGCAATTTGCGTACCCATATCAGCATGCTGATTGAGCCATAAACTAAAAGCATCTTTTGCAAGCGTCTGCACCGCACCAGCGGCTTCGCGGCTAGAGAGTCGCTCTTTGGTTTGCCCGGAGAACTGCGGCTCTGAGAATTTGAGTGATAGGATGTAGTTGACCCCATCCCATACGTCTTCTGCCGTAAGTTTCATACTGCGTGGTAGTAAATTGTGAATGTCACAAAACTCGCGCAGGGCTTCCAAAATACCAGTACGCAGTCCGTTAACATGGGTGCCGCCTTGCGCGGTTGGAATCAAGTTCACGTAACTTTCTTGAATCGGCGTCCCACCTTCAGGCAACCAAGACAGCGCAAAGGTAATGCCTGCGCGTTCACCTGCTTTTGCCTCGTGATTATAATAAAATGGCGCGGGTGGTAACGTCTCCAGTCCATCTAGCTGCTCACTGAGGTACTCCACCACCCCATCGGTAAACTGCCAAACGACTTTTTCGTTATTGATATCATCAACGAATTCAATCGTCAGACCAGCGGCCAACACAGCTTTGGCTTTTAGATTGTGCTTAAGCTGTTTGACATTGAATTTGGGCGTATCAAAAAAACTCCCATCTGCCCAAAAACGCACTCGAGTACCACGTTTGCGTTTATTGGAACTGACAGACTCAGTAAGCTTTGTTACTGGTGCACCATTTTCAAACGCCATATCAAACTGGGTACTGTCTCGCCATACGGTTACCTCAACTCGCGTTGATAGCGCATTGACGACAGAGATGCCAACGCCATGCAAACCGCCTGATACTTCATAATTAGAGGTCGAAAATTTACCGCCAGCATGCAGACGCGTCAAGATAAGCTCTATACCTGATTGTCCAAACTCAGGATGAATATCAGTTGGCATACCGCGACCATCATCTTCAACGGACAACGAGCCATCATTATGCAATTGAACCTTTATGATTTTAGTATAACCAGCCAACGCTTCATCAACGGAATTATCGATGACTTCTTGTGCCAGATGATTGGGACGTGTGGTGTCGGTATACATACCCGGACGACGACGTACCGGCTCAAGACCTTCTAATACTTCTAACGATTGCGCATTATATTGACTCAAAATGCCTTCCTTTATTATTCACATATCATTGTTTCTATCTAACCATTATAACCAAAAATGGCGCTCTTTACGTCAATCGTCAGTAGCTTACGTCAGATAATGTCGTCTCTATAAGCTAACTTGGCTCAGACTAACTGTTGTACCATTTCAATGACTTTGGGCACATGCTTAGCAAAATCACTAAACCTATGATCGCCGCCTTCTTGTATAGTGACAGTCGCACCTTGCTGCTGGTAAAACGCTGCTGATAAATTGGCATCCAGCAATTCATCGTCTTTTTTGAGCATGACAGTGACCTGACTTGGATTGGCAACCGACAATAATTGATGATGAGCAAACCACTGTAAGTCTGCCTTCGTCATCGCCCAGCCACCAGGAGTGGTATAAAGCGTCTCGTCCTCATTGTTATCCATTCTTAAAGTATCAGCGCTTTTATTGTCTTCAAAACGTTGTAAAGTAATATGCGGCTGTGTGCTAGGGTTTAATAATAAAATAGGACAGCCAGTATGATTGCTGACGAGCGTTGAAAAATATCCGCCCAATGAGCTGCCTACCAAGACGGTTTTGGCGTCCTTGCTAAGTTTACTGACTAAATCCGTTAAGTAACTAAACACTTGTTCTGGCGACTGATTTAAATCAGGACGATGTACTATGATATCAGGGTAATGCTGTTGACAATATTGCTCTAATAAAAGCCCTTTAGTAGAATTGGCATCGCTATCTAGGCCATGCACGTACACAATATTCATATGCAATCTCATCTTTGTAATTGGTTATACTATAAAAATTGATAGATAGTGAGCATAACACCAGTTATATAGCGATAATAGTGCTAAAAACGCGAATCTATAGTCAAATCAAATTAGCATGAATACTGACTTAAAATAGGTTATTCAAATCAAAAAAGAGACAAGGAGACGTCATGAGTGAGCAGATTGAACTGTTTGATATTGACAATCCTTGTATTGGAGTTTGCACAAGTAACAAAAAAGGCTATTGCTTCGGCTGCCTGCGTAGCCGTCCTGAACGCCAGTTATGGTTAAGTATGAACACGGAACAGCGTCGTGAAGTATTAAGGTTAATCGTAGGACGTCGTCAGCGTATCGAACAAATGCGGCAGCGTAAAGGTCAGCAATTGGGCTTTAATTTTGAAGAAGTCATTGAGGTGGGTGAGTTATTTTAATTAGAAAATATAACTATTAAAATTATCTTAATAATAAATATTATCAATATAATAATTCTACATAGTAATATTGAATTTTGTCCTGCTAACCTCAAAATACATAAGTGAAGATTGATAAAACTTAATGCTTATCAACCGTTACTAAAAAAGCAGGAGAAAATAATGGATAACACTATAGTAAATAGCGTAAAAGATACCGTCACCCAGTCACGTCAAATTGAACAGCTTTTTGCTGGGGTCGATACCCAAGATGGTGCAGGCGTTAAATTGACTCGCGTGCTTACGCAGCAATTACAAGAGCGTCTCGACCCTTACTTAATGCTCGATAACTTTAAAAGCGACAATCCAGATGATTATGTCGCTGGGTTCCCGAACCATCCGCATCGCGGTTTTGAGACTATTACTTATATGATCACAGGTCGTATGCGTCACCGTGACAGCGCGGGTAACGAAGGGCTATTACAAAACGGTGGCGTACAGTGGATGACGGCAGCGAGCGGTGTCATTCATTCAGAGCTACCGGAACAAGAAGACGGCGCGATGGAAGGCTTCCAGCTGTGGCTTAATCTGCCTGCCAAAGATAAAATGAATGACCCTTGGTATAAAGACTTCCAAAGTGAGGATTTGCCTAAATATACCACTGATGACGGCGTTGATGTTACTGTCATCGCAGGTACATCGCATGGCGTAGAAGGCGCAGTCACACGCGACATCACTGAGCCGACTTATTTAGATATCCATCTACCAGCAGGCACGAGCTTTAGCCAAGCCATTCCCGCCGATCACAACGCGTTTGCCTTTGTGTATCGTGGTACGATAGATATTGAAGGTGAAACAGTACCGACTAAGACTATGGCTATCTTGAAAAATGATGACAATACTGATGGCGTCACTATTACTGCCGATAGTAGTGAGGATACCAAAGTGATCTTGATCACTGGTCGTCCACTACGTGAACCGATTGTTCAATACGGTCCGTTTGTCATGAATAGTCAGCAAGAGATCATGCAAGCGGTCAACGACTTCCAAAGTGGTAAATTTGGTGAAGGTGCTTAGTTGTTAGTCTAGTTTGTTAGATACTCTATTGAATGTTAAAGCCCGTATTAGTTCGCTAATATGGGCTTTTTTGTGGGGAAGTTTTGCTTTAGTTGCCTGCTCTCTCTTACATTGGGACACCTCAAGATTCTATATAAACTTCTATCACACATTAATCCTTTCAAGTAATTAATCTGAATTTAAGGTTTTATACCTAAAATTAAATGCCTGATATCTTTTTAATAAATTTATGAATGATATGCTGTAGATCTTGTTGTGCTGACCATTGAAGCTCATAAGCTTCGAACATATTTATAGCATTATAATTAAATTTATCTATAATTTTTTGCTCAGTTTCTTGATAGTCTTCAATTGCTTCAATTAACTTTGAATTAAGTAATGGCTTATAGACGTTTAATGATTCTGAAATTGTTTTTTGAAATTTATTACCAGTATTTGTAGCATCAATATTACAAGTATCATCAGGTATACCCTGCATTTCATTAAATGCTTGGTCTGTTAACTTAGAAGAAGTTTCAATAGCATCAGCAACGGCATGAGATAAATTAAGCAAGCTACCTTTATTTATTTCCCAAACTCGGTCACGTTTTTGCTTCTGAACACTGTCAAAATGAATCACTGTTGCTACAACCGTTGCAGTAGCGATAACCATATTAAGAGTAAGCTCATGGTCGAAATGAAATTTAGAATTAAAAGCTAAGTAGCCTACAGTAACAATTACACCTAAGATAATACCGAAAACGACCTGAACCATGATTAAAACTCTCTATTACTTTATTCATTTAGCCAGTAGTTTAGCAATTAAACTTCAATAGGTAGATTAGATTTTTAACATTCGATTTATTAGCACAAGAAAAAGCCCCCACAACGTTGTTGTGGGGGCTTTTGGAATAGAGAGCTGACGATGACCTACTCTCACATGGCCGGAGCCACACTACCATTGGCGCGATGATGTTTCACTTCT